>CAKZWQ010000079.1 GCA_937921935.1 uncultured Gammaproteobacteria bacterium | reverse complement strand
TTCGAAGCCGGTCAGGATTGCGCGAACTGCGCCCAGATTCAGGGGGAGGACGGCGCCGAATGGCGGGGCTGCGGGATTTTCCCGGGCAAGCTGGTTGCCGCCAAAGGCTGGTGCAGCGTTTGGGCGCCCAAGCCTTGATTTGACTGATGTTGCCGGGGCTGCCGCAATGGCGGCCCCGGTTCAGCTTCCCAGGCAGGCCAGCGGGTCGCGGCAGCGCGCGACGGCCAGGATGTAAGTCAGGGTAGCCAGTGCGCCGGCGAAGGCGAAGCCGCGAATAAGTCGCGTAGGGCCACGGCGCAGGGCGATATGCCCCAGCAGGATATACACCACCAGGCCGGTAATCTTAGCCGCCAGCCAGGGCGCCGATGCTGGCGAGATGCCCAGCAGCCAGGCTAGCGTCAGCGCACTGCCGAACAGCACTGTGTCGTTGACATGGGGCGCTACGCGAACGAAGGGTTTATGCAGCAGCGACGAGCCTTGCAGCATCCAGACGCCGCGCAAAATAAAGAAGCTCGCCGTGATTATTACAGCGCTGACATGCACGATTTTTATGCTGTCGAACCATTCCACGCTAAACCTTCCCTAGTCAGGCACGGTCTGCAGAAAGCCGGTGGGGTATAGCGGCGCGACCTGAATGACGTCCCCCGCCGGCACTTGCTCCAGTCCCTCGGTCACCACGGCCCAGCAGTTGGCTTTGAGCAAGGGCCGGATGCGAAAGGATTCCTGCCCCGGTAGCAGGCTGACCTGCAGTTGTCCGCTGTCGCTCAACTGAGCGTTGGCTTTGCCGAAGAATCTCAGGCCCGCGCGTTTGCCGATGGGCCGGGTGGTTCGGGCTGCCAGCAGTTGCTCGGGCGCCAGGCCCCGCAGAGCCCGCAGCGCGGGAGCAACGAAAAAACGCAATCCCACGGCCACGGCGACGGGGTTGCCGGGCAAACCAAATAACCAGCGGTTGCCGGGCAGACGAGCGAAGAGTGCGGGCTTGCCGGGCCGAATGGCAACCTTGTGGAACAGGATTTCACCGCCCAGTTCTGTCACCGCAGCCGGCACGCAGTCAAAACGTCCGGCGGAGACGCCGCCCGTCGTGACAATGATGCGGGCCTGTTCCATCGCTTCTTGAACAGCCGTCACGATGCTGGGCAGTTCGTCGCTGGCACTGGTCTGAGCGGCCAGATGAGCGCCCATCATCGGTAGCGCAGCAGCCAGGTAGGGTCCGTTGGCGTCCCGGATCATGCCGGTGCCCGAAGGCGAGCCAACCCTGGCCAGTTCTCGTCCCGTGGTAATCACTGCCACCCGCGGCACGGGATGAACATCCACGGAGTCAACGCCAGCCGCCGACAGGTTCATGATGGCTTCTGGTGTTAGCTGGGTGCCCGGGGGCAACAGCAGGTCACCCCGATGAAAGTCTTCGCCTGCGCGACGCACGTTGGCTCCCGGGCTCGGTGCTTCGGTCGTGGCTGCCCGGCGCTGGCCAGACCTGTCCTGTGTCATTGTGATGCGTTCTATGGGAATGACGGCATCAGTCCCGGCGGGCAGGGGAGCGCCCGTCATGATTTCCACTGCGGTTTGCGGTTCCAGGACAAGGCCGGGCCGCTCCCCGGCAGCGACTGTCCCGGTCACCGGGACTTCGACGGGCGAATCGGCGCTCGCCGAGGCCATGTCGGCAGCCCGGACGGCAATGCCATCCATGGCGGTGTTGTCGAAATCCGGCACATCCATGCCGCTGTGCACCGCCTGGCCAGTCACCTGGCCCAGCGCGTCGGCGGTCGGGGTCAAGCCCGGCGGCGCCGGGACCAGGGCTTCCGCGATGCGGCTAAGGGCTTCTTCGTAGCTGATCATGTGGGCGGAGGAGTGTAAGCCAGCCGGAGTTCGGGGGCGAGGCAAGCCTTGATAGATTTGGGTGGTTTCCCCGCATCTGCCCGGCCCTATGTCTGCTGAGGGCCCACATCACCGTCCCTCGGCCAGGGCCCGCTGACGGCTATTTTCCGGGCTGGGCTGAGGCCCCCGGGCGTTCGTTTTCCGGCGGCGCTGACCGCATCTAATGCAGATGCTCATGACCTGGGCGGCCGAGGTGGCGAGTGGCTCCGGGGGTTTGAGGAAGCCCTTTTTCTGTAGAATCCGGTCAACACAAAACGCTATTCAGCGCCTCAGGAATGTCTATTCAATGAACAACAATGAAAACGCTGCCAGCGTGCCGGTCAGTGCGGTTGTGATCGGCGCCGATAATCTCGACGCCTCCCTGGATTTTTATGCCGGCACTCTTGGTCTTGAAGTGGCCGAGACGCGGACCTGGCAGGGGCCTGAGTTCGAGCGTTACTGGCAGGTGCCCGCGGGCACCCAAGCGCGCTGCGCATTTCTTGGGCACGGTGCCGACCCTGTCGGCCGCATTCAGCTGATGGAATTCGATGCGCCAGATAGAAAACTGGTCCGGCCGCCGGAAATTCGCCGCGCGAATGGGCTGTTCAATCTAAATATCTATGCCAGTGATATGCAGAGAGATTACGAAAAGCTCAAGACGCAAGGGTTCAATTTCTGGAGTGAGCCGGCGCACAATAATTTCGGTCCTGCAGTGGGCGAGACCCTGGAAGCGCCATTCGACGGTCCGGACGGGGTGGTTATCAACCTGATTCAATTGCTTTCGGATGATCCGAAAACGGTGATCGGGCATATCATCAAATTCATTTCAGAATATGGCCGGACGCCAACCGGCTTTACGTCGGTCGTCACGACGGCTTGTGGCGTACTGGACATGGAAAAAGCGCTGGCTTTCTATTACGGACCACTGAACATGTCCTTGTTCATTGAATCCGTGCTTGAGGGGGCAGAGACGAACCGTGCCCTGTGTCTGCCCCAGGAGTGCCGGACCCGGAGCGTGATAGTCCAGGGTGATCATGAGTACGGCAAAATTGCCCTGGCAACGCCAATGAATTACGAGGTCCCGAACCTGGTGCCCGACGCCGCGCCGCCCAATATCGGCTATCTCGCGCAGTCCTTCCAGGTCGCTGATCTGGGCGCGGCGGCCGATGCCTGTGTTGCTGTCGGCGCGGAAGTCTTCTCGGCGCCGATGGAAATCGATCTGCCAGGCCGCGGCCATTCTCGCGCAATGGTGGTCCGCAACCCGGGCAGTGGCGTGCTGCAGGAGCTGTTTCAGCCTGTTTAGGCCTGCCCGGAACTGGGTGGTCCCTGGCCGATCCGGTCGCCGGATGCAGCGACCAAGCTTGGTCTGGCAGGGCCCGGGAACAGGGGCCGGCCTGGCTGGCGGAACAGCAGCTTGATATTTGCTAAAGGCCTCAGAAGCCGGAAATCATAGGATTAGAGCCTGCGGTGTCCTTGATCCAGTAGCAGGACAATCCGGTTGAAATACAAAGGATTCAAAGGCGTGTGCCGAAAGGCATAAAACCCCGCCAGGTCCAGGAGAGTGAAATGAAGCTATCGGTCATCCTATGGGGAATCCCGCAGTCCATGCGCGTCTGTGCGGCCGTCTTCTCCAAGTTTGCGGAACGCCTGAAAGAACGTGATTGCATCGCGCAGTTTCAACTGAAAGACAAGCCCAGGGGCCGCTGGGTACAAATCAGGCGCGGCAAGATTACCTCCGGCAGCGGCATTCATGAAAACCCGGATTTCACCATCTTCTTCAAGAACGCGAAGATCGCAGCGAGCTTCCTGACGCCGCCCTTCGACCAGTTAGAGCGCATCGACGCTGCCAAAAACTTCAAACTCACCATGTCGGGCCCCGATGAGCTCGTCGTTTGGTTCATGCATCTGCTGGGGAGCATGGAGTCCTATACCTGGACGAGCGGCACCGACATGGGTAACGGTGTCACGCGCTATACCAATGGCACCAACGGTGGGCCGATCTTCGTTTACGTGAAAGACGGCAAGATTCTGCGCACTACACCGATGGATCTGGACGACGATGACGCGGGCTCCTATACGATCCAGGCGCGCGGCAGGCAATTCAAGCCACCGCGCAAGACGACCCTGGCGGCTCACGGCCAGTGCCAGAAGTCGATGGTGTATTCAAAGAGTCGAATTCTGAAACCAATGAAGCGCGTCGACTTCGATCCGGACGGCGATCGGAACATTCAGAATCGCGGCAAATCTGAGTTCGTCGAAATCAGCTGGGACGAAGCGCTGGATATCGTCAGCAAGGAAATCAAGCGCTGCAAAGCCGCCGGCCCCGGGGCAATCGCGGTAGCCAACGGCTCTCATCACCAGTGGGGGAATCTCGGGCACTACCTGAGTGCCTTCAACCGCTTCTGGAACCTGGTGGGTGTCACCAAACTGATGCACAGCCCCGATAGCTGGGAAGGCTGGTTCTGGGGTGCGCAGCATCACTGGGGGAACAGCATGCGCCTGGGCGCCGCCGAGCCTTACGGGACGGTGGAGGATTGTTTGAAAGAAGCCGAGATGATGGTGTTCTGGTCTAGCGACCCGGATGCAACCTACGGTTTCGAAGGCACGCAGCGCCGCCGGTGGGCCAAGGAACTCGGCATCAAGATGGTGCACATTGATCCGTTCCTGAATCACACCGCCGCACACCTGGGCGGCAAGTGGATCTCGCCGAAGCCGGGTACCGACACGGCCTTTGCCCAGGCCTTGACCTATGTCTGGATCACCGAGGGCACCTACGACAAGGAGTTTGTAGAAAAGCGCACCACGGGATTCGGTGAGTGGAAGGCACATGTTCTCGGTGAAGACGACGGTATTCCGAAGACACCGGAGTGGCAGGAACAAGAAACCGGCGTGCCGGCACGCGACGTGCGGGCGCTGGCGCGAGAATGGGCCAGCAAGAAGACTTATCTGGGTGCCGGCGGCTGGGGCTGTGGCCTGGGTGGCGCCTGCCGCGGCCCGACGGGTGCTCAGTGGGCGCGGATGATGACCATCCTCGGCGCCATGCAGGGCATGGGTAAGCCGGGCTCCAACTTCGGCAACCTGCAGTTTGGTGCGCCGGTAGACATGAACTTCTACTTCCCCGGCTACGCCGAGGGCAGTATGTCAGGCGACCTGGCTTACAGCGCCAACTCGACTAATAACTACCAGCGGATGCCGCATATCGTGACCATGAGCTCGGTCAAGCAGGTGATTCCGCGCATGTGGCTGCCGGAAGCCATCATGGGCCAGCCGAAGCTGGGTTACGTCACCGCCGTGGACTCGGTGGTGGGGCAATTCTTCCCGATCGGCTACCCGTCGCCGGGGCACGTGCCGGTGCAGATGATCTACAAGTACGGCAGTTCCTCGCTGGGTACCCAGGTGGACTCGAACCGTTGGATCCAGATGTACCAGCACGACAACCTGAAGTTCGTCGTCAATCAGTCTGTCTGGATGGAAGGCGAGACCCGATTCGCTGATGTGATTTTGCCGGCCTGCACGGTGTTCGAGCGCTGGGACCTTGGCGAGTGGTACAACGTGGGGCCGGGCTACGTGCATCACATGTACTCGATGAACAATCACCGCGTGATCTCGCTACAGCACAAATGCATCGAGCCCCTCGGCGAGTCCAAGTCGGACTACGACATTTTTCTGGCTATCGCCGAGAAGCTGGATCTGGGTGCTGTGTACTCCGAAGGCGGCAATTCCGAGCTGGAATGGGCCAAGCGCGCCTATGAGTCTTCGGATGCAGCCAAGAATATGTCGTGGCGCAAGTTCCTCAAGAAAGGCTATTACGTTGTGCCGCCCGAGCCTGAGGGGTCGCGTGCACCGACGGGGCTTCGCTGGTTCTACGAAGGCCGTAAGAAAGACGTACCGGAGCCTTATCCGCTGCCGTCAGATTACGTCGAGAATTATGCAGAAGGTCTGCAGACGCCTTCCGGCAAATACGAGTTTGTGCCGACGACCCTTAAGCGCTTTGACGATCCCGAGCGTCCGCCGGTTAACAAGTACCTCCGGACTTATGAGAACGCGGACAACGAGCCGGAAATCGCAGCGAAATATTCGCTGCAGCTGCTGACTCCACACTCGCGCTACCCTTTCCATCTGATGGGGGACGATGAGGGTTGCTTCCTGCGTGACATCCGCGAGCACCGCGTCAAAGTCGGCGAACACTACTACCTGACCGCGCGCCTCAGCCGCGAAGACGCCGCGGCACGTGGTATCCAGGATGATGATCTGATTCGGCTCTGGAACGACCGTGGCTCGGTGGTCTGCGCCGCCCAGGTGACCGATCGCCTGCGTCCCGGCGTGATCAGTGCGCCGACGGCGTCAGCCGAGTACCGGCCGGCCGGCGAGCCCGGCAAGTCAACGGATCTGGGTGGTTGCGTGAACGTCCTGAATCCCAGCAAGGCGATCACCAAGAAGAGTCACGGTATCCGCCCCAACACAACGCTGATCGAAGTCGAGAAGTGGACGGGTGTCGACACCTGGCGGCCGGCACAGCCGGCGCAACCTGAGGAGGCTGCATGATGGCGGCGAAATGGAACATGATTGTCGATATCGAGCCCTGCAATAACTGCCGCGCTTGTTTCCTCGCCGTGAAGGATGAGCACACGGGGAATGAATTTCCGGGTTATGCGGCCGAGCAGCCTGCCATGGGGCACAACTGGCTGGAGATCGAGCGCCACGAGCGCGGCAGCTATCCTATTGTAGATGCCCACTTCATGCCGGTGATGTGCAACCACTGCGACGATGCACCCTGCATGAAGGTGGCCAAAAACGGGGCGATCAGAAAGCGCGAGGATGGCATTGTCATTATCGACCCGGTCAAGTCCAAGGGTCAGAAGGAAATCGTCGAGGCCTGCCCCTACGGAGCCGTTTCCTGGAACGAGGAAAAGCAGATCCCGCAGGCCTGGATATTTGATGCTCACTTGCTGGACGAGGGCTGGAGCCGGACCCGGGCGGAGCAATGCTGCCCGACCGACGTGTTCAGGTCAGTCAAGGTCGAAGATCAGGAAATGCAGCGCATCGCCGCGGAAGAGGGGCTGGAAGTCTTGCAGCCGGAACTGGGTACCAAGCCCCGCATCTATTACAAGAATATGTATCTGATGAATCAGTGCTTTGTGAGCGGGTCCGTGGTGGCCACTATCGAGGGCGTTGAAGACTGTGTTGAAGGGGCAGAGGTTGTACTGAAGCAAAATGGCAGCGAAATCGCACGCTCGACGACGGACACCTTTGGCGAATTCAAAATCGACAGGCTCGAGCCCAACAGCGGACAGTATGAACTCGAAGTGACCGGTTCAACGGGCAGCCTTTCGATGCAGTTCGAGCTCGGTGATGAAAGTCCTTATCTGGGAGCGCTCTCCCTTTCAGCGTAGCCGCCCGGGGGGGCTGATTTATTCGCGATCGGAAGCTGCCAGTTCGGCCGAGTCGAAGATGGCAGCAAACTTCGCCTTGAACCGTGCCGGCGTGAACTCTTCGGCAGCCTCGCGCACGATGTCCACGGTGACACCGGTGCCGCGTTCCCGGGCCATTTTCTCGGAAACTTCGTGCATCTTCTTGACCGCGAAGGTGCGCACGAAATAAGGCACGGCGTGGGACACTTTCTGCAATGCCTCCTCCGCCTGTACATCCCAGTCGCGGCTGCCGGTTGAAAGTTCCCCGGCTACATCGCCCTTCGTATCGATCAACAGTTTCGTGACAGTCTCGTTGACGGCGGTCTGGACCAGGTACTTGGCGCCCATCAAGCCCATGAACGGGCAGTTCTCGGAAGCCAGGAAGCCGGCGGTCGGGATGTCAGCCACGACGAAGTTCATAATGCCTTCTTCCGAGGCCATTTTCTGGTCGTAGAAGTTACCGAAAATCAGGTTCGGACCGTATTCGACGAATTTTTCTTTTTTGGTGTCCAGCGTGGGTGACACCAGGACCTCCTCACAGCTCGCAGCCACCCGTTCAGCCGCCCGTTCATTGCTCAGGCACACCAGCGGCACCTTGATACCAACCTCTTTCTTGAAAAACTCGGCGATCCCGAGCCCGTAGGTGTTGTGGTTTTCGAAAGACAGCACCGTGCTAAGTTCGAAACTGGCACTGAACACGAGGTTCGAACGGATGAAGTGAGTCGCGTTGGCAATGCAATTGGCAAGATAGTCGCTGATGTCGAGCCCGAAGTGTCCGGCAACCTGCTCCAGCCACGCCAGGGAGTTTTCGAAGCCAATGGGTACGATGTCAGCCTGGAAGGGAATGCCGAAGCGCTCTTCCATGGTCTGCGCTGTATCGGCGCCGAAATCGTAGGGGTACATGCACAGGTTGAGCTCCGCCGCCGGGGCCCGCTTTATTTCAGCAAAGCTGGCGCCGGCCGACAACACGGAATTCACCTCGATGCCGATCTCGCGCAGCATGCGCCGCAGTTCGTATACATCGGCGCGCCAATTGAACATCGATAGCGTTGGCCCGATAAGGTTGACCGACAGGGGGCGTTTCTCCGCGGCGGGATCCATCAGCTTGATCAGTTCCCGGAAAGCCGCCTCGCGACCTTCGTTGCAGGTCTGGCCAATCGCGGGGCGTACCACCAGGCTGTTCGGATAATTGATACGTTCGCACACGCCCTCGGTATCATCCTGGTTGACCTCGGTGACCGGGGCCGTTACGACGAACAAGGCCGCCGGGCGTTGCTTGATCACCGTGTTGATTGCATGCTCGAGCTGCTCTTCCCCGCCGCGCATGACCGATGAGAACTGCAGCCGCGATGTGTACAGCTCGACCGGCCAGTCGTTCTGCAGTGTGTTGTTATGCACATTGAAGTAGTAACCCGGCGCTGAATGCAGAATCGTGCGGGCGTCTTCTATTCCCATCAGCGTCCACAGTACGCCCTCGAAAGATGAGGGCGTGTGCAATTCCTGTAATTTGAACTGTTGCGGTGGTATATCGTGCGGATCGGCTGCCATATCAGTGTGCCTCCTGACTAAGACGACCAAATCGTTGATTCAGATTGCGCCAGTGCTGCCAGACGGCCGGACCCGTCATATTGGCGAAATTGTGGCCGAAGTTCAGCGCGTAGTCGTAACCATAATCCGCGAGGTAGAAGAAAATGCAGAACGATGGGATGAGGTGCGCGGAGGTCTCCGGTTGGGCCTGAAACTCGTTCGCGACGACTGTCGGCTGAATTTCGTCGATCAGTTCCTCAAGCGTATCGAAATCCTGGTCGATGAAGTTCACGCCATAGCGTTCCTCCATGATTGCGCGTTCCTGTTTGTAGAACCTGTCCTTCATAGAGGGCACGACGTAGACTTCGGCGCCGAACTCCGCGACGATCTTGCCCATGGACATCTCGTTGGCCGGCCCTGAGACCAGCAACATGCGGACCTTGTCCTTCGCGAACTGCGCCTTTATTTTGGCCAGTTCGGGCATCACCCGGGCCTCTTCCTGATCAACCAGGTCATGCAGGGCCTGGCAGCCTTCGCGGTCAGCCACAGCGCGCAGGAAACGTGATGTACCCGCGACGCTCGACGGAATCTCAATGAATTCTACGTCGCGGTCAAACTCTTCCGTCAGGTAACGGCTCGTTTCGTAAGTCCCCAGATGCAGCGGGTAAATGTGTTCGGCGCTGGTAATCTGCGCCATCTCGTCGATGTGAGTGGCCGGAAAAAGGTGCGTCTTCAACCCCGCCTTTCTCAGCAGCGTGTCAATCGCACCCATGTTGTCGGCATCCTGACCAGAGCGTCCGATCAGCCCGACCGAACCCTCGTCTGTCGCGGACTTCTGCAAGGTCTCCAGAATCGCGACCCAAGAGGCATCGGAACCGCGCAGCATCGCGTCTGTATAATTGAAGCCAGTATTCAGCGTGCTGAGCCGCAAGCCCGGCAGCTCGCGTTCCATCTCAATGATCACACCTTCAACATCGTCGCCATTCAACTGAGGAATGCAGGTGTTGATAATCACAATGACGCGCGGCTTATACTTTTCGTAGACGTTCCGGATTTGCTGCTTGAGGCTTTCATCGCCTCCGAAGATCACTTCGCTTTTACTGACCAGTGTGCCGGCCGTGATCAGGTTGGCCGGCCGGCAGTAGAGAGTGGATATCTGGTTTTGAAACACGCAGGTCTGCGGGCCGTGCAACAGCGGGATCACGCCCTCGACCTTGCCAAGGGTGGCGAGGGCCTGCGTCGTTGAACAACCGTGCTCATAGTTTTTGATCGGCATCTGCGTTCTCCTGTCAGGCGGCCAGGGCCTTGTTGGCTTGCCACCAGTGGTGCAGTTCGTCGAAGCTCATGGCCTTGGGTATGGCCATGAACTCGTTGTTATAGATGTTATCGGCAAGTTTCCGCATCGCGTCGCATTCCGGCGTGTCCGGGGCATACTGGAACAGTGTCTGGCCCTTTCCAGACGCGGCCTTGATCTTCTCGCTGTAGGGGACAAATCCGATGATCTGGGTGCCGAGTTGCTCGGCAAAGCGATTCAGCAACTCCCGCTCGTTTTCCATGTTGCGCAGATTCCCGACCAGGCCGCCGAGTCGTGCGCCTGAACGTTCGGCGAAGCGCGCAATAGCTTTCGATATGTTGCTGGCGGCAAACAGCGCTTGCAGTTCACCGCTGGTGACTATGTAGATTTCTTTCGCGTGGCCCCGTTTGATAGGCATCGAGAATCCGCCGCAGACAACGTCTCCCAGGACGTCGTAGAGCACCGCGTCGAGTTGTAGCTCTTCTGCAGCTTTGAGATCGACCAGAGTACGAATTGCCTCGGTGACGCCCTTGCCGGCACAGCCTGAGCCGGGTTCGGGCCCGCCGGCCTCGGCGCCGAAAATTGTGCCGGCTACGGTCTCACTCAGGGGGCTTGGGAAGACCAGGTCGGCCAGTGTGAGGGAGTCCGTGCGGAAATTATTGGCGCGCAGAATATCCAGGATAGGGCGCGGCATTTTGCCCTCCAGCACCAGTCGTGTGCTGTCATGTTTCGGGTCGCAGCCCATATGCAGAATGCGCAGCCCCTTGCTGGCCAGCGCGAAACTGATGTGCGAGGACACCATCGACTTGCCGATACCGCCCTTCCCATATACCGCGAACTGTCGCATAGCACTCACCCCGCCTTAGGCTACGTATTCTCCCCACCATTCGTACAATTCTTCGAAGGTCATGGTCTCCGGCGTGCACAGTTGATTGCTGCTCGTCATCACGATTTCCGCCAGCTGACTGTAAAGCCCGGCCTCCGGTGAATCAGCGTGTTCTTCGAAAACTGTTTTGGCTTGTCCGCCGCACTCTTTAACAAGCTGACTGAACGGCAGCATGGCGACTACCTGGGTGCCGGTCTTGGCAGCAAAATCATGCACGATCTGCTCTTCGTTCTTGAGCCCGCGCAGGTTCACAATGAGCCCGCCGAGCTTCGCCCCGGAGCGGCTCGCGAACCGTCGGATGGCGCTCATGACATTGTCGGCCTGGTACAGGGCTTCGAGTTCGCCGCTGGTCACGAGGAAAGTTTCTTCTGCGTAGCCATCGCGGATCGGCTGCGAGAAACCGCCGCACACCACATCACCGAGGATGTCGTAAATGACGATATCGGGTTGCAGGGTTTTAAACACATGCAGCCGTTTAAGCGTATTGATCGCTTCGATCACACCCTTACCGCCACAGCCGACACCCGGTTCCGGCCCGCCGGCCTCGGCGCAGTAAACTGAACCGCCATTCTGGAATGGGAGCGGCGACTTGTGGACGATGTCGTCCATGCTGATGGCCTCGTAATCGAAGTCATTCTCGGCCAGTACGTTCAGGATCGGTTTGAGGTAGCCGGTGACCAGATTATGGGTGCTGTCGGACTTGGGATCGCAGCCCACCTGCAGCACACGACAGCCGCGATTGGCAATCGCATAGGAAAGGTGAGAAGAGACGGTGCTCTTACCAATGCCACCTTTGCCGTATATTGCAATCTGCTTCATCACGGTGCCCCGCTGAAACTGAAGCTGATTGGGTGAATCGAATCCTCCACACCTTGTGGGTATCACCCGCACAGTCCGATACTGACTTCTGCCAGCATAGTGCGACCGGCAAACTGTTGGAAATCAGTACTTTCCACGGGGCAGGGGCGGTCTTGGTCAGGCGCGATGCCAGGCATCTGCCGGCTTTTGCCCGTCTTGCAGGCTCGTTGCCTGACTGCCGGGGGTCCAGATGGTCTTCGGTCAGACCAGCCTCTATAATCCCGGCCCCTTAATTGATGACTTGCCGGCTTGGCAGGCGACCGATATAGCGGAGAACAACGGATGATTTTACTGACGGGCGTAACGGGCAAGATCGGCGGAGAGACGGCCAGGCAGTTGGTCGCCAAGGGCGCCAGTCTGAGGGCCCTGGTCCGGGACGAAGCCAAGGCAGCGGATTTGAAAGCCGCCGGCGTGGAGCTTGTAGTCGGTGATATCGCCGATGCGGATACCGTCAGGCAGGCAATGGACGGTGTCGATAAAGCATTTCTGCTATTGCCGAACGGTGAGCATCAGGAGGCGTGGGAGAAGCAATTTACTGACCTGGCGGTTGCGGCCGGTGTCAAGCATCTGGTCAAGATGTCTTCGATGGAGGCTGTCGCAGATGCTGAAACGCCGATCCCCCAGGCCCACTGGGCGTCGGAGGAGCATATCCGTGCGTCGGGTCTGGACTGGACCATCATCAAGCCAAACTTCTTCATGCAGAACCTGCTCGGTAGCGCCGGCAGCATCAAGGAAAAGCGCAAGTTTTTCCTGCCTATGGGGAATGGCACCACGGGCATGGCGGATGCGCGTGATATTGGCGCGGTTTGCGCCGAGGTTTTGACGGGCAGTGGTCATGTGGGCAAGAGTTATGAAATTACCGGCCCGGAAGTACTGACATTTTTCGATGCAGCGGACCGGTTTTCGGAAGTATTGGGCGAGAAGGTTGAGTACGTCCCTCTGCCAATGGAACAGTTTCGCGAGAAGATGACGGGCATCCTGCAGCCATGGCACCTGAATGCTGTGTGTGAACTGTTCCGGGAAATAGCCGAGATGGGCCTGGACCACACCACCAGTACCTTTAAGGAACTGATCGGCCGCGAGCCTATCTCCCTCAAGCAGTTTGTCGAAGACCATGTGGCTCTCTATAAATAGAGATGCCGGTAACAGAGTTCCCCGCCAGATGATTATTCAGCCTGAAGAACGAATGGTGCCGCAAGCGTGAGCGCAGATCCCGAATCCGCTAACCCGCAGCCTGGGCGCAAAGTACACAGTCGCGATGTGGATGCCACCGCGCCGGGTCGCTGTGCGTGTTATGCAGCGTGGTCAGAGCTCACCGCATCGCCCCATGACCTGGACCCTCGGCCCGGCTTGCGCGAAAAGCTCGGCGCCTGGAATGCGCTACCGCAAGCCGGGGTACTGGATACACTGGTGACCGAGTTCGTCAACACTGAACTGGATGTCCTGAAGCGCCAGTACAGCAGCCTCTTCGAGGTGGGCAGCGACGGCCCGCCGGTACCGATTCGCGAAGACCTGCAGACCGGCCAGCGCGCCGGTACGCGTGAAGACCTGGTGCGCTTCTATGACTTTTTCGGTTACGCGCTAGCCGAGCGTTTCGCCTGGGCCCCGGATCACCTGTCGGTGGAACTCGAGTTCATGCACTTCCTTTGCTATGGCGAGGCGGCGACGGAGGAAGAGCCGGAGCCCTACCAGTTTGCACAGCTTGATTTCGCCGAGCGTCATCTTGTGCGCTGGGTGCCGGGTTTCGCGGACCAGGTGGCCAAAGCAGCCGGTGACAGTATTTACTCGCGTATTACCGTGGCACTGAAAGACTTTGTGCTGGCTGACTACGAGTGGCAGTCAGGCACGATTTCCCTTGTAGACGAGCACTGATGAGCGGCCGGAGTCCGGTTCAGGATGACGGCCTGAACCTGCAGCTACCTGCCTGCATCAGGAGGTTCGCTGCAGGTGTGGTTATTTGCCTGGTGACTTTCTCTGTGACCGCAGGCGATATCACGGACGGCTTGCCGGACGCGTCTGAGGCTGTCTCTGCGGCGGCACTTTTTAATACCTATTGCTTGCTTTGCCACGGGCCTGACGGCAGCGGCGTGCCGGGGCTGGGTGTCAGTCTGGTCGATTCAAGCTTCGTACAGTCGCAGCCCGAAGCCGATTTGGCGGAATTCCTCAAGATTGGCCGCCTGCCCAATGACCCGGCCAGCATCTCTGGCCGGCCCATGCCGGGCTTCGCCTGGATGCAAGCCGCTGAGCTTTCAGCGATCGCGGTTCACATCAAGGCCCTGGACGGCAGCCAGGCCAGAAACTGACCTGCTGCTGCGCTATTGCGCTTAGTCGATATTCTGTTTTTCTACTGCCCGGCGAAAGGGCTTGAGGGTGGCTAGCAGGATCAGCCCACCAAGGGCCACCGAGCTCACGTTGACGATGGTGATGGAATCGCCGACGCGCAGTGGGTCACCAAATACAGAATCACTGATCCAGCCTACCGCCCAGGGCCCGATGCTGGCTGTAATCAGGTTCAGAAATAGCATCCATGCGGCGCCGATCTGCGCCCTTAAGCGATTAGGCGTAACCAGTTGTAGCGCGGCCGGTGCCAGGCCCATGGAAATGCTGGCACCGAAGGCGAAGGGAATGATGACGGCTAGAGCCATGGTGGGATCTGACAGGCTTGTCGCCACCAGGCTGACGGGCACCATGAATATCGCGGCCATAATGGCGACGCGCAGCGGCGCATCCTGGTAACCGCGCTTGAACAGGTAGTCTGAAAAAGCCCCGCCGCCGATGACCCCCAGGGGCGAGGCAATCAGCACGATCAGGCCAAGCTTCAAACCCGTTTCCGGTGGTGACAAACCCACCACCCGCATAAAGTAAGGCGGCACCCAGGTGGCCAGGGTGGTCATGGGCAGGGCCAGCAGCGCGAAGCCCGTGTAGTGGGCGATAAACACCCGCCAGCGCTGAAACGCGAAGCGAAATGTCTGGCCCAGGCTGATTTCATTTTCTGCTGCGGACTTGATGCCCTGCCGCGCCGGCTCAAGTACAAAAAACATCAGGCCCGCGACCAGAATGCCCGGCAGGCCGACGACGACAAAGGCCAGTTGCCAGGGTTTCAGTGCGCCGACCAGCGGCAGCACGAACTCATCAGCACCTTTGGCAAATTGAATTGCCAGGCCGCCAAATATGAAAGCCAGGCCAACACCAAAAAATGCGCCTGATTGATAGACGCCCAAGGCTCGGCCGAGCTTATCCTTGGGGAAATAGTCCGCGATCATGGAGTAGGCGGCTGGCGACAAGGTGGCTTCGCCCACGCCCACACCGACGCGTGCCAGAAATAGTTGCATGAAGCTGTTTGCCAGCCCGCACAAGGCCGTCATGAAGCTCCACAGGAAAATACCGACGCCAATAATCAGGCGCCGGCTGTATTTGTCAGCCAGGCGCCCAATCGGCAGCCCCATCAGGGCATAGAAGATCGCAAACGCGATCCCCATCATGAAACCCATGTCTGTATCGGTGAGATCCAGATCCGCCTTGATGGGGTCCACCAGCAGACTGATGATGATCCGGTCAGCGATCGAAAATATAAAGGCCAGCACCAGGACGCCCACACCGAACCAGGCTACGGCCGGTTTCGGCCAGGTGGGGCCGTTTTGCTCGGCGGCTGTTGCTGGTTCTTGCATGAGGGGATTCCGCGGTGCTTTTAAAGGCCCGAATCAGACCATGGAAAGGGGCTTGAACAAAACTCAGGGTCCTTTCGGACCGCACAATAAACAGCTGCGCTCCGCTTCAGGTCTTGACCGGCTTTACTGTGAGCGCGAATAGCGAAACACCGGCCATCAGGGCGGCGCAGCTGAGCAAGGGTACTTTCGGGCCTAAGGTATATAGGGACGTGCCGACTACCGGCCCAAGTATGGCGCCAAGGGTATTGGCTGCCGCCAGGAAGCCTGCGGCGGCGCCCTGCTCGTGAGGCTCCACACTCAGGCTGGCGCTGCCGTTGATGCCGGGCGCCGCGCAACTGAAGGCCAGTCCCACGATGGCAAAGCTCAATGCCAGCTGGAACAGGCTGGTGCTATAGGCCATGACGATCAAGGCAAGCATGAATAAAGGCGAGCACCACTTGTAAAGAACCGTCGGGCTGACCCGGATGAACTGCAAGACTGCGCCCTGCATGACCATGATGACGATGGCCATGGCGACCAGTGCCAGGGCCACAGATCGAGCGATGTCGCCCGGATCCTCAATGCCCAGTTGATCGGCCACAAAAAAGGCGGTGACGAACTGCATGGCCATGAACACCATAAACAGCAAGCACCACGTCACCATGTAAGGGCGCAGGCGGGAATCCGTCGCCCGGATCGGCGCAGACTTGTTCTGATGGCTGTGCTGCGCAGGTTCCGGCAGCTTGAAATACGCAACGATTGCCGCGATGAGTGTCAGCAGTGCTGCGGCATACATGGGATAGAGCACGCCAATGAAAGCCAGGGCCGCTACCAGCAGCGGGCCAATCACCGCGCCCATGCCATTAGCCGCACCCAGCAGGGCCATGCCCTGGGCCCGTTGTTCGCGGGTGGTCACATCTGCCATGTAGGCGGAGCTGGACGGGTAAATGGCTGAGGCCAGACCGGCATAGGCAAAGCGGGCAAAACCCAGGGCAACCAGCAGGCCCATGCCGCTGAGATAGCCGCGAAGCCCTGATTCCAGGGTCAGGGCAATAGCCAGGGTGCCCACGGCCGCCCCACCCAGGCCCAGCAGCACAAGGGGTCGACGGCCATATCGATCGCTGCGTTTGCCCCAGAAAGGCGCAGCAAAAATCAGCAGGATACTGGCCACACTGAAGGTCACGCCAAACTCCATTTCGGTGATGCCGACCTGCCTGATTAACGGGCTGACCACCAGCACGGGCATGGCCTGGCTGACGGCAAACAGGGATATGGCGATCGCCACCAGGAAGCGCCCTGCGTAGGGGTCCATCTTTTCAGTCAAAGGATATTCTCAACGGCTGAGGGGCTGGCAGGCCGCTAGCCTACCCGTCGCCAAGGGTTTTTGGCGAATGGCATTTGGCTGGTGTTTGCCGACCGGCCAAGCGGCAGTCAGCCTGCTGACTTGAGGCGCCGGGCGCTTCGTGTTGTTATCCGGGCATCAGGGGAGGGCGAATGAGCGACAGCACCCGGACGGAAACTGCCGAACCAGGCGGGGTGCGCCCACCCGTGGGTCTGGCGGAGACCCTTGTCGCCAACTGTCGCCCTCAGCCGGCCATCCCGGCCTTACTCGTGCTGTTTATCACCTTAACGATGGCCACCTTGTCTGCGGACCCGTCGCCGATGGCCGGAGCAGAGGCGGGGCCGCTCAGCCTGCTGATCCCCCTGGGACTGCTGATCTCTTGCGGCCTGGCCGTGGCCGCCGGTTTTTGCTCGTTTGCGCCGCCGGCGGGCTGGATTGTGGTGGCTGCCTGGGGGCTGCGTTTTACCCAGAACGGGGTGCTGCCGGCTTATAACCGCTATGTGCTGCTCGCCGGTATGGGAATTGCCATTGCCATGATGGCAGTCCAGTGTTGGCGCGTGAAAACGGGCAGATTCCAGCCGACCATTACTGACGCTGCTGACTGAGTCGGGCGAATGCAGAGGGAAAAGCTATCGATGCATTCTCGGCAAATGGCAGTCCAGGCTTCAGGGTAGGATGAAAAAATAAGTCAAGTGACTTAATATCGCTGCGACGACTCATTTTCAGCGACGGACAGCGGGGACCGGCGACACGGGGGGTGTTCCGGCCCGGGGGTAGAGAGGGGAGAACAACCAGCATGTTTCAGGTCGCATTGCCGCGAGCAGCGGCATCGTGTGCGCTTGTCGCCATCACCCTGGCGACGCCCGTGTCGGCCCAGCAAATGGTGATCGATGACATCATCGTGACCGCCCGCAAACGTGAGGAAAGTTTGCAGGAAGTGCCGCTCTCCATCACCGCCCTGACCAGCGAGCAGATCGAGTCGCGGGGCATTACCAACAATTACGATGTGGCGCTGTTTACGCCGAACTTCAGCACCCAGAAGCAGGTCGGCCGCACCAACGACCGGCCGACCATTCGCGGCATGGCGGCGTCGTCAATTCAGGGCGAACCCAACGCGTCCTATTTCATTGACGGTGTCTTCGTCGCCAGCAGCATCTCCACAGCCATTACCGAGGCCGTGGAGCGGGTCGAGGTCTTGCGTGGCCCGCAGTCGGCCCAGTTCGGGCGGGCGACTTTCTCCGGCGCCATTGCTTATGTCACCAAACAGCCAACCAATGAGTGGGAAGGGCAACTCAATGCCCGGGCCGGTGAGGACGAAGACTACAAGCTCGGTGGCTGGATCAGCGGCCCGATCATCGAAGACAAGCTGGCGTTTCTGGCCTCCGCCACCTGGGACCAGTGGGACGGAGAGTGGCAAAACAATCTGCGCGAAGATTCCGCCTTCAGTGCGCCCGTGCCACCTTTCTTTGATGCCTTTTACGTCGATCCGCCCCAGCAGGCTGACAACAGCAAACTGGGCGGCGAGGAAACCAAGGACGTTTTGTTCAAGCTGGCATGGACCCCTCTGGATGACACCCTGGTCAACCTGAAATTTAACTACACGGAGGGCGACGATGATCATTTTCCCTCCGAGGTGCCGCTTTCCTTGGGCAGCCAGCTGAACTGTTTTTTACCTGGGCCCGATAACCCTGAGTCAGGTGGGGCTTATTGCGGCACCTGGGACCCGTCGGGTTACGAGAATCGTGTGAATCTTCCGGACATCAAGAATGGCGTGCAGGCCAGCGCGATCGGGGACGACCCCGTGACGCCGGAGTTCACCACTGATGAAGAACGCTTCGCAAAGCCTGGCGATCCCGGTCTGGAGCGCCAGACCTATCGAGTGCTGGCCGATTTCACCCAGGGTTTTGGCGACTGGGATATACAGGGTCGCGCTTCGTATAACAAAGATGACTTCACATCAATCTATGACCTGGACCATACCGAGGTGCGAGGCCTGACCGGATTATTCAATTTCGAGCAACGTGATGACCAGCATGATTACTCCTTTGAGCTAAAGGCCTTCACGCCCAGTGAAAATCGCCTGCGCGGCAGCCTGGGCGGCTATTACTACTTTTATCAGAGCAATCGCCAGATTCGCAGCTTTTTTGGCCCCAGCGTGGCGTTCGAGACCTTCGACACTCAAGGCAATCTCGTGACCACGAGCTTTCCAACCAATACCCGCACCGAAACCGAGAACATCGCGGCGTTCGGCACCATTGAGTTCGATATCACCGATCGGCTGACCGCCTCACTGGAGAGTCGCTACGCCAGGGATACCAAGAAGATTCGCGGCGGCAACCTGTTTCCGCTGCAGGAAGAAACCAGTAACTTCACGCCGCGCTGGTCCCTGCGCTACCAGGCGACGGACGGCATCATGGGTTATCTCCTGGCCGCAAAGGGAAATAAGCCCACTGACTTCAATGCGGAGTTTTTTCGCTACGATATCAAGACCTCGGGTACTCAGAAAGCCATCGACAATGGTGAGGCGCTGGTTAGTGAAGAAGAAAACTGGACCTACGAAATCGGCACCAAAACCCAGTGGTTTGATAATCGGGTCACGGCCAACCTGGCTGCGTTTTATATCGACTGGACCAATCAGGCTCTTTTCACCGTTATCGAAATTGCTGGTGAAGACACCATCAATGGGCAGCCGTTGAATACCACTATCCGTGAGAATGCCGGTGAGACAGATATCTATGGCCTGGAACTGGAGACCAACTTTTTTGTCACAGACTCGCTGATGCTCATTGCCAATTACGGATACCAGCACACGGAGTTTCAGGAGGGGACCGACAGTTTCCTGGCTCGCACGACGGGCGGTGACGGCGAGCTTGAGGGAAACGAGGTGGCCAATGCTCCCAAGCACAGCGTGGTACTGGGCGTCATGGCCACGCGCCCGATCAATGCCGAGTTGGAGGCGTCGCTGCGCTTTGACTACATTTACGAGTCAGACCGCTACGTGCAATCGGGAAACTTCAACAAACTCGATGACCGCAAGCTGGCGAATATGCGACTTGGCATCGGCACGGAGGCCTGGACCCTGACTGGTTACGTGAACAACCTGCTGGACGACGATACGCCCTGGGCTGCACTGAACTTCGTCGATTTTGCCAACCAGGTAGGCGGCAACCAGGCTGAATTCTGGTCCCTGAATCCAAATCGTGGCCGCAACTTCGGCCTTGAGTTCAATTACCGGTTCAGCGGTTTCAATTAGTCAGGACAGGCAAGTCCAATCGTGGTATCCGGGGCCAGACTCAATCGGTTTTGCCGGCACCGCTGATGGCGGCCAGCTGTTCCGCCGACGGTTGCCAACTGGCTGCCGCCACGTTCGACACGACCTGCGAAGGCTTGGTGACACCGGCGATGACACTGGAGACATAGGGCAGACCAGCCAGCCAGCCGATGGCCAGATCCAGCACGCTGTGGCCGATTTCCTCACCATAGACAGCCAGTGCCTCGACCAGCTCATAGCCCTTGTCTGAGGCAAAGGCCCCGCCACCACCCCACTTGGAGAAGCGACTGTCCTCGGGCAGGTCCTGTCCCTTGCGATACTTGCCGGTGAGCAGGCCACTCTCCAGGGGGAAGTAGGGCAGGATGCCCACGTTTTGCTGTTCGGCCACGGGTACCAGGTCTTTTTCGATGTCGCGCGTTAGCAGGCTGTAGCGGTTTTGCGCGGTGACATAGTGATGCAGCTTATTGCCCGAACTCAGTTCAGCAGCCTCGCTCAGCATGGCCCCGGTGTAATTGGAGCAACCGATATGCCGTACCTTGCCCTGTTGCACCAGGTCTTCCAGGGCGCGCAGGGTTTCTTCTACCGGTGTGTCCTTGTCCGGAAAATGGTGCTGATACAGGTCGATGTAGTCGGTGCCGAGCAACTCAAGACTCTTCTCCACCGCCTGCATGACGTAGTCCCGCGAACCGCCTTTCTCAGCAGCACCGCCACCGCCGGCACCAAATTTGGTGCCGATAATCACATCACCGCGACGTGATCCCAGCGCCTTGCCGAGCAGGGCTTCGGATTTGCCGTGGGGCCCACCGTAGATGTCCGCGGTATCAAAGAAGTTAATGCCGGCATCCAGGGCGGTGTCCACGATGGCCGTGGTCTGATCCTGGTCACACATCAGGCCAAACATCATGCAACCGATGCCGACCGAAGTGACTTCCAGTCCACTGTCACCCAGGGGTTTCTTTTCCATCTGCGTTGTTCCTGTTGTTATGGCGCCGTGGGCGCCACGATCGATTCTTGTCTCAGTCAGCGTCTGCCGTGGCAGTATCGGGCGACGACTCCGGCAGGCCTGCACGCGAGCGTACTATCAGCGCTACCAGCAACAAAATGCCATTGAGTGCGCCCATGACCGTGAACGGCGTTGCACGCCCCATTGTATCGAACAGCCAGCCGCC
>CAKZWQ010000078.1 GCA_937921935.1 uncultured Gammaproteobacteria bacterium | reverse complement strand
TAGCCATAGCCGTCCCAGGTAGCGGCCGGTTGCACCATTTCGCGCACCCAGCCGGCCGGTAACAACTGCTCATCACCCAGCCGGCCGTCGTTGAGAATCAGCAGTCCAAGCTTTGCCCAGTCCACCGGACGGGACAGGATGCAGCAGGACTTCATGACGCTGCCGCCCGGCGCCTCCAGGTACATGAAAGCCGGCCCCAGGTCTGCCGGGCGCCAGAGTCGTTCGCCCACGAAATCCTGATAGGCCTGTCCCGTCGCCCGTTCCAGTATCAGCCCAAGGAGATTGTTTTCATTGTTGTTGTAGTCGAAACGGGTGCCCGGCGCATCCACCAGTTCAAGGTCCAGAATCGGGCCGTCGAAGTCCGTACCAAAATGTTGCCAGACACCCCGGGACCACGGCACGGGGCGATAGTCCGCTGAGATCTGAGCAAGGCCACCAGACATCTGCAACAAGTTGCGGACAGTGATTTCGCCGCGCGGGTCATCGCGCCACTCGTCAAGGTAACGGCCAATGGGCGTGTCGACGGATTCAATACTACCGTCGGCCAGGGCTATGCCTACAGCCATGGCCAGCACGGTCTTGGACATGGACTGGGGATTAAACAGGGACTCCCGATCGTGGCCGGGCCAGTAACGTTCCAGCTCTACCTTGCCGTTGCGCACCACAATCAGCGCCATGGAATCCTGGGCTTCGGCATAGGCCTCGATGTCTGCCAGCAATGAGATCGGAATCGTGGGCTGAGCTAGCGCCGGCAGTGGCCTGCCTGTCCCATGAACAAGAGGATAAAGGGGCTCGTACCAGTCAATGGGCGCGGTGTGGGCGTCGTAGCCATTGAGCACAAAGCTGCTGTAACGCTTGAGGAACAGCCACTCGCTTGATGACCAGGCCAGCAAGGCAGCAACTGCAACCATCAGGAGCCAGCGAATTTTCATGGGCAAGGCGGCATCCGGAAAAAGAAAAGGGCGCGGCCACTCTCGCAGCCGCGCCCTGAATTATCGCTTAACTAATCAGATGCCACCGAAACCCTTTCTGAGGCGAATCATCCAGGTGCGGGGCTCCTGCAGGTACTGGAAGCCGGCCAGGGTAGAAACTACCTGGCGACGATCCGTGCAGTTGCGGCACTCGGCGATGACGGACCAGTCGGCATCAGTGTTATTCAGTGCGACTGATCCTGTGAACACCGTGTAGTCACTCACCGTCGACTCTGGCCCACCGCTGGTGCCGACATTGTGGTCATCCACCATGTAGATGTAACCACCCGGAATCAGCTCGTAAGGACCACCCAGGTCGAACAGGTAGTTGGCACCCACGTTAAGAGTCCAGTCCGGCGACCGCGTAGGGTCGGCGATCTGACCATTCTCATTGACGATGCCATTGCCGCAGTTGTCGGCAGGATCGATGCCAGCCTGACAGTCCGCCTGTTGCTGCTTAATCGACGAATCGATGTTCTCGTAGGAGGCATCCTGCAGACCAATGTTGGCAAACACGGTCAACTCATCAACGGGCACATAAACCAGTTCAACTTCCAGACCTTTATTCTCCAGGTCAGAGAAGTTACCGGTAATGAACTCGATGCCGCCCGTGGCGGTAGCCCGACCCGAAGGTAACTGGAAATCTTCCACATCGGAATAAAAGGCCGTGACGTTTGCCCGCAGGCGATTGTCAAACCATTCGGACTTCATGCCAAGCTCGTAGGACCAGACCTCTTCCTTGCCGAAATCAAGCAGAGTATCCGGCGTGGTTCCACGTGCATTCCAGCCGCCTGACTTGAAGCCTTTGGTAGCCGAGGCATAAAAGCTCACATCGTCATTGGCCAGAAATTGAACCGCCAATCGCGGGGTCCAGACTTCTTCGTCGTTATTCTTGGGAATGCCATTCAGACCCAGATTGACAGTGGCCAGATCTTCGTCGTCGACACCATCGAGGTTCACATCCGTGACCGGCGGGACGGTCGGATTGTTATCGCGGATACGGATCTGTTTCTCTTCATCCGTATAACGAACACCGGCGGTGATTATCCACTGGTCCGTCACGGAGTAATCGGCCTGTATATAGGCAGCTGTCGATTCCGTGTCGTTCTGCAGCACGCGATCGGCAATATTCAATGGCGCACCGACGTCGAAAATATCGCCAAAGTCCGTGTTGTTGTCTTCGTCGAGGTAAAAAATACCGGCCACATATTGGATCTGGTCGCCGATATTAGAGACCCATTTCACTTCCTGGGTCAGCTGCTTGTGCTTGCTGTCATTTGAAATAGTGAAAGCGCCCCACGGAGCCACATCACCGGGGATAGGCGCAATAGCCGAAGACTGGCCGGCGCAGAAAGCCCGGTTATCACAAAAGTCCAGGGCGAAATTCTGATTCATGTCACGCCAGCCGGTAATAAAGGACACTGTGCCTGCATCACCAATTGTCCAGTCCAGAACCGACGTAACATTGCTTGACTCGATTTTGTTGCCAAGCTTGTTGCCCTGTTTCTTGTTGGCCATCAGACCAACCAGATTACTTTCGGTCCGGCTAAGGCCCGTATTTGCGAACCGGTTGCCGTTCTTCCTGAAGTTCCACAGGTTAGCCCGGTCGTCCTCAATATGATCAAAGGCCAGATCCCAGCTGAGGTCGTCGGTGATATCCCACAGGACCGCGGCACGCGCACCGAAGTTCTTGGTCTGGTTGATGTCCTTGTCGGTCTTGGTGAAGCCCGCGCCGCGGGTAATGCTACCCACGTTCGTATCTTTCACCCAGCCATCATCCTGCTGGTAGTACCCGGAAAACTTGGTCTTAATATTTTCAGTCACGGGCACATCAATGCTACCGCGAGTCTGATAGCGACTGTGCTCGCCGGCGCCAGCCTCTACGAAGCCGCCCAGGGTATCGCCGGGCTTCTTCATGATCACACGTACCGCACCACCCGTGGTATTGCGGCCAAACAAAGTGCCCTGTGGACCACGGGCAACCTCAATGCGGTCCACGTCGAACAAGGTAAAGTTGTTAGCGTTCTGACGCGTGACGTAGATGTCATCCACATAGGAACCGACGGGTGGGTCAAAGGTCGCGATGGACTCAGTGTTGTTAAGGCCACGCAGCGAGTAAGTATTCGCGGTACCCAAGCCGGTGTTGTTGTGCCCGATCATATTGGGCACCAGCTTAGTGACGTCGAGGGTTTCCTCGACGGATAATCTTTCCAGCTGATCGGCATTCAATGCCGTGATCGCGATCGGCGTCTCTTGGGCCTGTTCCTCGCGGCGCTGGGTCGTGACGACGATGTCATCCATCATCACGTTCTGTGCCAATGCATTCTGCACAGGCAGCGCGCCTGAACCCGAACCAACAACCAGAATAAGGAAGACACGCAGCATGCGTGAGCTACAAGTGGACATATCGGCAACCCCCTCCGATCAGTACCCAACTAAAAACGGTTCCGCATCGAACGACACAAAACCCTGAACCAGAGCCGAAGATAGCCTCCTTTGTTTCGGAAATCCAACGCTATCTGGCGGCTGTTTATCTTGTGTCTTAACAGCGGGCAGTCAGGCTTGTAGCGGCCTCACCACAAACGATGCAATCAGGCAGCCGGCACGCAGCGACCGTCGGCCCAGGCGCGCAGCGCCGCCACCCGCTCGCTCATCACCACGGACAGGGGCCGGGTGCGCAGGAATTCCGCCAGCAAATGCCCGGTGTCCAGGGAGTCCCCGGCGGCGTGGGCTGCATACCAGCCGGCCACCACAGCCTGCTCGAGCTCCGCGCCGGAAAAGCCCTCACTGGCCTGCGCAAGCTGTTGGAGATCGAAGCTTTTAGCGTCCATATCCCGTCTTTTTACGTGTATTTCAAGGATTTTTCCTCGGGTTAGCGTATCCGGCAAATCCACGAAAAACAGCTCGTCGAAGCGGCCTTTGCGGACCAGCTCAGGCGGCAGGCGACCGACCTCGTTGGCCGTGGCTACCACGAAAACCCCGCCCTGCTGCTCCGCCAGCCAGGTCAGGAAGCTACCCAGTACCCGCCGGGATGTGCCGCTGTCGCTGTCGCCCGTGGCCAAACCCTTTTCGATTTCGTCGATCCACAGCACACAGGGCGCCATCAGTTCTGCCTGCTGCAGCGCTTCGCGCAGCCGGCGCTCAGTCTCGCCGTGATACTTGTCGTAAAGCACGGCAAAGTCCAGGCGCAACAGGGGCCGACCCAGCACCCCGGCAGTCGCCCGGGCCGCCAGACTTTTACCGCAGCCCTGCACCCCGGCCAGCAGCAGGCCACGCGGCGGGTCCAGACCAGGCGGCGGTTCGGCCAGTACTTTGCGCCGTTGCTCCAGCCAGTCTTTTAATTTCGTTAACCCGCCGACGTCTGCGAAATGTGCCAGATCGTATTCGAAACTCAGCAAGCCGCCCCGGTTCAGCAATTCGTACTTGGCCTTGGTCACCTCGGGCAGATCGCTGGCGGTGATCGCCCCGTCATCATGAATGGCCGCCCTGGCCAGGCGCTCCACGCCGTCGCGATCCAGGCCGGACAGATTTCGGATCAGTAATTCCAGGGCTTCGGGATTGGCCTTGACGCGCCCCGGGTGCTGCTCGGCCCAGTCCCGGGCCACGCCACTGACGATGTCACGGCGCTGGTCTTCGTTCGGCAGGCTCAGGGTCAGGCAGGCTGACAGTGGCTGCAGTTCCGCCGGCAAATCCAGCGCGTGACTGACCAGCACCAGCGTCCGGCGATGCTCGCGGGCCGCCACGGCAATGTCTTTGAGCAGGCGCACATTGACCGGATCATTAAGATAAGGATGAAAATCCAGCAAGACATAGACGGCCGGTTCTTTCACGCTGCGGATATGGCGCAGCACCTGGTCCGGCGGCGCGTTGTGCAACTGGGGCTCCAGGGCAACATCCAGGCGCTGCAGACCCTCGGTGACGGTCCAGCGAAACAGGCGTCGATAATCGGCCGGCTTACCCCGGGCCACCACGTCGGTAATCAGCTCCAGGAAACGAGCCTCATCGTGGGTTTCCACAATCACAATTGGCACACGCGAGGCGAGGATAACAGCGAGATCCTGGCGACTGTCCACGGCAAAGTCCAAGCTTGATGACCAGCGCCGGACGCTACCACAGGCAACACTTTCTTACTCAGACCCGGTCATGCAATCCGGGGCCGGTCTGTTTGGGTACTGGCTACGAATGGGCCAGGCCCGGGCTCCTGACCACTGCGCGCCCATAGGGAAAAACCGCAATAGCCGATCCAGACCCTGGTGCGCTTAGAATGACCGCCTAAAGTGAGGCCTTAAAATGAGCTATCAGAAAATAAAATTGCGGCCGATTTCCGGCTCCCTGGGCAGCATTATCGAAGGCGTGGACCTTAGCAGCCCCCTCGACGATGAAACTTTCGGCGAAATCAAGCAGGCCTTGCTTGAGAACCTGGTGATCTTCTTTCGCGACCAGAAAATCTCTCCCGATCAGCAAATCGAGTTCGGCAAACGTTTCGGGGAACTGCACATCCACCCCTTTATCCCGAATCTTGAAGGCCACAAGGAAATTATCCAGCTGAAAGTCGCATCCGGGGCCAAGGAAACGCTGCGCCTGGCAAACTCCTGGCACGAAGACCTCAGCTACACCTACGATCCGCCCCTGGCCGCCATATTGCGGGCCGTGCAGGTACCGTCACGCGGCGGTGACACCATGTGGGTCAATCTTTATAAGGCCTACGACACACTGTCCGACAAGATGAAGGAAATCGTCGAGGACCTGTCTGCCTGGCACGACGTCACCAAGACCTACCGACGCCAGGAACTGCAGCGCGAAGGCGGCGCCGCACAATACTGGAGCACCTTCCAGAAAACGCCACCCGCCCTGCACCCGC
The DNA here is from genome assembly GCA_937921935.1 of uncultured Gammaproteobacteria bacterium. Lineage (GTDB taxonomy): Bacteria > Pseudomonadota > Gammaproteobacteria > Steroidobacterales > J054. The sequence goes on along the minus strand of CAKZWQ010000078.1, from coordinate 28,194 downwards.
TGGTCAGGACGCATCCGGAAACGGGCAAGAAGCTGCTCTATATCAGCGAACTGACCACGACCCACATCGAAGGTCTGCACGAACCCGAGAGCGATGCGCTACTGCAGATGCTGTTCAAACACCTGGACTGGAAAGAACTGCATTGCCGCTTCTACTGGGAGAACGATTCCATTGCCATGTGGGACAATCGCTGTACGGCCCACTACGCCGTGCGCGACTACACAGAGCCGCGCGAGATGCACCGGGTCACAGTGCTGGGCGAAGTGCTCAGCTAGGCAAGATGCCAACGGCCCGGCTAGTTAGCTGACGCCGGGCAGATAAAGCATTTGCATCGGCAGCCCCCGGGGATCCGTCTCGGGCTCGGGTGGCAGACTAATTAACTGCGTCGGACGCCGGGCGCACAATGCCAGCACGAAGGCGTCCACCACATCATCGCGCGCGGCCTCAAAGCCGCCATGGGCGAGGAAGGCGCTGGCCACCAGGGTTTCTGCATCCGGATGCAGAATAGACAGAATGGTCATGCGTTCGGTGAAGCCCGTGCGCGTAGACTTCTTGTCGCTCATCGGGCCACCCGCCAGGCCGGCGAACAGGACTTCCGGATGAGCCTCAAAGACGTGCCGGGCCAACTCGGGCCGGACTTTTAGCAGCTCATCCATTTCCCGGATTTTCGGCACGATGTTCCAGCTCTGCTTGGACAACCCGCGCCCCGTGAGACGCCGGGTCTGCGCCAGGGCAGCGGCATAATCCTTGGCCTTGAGCACCGGCCGCACAGGCGCAGCAAAGACACTGGCCCGGCGCGGGCCCAGAACTTCGCGGGCAGCCTGGTCGCACAGGCGCTCTTTCTTGCCCCGTGCTCGCAAGCCGATGGGAATGTCTACCAGCACGCAGGCGTCGGCGGGCAGGTCGCTGAGCAAAAGGTCCAGCCTGGGGCTTACGCCGAAGGTAGCCCTGTCATCGTCAAAGCGAAAATAGAACCAGCCGTCCCGGCAACCGTCGATACCCATTGCCACGCGCATCAGTAACCCGCCGCCTTGAGACAATAGGCGTCGAGCAAGCTGCTGTCGGCTGCCACCCGGGCAAGACCTCTGCGCATGCGATCCTGTTCGCCGGCGTCGAGACGATCCATCTCAAGGCCGCGCTGATGATTGTCGGCCAGGCGCTGATCCATATCGGGTTTAAGGTCGGCCTCAAAAGCCTGCAGACTTGCCTGCAAACGTTCCGGCGATTCCAAGGCCTTGGCAGTTATGAGCATGGCCGTGAGCCTGTGCACCGCTCGCAAAGCGACATTCATTCCCTGGCTGCGACCCGGGTGCAGGGTGTTACAGGCGTCACCGATCAGCACCAGGTTGCCTTTCGTCCAGTGCTCGGCATTCATACTGGTAATGGGATATACGCCGCAAACGCTGGGCTCAACGCCGGCCAGCTCCGGCACCCATTCGGTCAGCCGCGCGCCCAGTTCAGCCGTGCCTGCGCGACGCCAGCGCGGGAGTTCGGCCGGGGGCACCGGAAAGCCGATCTTCCAGCCGCCGCCTGTGCGCGGAATAACGCTGATAATGCCGACGGGAGAAAAATAGGCCCGCACCTCGTTACGTTCATCCGCCAGGGTGCGTGGTGCGAACAAGGTCAGCATGGGATTCTGGTAGGCATAGCTGTCCGCGCTGATGTCAGCTGCACGGCGCAGACGCGACGCGCGACCATCGGCAGCCACAATCAGCCTGGCCCTGACCTGGCGCACACCCGACTCTGTCTCCACTTGCAGGCCCATGCCTGACGGCGTCGCGACGGGTCGGGCCGTCGCCGGACACCAGCGCTCGAAGGCCGGATTTCTGGCCGCCCCACCCAGCAGTGCGGCAGAAAGCAGTTCGTGATTCAGATAGAGGTAATACGGATGCGGAATAGCCAGCTGGTCTACGGTGGCATGCAGAACCAACTCGCCCTTGGGCAACAAATAGCGCGAGCCCAGGCGTTTCTCGGCCCCCAGGGCCCACATGTCATCGAGCACACCCCACTGTGCCAGCCACTCGCAGGTCTGGGGCTGCAAGTGATCCCCGCGCGCCGTGTCCAGGGCTTCGCTGCTGCGTTCCACTAACAGCACCCGCCACCCCGTCGGCGCGAGAGCGCAGGCCATGGCCGGACCGGCAATGCCGCCGCCGACAATAGCTACATCAAAGTCAGCGGACTCAGGCATCGGCATAAAAGAAACCCTGGGCCGTGCTCTGCACCCGCAGGGCAGCAGGGCCGGCAAAATGCGCGCCCAGTAGCAAGGTACCTGTGTCAGCCACGCGCGCCAGCAGTGCTTCGCGGCTGGTGCGGGCCAGGGGCTGATCCAGATCGAAGTTACTGCACCAGTCCGGTCGCTCGATCTGCACCGGATGATGGACCACGTCGCCGCTGAGCACAGCTCGGGTCTGGCCGTCATCCAGTTCGATCACCACATTGCCCGGTGTATGCCCGGGTGCCGCGCGCAGGCAAATACCCGGGAATAACTCGGCATCGTCCGCCACCGACTGAACCAGCCCGGCTTCGAGCACCGGCAAAACGCTGTCCTCCCAGGGACGGCGGTAAATACTCTCCGGATCAGCGGCATGATGGGCCTGCCAATACTCCAGCTCCGGCGCCGCGAACAGGTAGCGGGCATTGGGAAAGGTCGGCACCCAGCGACCGTTATCCAGTTGCGTGTTCCAACCCACATGGTCGCCATGTAAATGCGTGCAGCAAACAAAATCGATATCCGCCGGCGTCAAACCCGCCTGCTCCAGGCGCGCGAGATAAGGCCACTGCTGCTGATGCCACTCCGGGATCATGGGTCGGTCCTTGTGGTTACCGACGCAGGTGTCGACCAGCAGCACGCCCTGGGGAGTCCGGACGACAAGGCTGTGAAAAGACATGGTCAACAAACCCGACCGCGGATCAACGAAGCGGGCGTCCCGGCCCGTGCGGGTGCCCAGGATATCGCTGGCACTGATGCCCGTGAGGAGAAAATCAGGTTCACGGGCAGACCACTCGAATTCGAGCACGCGAAGGATTTCAAAAGGACCAGCCAGGCGCATGGGAATAGAGTACTGCAAGCGGGGCTGCCGCTGCCTGCCGCTGCTTCAGAAAATATAATCCCCGATCACCTCGACCAGATGATCGGACCACCGCTCGGGGAAAGGCACTAATAATTCGGGCGAGCGGGCAAAATCTTCCTCAAATACCCGTTCCCGCAACTCCTGCGCGGCAGGTGGATGTGAGCTTGCCAGGTTCATTTCGCGATTGATCTTCATGCTGAAACGATCGAAATTTGCCGAGCCCAGGCAGACCCAACCATCATAGATAGCAGCTTTGATATGCGACATGCCCGGATAAATAAATACCCGGATGCCGTTGGCCAGCATCACATTCGCCGCCAGTGCATTGTCCCGGGTCAGCGCGCCGCGATCCGTCACGATGGGAACGATTACCCGCACATCCACACCCCGCTTTCGGGCCTCAATCAGCTCCTTGAGCAGTGAGTCATCCGTGAAGTAGGCGTTCTCCACAAAGATATAGCGGCTGGCTCGGCGAATGGCCTCGCGCTGCACGCGAAAAATTTCGGCGTTCTCAGGTCGGGTATAGAGCAAGCGTACCGGGTACCCCGCGACCCCGGGCTGCCTCTCTGGCTGGCCACGCAACTTATGCAAGAACCAGCCAAGATCCCCCAGAACGCCTGCATGCACCCAGGCATCGTCGAATTCCGACTGAATCTCCCCGACCACGGGACCGCGCAGCTCAACCATCAGGTCATGCCAGTCGTAACGGTATTCACGAGCGATATTCATGCCCCCCATGAAACCGATTTCACCATCGATTGTGGTCGTCTTTACATGATCCCCGGTCATCCAGGGATTGGGTGTCTGGCGCACCTTGACCGATGAATCGCCTTCCAGGAACTCCCTCACGGAAGACGGGGGTCGGTGATCCGGCGGTAGACTCTCCTGGGTTTCCGTCGTCGAGATGATCGTACCCAAACCATCCAGCAGAACCTTGACGTCCACTCCGCTGTCTGCTCGCTCTCGCAATAGCCGACCAATACTGGAGGCAAAATCATCATTGTCAAAAATGTAGGTCCGCATATGGATCGCGCTTTTCGCCGCTTCCATAGCACCAATCAGGCGCGGAAAAAATTCCTCGCCATCAACCAGGTAATCAATCGTGCCACTAGACGCCTTCCGGCCCGTATACCTGTCAAGAAACAGCTCCCAGGCGGCCAGATCCATACCGCTGGCATGGCTAAGGGGTGGCGGCACGTAATCGACCGGCACATTGGCCGGCCCCCCTTGCAGGGGCACACTCACCGTGTCCGTCAGCACGAAAAACAAGCGCTTCAAGGAAGACAGGGGCCGAACGGCGATGCCTGTCAGGTGGCTGCGAGCAACATGGCCGAGGGTCTGTGCGGCTGGTACGACGGGCGCCCGCGCGACACGTCCGGCCCCCACATCAAGGCGCGCGAATACCGCCATCCGCCGGTCCAGGTTCAGGTACAGAAATGGCAGCGAATAAAGACCCGTGTCGCCCGTGTTCAGCGCCAGCCGACGTTCTTCAATGCCCTGTTCTGCCAGGTAGGCCTCAACCACAGGCCGGCCGGAGTCAAGCAGGCTAACCATGGACAGACTCCCGGCAATACGAAAGCCGGCGGGCCGATTCCGCAGGGGCACCGAAATAATCCGGCCATCGCCATGCCGATAGATAAAGTAGTCGTCCCGAGAAAAATTGATGATCAGGCCCGCGGCTGGCTCATCGGGCATAACTGCTCTGAACAGGCGGGCCCGGATTGCCTGCCAGTGTTCCACCGGCAGCACCCGCACGCGGATTGCATCTTTTGGCAAAACTGCCCAGCGCTCAGGCTGATGATATTCCAGGGGTACCAGATAGGGGCCCTCGAATCGGCCCTGCGGATGCAGCTCCAGGTCGATTCGCTGCGCCCAGCTGCCACCGGAGTAAAATTCTCCCGCCGGCGACTCATAGCGGACAAAAAACTGCTCGTTGCCAAGGATAGCTTCCGTCGCGATTAGGGGGCCGGTCAGCAATGCATCGGCGGCCAAGGCAAAACCGGGGCAAAAGCTCAGCGTGGCTGCACCGAAAAGCACAGCAAGCGATGTAGCCGCGGCGAATGGCCTGCGTCGGCGTGGAGCCAGGCAATTCATTCTTATAGCGTACCGCATGCGGCCCCATCGGGGCTTCAGCCTTCCAGATCCTGCCTCTCAAGGGGATAAATGAGCAGGAGCAACGCTGCAGATAGCTGGCAGGCCACGGGAATCCAGATAAATCCCAGGTACATGGCGCTGACCGCACCAGCGGACTGCTCGGCCGTGGTGGGTAAATTTTTGTCGAAATCCATGGCCGACAACAAGGCACCGATGATCAGCGGCCCGAAAGCCAGGGAGGCCTTTTCACAAAAACTGAAGGCGGCCGACAGGACCCCTTCGCGTCGCACACCCGTGAGTTCGTAATCCCAGGCAAAGGTATCCATCAGCATGGAATTGCCGTACAGAAAACTCCCGGCGGTGAACATACCCAGTACCGCGCCGCGCAGAGCAATCAGGCTCATGGGTTCTCCCGGCGTCGCCAGTACCCAGGTGCTCAGAGTAGCCACGAAGCCCACAAGGCAGATCGCGTAAGCCGGTTTTTTCCCCAACCGCCTGGCAAGCATGGCGCAGAACGGAATACATACGATGGTGGTCAGGGTCTGCGCCAGACCAAACACGGCGAGCGCCTGCGGGCCCTTCTTCAGCACACTGGATAAAAAGAACAGCATGACGGCGACGAAAGATGAAATCCCCACGTAGATGAGAATCTTCATACCAATCAGCACGACGAGGGGTCGGTTGGCCAGCAACCAGCGCAAATGCTGCGACAGGGAAATCCGGGCAGTTTCCTGCTTCGTCTGGCGCGCACCGGAAGTTCCCAGAAAAGTCAGCAACATGCTGCCAAAAATCACGCCGCCGATAATCCAGCCCATCTGACCGTAAGCGGCGCGCCCCGTGCCCAGGGCCTGGACCAGAAACGGCACCAGGGCAGAACCGGCAAAGTTACCGAGGGTCATAAACAGGACCCGCCAGCCCATCACGCGCGTGCGCTCGTGGTAATCGTCGGTCATCTCCGCCGGCATAGCCATATAGGGCACCTGGAAGGCCGTATACGACAGGGCATAGAGAACCAGCGCGAAGCCAATAAACAGATACAGACCCGGCCCGGACAGTGTGCCGGGCACGTTGAATAACAGTGCGAAGGACAAGCCACAGAACAGGCTGGAACCGAGCAGGTACGGCCGCCGCTTCCCCCAGCGCGTGCGGGTGCGATCAGACACCAGGCCCATGGGCGGGTCCGTCACCACATCGAGCAACTTGGACCCGAACAGCAGCGCGCCCGCCACCACGGGCTCTATCTTGACGAAGCTGACCAGGTAAAACAGCAGCACCACGGACACACCGTTGAGCATGGTGGTGGTGGCTAAGGTCCCCAAGCCCCAGAAGGCAGCGATGCGTAGCGGAACCGCAGACCCGGTAGTTGCCACGCGCTAGGACTTGGTATCAGACAGCGGCGCTTCCAGACCTTCGGACCAGTGTTTGTCCACACTGGTGCTGCCATCCGCCGTGCCCCGCAGCATCCGCAATACCCGCCAGGGCGTCATGGGGATTTCCGGCACCATGGCGCCCACTGCGTTCTGCACGGCCGCGGCCACGGCTGACATGCTCACTACGATCGGCCCCTCGCCCACTTCCTTCGCACCGAAGGGGCCGTAGGGATCAATGGTTTCGATCAGGGTGTAATCGACATCGGGCAGCTCGTAGGCGCGGGGCAGTTTGTATTCCAGCCGCGAGGGGTTGAGGATCAGGCCATCCTCTACCCGGCATTCTTCATAGAGTACCTGGCTCATCCCCGAGAACACCTGGCCGTCTATCTGACCTTCGACGGCCAGCTGATTAATGACCCGCCCGATATCGTGGGCCGCCCAGACTTTCAGCAAAGCAACGGCGCCCGTGACCGGATCCACTTCCACCTCGGCAACCTGGGCGCCAAATGAGAAGGCCAGGGCACCGAAGGGCTTGGGCGAATTGAAAAATCCCCGGCCCATGACGAAACGACCTTCGGCACTGTGCAGGGTCTTTGCGGCTACTTCGCCGAAACTCAGGCTTTGCTCCGGGCTGGCTGCCGCGAACACGCGACCGTCGCGGAACACCAGCTCTCCGGCCGGCGTATCCAGTTCGGCGGCGGCAATGGCTGCGAGCTGATCACGAGCATCCTCGCAGGCTGCCTTGACCGCATTGCCAGTCGTAAAGGTGCCGCGCTGAGAGAAGGCCCCCCAGTCGAAAGGCGTAATGTCCGAATCACCCTGTACCACCCGGATGTCTTCCGGCTGGGTACCCAGGACTTCGGCCGCAATCATGCACATCACTGTGTGGGAGCCCTGGCCCATATCCGGAATGCCGGTATACAGCGTCACAATGCCATCATCGGCCACTTTCACCATGGCGGCGGAGGTGTCGTTATCCGCCCCCTTGGATCCGGAGGCCTGGGCACCGATACCGATACCGATGCCGCGATACTTGGGCAGCTTGCCGTACTTGTTCTTCCAGTCCGAGCGCTCGACCACGGTCCGGATGCAATCCTGCAGACCGCAGGAGGCAAACACGCTGCCGTCGGGGGAGGCATAACCCGGGTCCACGGCATTTTTCAGCTGCAACTCGGCCGGGTCCATGCCGATGGCCTCGGCCACATGATTAATGTGTTGCTGCCAGCCGGCGCTCATGCGGCCCATGATGCCGCCATGATGCGACCCCTTGGGCACCGTATTGGTAAAGACGAAGCGGCCGCGATAGCGCACGCCGACGGGTTTGTATAACCAGTTCAGGTAAACCGACGGCAACCACAGAATCATGGCCCATTCATCGTGCCCCCCGGCATCAAAGGTGATGTCAGCTTCCAGGGCCTTGATGACACCGTCCCGGGTCACCCCGGTGCGAAACTTGTAAAAGGTCTCCCCCGAGGCACGGAACATGATGAATTCTTCATCGGCCGTGGCCTTGATCTTGACGGGCTTGCCGGCCTTGCGCGACAGCAGCGCGGCAATGAAATGATGGGGCTTGGGTCGACCCCGGCCAGTGAAAGCACCGCCGATATTTCGATAAACAATCCGCACCTGACTCTCCGCCAGACAGAAGGCTTTGGCCAGCTCCATCTGGTACAGCGGTGCACCCTGGGTCGGGGTGTACATGTGCAACTTGGCCGGGTTGGAGAAATCCGCCAGGGCCACGTGCAGCTCGGCCAGCGTGTTGTGCTGCATGGGCGTGCGGAATTCATCCTCGATAACCAGGTCACTCTCGGCGAAACCCTGATCCGGATCGCCCCAGTCCTTCTCCATGGTGGGGCCGATATTGTCAGGCGCACGCTCATGCATGGGTGCAGAACCTGACTTGAGAGCCTGCCGGATCGTCGTGACCGCCGGCAAAGACTCATATTCCACTTCAATCAGGTCCAGGGCCTCTTCGGCCGTGAGCAGATCAATAGCGGCGACGGCGGCGATCTCCTCACCGATGTATCGCACCCGATCCGCGGCGAGCACAGGCTGGTGTTCGCTGAACATCAGCGTGGGTGCATCACGATTGGTCACCACCGCCTTGACGCCGGGCAAAGCCTCGGCACGGCTGGTATCGATACGCAGAATCCTGGCGTGGGCCTGGGTCGAGCGCAGGACTTTGCCGTGCAACATACCCGGCAAGCGAATGTCATCGGTAAACTCCGAACGACCGGAGACTTTTTCGAAGCCGTCCAGACGCGGTTGCCGGCGACCGATGATGCTCAGGGGCGCTTCAGGCTTGGCAGCCATTCAGAACTGCTCCCCGAGTTCGACAAGCTCGTAGGCAGTCTGCATATATCCACCCACCTGGCCCTTCAAGAAAATAAAGTCGCCGTCCGTCGAGGTCCAGACATCGTAATCGGGGTGCTCACCGTCCATGCCTGTCACGGTCACAAAGCGAAAGTGCCAGGCGGAAAAGGTGCCCGCCGCAATCTCTATTTCTTCTTCACCATCGAAGACCATGTTCGCTTCTACGCGCGCCAGTAGCGGGCCCGTGGCGCCCCGATGATCCGGCGAGGACAGCAGCACGGACACGGCCTGCAACTCACCAGGCCGGGAGCGATCGACCAGCTGGGTTGCCCAGCCGTCATTCTGAATCGCATGGCCGCCAAAGAAACCCACCCCACCGGGCGTATGCATCCGCTGTGACACTCGACCCTCTGTCGCCGTCCAGGTCTCGCACTCGGCAACGTCCTTAGCAAAGCGAAACCAGCCCGAGCCGCGAAACTCGTCACCGACGGTAATCCGCACGGCAGCGTCCGAAGGCGTCCAGTCCGGCAACAGATTCAGCTGCACGAAACGCAGCACGCTGGGCTGATCATCGATCTCGGCGTGGGCTACCAGGGAACGGCGTCCGTCGGCATGGCGGACCAGGGTCCAGCGTTCCCGGCCCCGTTCTTCTCCCAACCGATCAGCCTTGTTTGAGGTGTAGCGCAGCACACCGGTACGCACCACATGGTCCCGCTGCAAATAATCACTCATGCGCGTTTTTTCACCACGTCACGAATGGCGTCCTTGACCTTGATGTGTCCGGTGCAGCGACACAGCACACCCGCCATGCCGTCATTGATGTCGTCCTCCGACGGCTTATGAAAGCTATTGAGCAGGCCCTGGGCTGACATGATGACGCCGGGCGTGCAGAAGCCGCACTGGACGGCGCCGAACTCCACGAAGGCCTGCTGGATGGGGGCCAGCTCACCATCAGCTTCCAGACCTTCCACAGTCGTCACGGATTTGCCGTCCCACTCCAGGGCCGGCGTCAGGCAGGACAGCAAAGCTTCACCCTGCTCGTTGTTGATGGTGCAAACGCCGCAGGTGCCTGTGGCGCAGCCTTCCTTGGTGCCGCGCAATCCAATGGGTCCGCGAATCACGTCCAGCAGGGTCTGCCGGGGTGATACCAGAACCTCATAGGTGTCGCCGTTGACGGTCAGGCTCATGACCTGCCGTTTAGCTACCGTGTTCATGCAGCTGCTCCTCTCAATCTCTGCAAGGCCTCGGTGACGAGCGCCCGGGCCAGGGTGCTTTTGTAAGCCGCCGGCGTGTACAGGTTTGTCAGTGCACCGAGCTCTTCCCGCGTCGCGGCGGCAGCCGCAGCGATGGCCGTGTCGGTCAGCCCCTGGGTGGCAATCAAACGCACAGGCTCGACCAGACTCACGGGCCGCGTGGTCAGAGAGCCCATGACCAGTGTTAAGCCGGTGACAAGCTCGCCTGCCACTTCACCGGCCGCAGCAATCACACCGTAGGAAAAATCGTTGCCCTTGCGTGCTGTTTCTTTGACAAACACAGCATCAGCCGGCGGTGGCGGCAAGGTCACGGCCACCATGAGTTCGTCCGCACGCCTTAGCGTGTGCGCTACGCCATCGTCGGTATAAAAATCAGCCAGGAGCAGCTCGCGCTCGCCGTCGGCGCAGGCCAGTGTGACCCGGGCTCCATGCGCGATCAGGGCCGGCGCAATATCAGAAGCGTTGAGGGCCACGCAAACTTCAGAAGACTGGATCGCATGGCAAACGTTGACCCCATTCTTCAGGCATGGGCCCTTGGCCTGACGCCACTCGGCGGTCTGGTTGGTATACCAGCAGCGGGTATCCAGGCACAGATTGCCCCCCAGGGTAGCCATATTGCGCACGTGGCGGGAAGCCACGCTGCGCAGGGCGCGCACCAGCATCGGGTAGGCAGCCAGCTCGGGGCTGCGCTCAAGATCCGTGAGCCGACTGCCGGCCCCCAGGCGCATACGGCCACCGGCCGCCGACCTCACGCCTTGCAGTTCCGGCAGCTCCCGCACGCTGAGCAGCACATCGGGCTGAAACAGCCGCCCGCGCATGTTGTAGATCACATCCGTTCCACCGGCGACAGGCTTGATTTCCCCGGCCGCCGACTGAAGCAGGGAAAGCCCCTCGGCCAGGGTGGCGGGTTTGACGAACTCATGGGCAGGCAAATGCATGGGCCCAGTATCGGCCAGGGCACGCCGGGCGGCTACCGGCCGCCGGCCCTCGCCTCCCCTGCGGACAGGCGCCGGCGCCCGCTCGCTCGCTGCACGCTAAGCGTGTAACGAGCTTCACAAAATTGCGCGCCCATGGGAACTTTTTGTCAAAACCGGGTCTGAACGAGAACGGTTGCCCGCCAGTCAGCGAAGTTTGTCCTTGGCGGTGAAGAGTTCGTGTTGTTGTTACCTAACTGTGCCGTCGCCCACGCGCGGGGGCGTTTGCAGAACCTGCGTCGCGATATTGAGGACCTCGAAATTCGGCATGACGCTTCCCAGGTGGCGTCCGTGGTCACCGTCAGTGCGGGCCTGGCCCAGGTCTCGCCCCTTGAGACCAAGCGCAGCCCCGACGGTCTGCTCCAGATGGCTGACGAAGCCCCGTACTCGGCCAAACAGAAGGGTCGCAACCGGGTCATTGTTACGGCGCAAGATGGCGCGCAGAAAACCGGGCTGTTCAGACCCGAGGATCTGGTTCGTGTCACCTAGCTGATCGTGCCGGCTGAAGCCGGGAATGCGCATCCTGCCATGGCCAATGCTTGGACTGCGGCCACTCGCCTCAGGCACTCGTCACGCCGCCTGCGCATAATGCGCATCTTTGCCCGGGACGCAGGCCATGGACGTCGACATTATTCTGGATCCGGAGATGAGCCCCCAGGCCATCGCGGAACTGGCGGTGGAAGCCGAACGCATGGGCATTCGTGCCCTCTGGAGTTCCAATTACCATCAGTACTGGGACTGCTTCATATCCCTGGTACCAGCTGCCATGGCCACCTCAAAAATTCTGCTGGGCCCCCTGGCCATCAGCCCGTGGGAAATGCACCCGTTGAAAATGGCCAACGCCTTGCTCAGCCTCAACGAAGTTGCCAACGGGCGAGCGATGATCGCGCCCGGCGGCGGTGGCGGCATTCTGGGCGCCATCGGCTGGAAAGCCAGTGCCCAGGGAGAGCCCTGGCCGGGCCGGCATCCGGTGAAAAAAACCCGCTACCCGGATCGCCGGGTCCGCGGTGTGCGCGAGTGCCTTCAGGTGCTGCACCTGGCCAGCAGCGGCAAGCTCAGCATGGGCTATCCGGGGGAAATATTCGACATCAACCGCCCGTTTCAGATGGCTTGGGCCAAAGCCGATGCTCCGCTCATCTACAGCTGCTCCAGCGGGCCCCAGATGATCCGCATGGGCGGGCAATACGCCGATGGCATCCAGGTGAGCGACTTTACCGTCGACATGATGCCCGAGGCCCTGGACAACCTTGCAGTGGGTTTCGAGCGACGCGGCGACAAACCGACTGACTTTCGCCTCGGCAACTTCTGGGCCTGGCACGTGAAAACCGATCGCGACGTTTCCCTGTGGGAAGCCCGTCGCGAGCTGATCTGGCGAGGCGCGGTCATCGGCAAGGAAGAACACATCCTGCGCAAATTCTGTCACGACGATGATGAAGTCCAGCTCATCATGGATAACTGGGAAAATTTCCGTAAAGCCTTCTGGACCCGCAGCGGTGAGATCGAAGGCGTACCCGCGGATCTGGTCAGCCGTTTGATTGCCGGCCTTTCATCGGCCGGGGGACTGGATGCCCTGGACCAGGAAATCGAGCGTTATCAGAATTTCGCCAAGGCCGGCCTGACAGAACTCAGCCTGCGCGTGCACGACGAGCCGATGGAAGCCCTGAAGCTCATCGGCGAGCACATTGTTCCCGCAGTTCAGTAGTCCAAAGACCCGGTGCCTTCCCCGGCACCGGATGATGCAGGCCCTCCGGGCGGCACTTATTTGAACAGATCGTCCGCCGCGCGGGCCGCGTCGTCGGAATCGTCTGAAGCAACACCCTCGGCATCAGCCTCCCCGAACAGGTCGGCCAACTGACCGCGGGCCTGGTTATCTGCCGCCACGAAACTGGGGTCGTGAGCCGCGGCGCTCGGTTTGAAATAATCACAGAAATTGGCCCGGGCCTTGTCGCGGACTTCCTCGGCATCCTCCTCCCGGCATTGCTTCAAAACCAGGGGGTCATAACGGGTGCACATCCGGCAAACATGTACCTGTACCTCGCAGGCCGGGCATTCGTCCAGACGGCCCAGGGGCAGGCCAAGCTCGGCCAGTGTTGCACCGCAGCGGTAACAATGGGGCGTAGTGACCACAATCCACTCCTGAATCCTGATAATCTTCTTTTTCCATGGACGGGGCCGTCGCATCGACCGGCCAGCATCCAGCGAAACCCATAATATGCACGAAAGACCGATAGTTCAGACGGCCGCGAGCCGCTCGGCCCGATGGGCCTGGGTCGGCGCGGGCTGGTTTTTCGTGGGCCTGGGTGTGGTTGGGGCGTTTCTGCCCGTCATGCCCACCACCTGCTTCCTGATCCTGGCCCTGGCCTGCTTTACCCGGGGCTCCCCCCGGCTCGCCAGCTGGCTGCTCAATCACCCAAAATTCGGCGCACCGCTGCGCGACTGGCAGCAGCATGGGGCCATTTCTCCGCCCACCAAGCGCGTGGCCGTGGGCGGCCTGGTGGTTGCCTGGGCCATTGTGATTGTCGCCACCAGCGGGTGGCTGCTGCCCCTGGGTGTCGGCCTGGTGCTGACCTGTGTGGGCACCTACATTCTGACGCGGCCTGATGGCTGTCCGGTGTCCAGTAGCGAACGGGTCAGCCGGGAAATGCTCGGGCCCTCCGTCGAAGAGCGCAGCTGAGCCTCAAGCCGACTGGTCCCTGATGGCCTCCATCTGGGCCCGCACGCTGCGCGCCGGACGCCCGGCGGCGGCCAGATAGTCTGACTCCACATCAAATGCACCCCGGGCAATGCACTCGAAGCAACCCGTGAGCATCTTCGCCACCTCTTCACCGCGGGCTGCAATGCGAGGATCCTGCATGAAACGCGCGATGTTCTCGGCGGCACTCCAGGCCTGGTAACGCACATCCAGGCCAAAGACCTCGCAAGCCAGGGCAACCAGTTCAGCCTGAGTCAGGTTTTCACCCACCAGGTTATAAACGCGACCACCGGGCGCTTCACCGGCAGCCAGCCGGGCAATGGCATAAGCCAGTTCGTCGATACTTAAATAGCCGCAGCGGCCTTCGCCGCCATTATTCCGATAGACACCGGTTTCCTGCGCCTTGCGAATGTGCAGCAGGTCCAGATCCACATACAGGGCGTTACGCGCCACCACCCAGTCCAGACCCGAAGCGGCGAGGTCCGCCTCCGCCTGTCGATTGATTTGCTGAGTGGGTGCAAACAGGGTGCCCTGCTCCGCCTCACTGCCAATGACGCTGGTGAAAATAAGCCTGCGCACGCCAACCTGTTTCGCCGCCGCAATCACATTGCGGTGCAGACTGACCCGGTCGGTCCCGGACACCACCGGTGCCGAGATCATGACAACGGTATCGGCACCCCTGAGGGCCTGCGCCATCTGCGCCGGGTCGGCATAGTCACCCGCCCGCACTTCGATGCCCTGGACGTCAACTTTCTCAGGCATACGCGCCACGGCCATAAGCTCGGCCGGACCCGGGTCTACCAGCAGCTCCCGCAAAATAGCGTGGCCAAGTCGGCCTGAGGCAGCAGTCACAGCAATCATCAAGAAAAATACCTCAACGGTAGGGTTTGGCGTTGCCCTTGCGAATCCCGCGGCGCATTTTTCTGGCGATGTAACCGGCCATCATGCGCGCCCACGGGTTAATGGGCACGTCCGTATAAAACTCTTTATCCAGCCAGTTGCGCTCTTTCCAGAATTTGTAATTCACTGAGTCTTTCTGGTTACGGGTCATGTTCTGCATGGCACGGAAATTCATCAGGGCGCCAAATTTGGGCGATCCGAGCTCACCCTTGTTGATCTCGTTGATGAAACTCTCCGCGACCTCGCGAACACAGGCATCGACCTTCTCTACGTAGGCCGGCTTGCGCATCTGGGCACTGGATATCCCCAGGCGCGTGACCACATCACAACCCCAGGCAGTCGCGGTACCTTCCAGAAAGTCCAGCACCTGGGTATGACCACCGCCGGATGCCGTGGCGGTAACCACAGCTTTTTTGCCGAAGAAACTTGGCCGGTTGCGTTTATACATGAAGTACTCGACAAAGTTCTTCATCAGCCCCGTGACCGCAAAGGTGTGGACGGGTGCGCCGAGGATCAGGCCGTCAGCGGCGTCCATCTTGGCTGCGATGGGACCTATAGTGGCGAACTCCGGACAACTGGACTCACCGATGCTTACGCAGGTCAGACAGCCGTCGCAGTAAGGCACACTGACCTTCTTCAGGAAAATATACTCGACCTCAGTGGGCTGGATGGCCTGCATCTGTTCTTCGATGCGGACCATGATTTTCCATGTCCAGCTCTCCTCGTTACGAGGCGAACCGACAAAGGCCAGGATCTTGAGGGGACGGCCGGCAGGCAGACCGCCGTTGGTCTTGGATTCACTCACGCGCTGATTCTAGCGCGCAGTCTCACCGGTCGGGTCAGGCCCCTCGGGTCGCTTCACCAGCAGGTGGGCAAACCGCTGCAGCAACCAGACAATCACAAACATCACCAGCACACCCGTGTACTGGATCATGGGCAACCGCGTGACCCCGATCAGGTGCTCCGGATAAAAGGCGTAGAAGCCCCCCATGATGGCTAGCAACGGGGCGGCAACAGCCAGCTTGGCCCGGGTGCTCAGGCCGAGGCCGTGAATCTGCGTAATCAGGAAAATCGCGATCCCGCCGAACAGGAACATGGACCAGGGGCCCATTTCACCCTTCTGATTTTCCATCACGAAGTAGGCCACGGTGGCACCGTGCGCGACAAAGAGCACTTCCAGGAACATGGTCCAAACCCGGTTAGTGTGAAAGCGGGTGAAGAACAGGCTGCCCTGCAACATCAGAAGAAACATATAGGCGAAGCCGGCCAGGTGACCCGAGGTCAGCTCCACCGGGTGATACCAGAAGGTATAGATAATCGCCCAGGAAAAGTAATAACCGTGGTAACGCCGCACCGTATCGCCGGCATTGTTCAGAAAACTCGGGCCCCAGCCAAAGAACAGACCACGCCGCCTGTTCTCCATTAGCAGGATCAGCAGCAGCATCAGGATCACAGACATCATGGATGTCGCTTCATGGGTATCCTGGGCCAGCCCGTCATAGAAAAACTTGGTCTGGAGAATATGCACGACAATAAAACCGCCGTTCACTGCCAGGGCCAGCACATTGAACCAGTGCAGACCGAAGATGTAGCGGGGCCGCACATGGCGCGCCTGGGCGATCAGGTACCAGATTGAAACCTGGTGGATGACATAAGGCAGCCAGGCGGAAATTCGTGTCCAGACGGTCGCGTCAGCCCGCTGCCAGTAGTACCAGAAATCGCCGCGATCCGGCTCGAGGAGCACGCCCTGGCTATAGGGACCAAACAGCAGGATCAGTCCGAACAGGCCTGCACAGCCCAGCAAACCCCACCAGAACTTGAAGGGTATGGGCGTTTCGACGTTTCCGGCTGTAGTAGAGGACATAGTTAGACTGACATTATGAGGCCATGGACAGGGTCCACAGCTAGGATTTTCGTCACTATCCGGGGCTTGGATGCAAACAGATGGCCCGTCGAAGGCCCTCTGAGCCCAGATAATCCGCCGTCATGTCCGCCGATACGGTCCACAGACGATTAGCCAGAGCCACATGCCCCCTATGGGGACCACCCGGCGTCAGCCGATTGCCAGCCTCGAAGTAATCGCCTCTGACGCCCTGCAGGTCAGGCCTGGAAACTACGTAGACCCGGGTTGCCGCGCCCTGATGGGGCATCTTCATGCCAGGCCGCAAGGGCGCGTTCGGATCACGGGGCCTGCCGGAGATATGGCGAAGGCTGGCGGGCTTCATTCACGTCGGACAGCCCGCTCCAGCATTCGCGGTCGCAGCCGGTCAGCAAAAAAGGCGCCGATTTCCGCCGTTGCCTGGGTCGCCTCGGGAATCGTCGGATGATCCTGCCAGACATGCCACATGCCATCCCAGACATCGAGGGTCACATCAACCCCGTCGCGCCGAGCATTGCGAGCCAGGCGGGCCGAGTCACTTAACAGGCGCTCCCGTGTCCCCACCTGAATCAGCAGCGGCGGCAGACCCGTCAGGTCTGCATAAACCGGCGAAATCATGGGATGAGTCAGCGGCGTTGTGCCGGCATACATCAGGCTGCGATCGGGATCGGGCGGGCCCAGCACGATATCGAATTCCTGCAAGGTGGCCTGGGTATCACCCGAGGCAGTGGCATCCACTGAGGGCGACAGCACCACCAGGGCACCCGGCTGCGGCAAGCCCGCTTCGCGAATCTTCAGGGCCAGCGCTATGGTCAGGCCTCCACCGGCGGAATCACCGAACACGCCAATGGACTGCGGCTCGTTGCCTTTGTCCAGCAACCACGTATAGGCCGCCAGCGCATCTTCTACGCCGGCGGGAAAGGGATGTTCAGGCGCGAGACGGTATTCCACAGACAGCACAGGCATACCGGCTGCGCGGCTCACACGAATGGGCGTGACCAGGTTGGTTTGCGCAGAACCCAGGACATAGCCGCCACCATGCAGGTAAATCAGACTGCGCCCCGAATGCACTACCCTATCGGGAACGCGCACCCAGTAGGCCTCCACCCGATCCGTATCAGCCCGTTCCAGACGGTATTCCAGGCCTGTGGCAGCCAGGCTGCGCTCGAACATGCGCCCGAGCATCTTGCGCATGAATGCCGCCTGCTGCGGATCCCGCCAGTCAATGGGCTTGCCGGCAGGCCGCGGCCGCCAGCTCCGGTAATAGGTCTGGGCCTGCTCACTAATGGCACCCGGAACTGGTGTCAGCGGCTCCGCCGGCGGCGGCGCGTTGCTGTGGGCACCCGCAACTGCAAGCACTGGCAGTACGGCCAGCAGCCAGAGGATTTGCCTGACGAACATGGTGTCAGTCCTCTGCAATGTTAACGACCAACTTACCGAAGTGCTGACCAGCGGAGATATCCGCCAAGGCAGCGGGGGCATCCGCGAACGCGTATTCCGCGCTGATTGCCGGCTGCACACGTTGCTCTTCAACGCAGGCCATCATAGCGACGAAGTTCTCCCGATTGCCCACGCTCACGCCATGCAAACTGGCATTACGTTCGATCAGGTCGAAGACCGTCAGGCCCAGACCAATGCCGGCCAGGTAACCGACGATGCCAATATGCCCGCCGCGATGCAGGGCTGCCACGGACTGGGGCAAGGTCCCTTCCCCGCCGATTTCCACCACGCAATTAACGCCTTGCCCACCCGTGAGTTCACGAGCCCGGATACCCCATTCGGGTTCGGCAACATAGTTAATGCCATGATCCGCGCCCAGGGCCAGCGCCCGCTCCAGCTTTACATCGCTGCTGGAGCTAATGATCACCCGGGCACCCAGGGCCTTGGCGAATTGCAGAGCAAACAGGGCCACGCCTCCCGTTCCCTGGGCCAGCACCCAGTCGCCCGGCCCGATCCCGGCCAGGGTGTGCACGCAGTTCCACGCCGTGAGACCGGCGCAGGGGAAACAGGCTGCCTCGGCAGCCGTGAGATTTCCGGCGGCCCTGGCCAGTTCTGCAGGCCGATAAATACCAAACTCGCGCAGGGTGCCCGGCGCCTCCAGTCCGGAAGACACGGACCGTTCGTTGCCAACGGCCTCACCCGACTGCCAGTGGGGAAAGAACAGCGGACAGACCAGGTCGCCGACGGCCAGCTCCGTCACGCCGTCCCCCACAGCAGCCACGAGGCCGGCACCGTCCGAGCAGGGCACGATGGGCAAGTCGGCTGCGGGTGCAAATTCACCGGTCACGATCTGGTAGTCGCGATAGTTGATAGCCGCTGCCTGAAAGCGAACCAGCACCTCACCGGGCCCAGGCTCCGGCGTGGGCAGACTGACCATCTGCAATTGGTCCAGGCCAAAGGCGGGCAGTTGCATAACACGCATGGTCTTGTTCTCTATTGCCTGTAGGCTGATGCTAGCGCATACCAGGCTGTCTGTTTTCGGGAACCGGAGGACCTATCCATGGGGCGCATTGGGCTGCGAATCATTGGTGTGCTGGCCGTCATCCTCGCGGCGGCACTGGCCACGTTCTATATGGTTGACGGACATCCTCTGGCCGAGACGCAGGACTACCTGCAGGGCAAGAATTACACCGCTTCTCTGCAGGCGGATGGCGGACTGTTATTTGTCCCGCAGCAAGGCAACGGCCGGGGCCTGCTGATCATGCACGGCGCCCTGATCAAACCACAGAGCTACGCGCGGACTGCCGCATTTTTCGCTGCTCGCGGTTACACCGTGCTGCTGCCCTACGGCGGCCTGGGACGCCTGTCGATCATGGCCATCGACCGCGCCGCCGACAGCATGCGACGACTAAGTCTGGTTGACTGGTTCACCATTGGCCATTCCATGGGGGGCCTGGCCAGCCTGGCCGTTATTGAAGGAAATCCCGACCTTCCCGTGCGCGCTTCAGCCTTGTGGGCAGCCGCCATACCGGCAAACTATGCAACGCTGACTACGCCCATATTGTTTCTGTGGGGCGACCAGGATGGCCTGCTGCCCCAGGCGCGTTTCGAACGCGGCAAGGCCTTGCTACCGGACGCGGTGGACTACATCACGCTCCCAGGCGCTAATCATCAGGACTTCGCCATGTACGGCCATCAGTTCTTCGACAAGCCAGGGCAGCTTGGCTGGGCCGCACAAATTGACGCAGCCAATAAAAAAACACTGGAATTCTTCTCGGCTATTCGGCCATAAAAAAAGGCCGGCCCAAAAGGACCGGCCTTGCCAAGCCGCAATGGGCTCAGGCGCTTTTCAGTTCGGCAATTTCTTCCGGTGCACCGCGCGCGGGCGCCTCGGCCGGGGAAATCAGCGGTACCGTATCCAGCACCCAGTTGCCGCCTTCGCGACGACCCGGTGACGGAATGGCATAGGCGATATCGCCATCGTTTTCTTTCAGTTTCTTGAAGTCGATGCGCCAGCCCTTGGAATCCCACTCCTTGAGGAAGTCGCGATACCGGACCACGGCCGCATCACCAGGCACCAGGAGTTCCTTGGTGTTGGTACTGGGCGTGCGCACGGGATTCAGTCCTTCCAGCACGGCAACATCTTCATGCACGACCTGCATGGTCACTTCCTCGATGCGCGCGTCGTGCTTGTCTTCCATCAACCAGTTACGCATGTTGATAAAGAAGATCCGGGTCAGGCCATCATGGACGGGCTGTTCAAACATGTACTGGTGGAAAGAGTTGGTTGCCGTCAGGTCAATCCAGGTCACCAGCTGGTTGGGACCCTGGAACCAGGAACCCGCCGCACCGACCCGATCACCGGTCTTCTGATCATTCAGATCGGTGTCATATTCCAGCTTGTCGCCGAAGGGTTCGTAGAACTTTGCCCCCCAGGGAATATCCGAGGTTGGCACGGGCGTGCGCTGTTTTTCCGGCGACATCATCGGCGCGCCCTGCATGGGATGCACAAACTCGTTGTGAATCGGGTCCATGCCATTCTCGATGGAACGTTCGTAGTAGGCATTCAGCTCAATCACATACAGCTGTGCTTTCCACTCGCCGGTATCGTATTCCTCGATCTCGTAGATCGGGGGCCGCTCGGATTCGGGCAGGTCGCCGAGAAAGGCGAAAACCAGGCCGTATTTTTCCTCGACAGGGTAGCTATCGACCTTGGCACGCGCCGGCGGCTTGATGCCTTTCAATGAGGGAATCTTGGCGCACTTGCCATCACCGCCGAACTCCCACCCATGGTAAGGGCAAATAGCGCGGCCACCTTTCACCCAACCCTGGGAGAGGGAACCGCCCCGGTGCACGCAGGTGTCGGACAAAACATGGGCAGCACCTTCGTCATCGCGAAAGGCGATGAAAGGCAGGCCAAGGATTTCAACTCGCAGAGGCTTGTCGTTAACGATGTCCTCTGCACGAGCGACGGGATACCAGAAATTAATGTACATGACCGCAGATCCTCTTAGCGGTGAATTGCCATGAAATGGTTTGTATGAGCGTATTGTAGGTTCGAACGGCCAGCCTAAAGGGATTATCTGCACCAGATCGATGGGGGATTATCCCTAGCTCGTCCGCACAGTGGTCGATTCCTTGCCTGGTTGACGCCCAGTTAACGCAGGGCGGGAATCACCCGCTCGCCGATCAACTTGATGCCATGGGCCTGGTGCTTTTTCAGCTCCAGGGAAATTTCATTGCAGCCGGCTGCCTTCAGCTCCAGCAGGTGCTCGATCACATGATCCATATCGTCGCTGCTGGCCGTCAGGGTCAGATGATCGACACAGTCATCCAGAATTCGGTCGGGCAGGCCCTCTACGGAATCCGCATCCTTGGCAGCCATGGCATAGATCTGCGGCACGTGGTCCAGAATCAACTGGAAATCTTCCGGGCTCATGAACTCGCTCATCATGTATTCGCGGAACAGGGCCCGGAAGCCGATCCAGCGCTTGGCCTCGTGGCGCGCTTCGGCCAGATCGTCGTAGACGTACCAGGCCATAAAGTTATTAAAGCGAAACTGGCTTGAGTCACGGCCGAAATCCTTCAGATGGCCGAGCACAGCTCCAATGGCAGCCGTGGACAGTTTGGGCGACAGATCGCTCATCATGATGCCATCCGATGCGCGCGCCGACATCTTCAGCATCTGCGGGCGATTGGCCGCTGCATAGACCGTGGGCGGCGGCGCCGTCACCCATTGGGGAGCGTAGCCGTTGATCTCATAGAGTTCACCTTTGTAGCTGAAAGGTCGCTCATGAATGCAGCCCATCACGATATCGATAGCCTCACGCACCGCGCGTACGCGCCTGGACCGGTCAATTTCCAGCGCCATGGTGACTTCGCCGCCACCACCGATGATGGCCTGGGCCCGACCCGGGCAAATCTCGTTCAGGGTCAGCAGGTTCATGGCGATCCGAAAAGGATGCAGCTCATAGGGGCTCAGAGCGATGGGGCCGATGCGCAATCGGCTGCTTGCCTCGGCCAGCTTGGCCAGGTTGGAGAAGGGGTCGCGGCCATCCAGATAGCTGGCGCACCACACAGCGCGAATCCCGTTAGCCTCCGCCAGCAAGCCCAGCTCCGTCAGCTGGGATGGCGTCATGTGTGAATCAAGAACCAGGTCGATTTCCACAGATTAATCTCCTGTTGTTATTAGTTGCTGCCCTGCCGCCCTGCACACAGGCTACGTTCGCACGGCAGGCCATCACCGTCGCCGTCCATGTCTTGTAAACCACATTCGCGCAGATAGAACAGGGCTTCCTCGCACGATGCCATTTGTCGGCAGTACTGCTTGCCGCCACAAGCGGAATCAGTTTTTGCTGACGTCGCCTTCGGCCGAGACTCTACACAGGCACCTCGTGGCAGTTCACGGCCACTCCAGATGCCCCGCCCTGCCTCGCGGGCTTCTTGCTCAAGACGGTAGAGCACCCGGTCGTCGGTGAAACGGCAATACACAGCAGCCAGCCCCAGGCGCAGCAACTCGGCATTCACATCCTGGTCGCCCAGGAAGACGCGACCCACGACGCGATCATACTTATCCACATCAAAACGCCGCACGGCAATATTCTTACCCTGGACCAGTTGCGTCAGCGCCTGGCGGGCCTGGTTGGCGTAGGGTCGATCCTTCTCCGGTGTGTCGATCTCCGACAGCCTGATTTCTACCGGGGCGCCGTCAGGCGTCACCATCATCAGACTGTCGCCGTCCTTGACCCGGGTGACGCGACCGTAAAGAAAACCGGGTTGCGGATCAGCGGCACTGCCCGCCTTGCCGCTCGGAGCTGGCGCACAGCCGGTCAGACTACTACCCAGCAGAAACCCGGCAGCTATAACGAGCGTGCCAAAGACAGCTCGCTGGCAGGCGGAATCAGTGCTCGTGAGAATGTCCCGGACCATGGGAATGGCCGTGGGCATGCCCATGGGAGTGACCGTGATCTTTACTGTGCTCAGCGATCTTTTTCTCCAGGGATGCCGCCGCCGCAGCGCCACCCGGGGATTTCCCTGCGCCGGGGCCGGAGTCATGATCACCGCCATCCGAGGACGCGCGCGTGTGCTCCGCATGGGGCACGGCCTGATCGAACATGTGGCCACGCCGAACCGTCTTCTTCAGTTCCGCTTTGGGCTTGCGCCAGCCCTTGCCCTTGAGCTGGAAGGACGGCGCGGACAGTAACTTCTGCAAAGCGGCGGCCCCGCAAGCCGGGCAATCCGTCAGGGGCGCGTCGGCCATTTTTTGCAGGGCATCAAAGACGTGCCCGCAGTCCTGGCACTGGTAATCGTAAATGGGCATGAAGGGCTCTTTTTGCGAACGGCCGTTAAGGCCATCAGTATAGGCGCTCCTGCCCTGAAACCGTGAGCCATGCACCAAAACCCCAGCGATGACCAGATCCGGGACATTCTGGCCAGCATCCAGACAGTGGCCATGGCCGGCGCCTCCGACAAGTCCAACCGGCCGGTTTACGGCGTCACCGAGTTCCTGCAACGCCAGGGCATTCGCTGCATCCCCGTCAACCCGCGGCTTGCCGGGCGCCAGGTGCTGGGCGAACCGGCCTATGCCCGACTGCAGGACATGCCGACGCCGGTGGACATGGTGGACTGTTTCATCAACGCCCAGCGCGTAGAAGCCATCGTGGACGACGCCATCCAGATCGGTGCCCGCATCGTGTGGCTGCAACTGGGTGTGATCAATGAAGCGGCCGCGGCCAAGGCCACTGCCGCCGGCCTGACCGTCATCATGGATCGCTGCCCCGCCATTGAGTGGGGCCGGCTGCAACCCGCAAGGTAGACCAGGCATGGGCCGCTGGCGACCACCCCAACCCAAGGCTTCGCCGTATATCACAGCGGCAGGCTACGAAACCCTGCAAGCCGAACTCAAGGGCCTTTGGGTAAAGCGCCGTGAGGTCGTCAAAGCGCTGGCCGCAGCAGCCGCGGAAGGGGATCGCTCCGAGAATGCGGAATACATCTACCGCAAGAAGGAATTGGCCGGTATCGACCGGCGCATTCGCTATCTGCAGAAACGCCTGCCGGATCTGACCGTCGTTCAGGGGGAACGTAACCCGGACCAGATATTCTTTGGGGCCTGGGTAACGCTGGAAGAGGAAGACGGCAGCGAACGTGAATACCGCATCGTCGGCGCTGACGAAGCTGACCCGGGCCAGCAAACCATCAGCATGGACTCTCCCCTGGCGCGGGCCCTGATGAAAAAACGCCTGGATGACGAAATAGAAATGGTCATCCAGGAACAACGGCACCGTTATCTAGTCACCGGCATCCGTTATCACTAGGTGGTTTGCCCTGGCCGACTCGCTGTTGAATACTGACGCCACTATTCGACAAGAAAAATAAAGGAATCGCCATGAACGCTGTTACGGGCACCCATAAACGCCCTGCCCGCTCCCTGCCCGCTGAGGGCGACGGCGGCCTTTACTCCCAGACCTGGTATCCGGTCTGCCTTTCTACGGAACTGACGGACGAAGCCATTATTGGCCGGGAGTTTCTCGGCGGCCGCATCATCGCCTTTCGTGACGCGAACGGCGAAGCCAGCGTGACCAGCGCCTTCTGCGCGCACCTGGGTGTGGATCTTCAGTGTGCCGTGAAGGTAGACGGGCTGGTGCGCTGCCCCTATCACCACTTTCACTACGATGGTCGCGGTCGGGCGGTCAAGATCGGCAATGGCGAGAAGCCACCCGCAGCCGCCAGACTCTATCGCTATCCCACGGTGGAACAATATGGCGTCGTCTTCGCCTTCAACGGCGACGAGCCCTTGTTCGAGGTGCCGCGCTTCTCTCTGCCCGACAATGAAATTGCTTTCCATGCCTTCAAGACACCCATGCACTTCGCCGTCGATCCCTGGGTCATCATTTCCCAGACCCCGGACCTGAACCACACGCAGTTTCTGCACGGCCCGGAGTTTGCACCCCAGTTTGAGATACCGGAAATGAAGTTCACAGACTACTCGGGTCATTACTCCGTTGATGAAGACCTCTACTTCGATGCCTCCGGCGTGTTCAAGGAACTGCATGCGAACGTCTACGGCACCAACATCGTGCAACTGGAAACCATCATCAACAATATGTGGACCGGTGGCACTGCGAGCCTGGTTGCGCTCGGGCCGAACTCCTGCGAGGCCTATGGTATCAACGCGGTGAAGAAAGCCGACGTACCCGAGCAGACGCCCGAGGCCTACCAACAGGTGCTCGATGGCCTGAAAGCCATGAACATGCAGGTGATGTCGGAAGACCAGAGCGTCTACCAGAACATCCGCTTCGTGCAGGGTGCCCTGCTGGAAGTCGACCGGGAACTCGCCCGTTACTTCGATTACCTGCGCGCCTACCCGCGGGCTAATCCGGGCATGGAATACATCACCGGCGACGCCCGGTCTTAAACAAGGACGCAAGCCCATGGCTGTCTACGCCATTGCCCAGAGCCGGGTCACGAACCCGGACCAGTTCCAGCATTACCTCGCTGCCGCCGGCCCGACGCTGGACGCGCATGGGGTAAAACTGCTGGCCCTC
Organism: uncultured Gammaproteobacteria bacterium; assembly: GCA_937921935.1. Taxonomy (GTDB): domain Bacteria; phylum Pseudomonadota; class Gammaproteobacteria; order Steroidobacterales; genus J054. Next base: position 2,664 of record CAKZWQ010000078.1, on the reverse strand, counting down.
GATGAAGCGGCCACGATTATCGAGGGTGAAAGCAGCTACCCGCGACTGGTGATCCTGGAGTTCGACTCCACCGAGCACTTTCATCGCTGGTATGACTCGCCCGAGTACACGGCCGCGCGCAGGCATCGACTGGACGCGGCGGTGGGCACCTTCATGCTCGTGCAGGGGTTCTGAAGACGGATGCCGTTTGATACAGGACAAATGTCCGCTTTCGGCCAGAACCAGCCCATCAGATGAGCGGCGGGCTCGCTCCCGGTAGAATACATTTCGATGGCGTTTACAGAATTAGTCTTGAAAGTCGCTACTACAATTTTGCAACGATAGAATTTGTAAAAAATATGAAATACACAGAACTGTTCCTTATCCCGGTCGTGTCGTTGGTGTTGCTGGCCGCCGGGTGCGCTTCACCCCCGGAACGTGTGCTGTCAGACAGAGAGCCTGTATACGCGACGCTGCCCAACGGCTTTGACCCCTTCAATCCGTCCCGGCCTTCGTCGATCTATGCCGAAGCGACTGCGATACCTGGCGACAATCTCACCCGCTACCTCGAACGCAAGCATGGACATGCGCTCAATATGCTCTCCCTCTCCGGCGGTGGCCAGAACGGCGCCTTTGGTGCGGGCTTCCTGATCGGCTGGCGTGAGAGCGGCAACCGGCCTGAATTCGACGTTGTCGGTGGCGTCAGCACGGGCGCCCTCCTCTCCACCCATGCGCTTCTTGGTACGCCTGCTGACGATGCGAAGCTGGAGGAGATGTACACCCAGATCTCGAGTGACGACATCTATCGGAACAGAGGTTTCCTCAACATCATTTCCGGAACCGATGCGCTGAAAGACACCACGCCGCTCCGCGAGCTAATCGCCAAGTACGTCACGCCGGAAACCTTGGAGCGAGTCGCTGCTGCCTACGAAAACAATCGGCTGCTGGTCGTTGGTACGACCAATGTCGACTTCGCCCAGACCTGGGTTTGGAACATGTCCCTGATCGCGAAAGCCGGGGAGCTGGAGCTCTACAGAGACGTGTTACTCGCCTCTGCCTCATTCCCGATTGTCTTTCCTCCGGTTGAAATCGATGGCCACCTTTTCGTCGACGGCGCGGCGCGGTCCAATGTGGTCGTAGTGGGCATGGGCGGCACGAGCCGACCGGGGCCGCCGCTTCACGGTCCGGGCAATGTCTATCTGCTCAGCAACGGTCGGCTCAATAATCCGCCGGAGGCCCTGCGTCGGGCCCTGGGTAGCATCGCGGCGACCACGGTCGGCGTCATGATGGATCAGTCGATGCAGACAGCAGTGACGCGGACATACTTCGGAACGCAGCTGCTCGGTTACAAGTTCAACCTGGTGGAAATCCCTGACGGGGTAGATATTGGTAATGATCCGCTGGCCTTTGACCCGGTGCAAATGCGTACAGCCTTCGACGCGGGGCTGGCACTCGGCAAGCAGCCGAGCCCGTGGTCCAATTCGCCAGAAGAGTCAGGTGACGTTCCTTCTTGGGCATTAAAGACGATAGAAGAGAGCTTTTGAGTCTCGCTGCATCAAGCCCATAAAATAGCCGCCTGCGGGGACTCAATGCCTAGCATTCACCTCGCCAGATTCAGAATCTTCGCCTGGTAAACGAGCGGACCTCTTTGAGTGGATAGCAGACATTGAACCCGGGCCAAGCCTGATGCCCGCCCTGGCAGTGCTTGAACGTCCACTTTCGGCTGCGATTTCAACTGGTGAACGCAACACCCGCTTAAAACCGAGCTGCCTGGTTTTCGGCCCAGAGGTTTTTACCGGTGCCGCTGAAGAGCTGGCGCAGCAACTGCTGCCAAGACGCGAGCGGATACCTGGAGAAGTTAGTTGGCGCGGGAACCCCTGTCTCAACAGGCGATCTGGCTGTCAGTTGGGCAAGGTAGCCAGCCTTGCCATCGACAAGCGCTCGGCGTCCCGGTGAATCTTTAGCTATTCCTTTAATTAAAAAAAATTTTTGCCAGGCGATGGCTTGCCGACAAAGTGTTGCGTCGACCAGTTGAAATCGCAGCCAATAGCGGACGTTCACCAGATGCGCCCGAACAGCGTTTTTTCGAGTTATGATTGGTAAGAAGGAGAACGAATATGACCTATATTAATAGAAGAACGTTAATAAAAACTAGCGTAGCCGCAGCAGGCCTGGCTGGCGTGAGCGTTCATTCCGTTGCCAGTGACGAGCCTTCTGGCCCAAAGGAGACTGCATTGACTGACCAAAACCTGAATGACTTAGTAGATGATATTTTCGGGGAGCATATGAATGCGGAATTAGCCGGCGATCTCGACAAGACAATGGCGACGATGTCAGCGAATCCGCACATCGTCAATGTCCCAACGATGATCGGCGGTCAGGGGCAGGAAGGCGTTAGGCGCTTTTATGCCAATCGACTGATTGGCCAGTTTTTTCCGCCCGACGTGAAATTTGAGACGATTTCACGCACTTACAGCCCGCAAAGGCTTATCGATGAACTCATCATTTCCTTTACGCATACAATCCAGATGGACCACATACTCCCGGGAGTCAAACCGACAGGTAAATTTGTCGAGGCGGCGTTCGTCGTCATTGTCGGCATCGAAGACGGGAAAGTAACCTATGAGCATATCCATTGGGATCAGGCCAACGTGCTGGTGCAGCTCGGTCTGATAGATCCAACGG
>CAKZWQ010000077.1 GCA_937921935.1 uncultured Gammaproteobacteria bacterium | reverse complement strand
GGCCGCATAGGCAATGTACTCGGCACTGACCTCGAACCAGTTGCGCAGATCGGGCCGGGATTCGCTTAAGCCGTAGCCATCCGTGCCGAGCACGACGTAGGAGCCGGGAATCCAGCGCGCGATGCTCATGGGCAGGGCCTTCATGTAATCCGAGGCCGCAATGAACACGCCTTGTTCATCCGCCAGGGTTTGCTGCACATAGGGCTGTTTGTCTTCACCCTGCAGCCGGTTGCTGCGTTCCACCCGCAAGGCTTCGCGACTGAGTTCGTTATAGCTGGTGACACTCCAGACGTCGGCCGTGACCTTGACGTCCGCCAGCAAAGCCTGGGCACGGAGCACTTCTGCCATGATGGCGCCGCTACCGAACAGATGGGCGCGGCGACCTTTGCTGGCTTTTTGCTCGCTGCGAGCGAAGGGGTAAAGCCCACGGATGATGCCTTCTTCAACTCCGTCGGGCATGGCGGGCATCACGTTGTTCTGATTGTGAATCGTCACGTAGTAGAAAATCTTTTCCTGTTCCTGGTACATGCGGCGAATACCCTCGCGCACGATCACCGCCAGTTCGTAGGCAAAGGACGGGTCGTAACTGAGCAGATTCGGGACGGTGCTGGCCAGTACCTGTGAGTGACCGTCTTCGTGCTGCAGACCTTCGCCGTTTAGGGTCGTTCGGCCTGAAGTGCCACCCAGCAGGAAGCCCCGGCAGAGCATGTCGCCGCAGCTCCAGATCATGTCGCCCACACGCTGGAAACCGAAAATTGAATAGAAGATGTAGAAGGGGATGGTGGGCACGCCATGCACGGCATAGGCGGTACCGGCCGCCATGAAGGAGGCCATGGCCCCGGCTTCGCAAATACCTTCCTGCAGGATCTGGCCGTCCGTCGCCTCGCGATAGGGCATCAGGGTCTTGCTGTCCACGGGGCGATATTTCTGGCCTTCCGATGAATAGATACCGGCCTTGCGGAACAGGGCCTCCATGCCAAAGGTGCGCGCCTCGTCGGGCACGATGGGCACGATGTATTTGCCCAGCTCCGGATGGTCCAGGAGCTTGGCCAGCATGCGCACAAAGGCCATGGTGGTAGACAGTTCGCGGTCGCCAGAGCTTTTGAGCTGATCGGCAAACACGTCCAGATCCGGTGCTGCCAGCGTCGGGCAGTCCACCACGCGCTGCGGCCAGGGGCCGCCCAGGCTTTCCCGTTGGGCCCGCAGGTACTTGAGTTCTTCGCTGTCCTGCGCCGGTTTGTAGAAATCGGCTCGCTCCGCAGCGGCATCGTCCAGGGGGATGCCCAGTCGCCTGGCCGTATCGACGCGTTCCTCCGGGCTCAGGTTCTTTTTCTGGTGCACGGCATTGGAGCCTTCATAGCCCTGCATGCCGAAGCCCTTGATGGTCTTGATCAGGATCACGGTGGGCCGGTCCTGGGTAGCGGCCGCTCGGGCGAAGGCGGCATTAACCTTGCGGTGGTCATGGCCGCCACGGCGAATGGCGCGAATTTCTTCGTCGGACAGGATCTGCATGATCTCGGTGAGTTTCTGGTTGTCTCCCACCCAGTGGCTGCGCACTTCCGGCCCGCTGGAGACGGAATACATCTGGTAGTCGCCGTCCACGGCCTGGTTCATGCGCTCCTGCAGGACGCCCTCATCATCAATGGCGAACAGCGGATCCCATTCACCGCTCCAGATCACCTTGATGACCTGCCAGCCGGCGCCGCGGAAGCTGCGTTCCAGTTCCTGGATGATCTTGCCGTTGCCCCGCACAGGTCCGTCCAGGCGCTGCAGATTGCAGTTCACCACCATGATCAGGTTGTCCAGGCGTTCGCGGGCCGCGATATTGATGGTGCCCAGCACCTCCGGCTCGTCAGATTCACCATCACCAATAAAGGCCCAGACCTTGCCGCCGTTAGGTGGCTTCAGGCCGCGGTTCTCCAGGTACTTGATGAAGCGGGCCTGGTAAATGGCACTGGGTGTGGACAGACCCATGGACGCGCAGGGCATCTGCCAGAAATCGGGCATGTTTCGCGGATGCGGGTAGGAAGACAGGCCGCCGGCCGGTTGCAGCTCGCGGCGGAAGTTTTCCAGTTGTTCGTGGCTTAAGCGACCTTCCAGGAATGCACGGGCGTAGATGCCCGGCGCGGCATGGGCCTGCATGCTGACCAGGTCGCCGCCATAGTCCGACCCCTTGTTCCGAAAGAAGTGGTTCAGGCCGATTTCCATCATGGTGGCGGCCGAGGCGTAGGTGCCGATATGGCCGCCCACGCCGGTGCCGCTGTCGTAACCGCGCAGCACCATGGCCATGGCATTCCAGCGCAGGATATTTTCGATGCGCTGTTCCAGTTCGATATTGCCGGGGTAGGCAGGTTGCTCGGCCACCGGGATGGAGTTGCGATAGGGTGTGTTCAGGGTGGCGTCATCGAGAATGACGTTTTCGTCCGCCAGGTAATCCCGCACGGCCCTGAAGATCGCCTTGGCCCGATCCGGGCCTTCCAGGCTCAGTAAAGACTCCATCGACTCGAGCCACTCCTGCAGCTCGGGGTCGCGATTTGATGACAGGTCCGCTCGGCGGGTGGCCATTGGCTGGTCGCTCCTTGAATTCCGGTACCACGGCGCCGCCGCCGTGGACTAATTATTGTGCCTCACAGGGCCGCAGACTGCAGAGGGTTACGCAAAATGGACACTGAATCGGACGGTAGCGAGGGCTTGGATCGCCGTATGGCGATGGGGATGCTGCTGGCCCTGGGAGGGCTGGCGGCGACGGACCAGACCCAGGCAGGCGGGCACGTGGGCCGGCGCAAACCCGCGCCGCCACCGGTGAAGGACCAGCTTTACCGGGAAATCGAAGCGGTTCTGGCCGAAACCCGGGAGATCTGGAACAGCCAGGATTTCGGTCGCCTCAAGGATGTCTGGGATGCCGATGATCCCCAGCCCTGGTATGTGCCCGAAGAGGTGCAGCAACCCTTCTTTTCCTGGCCTCAGATCGATGAGTACTGGAATCCCGGGCGCAAGACCCTGGCGGCCTTTCGCTGGGATTTTGACAATCTGCGCGTCAAACCCCTGGCCGACGACATTGCGCTGGCCATTTTCGACCATTTCTATGAAATCAAAGTCGCCGTTGGTCCGGATCTGCCGGCCACCGCGGGTTTTGATCGTTGCCTGACCTTGTTCCGGCGCAAGCCCGAGGGGTGGCGCCACATACTGTATGCCCAGTGCCCCCTCGGCCCGGAAACCTACGTGCGCGCCCTGCGCGAGCGTATCGTGAAGGATGATTTTGGCAGCTTCGGAAAGAGTCTTGATGATGGCTCAGCCTGATCCGGCTGCCTCGCGCCGCCAGTTGCTGCAGTTTCTGCTCGGCTCACCCCTGCTGGGGGGCGTAGTCGGTCTGGCGGCCGGCTGGCCGGGCAGCAGCCTGGCGCGTCCCGAACTGGCCGTGCCGACGCGGCCGGGGCAAGCGCTGGATGTTTTCCAGATTAAAGCGGTGGCCCGCCAGGTGCTGGATTTGCCCACCTGGCATTTCATCGCCAACGGCGCAGATGATGGTCGGACCATGGCGGCCAATCGCGAAGCCTTTGACGCCTGGCAATTGCGGGCGCGCCGGCTGGTGGATGTGAGCCAGACGGACATGAGCCTGGAGCTGTTTGGACAGCGCCTGAGTAATCCGATTCTGCTGGCGCCGGTGGGGAATCAAGTCTCGATTCACGCCGATGGCGAGCTGGCGACGGCGCGGGCAGCCGCCGGGCGCCACGCGATGATTTGCTCCAGTGTCACCAGCTTCAGCATCACGGAGATCGCGGCGGCCGCGCAGGGACTGCGCTGGTTCCAGCTGTACTCATCGCCCGACGAAGTGCTGATGCGTCACCTGATCGGCAAAGCAGAAGCGGCGGGTTGCGAAGTGCTGGTGCTGACAGTGGATTCAGCCACGCGCGGCAATCGCGAAGGCGAGCGCTGGTTTGCCAAGCAAACCGATCGCAGCAAATTCCGGCTGGCCAACTATGAAGACTATGCCGGGCCGCCGCGCATCGGGAACCCCGCGGCGACCTGGGACCTGGTGGACTGGTTACGCAGCAACACCCGCATGCGGGTCGTACTCAAGGGGATTGTCACCCGCGAAGACGCCGAGCTCAGTGTGGCCCGCGGCGCCGATGGCATCATCGTGTCCAATCACGGCGGACGGCAGGAAGAAAGTGGCCGCGGCACCCTGGAAAGTCTGCCCGAGGTACTGGCGGGTGCGGGCGGCCGCGTTCCCGTGCTGATTGATGGGGGTTTCCGACGGGGGACGGATATCTACAAGGCCCTGGCCCTGGGTGCATCAGCGGTGTGCATAGGCCGGCCCTGTCTGTGGGGCCTGGGGGCTTTCGGGGAGGAGGGCGTTGCCCGGGTCCTGTCCCTGCTGCGCGCAGAGCTCACGCGCATCATGCAGTTGTGCGGAACGCCTGAGCTGAAAGATATCAGCCTTGCGGCTCTCGCCCAGCGTGACCGGGCGGGTTAATACCAGGCCGGACTGAGCACGGTATCGGCCGTCTGCTCATCCGGGAAGCTGTCCGGGTAATCCCGATTGAAGTGCAAGCCGCGGCTTTCATGCCGCGCCAGGGCGCTCTTAATGGTCAACTCAGCCACCAGGGCCAGGTTGCGCAACTCGATCAGGTCGCTGGTCACGCGGAAGTTACCGTAGAACTCGGCGATTTCTTCCTGCAGTAGCTCCACGCGGTTGCGGGCGCGCTCCAGGCGTTTGTTGGTGCGGACAATGCCCACGTAGTCCCACATGAATCGTCGCACCTCTTCCCAGTTGTGCGATACCACGACCAGTTCATCGGGATCCGTCACGCGGCTTTCATCCCAGTCGGGCACCTCAATCTCGGTGGGACCCAGATCATTCAGGTCAGCCAGAATGCGGCCATGGGCCGCTTCGGCGAACACCAGGCATTCCAGCAGTGAATTACTGGCCAGACGGTTTGCGCCGTGCAGTCCGGTGCAAGTGCTTTCGCCGACGGCATACAGGCCGAGAATATCTGTGCGCGCTTCCAGGTCCGTCATGATGCCGCCGCAGGTGTAGTGCGCGGCGGGCACTACCGGAATCCGCTCCCGGGTAATGTCGATGCCAAAACTCGCACAACGTTGAGCAATATTGGGAAAATGGTTGAGAATCTCGTCGGCCGGTTTATGGCTGATGTCCAGGTAGACGCAGTCATGACCCCCGCGTTTCATCTCCCCATCGATGGTTCGCGCCACGATATCCCGGGGTGCCAGTTCCGCCCGCTCATCGTGTTCAGGCATGAAGCGCGTGCCATCGGGTAACACCAGGATGCCGCCCTCGCCGCGCAGGGCTTCGGAGATCAGTACCGACTTGGCCATCGGGTGATACAGGCAGGTGGGGTGAAACTGCACGAACTCCAGGTTGGCTACCCGGCAACCGGCGCGCCAGGCCATGGCGATGCCGTCACCCGTGGAGGTGTCCGGATTCGTGGTGTACAGATAGATCTTGGATGCACCGCCTGTGGCCAGGACCACCGTTCGTGCAGTCAGGGTCCTCACACGCCGCGCCTGGCTGTCCAGGGCATACACGCCGATGCAGCGATTCGGCTCCTCGCCGAAGCGCGCCGTGGTGATCAGGTCAATAGCCAGCAGGCCTTCATGCCAGTGAATATTTTCATGGGCCTGAGCCTGGGCAAGCAGGGTGGTCATGATGGCCTGCCCGGTGGCATCTGCGGCGTGCACCACGCGCCGCGCACTGTGACCGCCCTCCGTGGTCAGGTGCAGGCCTTCACCTTGGTCGGCCCGGGTAAATTCAATACCCCGCTGCTGCAGCCAGGCAATGCTTGCCGGGGCCTGGCCGGTGACCCGTTCGACGGTATCCGGGTGGCAGAGAGTGCCCCCCGCGGTATAAGTATCCGCCGCGTGCTGTTCGGTAGAGTCATCGTCACCCAAGGCGGCCGCAATACCACCCTGGGCCCAGTTGCTGGAACTTTCTGTCACCTGCTTTTTGGCCAGCAAACCGACTTGTTGGCCGGACTCTGCCAGGCGCAGGGCAAGGCTGGTCCCGCCCAGGCCGGCCCCAATGATCAGCACGTCGTAATCGGCGCGCGGCATGGTCTGTCTAAGGGCTCAGCGACTTTCGGCGCTGCGCCCGATCTCCAGCATCCGGTCCAGGGACTGCTTCGCGCGCAGTCCGAGTTCGGGATCCAGTTCAACCTGCGGCGACAGGGTTTGAAGGCTGCGCAGAATTTTGGGCAACGAGATGCGCTTCATGTGCGGGCAGAGATTACAGGGGCGAATGAAATTCACGTCCGGATACTCGACTGCCACGTTGTCGCTCATGGAGCACTCGGTGATCATTACGACTTTCTCCGGACGATGCTCGCCCACGTAGCGAATCATGCCCGAGGTCGAGCCCACGAAGTCGGCTTCGGCCAGCACGTCGGGCGGACATTCGGGGTGGGCAATGACTTCGATCCCGGGGAAGTCTTTTCGATAGCCGCGCAACTCGTCGCCGGTAAAGCGCTCATGCACTTCGCAGGCGCCTTCCCAGTTGATGATTTCCACGTCCGTCTTGCTGGCGACATACTGTCCCAGATAACCATCGGGAACGAAGATCACCCGGTCTGTGTTGAGGGACTCAACGACCTCCACCGCGTTCGCCGACGTACAGCAAATATCGACTTCCGCGCGCACGTCGGCGTAGGAGTTGACGTAGGCCACCACGGGGACGCCCGGGTACTGTTTGCGCAGGCGGCGCACATCGGCCCCGGTAATTGAAGCCGCCAGGGAACAGCCGGCATCCATGTCGGGCAGCAATACGGTTTTATCGGGGCTGAGGATTTTGGCGGTCTCGGCCATGAAGCGCACACCGCAGACGAGAATGACGTCGGCATCCGTATCGGCGCCATAGCGCGCCATACCCAGGGAATCACCCGTGTAATCCGCGACGCCGTGGAATATTTCCGGTGTCTGGTAGTTGTGCACCACCAGCGTTGCATTTCGTTCCTGCTTCAGTTCGTTGATCCGGGCGATCAGCGGGGCATGAATGGCCCACTCGACATCGGGAATGACGTCCTTGACGCGCTCGCGGATGGGGGCGGTAACGGCCGCTACCTCCGGGGTGTATTCCAGCTTATTCGCGGTGCTACTCATGATAGTGAGGCGTGGGTCCTTGATCGCTGCCCGCAGGCGGCAAGACAGCAAATCCTAGTCGCCGCCCTATGGCCCGGTCAACGTGCGGTTCTGGCATTGAACTGGGAGTGTCATCACAGCCCCCCAGGGGGGCTATGGGGCAAGCTTGCTCAAGTTAAAGTTCCGGATGCCCGCATGGCCAAGCGCAGCGAGAAAGACCAGGTCCTCGCCGACTATTCCGACTTCCTGAAAGCGCTGTTGCCGCAGACGGAGGGTTTTTTCTGCCACGATCGGCAGGGGCGCCTTTTCTGGTTCGACGAGGCCGGTCTGGTGGCCCGGGTGGCCGAGGATGCGGGCTATCGCCAGGTGCTGCAGCAGACCCTGCAGGCCCCGGATACCGGGACGGCCAAGCCGGTGCGCGCTGCCGATCTGTCAGCTTATGTCTTATCCCTGGATGACGGGTCTGGGGCCCATCACGGCGCCCTGACCCTTGTGCTGCCTGCCCGGGAAAATATCCCTTTCGATTTCGTGCTGGGGGCCATCAAACCTGCCTTGAGCACCCTGCAGCGCGAGCTGAGCTTGCGTTACCGGCTGATGGAGAGTCAGCGCAAGCTGGCTGTGCAGTCGGCTGAGGAAAAGCTTCTGCACCATGTCGAGAGCCTGGTGCATCAGCGGGGGGAGTCTGCCCAGACACTGACGCGTATTCTGAATCTGTGCCGTGAGTATCTCAGCGTCGCTGAGGCGGGGCTGGTCATACCGGGCAAGAAAATGGCCTTGCTGCAGTGTGACGGTCGCACGGAGGCCGAAGCCCGGATGCGACTGGATGACCTGGCCCAGAGGGAGGATGCCGTCGGGACAGAGGATCCGCTGGTGCTGCCTGTGGGCGGCCAGGGTGAGTCAACCTGCGGCAAACTGATTTTGGCGGGCTGGCAGCAATCGGGCTTCAGCGGCCGCCGCCGTCGTCGCCTGGCCCGCTATATCGCCTCGCATATCGAGTCTGTCGTGGAGCGCGATTTTGACGCCCTGACCGGCCTGCTGAGCTGGCCCTTATTCGAGGCCCGGCTGGTGGCCGCTTGCTCCGGTGGGCAGGTGGATCAGCAGCATCTGCTGCTGTACCTGGACGTGGATCAGCTCCATGTCATCAACGAGAACTACGGCCGGCCGGTGGGCGACGAAGTGCTCAGCCGCTTTGCGTTGATCTTGGAGACATGCTTGCAGGACTGGCCGGCGAGTCGGATCAGCAGTGACAGTTTCGCGGTCCTGCTGCCTGCGAACGATTCCGGTCAGGCACGGCTTGCGGCGGAAAATATCTGTGCACGTTTTGCTGAGGTTGAATTTAACGCAGCCGGCAAGTCTTTTCGCGGCTCGGTGAGCATCGGCATCGCCCCGCTGACCGCCGACCATGCGGATGCCGCCGCTGTGCTGTCTGAGGCCCAGGTGGCCTGTCGGGCTGCAAAAGATCGCGGCGCCGGACGCGTGGAGATTTACGAGCCTACTGATCAGAGCATCGTGCGGCGTATGGAGGATATCCAGCTGGTCGGGCACGTGAAGGAGGCCATCGAAAAGGATCTCCTGGTGTTGATGGGGCAGCCCATTCGGGCCCTGAATAGCGGGTCGTCGTGTCAGTACCAGGAAGTCCTGGTGCGCATGCAGGATGAGCAGGGCGGCCTGGTGGAGCCCGCTGAGTTCCTGTCAGCGGCCGAACGCTACCAATTGATGCAGGACCTGGATCGCTGGGTGGTGTCGCGCAGCCTGGATGCTCTGAAAACCAGCGGCATGATGGAGCAGGGGACCGCGGTGCGTCTGGCCATCAACCTGTCCGGCCAGAGCCTGGGCGATGAAAAATTCCTGCAGTTCGTGCGCGAGCAAATTCGCAGCTCAGGGGTCGCCCCGCAACTGCTGTGTTTTGAGATTACCGAGACGGTGGCCGTGGCTAATATGCAGCGGGCCCAGGCCTTCATGCATGCCCTGAAAAAAATGGGCTGCCGCTTTTCCCTGGATGATTTCGGCACTGGCCTGAGTTCTTTTGCGTATCTGAAGCTGTTCCCGGTGGATACTCTGAAGATCGACGGCAGCTTTGTGCGCGACGTGGCGACCAACAAGGTGTCGCAGTCGGTGGTGGCCGCCATCTCGGAAGTCGCCCGAGTCATGGAGCTGGAGACGGTGGCGGAATTTGTGCAGGACGATGAGTCCCTGGCCTTGCTGCGTGACCTGGGCGTGCACTGGGGTCAGGGTTATCTGCTTGGCGAGCCGGCTCCCCTGGCCGATCAGTTGAGCGGCCAGGCCGTTTTCGACACGGCCGGGCGTCAGTCCGGCGCCGGGGCCTGATCCAGCTGCCACGGTTGCGCCACGCTGCGGGCGGCGCAGAGTCTTTGTCGCATAGCCGGGCGCGGGCTGCTTTCAAAGCCGCATTCATAAGCAATGATCTGCAGTTGCCGGCCAAAGGCCTGCAGTAGTTCTCCGTCCTGCAACAGGAAGTCTGGATTGCGCGGGCGCCCATAGCGTTCATTGCCCTGGCCGAAACATTCCATCAGCAGCAGGCCGTTGCTCGCCAGGCTGGCAACCAGGTGGGGGAAATGGGGGCGGTGCAGGTAGTTGGTCACGATGATGGCCTCGAAGCCGGCCGGCTCGAAGGGCCAGTGGCCCTGTTCCAGGTCCGCTTCGATGACCTGGCAGTTGGCATTGTCGTCCAGGTCTCTCAGGGCCGTGGCGTCGATGTCCACAGCGGTGACCCGGTGACCCCGGTCCAGTAACCAGCGCGTGTGTCGGCCCCGTCCGGCGGCGACATCCAGGATCTGCCCGCCGGCCGGAATCAGCGGCGCAAAGCGGGTGATCCAGGCGGAGATGCCGGACTCGGGGTGGGTGGGCTGATCAAAGCTGGCCATAGTCAATTGCCCCAAAAAGAAAGGCCCCGCCGAAGCGGGGCCTTCCAGTCGGACTGCAGAGCCGCGTTAGCCCTGGCGCCGGCGCCGCAGCAGCGGCAGGCCCAGCAGCAGGAGCAGGCTCAGCGGGCTCAGGGCGTTGCTGCCGCCTGGCAGCTTGAGCACGAGATCCCCTGCTTCAGTGATATCGATGACAATGGTGTCTACAGACGGATTGTTGCCGTCCGTATCCGTCAGCGTCACATCACACTGCGTC
>CAKZWQ010000076.1 GCA_937921935.1 uncultured Gammaproteobacteria bacterium | reverse complement strand
TGGCAGGTCCCTTTTACCAAGAGCAATGCCAAACAGGCCGCCTTGGCGTTCAAGGGTGATGTGTATACCGGACTGGATGCCGAGTCCTTCTCCGCTACCGACTTTAAATTTGCCCAACAACACCTGCGCATACTCTCAGGTTTATATGGCGTGCTGCGTCCCCTGGACCTGATTCAGCCCTATCGCCTGGAGATGGGCACGAAATTCGCCAATCAAGGTGGCAAAGATCTGTATCAATTCTGGGGTACCAGCCCCACCGAGGCGCTTAACGAGCAGCTCAGGAAACTGAAGACCGACGTGGTCCTTAACCTGGCGTCAAATGAATATTTCCGGGCAGTGAACAAGAAACTGCTGAATGCCAGAATAGTCTCACCCGTTTTTAAAGACCTGAAAAACGGCGACTACAAAATCATCAGCTTCTACGCGAAGAAAGCCCGTGGATTAATGGCGGCCTGGATTGTCCAGAACGGGATCACCGATGTGAAACAGCTGAAGAAGTTCAAGGCAGACGGCTACCGTTTCGCCGCCGACCTGTCATCGCCAGAGGCACCTACCTTTATCCGATAACGAGATCGAACCGAATTGACTGTGCATTAATCGGTTCGACCCCTGTATCCCCTGTATCCAAAGCCAACACCCGGAGAGTTCCATGGCCGACCGCAAACCCCTCGAGAGCATCAACCGTCGTGATTTATTCATGGGCGCCGGCATGCTCGCCCTGCTCGGCATGAACGAAGCCATGGCCGGCGGCCACACGGGCCCGCGGGAACTGCTGAGCGAGGAACAACAGGCGGCCCTGGAAAAAGCCAACGACAAGCTGGTGGCTGACTTCGTCGCGGACTACGAAAAGCGCGACGCGCAGTTGCTGGATAAATACGTGGCCGACGACATTATCTACCAGATCACCGAAGGCATGGCCGAAGTGGTGGGTCGCGAGGCCTTCTTCAAGCACAACGACAACATGCTCAAGGGTCTGGAAAAAGTTGAATGGATCAACAAGCGGCAGTTTGCCATCGGCCAGGTCGTGATCAACGAACGCATTGATGAGTTCTACCCCTTCCCCGGCAGCAAGATCCCGCGCATGCGCTTTCACGTGGCGGGTTACTTTTTGATCAAGGACGGCAAGATCCAGGTCTGGCGGGACTTCACCTACCCGGGTGCGAAGCAACTGATTGAGCCGGCGCCAAAAGCTTAGGCAGGCGCGGCGGTCGGCGAGTCACGCCTGCTGGCGCAGAGGCTGACCTGGCCCTGGCGAGAGCGGGGTCTTCTCAGGGCAGCCGTCCACCCAGGCCGCGGCTAAAACGTTCCGGGCTGACTGCCAATTGCCCTTGATCGTGGCCACTGCCCGGGGATTGCCCGAAAAACCGGCGCTTGCTGAGCCCGGGCCGGTACAATCGCGGCGGATCAGGCAGGGTCGCCGGCGCCGGGTGACCCGGCCCGGGCCGATGCACTGGCCCGACCGGACCGAATAACAATTCCCATGGAAGCAAAAAACACCAAATGGCTGCTGGCCCTGCTGTTCGTCGGCACGCTGATGGGCGCGCTGGACCTGGCCATCATTGGCCCCGCCCTGCCCGTGATCCAGATCGAGTTCGGTATGCAGGAGCGCGAGCTGGCCGGGTTGCTCAACGCCTATGTGCTGATGCAGATGATCGGCGCCCTGCTGCTGGCCAAGCTCGCCGACCGGCGGGGGCCTCGGCCGATCTACATCCTGAGCATTGCGCTGTTCGCGATCGGCTCGTTCATGCTGGTGGTCGCTGATACGTCGTGGATGCTGTACGCCGGTCGCGGGGTGCAGGGATTTGGCGCCGGCGGCTTTTTCCCCGCTTCGGCCGCCGTGATCGGCGCCCGCCTGGCTCCCGAAGAACGGGGCAAGGCCTTAGGGATTCTCGGCGCGGTGTGGGGCCTGGCTTTCCTGGTCGGCCCGCTGCTCGGTGGCATTCTGCTGCGCTATTCCTGGCAGTGGCTGTTCGCCATCAACCTGCCCATCGCCGCGATATTGATTGTCGGCTCGCTGAAAATGCTGACGCCGGGCGACGAACACGAGGCCAAGCCTTTCGACAAGACGGGCATGCTGATCCTGATGGTGGCACTGGGCGCACTGATCATCGCGATCACCGGCATTGATACAACCGCGCCGCTGGACAGCCTGATGAGTCTTGAGGTCGGCGGCGCCTTGCTGTTGATCGGGGTGCTCACCGCTATCTTCTGGGCGGTCGAAAAACGCGCGGTGGACCCGATCGTGCGACCGCAGTTATTTCACTCGGCACAAATTACCAAAAGCTGCCTGATTTCCACCGGCACCAGCGCCTTGCAGTCCGGCAGCATTTTTCTGCCGGCCTTGCTGGTGGCCGCATTAGCCATTTCACCCGCTGACGCCGCGCTGCTGTTACTGCCGGGCGTGGTCGCCGCGACGATTGCGGCTCCACTGTTTGGCCGCATGATCAACGCCGTCGGCACACGCGCGATTCTTGTCGGCAGCCAGGTGCTATCGGGCATCTCCATCGCCATCTACGCCTTCGTGGACATGAACATCTGGATATTTATCGTGGCCAGCATCATCGGCGGCGTCGGCTCCGCCGGCCTGGTGGGTGCGCCGATTCGTTACATCGTGCTGGCGGAAACCGGCAACGATGACCGCGCCGCCGCCCAGGGCCTGCTCAGCGTGGTGTCATCGGTCGGGCGCCTGGTGGGCGCGGCGCTCGTGGGCGCGGTCGCCGCCTCCAAAGGCGGGGGCGAAGCCGGTTACCAGGCGGCATTTGCCGGGCTGATCGGGCTGGCGGTGCTGATTCTGCTGACGGCGATGAGCCTGAAGTCGAAGACGGCCGAGCAAATTGATGGGGCGAGGCCGCTGAAATCAGCGAGCTAGGGCAAAAGCAAAAATCGGGGCCTTGATAATCAGCGGTTTAACACTGCCCCAATCATTGCCTCGCAGGGTCAGCCTAAAAACGTGTGCACTTACACCAAATTTTCACCCTGAGCCGATACCTCAGCCGTCAGGGTTTGTTGTCTACAATCGTCACCGCATGCTTTACCGGTGGCTGCGCCATCAGGTAGGCATAGATAGCGGCGAGATCTTCTTCCTTGATGTGGGCATACACCGGCCAGGCCATGGAGCTGTTCCAGCCCACGTCGGCCACCGCGATGTTGTTGTCGCGGTAGTCCGTAAAGCGCTTGATGAAATCCGCCTCGCTCCAATTGCCGATGCCGGTCTCCGGGTCGGCGGTGATGTTGGATGCCCTGATCAGCTTGTCTTTCCAGGGCATGCCCAGGCCGCCGGCCAGGTACATGCCTTCGATGGGCTGCATGCGCTCGTCCGCCGTGGTGTGACAAAAGGTGCAGCCGCCAATGCGGGCATAGTACTCACCGACCTGCAACTGGTTGTTCCAGTCCATATCCCAGGGCTCGGCCGGGATGGCCCGCGAGTTGGCGATGATGGTCATGATCGTTGACAGCTCCCGGCCCGGATTCTCCGATTCAATGGGCTCCAGCGAGCGCACATAAGCCATGACCGAATACACGTCTTCGTCCGTGAGATACAGGTAGACGTCGAAGGGCATGATGGGAAACATCGCGTAGCCGTCTTTGTGCAAGCCACTGACGATGGCGCGGTAGAGTTCGCCATCGCTCCAGTCGCCGATGCCATAGGGCGTAATGTTTTGTGACACCAGGTAACCCGAGACGCCAACCTTCTCGTCAAACACTTCGCCGCCCTGGCCCAGGGTGCCCGGTATCACCGGACCGCCAAAATAGTCGTAGTCGCGCTTGGAGTGGCAGTACATGCAACCGAGCACTTCGTTAGCCAGGTAGCTGCCGCGCTCTACCCGCGCCGGGGTAATTTCCACGGCCAGCTCCGGCACGGGTAAATCTTTGGGCAGGATGACCAGGAAATACAGCAGGAAGCCGGCGACGCCCAGTATCGCGATGCCGACCACCGCACCCAGTCCATAGAGAAGCTTCTTCATATCAGTTCCAGTCTTTTTGCTGCATGACGTAGCCGGTAATCAGTTCGATCTCGGCGGCGCTGATCCGGTCTTTGAAGGCCGGCATGCTCATGATGTTATTGCCACCGTCGGTAATCAGATTACGAATTGTGTCGACGTCGGTGCCGTAGACACCTTTAAGGGTATTCGGGTCTGTGTGGCATTGCGCGCAGTTCGCCTTAAAGAGCCGGCCCGCTTCGCTGTCGACGGGCCAGGCCTTAGCTGCTTCACGAGGGACGGTCGCGGCGACCGCGGGCGTCACTGTCGGGTCAGCACCCAAGGTGCGCAGCACCCGGAAACCCAGGTTGGGCGCCGTGCCGGTCTTCGGCCGCCCGGCTCGCACCACGTGGGTGGTGCGGGTGAGGATATTGCGGACCCCGCCGCTGCGGATCATCCGCAACTGGCAGTTTTCATCGTCGATCCAGGCGCTGCCGTCGGTGGGCGCGCCCTCATAATTTTTATGGCCGCAGTCTGTCGTCCATTCCCACACGTTGCTGATGGTGTCGTGCAGGCCGAAGGCGTTGGGCTGAAACTGGCCCACGGGGGCAATGTCCGGGTAACCGTCGTCACAGGGCGGCGGCTCCTGGGAAAAATTGACGTTGGCGTAGTCGCAGGCCCGGCTCAGATCATCGCCCCAGAAATACCGGCCCGTGCTGCCGGCTTTGGCCGCGTATTCCCACTGCGCTTCACTGGGTAGGGTGTAGTTCTGGCCGGTCTTTTCGCTCAGCCAGGCCGTGTAGGCCAGGGCATGGTCCAGTGACACGCAGACCACGGGCTCGTCGTCCGCCTGCTTAAAGCCCGGGTTGCGCCAGTCAAGGACCGGGTCCAGGCGCAGTCGACCGGGGCCCTCGCGCAGCTGGATGCAACCCTGCGAAGCGTTGTAACCGGTGTCCTGGATGAAGGCCGCGAACTGCGCGACCGTCACCTCGTATTTACCCAGCGCAAACGGCTGCGCGATGGTGACTTCGTGCTGGGGCTCCTCGTTCGCGTTCGGCCGGCCGGAGACCGGATCATCCGCCCGGTCGGCAACTGCCGTGCCCATCATGAAACGGCCCGCCGGGATGGTGACCATCACCGGGCAATCGGGGCAATCGCTGAACACGGGGTCTTGCGGGGCGTTTGAGCAGGCGCCCAGCAGCAGGCTGGCTACCAGCAGCGGTCGAAAATAGTTAGCTTGAGCGGGCACCGGGCTGCCTAGAGCACCTCGCAGGTGATGGTACCGTCTTCACCCAGGTCTGACACGCGAAACTCCACGCCCATGTCACGCGCGTAAGCTTCCAGCCGCGGCCGCAACCAGAGCTTGTGCACATCAGCCTCGGTCATGTCCATCATGCCCATGCGGGTGCAGGCTTCGATACTGGTCTTAAAGGGTGATACCCAGGTGCGTTTACCCGGCTCGACTTTGGTCTCCAGCACCAGTTGATAATGGCACTCGGTGATATCGAACACCGATTCCAGGGCCAGCTCCTTGTTGCCCGTTTCCTCGATGAGCTTCCTGATACGAAAGTTCACCGGCTCCATCATTTTGCGATCGTGCTCGACGTAGTCGGCGAGCAGCCCCTTATTCTTGGCAAACTGGATCGCCCCCAGATGGGCCAGCACCAGCGCACCGTTCACCTGGTGCTGGTAGGGCTCGGTCTGGCTCAGGGTCTTGATGACCATGTTCATGGCCTGGCCCATGAGTTCCTCGCGGCCTTCCAGACCGCTGCCGTGCTGCTCGCGCCAGTGCGCGGGGCGTTTGGGACTGGGCTTGTCTGCCGCTGCAGGCGGCGCGGACCCGATGGGCTGAACTTTGGCCATGGCACTGCTCCTGATCGCTGGATCGCGTGAGGAATAATTTAACTCATATTAATGGGTCCGGCGGAAAAACCTGTGCGGGTGGGGTTCTTAGTCTGAAGCCATCAATCGGTCACCGGCCACAAGCTAATCTCCATCGGCCTGACACTGCCCCGGTGTTCATTGCCGTCGAAGGGCACACTGACAAGCTCATTATTGCTGCCCCAGAAATAGTCACCTGTGCCAATGACGGGGGGGCGCCGTTTTTCCATCAGCAACTGCACGTAGACCCGATAGTCGCCACGCAAGCCCCGCTCGCGGTAGTAGGTACAGGCCGGCAGTGTTACCGCAATGCTGTTATCAGCCTCGAACTGCGGATTGGCGATAACGTTATCAGAGGTGCCGCCATCGGGCGGCGACGCAGGGGGAAAACGCCATTTGTCATCGGCATAGAAAAACACCATCAGTTGAGCCGGATCCTGTGACAACACCTCTGGCACGGTAATTTTTAACTCGAGCTTGTCGCTCACGTCACAAGCATCGGCTATTTGCACCTGGGCCGGTACAAAAAGATTCGTGGGCAACAGGCCTGCCTGCTCCGCTACCAGCCCCTGCCTGACGCAACGTACATCACCGGCACTATTGATATGGTTGTAGCCCATGCTGCCCGAATCAAAGGACACATAGGCCTGCCATCCATCGGTATCGGAGGGTTGATTGGCCGCCCACACCTCCAGATTCTGGGTTGCGGTGGGTGGTCCAGGTTTGTTGCAGGTGCCGGTGAGCGAATCTTTTATATAGCAGCCGTTAGCGCCTGGCCCGGCATAGAGCTGGCGGCCCCAGCAAGCGCCGCTTAGTGTTTCACTGCGTTCCTGACCGATGGTCAGCTTGCATTGCCCGCCGGTTTCCGTCGCCGGATTTCCGGCAATGAGGCCGCGTAACTCATTAATGTCGGGCAGTCGCCAGTCCGCATAACCACCGAGCACCAGTTCAGCACAATAACGCCCTGCCTCGGCAGCGGTGAGACCGTAATCAGACTGGTCATAGGCTTTTCGCTGTGGGTCCTGCCAGCACAAGTCAGAGCGCTCATCGCAGCGTATGGAGTAATGTGCAGCTTCAGCCGTACTAATCTCCATAAACTGCAGGCTTGCCGCCACAATAATTTCCTGCTGATCGTCCAGCGAGATTGTTGCGACGGGTGCCGGCCGATGCGGCGCTAAAATATAGTCACCGAAATAGGTATGCGCGGCGCCGGCTATGGGCACCCGCATGGCATCTTCGGGCAATAAATGCGCCACCGCGCGGAAATTCTCGGGCGCGGTGCCCGCCGCATCCGTTCTGTAGATCTGGCCCACGCTGAAACCGGCGGCTGTCAGGTCAACGTGGTCGGGAGGATAAGCATCCCAGAGCAGCACCCCCTTTACCCGGGTCGCATGGGACAGCGCGTATTGCGCCGCCATCGCACCGCCCATGGAGTGCCCGGCAACTACCCAGTCCGTCACCTCCGGATATTCTGCAATGACTTCATCCGCCTTATCCGGCGCCATCACTGCCAGATAACGTGGCAAAGTCACCGCCACAACCAAGTACCCCTGTTCCGCTATCGCCCGCAGCGGCCGGCCATAAACCCTGGGATCAGTTTCGGCGCCATGATAAAAAATCATGCCGGCACGGATATCATCTTGTTTGGGCCTGAAGACGACCCAGTCGCCGACCTCGATAGCCAGGCGCGCATCCGGCTGCAATGCCGCCAAAGCGGCGGCGGATGGCTGGCTGATGCGCTCACCGCTGCCGATATCGGCCAGCGTCTGCCCTTCACCCAAGGCCATGCCCGGAAATTGTCCTGTTGCCTCGGGTGGCGTTTCCGCGCCAGCACGGGCACCTGCCAGTGAAGCAACCAGCAGCACCGCCAACGGCAAGCGCCAGTGACTCATCATCAATCTATTAATTGCTTTTCTCTGACCCCGCCTGGCGTTGATGCTCCGGGTCGGTCAGGTAATGCTCCCGCAGCAGGTCATCACCGAAGTCAGCGCCGGGCTTGCGATAAACGGAATGGATGTGATTGGAATCCGGAATATTGTGGTCCCCGGGTATCACGTTGCCATCCTCGTCCAGCGGCACGCCCCCTTTGTCGCCGCCGTGGTTGACAGCGTTCACATACTCGATAATCACCGACGGGCCGTGCACTCTGAAATATATGGGGTAGCGGATATCGTTGACCGGCCCCATCCAGGCAAAGTAGACATTCTCAATGCCGTCGGCCTCGATCTCCGCCATGCGTGCCTGGGCAATCTCGTGATCGTTACTCTCCACATACTCGCGGATCACATCACGCAACAATTCCTGCTGGGCTGGCGACATCTCGCTCGCCGCGAGCCCTTCATATTCCTCGAACACATCCAGCCGGTTGGGGTCGGTGAATATGTTCTCACTCATCTTCTGGTCGATCAGCGCAACACGTTTTTGCTCACTCGACAGACTGCTCATCAACCGAAAGGCGTATTCCTTTTCGTAACCCATCAGGTGCCAGCCGGCATACATGCCTTCCAGTATCACGGTGGGCCGGGTGCCCCAGAACACCGGTGTGGAAGCCACCTCGTCGCCGACCATGGTAAAGCTCAGCGCCAGGTGATGACCTTCCAGTTGCCACTGCCAGGGCTCCTCCCGCGAAGGCTCACCGAAGATCGCGAGCCAGTAGGCGCCTGATCCACCAATGGCGCCAAACTTGAGTGAATCCTTGATGCCTTGATCCGGCAGGGTTTCCCAGCCGACCTTTTCGCCGATCATGATGTTCGCAGCCTTGAAGTAGCCCTGGCTGCTCAGGCCACACTGCACGAAGCGATGGGCGAGGATCCGTTGCTCCGCGGTCATATCCTGCATCGCCACACCCTCCTCGCGCTGATAAACAGTCGGGATGCTGTTCAGGTAATGCCACTTGCGACGTTTCTCCATGGCTGAAAACAGCCGCTCCGGCTCTGCCATCGCGTTGAACTCATACTGCGCCTTTTGCAGCTGCGCCTGGTCCAGTGACGCCAGCCATTCATTAGCCAGTTCATAACAACGCTCTGCCACGCCCCGGCCATGGGGCCCGGGGGCATCATGCGCTGCCAGCGGCGCCGCCAGCAGCAAGGCAACTGCCGGGAACAGAACCCGCCCAATCAGACAACTCAACTTTTGCATATCAATCCCCCAGTGATAAACGGGATCAGGCCCCTTGTTCTTTTTCCGCGGGTCGACCCCTGTTTCCTATTTCTTTTGTTCGACCGCGGTGTAGATGCGGCCAAAGGTCTGCTCGTCGCCGATGGCTGCCACGATCACCCTGGCCATCTCGGCGCGGCTAATCACGCCGCTGGCGGAGGTGTCCTGGATAAGAACGCCGCGGCCATTGGCGGTTTTGTCGAGGAGTACGCCGGGGCGAATGATCGTAAAGCTCAGCCCGGAGTCGATCAGGTGGCGTTCCGCCTTCTCCTTCCCGGCCAGCACCATGCCCAGCGCTTTCAACATCGACGCCGGCGCCGCGGCGCGGCTGTCGCCCGTGCCAATGGATGAGATCAGGATAAAGCGTTCGACGCCGGCGGCGATTGCACCATCCATCGCATGGATGTTGCCGACCGAATCCACCTCGTAGCTCGCCGGCGTACCGCCCAGGGTCGTGATCACCGCCTCGAAGGAGCCCGAGGCGAAAGCGGCGGTGACGTCCGCCATCACCAGCGCATCGCCCACCGTCGTCGATACGCCCTCGATGGCACTCAATGCCGTCAGGTCCGATGTTTCGCGCACCATGACGGTGACGGCTTCGCCGCTCTCCCTGAGCTGACGCACGGTTTCCAGACCGACACCGCGGGTGCCACCGAACACGAGCGTATCCGCGAAGGCGGGTACCGACAGGCTGATCAATAACAGGAGTGCAGCAAAGCGGCCTGGTAGTGAGTGATGCATAGCGTATGAATCCAGTAAAACAGCAGCACCGATTGTGCCATCATCGGTTCTGCCTTTGGCAGCGGATGTCATACCGCCGTCAGCAAGCGGCGATTCGGTGGCTGACACCCGCCGAATATCAGGCGTCTACAAGGCGCTGCCGGCTTAAGAGCAAGGCTCGAAGCTCGGTGCCCTGACAGCCTTTATACTCCCTGATCATGCGCATCGACGTGATTATCGAATCCCATGGCCCCGTCGAGACCTTCGCCCGCTTAGGAAAGATGGCCGAAGACTACGGTCTGGGCGGTATCTGGGTCGCGAATAATGCCAACGGTCGCGATCCCTTTGTGAA
Source organism: uncultured Gammaproteobacteria bacterium (assembly GCA_937921935.1). Taxonomy (GTDB): domain Bacteria; phylum Pseudomonadota; class Gammaproteobacteria; order Steroidobacterales; genus J054. Next base: position 2,317 of record CAKZWQ010000076.1, on the reverse strand, counting down.
TTTCACCCCCTTGGCCCTGCAATCCGGACGCATTGCCATGGGCCCCATTGCCATCAGCCCGTTCGAACTGCACCCCCTGAAGATGGCCACCTCGCTGCTCACTTTCAACGAGATCGCCAAAGGCCGCGCGCAGATCGTGGTGGGCGGTGGTGGCGGCGTGGCCGAAAACATGGGTGAGCGGCCGAAGAAAATCCTTCAGCCGATGCGCGAATGCATCGAGATTCTCAACATGGCGGCTAGCGGTGTGGCCGGCAAATACGACGGCGAGTGTTATCCGATCGCCTGGCTTGACACGCGCTGGGTCACCCAGCCACCGCCGATGATCTACGCCGGGGCGAACGGCCCGAAGCTGCTCAAGAGTGCCGCGGCGTATGCGGCCGGCATTATGGCCAGCGACTTCACGCCCGGGCGCATCCGCTGGCTGCATGACATCATCGATCCGGTGCTGACCAGCCGTGGCGTGCAACCGGCTGCATATCCGGTGAACAACTTCTGGGCCTGGCATGTCAAAGAAGACCCGGCAGAGGCCATCCGCGAGGCCCGCATCTGGCTGTGTGTGCGCGGCACGATCTATCCCGATTACATTCATGATGTGGTCGACGAAGACGAGGCCAAAATTGTGACCAGGCACCTGGCCAGCTTCGCGAAGGCCTACTACCAGAAAAGCCCGGACATCGAAGGTGTACCCGATGAAATTCTCGACAAAATTGTTGGGCGCGGTACGTCGGCATCCGGTGTGGACGACATCGCCACCGAGGTGGAACGCTTTAAGGAATTTGAACGCGCGGGGCTGAATGAAATTGCGCTGATGGTTTACGGCGAGCCGGAAAAGGCGATTCGACTGATTGGCGAGCAGGTGGTGCCGGCACTGAACTGATCGGCGCCTGAGCTGATCGGCGCCGGGCACCCCATCAGCCCGCTACGCCCGCAGCCCGGCCAGATCCGCGCCGGCGGGACGCTGGTACAGGCGCAAACCGAACTCGGGCACGATGGCGCAGGTGTGATCGAAGATATCAGACTGCAGGTCTTCGTAGGCCGACCACGCGGTATCGTTGCTGAAGCAATAGATCTCGATGGGCAGCCCGTCGGGACCCGGCTGTAGCTGCCGCACGATCAGTGTCATGTCCTGATGAATCTTCGGATGATGCCTGAGGTAATTGACAATGTAGGCACGGAAGGTGCCGATGTTCGTCAGCTTTCTTAAATTTACGTCGTCCTCGTCCGGCGCCGGCAGCGCGTCGTTATAGGCTTTGAGCTCGGCCTGCTTGGTCTGGATATAGTCTTTGAGCAGCGCGAACTGCGTGAAGCGCTGCATCTCCGCGTCGGTCAGAAAACGGACCGAATTCAGATCGATATGGATCGAGCGCTTGATCCGCCGACCACCGGATTCCGACATGCCGCGCCAGTTCCTGAACGAATCGTAGACCAGCTTGGAGGTCGGGATCTTGGTGATGGTCTTGTCCCAGTTCTGCACCGTCACCGTGAACAGCTCGACGTCGGTCACGTCGCCATCCGCGCCGAACTGCGGGGCCTCAAGCCAGTCGCCGACCCGGACCATGTCCTGGCCGCTCAGCTGGAGGCTGGCCATGAGCGACAACAGCGTGTCCTTGAACACGAACATGAGCACGGCCGACAGCGCGCCCATGCCGCTGAGCAGAACCAGTGGCGACCGGTCGAGCAGCGCGCCGATGACCAGGACCCCACCGAAGGCATAGATCGCGATCTCCACGATCTGGACGAAGCCCTTGATCGGCCGGTTGCGCGATGCCGGCCGGCGCTCGTAAATCCAGTTGCCTGCCTTGAGCACCGCTGCCAGCGTCAGCGTCACCATCAGGATCATCCAGGCGTTGGCCACGTTATGCGTGACCTTAATGACCACCTCAGACAAGCCGGGCACCCAGCCAGCGCCGGCATGCACAATAGCCGCCGGCACAATCTGCGCAAGCCGCCCGAAGGCGTTGTACCGGACCAGGGCATCGTCCCACTCAGAGCGCGTGCGGCTGGCGACCGCGCGCACCGCGACCAGCAGCAGCCGCTTGGTGATCAGGTCCGCCACCAGGGCGGCCAGAATCAGGATCAGGCTACCGGCGATCGTCGGCAGGAGCGGATGGGTCGCAGCGAGTGAGTCGAACATAGGGGCAGATGATGATGTTTTTCAGGATGCCGGTGCGAACCTTATCCCTTGGCAACAACCGGCACCAGCATAATAAATGGGATTAATAAATGGGGTCGAACCGATTTTCCGGTTTCGCCTGGTAGTCGTTTCGCCGTGCATAGCCGGAAAATTGATTGAATGGGGTCGAACCGATTTTCCGGT
>CAKZWQ010000075.1 GCA_937921935.1 uncultured Gammaproteobacteria bacterium | reverse complement strand
AGCGTGTCCGGCATGATCAAAGTCATGGAAACCCACGATCCCAAGCAGAACGGCAAGATGTTTCGCTGGGATGGTGAGCCGGTGGATGGGACGGGCTGATCTGAAACTGCTCCGGTAATTCGGTGAACTGTCCCCGGAATCCCCAGCAATACACAGAGTCAGAGTAAAAACTTAGCCCCACGCAGAATCGCTCGACTAGTTTTTACTCTGACTCTGTGTATTCTGAAAAATCAGTTATATTCTCAGTCGATAAGAATTCCAAAAGACGCTCAGGGGACCAAACATGAAGAAGCTGTTACTTGCCATGACCTTAATCGGGTTAGGGATATGGGCCGGTCCGGCCATGGCGAAGGATATCGTCCACGATGCCGAGTACTACATCCTTAAGGCCCAGAATGGAGAGCGCTGGAATGCCGAGGACGGCACGCTGGACCAGAAGCTGGCTGAACTGAAGAAAAAGCACGGCCGGCCGCCCAACCTGATTCACATCATGTGGGACGACACACCTTTTGGTGATGTTGGAATTCCGGCGATCCAGAAAGTCCGAGGTTACGAAACACCGAATCTGAATCAGATGGCCGCAGAAGGCATTCTTTTCACGCGCATGTACACGGAAGTTGGCTGCACACCGAGCCGTGCGGCAGCCATGACCGGACGCCTGGCCGTACGCAGCGGGATGTACAACATCGGCATGTTGCTGGAAAGCCACGGGATCCGCAAAGAAGAAGTCACGATGGCTGAGGTGCTGTCTGACGAAGGTTATGCCACGGGCTTCTATGGCAAATGGCATCTGGGCGACATCGAGGAAAGCTACCCACATAACCAGGGCTTTGATGAGGCTTTCTTTACCGGCTACAACCAGATCCTGTCACTGAACACGGAGCTTGCCGAACGGGCCAATGCATCCATTGGACTCTATGAAGAACTGCTGCCGCCGGATCCTTACAAACTGGACAACACCTTTGTGACCAAAGGCTGGGTGCAGATGGCCGAGGCCAAGAAAGGTGAGAAGGCTCGTCAGTGGGGCGACAACAGTCATGAGAACTACCTCAAGATTGATCCTGAAGCCCAACGACGCACCCTGGAGTTCATCGAACGCAACGCGAAAGCCGGCAAACCTTTTTACGTGGCGAACTGGCCGAACCTGATCAGCTTCATACCCAACCCTGAGAAGTGCTCTGTGTCACGGAGCCTCTACCAGGACGGCATGCAATGTAATGTGGACCCCTTTATGGGCCGGCTCATGGCCAAGCTCAAGGAGTTGGGCATCGCCGAGAACACGCTGATTGTTGCCATGGCGGATAACGGCCCCATGGCACATAACCCACCGCCCGGCCTGGGCATGGAAGAGCTCATCTTCCGGGGTGGAAAGGGCGACTTCACCGAAGGCGGCGTGCGGGTACCGGCCTTTGCCTGGTGGCCCGGCGTGATCGAGCCGGGCCAGCTCGTCGGCGATATCGTGCACGAAACGGACCTGTTCACGACCTTTGCGCGGCTGGCTGGCGCCACGGATAACATCCCCACAGACAGGGTGGTGGATGGCGTCGACCAGACATCGCTGTTACTGAATGGTGACACGCACAGCCGGCGGGATTCGGTGTTTATTTATGCCGGCCCCCAGTTAGGCGCGACAGTGAAGGGCAACTACAAGCGTCACTGGATATCTTCTGACCCGGTGGGTGAGGCCAGCGGCATACCGGCCGCCTTCTTCTTCCTGCCCGCCGACCCGCGTGAGACCACGCCCATGCTGGTCAACCTGATTCACCTGAAGAGCCCCTTCAATCGCATGCGGCTTCGCCATCAGCTGTGGAAAGAGAAGTATCCTGATTCGAAGGAAGCCTACGGTATCCCCTGGCAGGGCATGGCAAACCCAAGCCCGGAAATTGAAGCCCTGGCCAAGCCAAAACTGGACCTGAGCGAAGTCCCCTTCGACCCGCTGGAGTACGTCGAGAAACTAGATCAGCTGCCCTTTGATCCGGGCATGGATCCGGATGTCGGCATGTAATTACTTTTTGGCCGGACCCCAACAGCTTTAGACCTAGGTGTCCGGCCAAGTTTCTTCCTATATAGAGAGGGCAGTGAGCATAGGTACCTCACAGGAGGCCTAGCGATTGCTTGCGCGTATCTTAGTTGGCGTCAACTCTGGGCAGTCCCGCAACTCATTGAGCGAGACTGAATAGCTACGACGGCAGGAACATGGGTTCGCGAATCGTCTGCGGCTTTCGAAAGCAATGCGGGCTTGAGAATGCACAGACAGAGTCACAACCCCGGGCAGGAATTAAGGTCGCCGTCCCCGAAATCCGGGTTTTCTTGTGTTTCTTCGAATGCGCTTCGGCACTCTCCCAGCGCTGACAGCTTCTGACTCGAACCTAATTCCTTGCTGAGGAAGATGTTACGGAAACTATCTCAGTAGAATTCGCATAGATGAGAATAGTCAGTCCGCCTTAAGCGCTGATTGTGCTTTCATGAGCCAATGCTAGACTTTCAACTTGGCTCCACACGGAGCATTTGAACCAGCCAAACACCCCAAATGACTGCCATTAGCCCCCGCCGGGTCGAGCCCGGTTTCGCCGACTATTCTGCAGAAGCCTTATCGCCATTAACCGCGGTGCGTGCCACGCTGAATGCTTTTATGGAAGAGCGCGGCAGTCTCGACAAGATACGCGAGGCGGTCGTCGATGCTTTGTATGAGAATCTTGAGAACGCGGACCCGATCCTGGCCATGCTCCAGGCCGCCCGCGATGCCGGCCGACTCAGCCAGGCTCGATATGCGGAGCTGGCACACCACATCAGCCGACTCACGACAGAAGAACTATCGACCGACGTAGTGCCCGGCAGCGCCAGGCTAAGTTCTGACTCAGCCACTGTGCGTCCTAAGGAGCACCGGCCAGTTGACGCGGGAGGCCACCGCGCAGATTTCACGGCGGCCGCAGGCATAGCGACAGCCGCATCCAAACCACTGGCAGCCGGCAGCGTCCTGCTGGAAAGGTTTGAACTGCTTGGCTGTGTTGCAGACCAGGGCATGAGCAGGGTCTTCCAGGCGCGGGACCGAATAAAAACGGCGGCCGGCCATCCGGATGCCCTGATTGCCATCAAGCTGTTGCAACAGGTATCGGGCGATCCGCTGCATGGCTTGCAACAGGAAGTATTGATTGCGCAGACCCTGAATCATCCAAATATCGTCAATGTCTTTGATCTGTGCCGCGATGCCGACCAATATTTCATCACCATGGAGTGGCTGGACGGTGAGTCGCTGGCAACGCGCCTGGATGCAAACCGGGGGCGCCCGCTGCCCGCCGCGCAAGCCCGGTCGATCCTCGAAGGCCTGGCCACAGCAATGGCTTTCGCCCACGGCAAGGGCATCGCCCACCGCGATATTAAACCGGGCAACGTGCACCTCACCGCCGACGGGGAGGTGAAGCTTCTCGATTTCGGGATAGCCCGCCGAATTGGCAGTGCACCCTCTGCGGATGCGGACGGAGAAAGGGTGGTAACGCGTGCCTATGCGAGTTGCGAGTTACTAGAAGGCGAGCTGCCCGATGTCCGCGACGACATTTATTCCCTTTGTTGCCTATGGTACCGGCTGATCACCGGCGTTCGTCCCTTTGGTAACCGAGATGCGCTGGAAGCAGAGCGCGACCAGACACGTGCAAAGAGACCCCCGGGCCTGAGTCGGTCCCAATGGCAGACGCTGCAGTGCGGGCTTGCATTTCGACGCGCGCAGCGCCCCGATGACGTGGCTGCGCTGGCCAGAGAGTTACTGCCCAGGCCAGCCCGAGGCGCGCCGGCGAAGCAATTCGCTGTCGCTCTGATGTTTGCCGGCCTGGCCGGCACGGCTATCTGGGGCTACTGGCCCGAAATGAACTCATGGTTCGATAGCCAAACGGGTCTGGCATTAGAGTCCAGCGCGCCGATCACGGCACCGCCCCGAACGTCAGAGAGGGCGCAGGAACTCGTCAATCTTGGCCCAACACAGGCGCCTCCCGCTGCCTCGCCGATCGAGCCGGCAGCACCGATTAGCCAGCCAAGCATTGCGCCCGCGCCCATCGAAACAGACCAGCCAGCGCCGAGTCCGGACACTCAGGAAACCACGACGCTATTGACCAGCCCAGACAACGAGCTAGAGCTATTACCACCGGCGCAGCCCGTCGCGAATACGATGTCTTCGGTGATTGCCTCGCCGGCCGACGATGCAGCTGCAGTCGAGCCAAGATTCGCGCCACTGGGATTCCGACAAGATCAATATATTGTCAGCGAAAACGACATCGCCGTGATCCTCGATGTCGATTACCCACGCACCCTGGCCAAGCCCATCTCGTTGTCCGTCATTATCGAGCGGGGCACGGCGGTAGCGGAAAAGGATTTCATAGTGCCATCAAACGAGGTCATCATGGCTGGCCCGGGTGAACCCGCCGCACGAATCATCGTGCCGCTGATCTCGGATTCCATGGCTGAATATACGGAAGAATTTTTAGTGCGCCTGACAACCGATGATCCTGCCGTACAGATCACTCGTCCTGAAGCAGTCATTATCATTCGCGACGACGACTAACTAAATCTCTGACTCGTCGGTAACTCATCCCCGGGGATGACCAAGCCTGCCGGCGCCCGCCGCATTTCGCTTTGCGCAACGTACTTGGGGTATGCTCTTTATTCAACTTATCCGCGCAAGCGAATACCAAAGTTAAGGCCGCCTGGCGTGTGCCTCGTGCATCAGACCATGAATTTCCGGATTATCGTTGTGTCGCTGCTGATCGGCATGCCCGCGCTCGGTGAAGTCACCGAGGATGCGAATCCCGGAGGCGTCGAGAACGCGAAACCACCTTCATGGCTCGACGCTCGCTACGACCACATCAGCGAATCCGCAGATAAACTGGCCACCTGGGTGGACGGGTTCTTCAGTCAGAGTCGTTCAGTGGAGGACGCCGCGTCCACCCTCATCCGCATTCGGCCGCAACACCAATGGGATGAGGAAGATGGCAGCGATTGGAAGTTGCGCGCGACAGGGCGGCTCTACCTGCCGTCGCTCAACGATCGATTCAGCATTGTCTTCGTCGGCGAAGAGGGCGACTTCAACGATGAATTTTACCAACCGGCGCTGGCTTCCGACGGCAGCTCAACGGTTGGTCTGCAGTATCGGGCCATCGAGGAAAAAAATTCGAGGATAGATCTGACGGCAGGACTAAAGGCGGGGCCAAAGGGCAAGCTGGGCGGAAAATATCGCTATCAGCTGCCGTTCCGGGAACGTTACCGTTTCCGCTTCAGCGAAGAAGTGTTCTGGATTGGTGGAGACGGCTTCGGAACCCTAACCCGAGTCGACCTGGACCGAAGTCTGGATGCCGACAACCTGCTGCGATGGGCCAACAAGGCACGGTATACCGAGGAGTCGAATGGGGTTGAGTGGGTTAGTTCACTCGGCTGGGCCAGACGCCTTAGTGAAAAATCGGCTATCAGATCCTCAGTGTTTGTTAGTGGCGAGACAGATCCTCGCTTCTTGAAAAGCCGTGGCCTTGAGTCGAGTTATCGACGGGGATTTCTCAAGCGCTGGCTGTTCTGGGAACTGGGACCCCGCTACGAATGGCGCAAGAAACGCTCTGGCGAAAATCGGGATGGAGTTTTCAGCATTGAATTCCGACTCGAAGTTGTTCTTGGTGAAAGAGACCTGAATCTCTAGCCGTTCACCGCGTCCCCACGCGCCGGCCCTTCTCGTCCTGCTCGCCGGAAGGGCTACCGCTTCGGCGGGGCTTTTCTTGGGCACCGTAGACGCATACTCCGCGTGATCTGTTGTTGCCTCTTAGAAGGATATGCCGCATAAATCGAACTCGATGGTAATTTCGCCCAGCGCCCGAAACAATTTGGGTGCCGTAAGAAGCCCAATATTGTTTTGGTGGCCAGGGGCGGACAAATCGGCAGGATGCCGATTTTCGATGCGCAGCAACCCGAGCACAGCGAGGGCGCGGCACAGGGATGTGCCGCGTCAATCGAACTCGGTCGTGATTGCGCGCAGCGCCCGAAACAATTTGGGCCCCGTAAGGGGCCCAATATTGTTTTGGTGGCCAGGGGCGGAATCGAACCACCGACACGCGGATTTTCAGTATTCAGGCTAGGGTATACCCTTTAAATCGATATTCTTTGAAATCGTTCTATTTAGCACTGTTCAAGAGAGGTTCTGAGCAAGTACTTGTTATCGATTTGTCGCTATTTATCCCGGAAATTCTGGGCATATTTACACAAGAATTACACCAAGCACGTGGTTTCAGATCTGGTCAAACTGTCTGTTACATTTGAATAAGACAATTACTGCCTCAAAACCTGCAAATATCTATGTTTCCGAAACACTGAAGGACATTTTCATGGCAATTAAGGTCGTAAAAAAAACTTTGGTTTCCTTCTTGCTCGCGCTTCTTGTTTTCCAGTATGCGCTCGCTGACGAGTTAATAACGTCACAACCCGCTGAAGTAACGGTGCCGGCACGCACTATCCCGCCGCCAGTCGGGGTATCGCCAGAGATGCTTGAAATAGTTAAAAACAGACGCATACCACCCACCATACCAGTCCCGGGTTCCACGGAAGCCTGGCTGGAGTTGCAGGCAGCTTTCGATGCCCCTGGTGAAGCACAGGGCCGGTTCGCCGCTGAAAGAAACAAAGTATCTTTCGAAGTTAAAGATATAGCCGGGGTTCGCACTTATTTTGTCACTCCGGAAAAACTGAATGACCGGTGGAAGGATCATGTGTTCGTTCACACCCATGGCGGGGCATTTGTATTCGGCGGCGGCGACAGTGTACTCCGTGAAGCGGTCTGGATTGCGAATGGTCTGGGCGTAAAAGTGGCCTCTGTCGACTACCGCAGACCGCCTCTGCACCCTTTCCCGGCTGCGGTCGATGACGCGGTTGCCGTATGGCTCGATGTGATTGAAGACCAGGACCCGGCGGGGACTGTTTTATTTGGCACCTCGGCCGGCGGCAACATTGCCCTGGCAACGACCCTCCGGCTCAAACAACTGGGCAAACCACTCCCCGGTGCAATCTTTGCCGGTACACCCGCCACGGACCTGGAAGGAACTTCCGACACCTGGTATACGCTTGAAGGACTTGACCCTCTCGGGCAAAGAGACGGAGTAATCGCGGGCACATTTGCCATTTATGCAGCCGATGCAGATCGCTCTGACCCGCTACTTTCTCCTGTTAATGGTGATCTGGCAGGGTTTCCACCCACTATCCTGATCTCCGGCACCCGGGATCTGCTGCTCAGCGATACAGTTCGAATGCATCGCGCACTGCGTTCAGCAGCTGTTACAGCTGACCTGCATATCTATGACGGTCAGTCACATGGTGATTACATAAATGGCATTATTACTGACCTGCCTGAATCAGACGATGCGCTTAGAGAGCTGAATGAATTTTTCGAGGCGCACCTAAATAAGTAAATTAATAGCGCATATTTTGGGACATTGTGGAAACTCTAAATAAAGTTCTTAGCACCAAGCTATTTTCTCTTGGCGAAGGGCAGGATGTAACAATACTGCAACTGCTGGTTACCTTATTTCTGATAGCAATCGGACTTTGGATTGCCCGAAGTATCGAGAAAAAGCTATCTACCACATTAACCGAACGTCAGGTTAATCAAGATATAGTTCAACTATTCCGACGAATTTTTCAGATCCTTGTACTAATAGCGCTTATCACTACGATACTTAGCCTGTTGAATGTGCCATTGGCTTCATTCGCATTCATAACAGGCGCGGTAGCAATCGGTATTGGCTTCGGTGCGCAGAACATCATTAACAACTTCATCAGCGGCTGGATCCTCATGTGGGAACGGCCAATACGTATTGGTGATTTCCTTGAATTGGGGGACATGCGCGGAACCGTTGAAGCGATCAATACCCGATCAACCCGAATGAAAAGGATTGATGGCGTACGTCTCCTTATTCCGAACAGTCAGCTACTCGAAAATGTTGTGATCAACTGGACCATTATGGACAGGATGATGCGATCAGCTATTCGTGTAGGCGTGCAATATGGCTCGGATGTAGAGCTTGTAAAACAATTGCTAGAGAAAATCCTTACTGAAAACTCCGATGTTCTGGAGGACCCTGCTCCCAACGTAATATTTGAAGACTTTGGCGATTCCGCACTTATATTTGATGCCTTCTTCTGGATCGAAACTACATCAGAAAGAAGCCTTCGTGGCGTTCGCAGCGAATTAAGATTCACGGTCGATAAAGTTTTCAAGGAAAACAACATCGTTATTGCTTTTCCGCAACGGGATATTCATGTTGATGGAACTCTTAAGATTGAACGCTGACTGGCACAATGTTTCACTAAATTTACAGGCGTACTAATACACAAAAGCCCCTCTCGACTATCCAATGTTATATACCTGCGAGTGATCGGGCCGAAGGCACGGAACGAGCATAGTTAAGGGGGCAAGGCCACCAAACAAAAAGGCCCGCCGAAGGCGAGCCCTTTTTGTTTGGTGGCCAGGGGCGGAATCGAACCACCGACACGCGGATTTTCAGTCCGCTGCTCTACCAACTGAGCTACCTGGCCTTGTCTGAAGCTGCCTCGCGGGGGCGCGAGGGGCCGCTATTAGAGCCTTAGACCCCGCGCCAGTCAAGGCTCAGGGGCGCAGATGCCAGATATTTGACGATATCGCTCTTTGACAGCCCCATCGGCCCCGCCTACCCTTAGGGCCTCCCTAGAATTAAGGCCTGTCGGCGCGGCTTGGCAGACAAGCAAAGCACGACCGATGCCTCCCATGACACCTAACCCAGAATCTGCAGCCGCTGGCAGCACTGCCTCTATCGATGACCAGTACCTCCGGGTCAGGGCACACAGCCTCCAGCTTTGCGAAACTCTGGATCCTGAAGACTGCCTGGTGCAGACAATCCCCAGTGTCAGCCCGACCAAGTGGCACCTGGCCCATACCACCTGGTTCTTCGAGCAATTCATCCTGGTGGAACGCGTCGCCGACTACCGAGCATTCCATCCGCGCTTCGACTATCTGTTTAACTCTTATTACTACACCAAGGGCCAGATGCATCCGCGCCAGGCGCGCGGCCTGCTGTCACGCCCTACTCTCGGTGAGATCAGGACTTATCGGGAACATGTTGATGCAGCCATGGCGCAACTGCTGGCGCGGGATGATTCCGCCGAGCTTCGCTTCCTGGTGGAACTGGGCCTGAACCACGAGCAGCAGCATCAGGAATTGATGCTCACGGACATCAAGCATGTTCTGTTCAGCAACCCCCTGCACCCAGCCTTTGCCGAATTGCCCATGCCGCCCACCCAGGAGCTTGCGGTACCCCTGCGGTTTGCACAGCTACAGGGCGGTATCGGCCAAGTCGGCGCCGGTAATGATGGCTTTGCCTTTGATAACGAGCGTCCCCGCCACCGGATACTGCTGGAACCTTTCCAGCTGGCTGAACGTCTGGTCACTAATAATGAGTATCTGGAATTCATGTCCGGCGGCGGTTACGCCGACTCTCGCCATTGGCTGGCCGACGGCTGGGCCTGGCTTCAGGAGACCGGGACGGACCGGCCGTTGTACTGGAGCGACGACAGGCATACCGAATTCACCCTGGGCGGAATGCGGCCCCTGGACCAGCATGCCCCCGTCTGTCATTTGAATTACTACGAGGCTGATGCCTACGCACGCTGGGCCGGTGCCCGGCTGCCAACGGAGGCCGAATGGGAAAGTGCGGCCGCCGCCCTGCCCATCGTCGGCAATACCGCCGATGCAGGCTTCCTGCAACCCCAGGCCACGGATGCAAAGAGCTTAAGCCAAATCTACGGCGATACTTGGGAATGGACCTCGTCAGCGTATTCACCTTATCCGGGCTTCGCGCCGCTGGCCGGCTCCCTCGGCGAGTACAACGGCAAATTCATGGCGAATCAGATGGTCTGCCGCGGCGGCTCCTGCGTCACGCCGGCGGATCACCTGCGCGTCTCTTACCGAAATTTTTTCTATCCCCATGAACGCTGGCAGTTCTTCGGAATTCGCCTGGCGAAAGACCTGCAAACATAAGTATCGATATGCTTCGAAGGAATGTGAGAATGACTGAAGTCACCCAACCCGTTGCTGATGAGCACGAGGAGATTCTTGACGGCCTGCGCGGCAAGCCGAAGCAGATATCCCCCAAATTTTTCTACGATGAGCGCGGCTCTCAACTTTTCGATGCCATTTGCGAACAGCCCGAGTATTACCCCACGCGCACAGAACTGGGGATCATGGAAGACAACCTGGATGAAATGGCTGATCTCATCGGTCCCGACGTTTCATTGATCGAATACGGATCCGGCTCCAGCACGAAGACCCGCCTGTTGCTTGATCGGCTCGAGCAACAAGCGGCTTATGTGCCAGTGGATATTTCCCGTGAACATCTGGTCAGTACAGCCGAGCAATTGGCAGCGGATTATCCGGGTATTGAAGTTCTCCCCGTGTGCGCCGACTTCACCCAACCTTTTGATGTACCGGTCGGCAGCCGAGCTGCCGCCCGCAACGTGCTGTATTTTCCCGGCTCAACAATCGGCAACTTCGCTAAACCTGCGGCCCTTGAACTCATGAAGGTCATGCGCGAAGAGGCCGGCGAAGACGGTGGGCTGCTTATCGGGGTGGACCTGGTGAAGCCCAAAGACATTCTCGAACCGGCCTACAACGATGCTGCGGGCGTCACAGCGGACTTTAATCTCAATCTGTTGCGCCGCCTGAATCGCGAACATGAGGCCGACTTCGAACTCGATTCCTTCCGGCACCAGGCTGTTTACGACGAAGACCAGGACCGGATTGAAATGCGCCTGATCGCGCTGGATCAGCAAACGGTGAGTATCGGTGCGGAGACCCTGGAGTTCGCCAAAGACGAATACATCGTGACTGAACACTCGCACAAATATCGGCTTGAGCAGTTCGCCGAGTTCGCCAGCAAAGCCGGCTTCAAGGTTCGTGAAGTCTGGACGGACGATGAGGACCTGTTCAGCGTGCAGTACCTGGAAGCCGCGTAAAGGCACCCGTTCGGCGCAGTCCTGCTCCGCCGGGCAACCGGGCGCTAAACGGGCTTGAATTCGTCCGGCACCTTGGACCCTTCACCGAAAAAGAAGTTTTCCATTTCTTTCTCCAGGAACGCGCGGGCCTTGGGTTCGAAGGGTGTCAGCCGATTCTCATTGATCAGCATGGTCTGGTGCGCGAGCCACTGCTCCCAGCCCTGCCGGGAAACGGATTCATAGATGCGCTTGCCGAGCTCCCCTGGATAGGGTGCATAGTCAAGGCCGTCGGCTTCCGCGCCGAGTAATACGCACTGCACTTTGCGCGTCATGCTAATTCTCCAATGGTAGCCAGGAGCCTGGCGACGGGCGCCGCCAGCCCTACTTGGGCAGGTTCATGCAGCTTATACCAAAGCCAACTCTCTTCCTCCATGACCTTGGCATTCGCCGTATCAATTGCCACCCGCACCGGCTGCATATCCAGGTCGAAATGGGTAAAGCCATGCTGGATGGGCGGGCGCTTTTCCACCGCCACCGGCCGACAGCCCAGATAGCGCTCGCACCAGGCTGTGACCTGATCGATATGCTCGGCCTCGGGCAGGCCCCACAGGCCGCCCCAGATCCCGTCGGCCGGGCGACGCTCCAGTAGCACCGCGCCGTCCGCCCGCACCATCATCAGGACTACTACCTGACGCCGCGGCCGCTCACGCTTGGGCGCCTTGCCAGGTATTTCGCGCACCTTATTCATTGCGCGGGCGATGCAGGCCTCGGCCAAAGGGCAGGCGGCACAGTCTGGAGTGCCGCGCACACAAAGGGTTGCACCAAGATCCATGATCGCCTGGGTATAGCGCGCCGGATCTTCCGCGGGCGTACAGGCCTCGGCCAGTTCCCAAAGCTCGCGGGCGACGGCGGCACGACCTGGCCAGCCTTCCGTGCCAAAGAATCGGGCCAGCACACGCTTCGCATTGCCATCGAGAATTGCGTGACGCTGGTTACATGCGAGAGCAAGAATGGCGCCCGCCGTGGAACGACCGATACCCGGCAAAGCAACGAGGGCGGCGAAATCTTCGGGTAACTCGCCGCCGTGTTCGGTCGCCATGAGCTGTGCACAGCGATGCAGGTTGCGGGCCCGCGCGTAGTAACCCAGACCAGACCACAGGTGCAGCACCTGGTCCTGATCTGCAGCTGCCAGGGCAGGCACATCAGGAAAGGCCGCCATGAAGCGATCGTAGTAACGCATCACCGTGGTCACCTGCGTCTGCTGCAGCATGATTTCCGAAACCCAGACGCGGTAGGGCGTAGGGTCCTGCTGCCACGGCAGGTCCTTACGACCAAACACCTGCCACCAGTCAAGTAAAGCAGGGGCTATCGCCCCCGGATCAGGGCGCGTCATCAGCCGCCCAACAGATCACGCAAGCCACGCTTGAGCAAATCCTCAGGGGACTCGGGTTTCTGCTCTTGCTTGGGCTGCTCCGGCTCGGGCTCTGCCTGGGGCAACGCCTCCGTGCCGTCAGCCGGCGGCGAAGCGGCCGGCTCGTCGGCCGGCTTCTTTTCTTCCAGGCCCAGCTTTTTGAAGATGGCGTCCTGTATCTTCTTGCCCGCCGCACTTTTCGCGAACTCAGCCAGGTCAACACCGATCTTCGGGTCAGCCACGGTGCCGCGGATATTCAGGGGAATGCTAAGCCCCTCCAGATCATTGAGGCGTTCGCCGTCGGGAAACTCCGGTGTCTGCAATACGCGGGCTTTGAAGCGATAGTCCAGGGTCTCCTCGGCCAAGCCGAGGGAGCCCTTACCCGTGACACGCAAAAAAGGTATCTGGGCGACGAGTCGGTCACTGCGTAAAACACCGTCTGCCACCTGGCCGCCGAAATTCAGCGAGGTAATGGGTGTTTGCGCCGGGCCGGTGCGTGCCGGTACAGGCTCTCCCTTGATGCGCGCCCGTGCTTTACGAATCTCATGCCAGATGTCCAAGCCCTTGTAGACGCCTTCAGCCAGTTCAAATGAAATAGTGCCCGCCAGGCTTTCACGCAGATCCGCATCCGTGACGCCGCTGCCCGTCAGATCCACCTTAGCGACCACCAGGCCCTGCAGTTCTTCCACATCAGCCAGGTCGGTGAGCAGCTGGCCGACCTGCACTGCATCCAGGGATTGCTTCAAGGCGACTTGTGTCTGCTGACCTGAACCGTCCAGGCGAATGCTGCCCTCGTAGCTACCGCCATAAAGCTGTGCAGTCATCGGCGCCAGGATAAGCACCCCATCGCGGGCGCGAACGGTGGCCTGAACCTGCTCGAGACGGGTGCCGGCCACACGCAGGTCGCCAACGCTCAGATTGCCGTCCACATACAGGTCCCGCAATTCCTCGCGTGGCAGCTGAGTGGCGGGACCGTTCTCGGTTGCTGACTGCTCTTCGTCCGCCGGGGCGAGGTAGCGGTCCACATCCAGCTGATCCATGGCCAGCTGCACCCGCAGCCGGGGCGCTGCCAGCTTCGTTACTGCCAGCTCACCCTCGATACGGGTGTCGTCCAGACTCATCACCAGCTCTGCCAGCTTCACGGCATCCGGCTCGAAGGACCACTGGCCCGCGCCTTCCAGGTTTTTCAGGACGTCCGGATCAGTAGTTTCCAGTGCCGGCTCACCCAACTGGTCAAGTAGCTTGCGCGGTGACACAGCCGGCAATCGAAAATCGCCGCGCAGGGACGGACCGGCTTCGGCTATCGCGCCGGAGCCCGATATCGCCAGCGTCGCGGCACCCAGCTGGACATCCGCCGTAAATGGCTCAAGGGCGGCTGTCCCGCTATTGGCATTGAACGAAGCCGCATCCATCTGCAGCCCAACTTCCAAACCCGGGTCGGGAACACTGGGTCCGGCCAGAGCCAGCTGGGCAGACAAGCCCTGCAGTCGGCCGGTGCCGCTGTCCAGGTTGTGAATCACTTCGGCCAGGGTCAGTTCGATGCCTGCCTGATCGCCCTCGGCCGGCGCGCCTGTGAGCTCGATGTCAGCCCGGGTGTTCTGCAAGCTCACCACTTGAGTGGAAGTATCCAGCTGTGCCTGACTGCTGAGCGTGGTGACGGCGGCAACGCCCAGCTGGCCGTCTTCAAAACGGCCGCTCAACTTCACATCAAAGGGCTGCCCCGGTTTGATGGCGCCGGTGCTCAAATTCAGATCCGCGAGGAGATAGTCGCTCCCGTCAAGCTGATCGCGAAAACTCAGACGCGCATCAGCGATGTCTATACTTTCTACCGTCAGCTCCGGCGGGGCAGTGGCAGACGATGGATCGTCACTTGTCGCCGGGTCCGTCGATGACGTATCGCTCGACTCAAAGGTCCAGTTGTCCTTGCCATTCGCCCGACGCAGCAAGGCAACATCAAGGCCCTGCAAGCTTACCTCGCCGATCACCAGGCGACGATCCGTCAGCAAGGGCAATAACTCCAGGCCAAGGCGCACACTGTCTACCCGGGCAAAACCGGTATCCGGGAAGCCGGGTGGATTACTCAGGGAGGTCTCGCCCAGCTGAATGCCACAACAGGGCAGAAGCGCCAGGGACAGGTCGCCTTTGATAGCCAGCTCACGACCGGTCTGGTCTGTGACCGCAGCTTCAATCTCGTCCCGATAGTCGTTCGGATCCACGAACAGGAGCACAAAGATGATGGCGCCGAGGGTCAGCGCAATGCTCAGCCCCACCAGCCCGATGATCAGTTTGAATAGTGTCTTCACCCGGCCTATTAGAGCATCGCGCCGACGGTCGAACCACCGCACGATGGCCTGCGCGGCGCAGCAGCCGCAGTACTTCCAGTCGGTGCCGAAGGAAAAGATCAGGTGCCAGCAGCAAGAACGGTGTGAGCAGCCAGGCATCCCGCCAGAAGCCTTCCAGGTTGGCGCGCCAGGCCAGGCTGCGGGCCAGCACCAACAGCAGGCAAAGCATCAGCAAGTTGATCCGGACCGGCGGCGCGCGGAACAGTTGCACCAGGGCCTGCCTACGAATCCGCACGCGAGCCAGCCAGCCCAAGCCAGCCAACGGGTCGTGCGTCCCCACCAGGCAGAGCCAGCCCCGTAGCCAGGCTCGAATCAGCGGCCGATAACCCATGGCCCATTAGGCTCGGCCTGACGGCAACCATCTAGCGGCTAAGCCGGCAACTTTGCCCGGTTTCGGGCCCATCCGTGAACTCGGGCCTCAATACATAAAGTCAACTGTGAAGGGGGTCTCACTGCGTTGCAGGATGATCTCTTAGGCTGTGCGCTGGCTGTTTTTAGGCGCGAAACGGACCTGCTGGGCAGCAGGTTCGAAGGGGTGGACCTGGTCCCATGAAGCTTCTGCTGGTCGAGGACAATCTCGAGGATGCTGATTTCCTCGCGGCTTCCCTGCGTCGCCATAAGGTCAGTGATGTTGAGCTGAACCACGTGACGACCCTGCGTGATGCCGTGCATCAGTTGAGCCTTGAACGCTTTGACGTGGTGCTGCTGGACCTGCACCTGCCTGATGGTTCCGGCCTGGAATGTGTCGATGCCATCCAGGCGGCTGAAGCCACAACGCCGGTGGTAGTGCTCAGTGGGCAGGACGATGAAGACTTTGCCCTGAGCATTCTGAACAAAGGTGTACAGGACTACCTGGTCAAATGGGAAGGCGAAACCCGCACCATTCTGCGGGCCATTCGGTACGCGGTAGAACGCAAGCGCAGCGAACTGCGACTCAATTATCTTGCCCAGTATGACCCCCTCACCGAGATCCCTAATCGTCAGTATTTCCAGGAACAGTTGGAGCGGGCCACGGCCCGGGCAAGGCGTGAAGGGCGCAAAGTCGCCCTGTTCTTTCTGGACCTAGATCAATTCAAGGTTGTCAACGATACCCTCGGCCATGATGCCGGCGACAGCCTGTTAAGGGAGATGGCTGATCGCCTGCGCCGCTCCATTCGGGCCGGTGACATAGTGGCGCGACTGGGCGGGGATGAATTCGCCGTGCTGCTTGAGGGACTGACCGGCGCGCTGGATGCCGAGACCATCGCCCGCAGCATTCTCGACGTCATTGCCGAACCCTTCCATATCAATGGTCGTGAAGTCACGGTGACAACCAGTATTGGTATCACGATCTATCCCAACGACAACAGCGATATCTCTACCCTGCTTAAGAATGCCGACATTGCCATGTACCAGGCAAAGGAGAACGGTCGCAACAACTTCAAGTTCTTCACAGAAAGTATGCATGCGGAACTGTTGGAATACCATCGCCTTGAGCAAGAGATTCGCGAAGCAATAAACAGTGAATTGTTTACCCTGGTCTACCAGCCCAAGGTTAACCTGATCACCCGAAAGCTGGAGGGCCTGGAGGCTCTACTGCGCTGGAACCACCCTGAGCGTGGTGCCATTTCTCCGAATGACTTTATTCCCGTCGCCGAACAAAGCGGCCACATTATCCCGCTGGGCAATTGGGTACTGAACGAAGTTTGCCGGACCTTGAATCGCTGGCAGGCGACAGGTCTGCCGGTGGTCCCAGTATCCGTGAACGTGTCAGCACGGCAGTTTCAGCAGGCTGATTTTCACAAGCGCGTGGCTGGTGTACTGCAGCGGCAGGGCGTAGACGCCTCCCTCGTGGAACTGGAACTGACGGAGCGCCTGCTGATGGAAGACACCGCCTCTGCCCAGGACTGCCTGCAACAGCTAAAAGGCACTGGTGTAAGAATCTCCATCGACGACTTCGGCACCGGCCACTCCTGCCTCAATTATCTGCGACGCTTCCCCATCGATGTTCTGAAGATCGACAAGTCTTTCGTGCATGACGCGGATCAGAGCGAAGACGCCGCCATCATCGTCGAGGCAATTATCTCCCTGGCGCGCAGCCTGCAACTGGCCACCGTCGCTGAGGGCATTGAAACACGAGAGCAGCTGAGCTTCCTGGTGGAGCGCGGCTGCACCGTGGCGCAGGGTTTCCTTTTTGGGCAACCCCTGAACCATAACGAGGTCGTACCCTTCCTTGAAGACCTGATTGACGATGCCGCCGGCTTCGCGACGGCGCGGCTACCCGGGTCGGCCCAGCGCGCCTCCTGAAGGAACCCATCATGGCCAAAACAAAAAATATGCCCGAAGCAGAGCATCGCGAAGTACAACGCAAGCTTAACGATATACAGATGCTGCTAGATGATACCGGGGTGGGCACCTGGGGGTACGACGGGGCCACTAACACTTTCGTACTGGACCGGGCTTGTCGGGAAATGTTCGACATCGATGATGACGTCGAGCTGGGCATGGAACATATGCGCGAGAGAATTCATCCGGATGACGTCGGGCCCTATTGGGAAGCTGTTGCCGAGTCCATGAAATCGGGGAACTTCTTACATAGTTACCGAATCGTCCGCAAGGACGGCACGGTCCGCTTTATCAGCGGCCGAGGACGATCCAACCCGGGGGCACCGGGGGTAGCGCCCAGCGTACGCGGCGTCTGCATCGATGTGACCGACCGCATCCAACTGGAAACAAAACTGCGCAGCACGGAGTCGCGCATGCAGGAGCTGGCTGACGGTGTACCGGGTCTGTTCTCCTTCATCGATCGCAACTATCACGTAGTTTTTATGAGCTCCCAGTACCGCAACATCTTTGGGCGCCCCCAGGGCCAGCTGCTGAATGAACACATCGCCAACATCATCGGCCAAGAGGCTTTTGACCAGCGTAAGGACCGCTATGACCAAGCCCTGGCGGGGCAAACAGTTCATCATGAAGCGAGCCGGGCCATGCCCGATGGACGGGAAGCCTATTTCACCATTACCCATCTGCCCCATCGCGACGAAAACGGCGATATCCAGGGCGTGCTGTCACTGGCCATCGATATTACTGATCGACGTGATATGGAGCAGGCCCTCGAGCGCCAGAGCGATGAACTGGTTCGCTCCAACCGGGATCTGGAGCAATTCGCCTATGTGGCATCCCACGATCTAAAAGCCCCCCTGCGGGCCATTGAGGTCCTGGTGCAGTGGCTCAACGAAGATCTGAGCGACCATGAGGGCGGCGAAGTGCAGGAAAACCTTGGGCTGCTGCGACAGCGAACCCAGCGCCTGAACCGCCTGCTCGATGATCTTCTGGAGTACTCCCGGGCCGGGCGGCGTGTCGGGAGCCGAACCACTGTAGACACTGCCGAACTGGTTGCAGACATCGGTACCTTACTGTCGCCGCCGGACGGCATGAAAGTGGTGGCCGACAGCAGTCTGCCGACCATCGATGCCTACCATGCGCCGCTGGAACAGGTACTGCGAAATCTGATCAATAACGCTATCAAGCACCATCCCTCCCAGACAGGCACCGTCAAGGTCAGTGCTGTCGACCAGGGTAATGCAATTCTGTTTGCGGTTGAGGACGACGGCGCCGGCATTCCCGAAGAATATGCCGAGAAAGTATTTAAAATGTTTCAGACACTGCAGCCTCGCGATGAACGCGAAGGCAGCGGCATGGGTCTGGCTATCGTCAAACGAATTATTGACTGGCAAGGCGGCCGCATCTGGTTTCATGCCGGTCCCGGCGGCAAAGGCACAGTATTCAAATTTATCTGGAGCAAGAATCCTGTTGTTCCAGGCATCGAAGACATGGCAATGGAGAGGGAATCTGAAGATGTGCAACGGCAAGACGCAGCCCATCAACATTCTGCTGGTTGAGGATGACCGCATTGACGCGAAAGCGTTCCTGCGGGCAATACAACAGCAACGCATCAGCAACCCGGTAACGGTTGCCCAGGATGGCGTTGAAGCCTGGGAGATCCTCAAGGGAAAGAATGGTGACAAGCCCTTATCCAGACCCTATATCATCATCCTGGACATCAATATGCCACGCATGTCCGGCATTGAACTGTTAGGCAGGATTCGCGCTGATGAAGAACTCCGGGATGCGATTGTCTTCGTACTCACAACCTCCAATGATGATGAGGACAAGATCAACGCCTACGACTTGAATGTGGCTGGGTACATGCTTAAGAGCGATATGGGCAATAGCTTCCTGCGCGCAGTTGAGCTGGTTGAGAAATACTGGCGGGTGGTGGAACTTCCGATAGGCAGACCCACCGCAGTCAACGCGGCTTAAGTGCTGTCATGAGTGCCAGTGGACCTGCATTTTGAGTTTGTCCAACAACTGGCTGGCAGCCTGGGATCGGGAGAAATTGATCTGCCCGCCT
>CAKZWQ010000074.1 GCA_937921935.1 uncultured Gammaproteobacteria bacterium | reverse complement strand
AAAATCGGTTCGACCCCTCTTTTCGCGCTCTTTTCCGAACCCTCTTTTCCCTGTTTCTGGAATCCGCACAGTGGCCGTCGCCGGGGCGAGCGCGAGCCGTATGTTTTACACTGACTGCCTGGCGACTGTTCCTGAATTCTGTTTGAGGTCACACAGCCATGAAAAAATTGCTGATCGGCACCGTTGCGATCGCTGTGATGCTGACTGCGGGCTTCACTTTTGTCTCCAGTCAGCAGAATGCTCCACCCACGCCCGACCTTTACTACGACTTTTATAAAAGCCAGGACACCACCCCCGAGGGCAAGGTGGGTGTGTTCCTGGTGGGCCTGAACACCGGCGAAGATTACGAGCCGGCATGGTGGAAGAATATTTTCGACCACTCGCTGCATACGGTAATCCCCTGGCCCGCCCGGGTCTTTGCCGGCATGGACACCGGCGTGGCGCTGGTGGACCCCAACCGCTACTGGGAATACACAGAGTTCAAACCCACGGTGCTGCAGGATCAGTACGGCCAGCAGCACGACCTGGATGGTATCCCTTACATCGAAAAGTGGCGCCGGGGCCAGGTGCAATGGCAACCGCCCAACCCGCGCCGTTACCTGGACACGGGTTTTTTCCTCTACGACGGCCGCAAGAGTGGTGTGCCCTCCCGGGCCGGCAAGAGAATGTCCATTGCCAAAACCTGGTATTACGGTTCCGGCTTTAGCAATCAAAAGGTGCCCCACGCCTACCAGGCGCAGCGAGTATTCGACGACGCCTTTGCTACGCTGACGCAAAAGTACGGTGACTTCCCGTATCACACGGCCGATTCCATGGACCCGTGGGAAATGCAAAGGGAAGTCTATGAGCTGCTGGACGGCGGCATAGATACCCTGGTGCTGGCCTCGCCCATGGTGGTGTATTCCCATTACGAAGAGTTCAACGGCAGCTGGCGGAAGGTGCGCGAGTTGGTGCAGCAGTGGCAGCAGGAACGCGGCCAGGGCAAAACCATCAAGCTGGTGATGGCGCCGCCCATGGGCCATTTTCAGCCGATTCGCCAGGGTTTCGTGCACTTGCTAAAAGATCGCCTGGACACCCTGCCCGCCGACGCCAAAGTGAAAATCGCCATTTCCGTGCATGGCATGCCGTGGGATCGGTTTCCGTACGAGGCCTGGCTGGAGTTGTCCAAGCCCTATTTGGAGCCGTTGCAGGCAGAGGTCGACGAACTGGTAGCCGGCTACGCCTTTCCGAAAACTGAAATCGTCGTTTGCCAGGATCATTTTGCCGACCCCATCTGGGACCCGGAACAAAAATATCTGTCCACGCATCGGGCCTACGTGGAAGGCCAGCGAGACGGTTATGACTACGTGATCCAGCAGCCCATGGAGTTCTACACGGAAAATACGGACACCATGTTCAGTCATGCACACCATAACTACGAAGGCTTCGAGGGTTACGATGTCTACGAAACCATCGACTATTCGGATTGGGATCAACCCTACGTGCGCGTTCTGGACTACCAGGGCACCACGACCATTTACAATGGGGTGATGACAGGCGAGTATCGTCACTATGTGGCCGATTCCCTGGCCATGGCCATCGATTCAATCCTGTCCCAGTCGCAGACCCTGCAGGCGCAGGCCGGGCAGCCGCTGGCGCAGACCCGCCTGGTCGCGGACGGGAATTAGGGGTCGAACCGATTTCTTTGCCGCTATCCCACTCGCGGGGCAACGTCGGCAGGTGGTTTGATCTGTTCTAATAGGCGTCCCGTCCGGACCGCCATGAGCCGATGAGCGAACGCAAGTCGCGCACCCTGCGCAGCATCGAGATTGCCACGCACTGCGTGCCCGACTTAAACGCCTGCGTCCCGCTTTATCGCGAGCTGCTCGACTACCAGCTCGTCGACCAGGGCAATCTGCCCGAATCCCTGACCAGCGCCTGGGCCACGCCCACTATGACGGGCATGCCTTATGCTTTGCTGCAACCGGCCAGTGGCGCCAAGGTCTATCTGCGCTTCATCGAAACGGGCAAGGCCGGCGGTTACTGGCCGCCCGTCACCCAGGGCTGGATCGCGACGGAAATTCTCACCACCGATCCGGATGCTGTGCTGGAAAAACTCCAGGGCACGGCCTTCACGCGCATCGGCGGCCCGGCGGACCTGTACCCGTCACCCAAATCCGCCCGGGCCCTGCAAATGGCCGGGCCCGCCGGTGAGCTGATGTATTTCACCCGCATTCTGCCCGGCGGCAGTCGCTTCGGATTGCACGGGGCCAAGAGCTTCGTTGACCGGCCCTTCATTATGGTGGTGGGCGGCACATCGCTTGCTGACATCCATACCTTCTATGGCGACGTGCTGGGCCAGCGCATCTGGGAGCAGGATGCTTTTCGCATTGGGCAGATGTCCCATGTGCTGGGGCTGCCGCGGGAGACCACTTACCCGATGTCGCTGGCCCGCATCCCCGGGCGGGATTTTCTGCTCGAACTGGAAGAGCTCCCGCCTGGTATAGAGCGACGTACCGTACCAGACGGTCAGCTGCCCGAGGGCCTGGCCATGGTCAGCTTCGGTTCCGCACCGCTGAATGCGTTGAAGTTCGACTACCGGGCTGAACCACACGCGATTGATCTGCCGCCTTATAACGGTCGGCAGGTTGCTGTGATTGAAGGACCGGCGGGGGAATGGCTGGAACTGATTGACTAGGCTCGCGCCTTTTTCTTACAAAAATCGATTCAGTCCAATTAAAAACTGTGTTATCAGATGCATAAGATGATCACGGATAAGCAGGGGCTAAACAATCGCCGGCGGACGCTGGCAAGCCTGGCGGCCGTATCGCTGTCCCTGCTGACGGCATGCGCTCCCATGACCATCAACTACTATCGCCCGGAGGCAAATGCTGGAAACGTCGTTAAAGCCTGGTGTCCGCCTGTTCATTCATTCGTCCTGATAGACGCTCACGACGTGATCGTCGGCTTTAAGTTGTCATCTCCGGACAAGGAACAGGTAGCGATCACGATGACACTCGAAATCCCGGAAAAGCACACAGTCCGGATGCTGGATCGCTTCGTTGAGATTGATGACGGGAGCGGTGTGATCGTCAGTGGTGAGCTGACTGGGCAAGTCTGGGTTTCCGCGGGCCGTCTCGGCGAAGTTCCCCTTGATAAGCCGATGCAGGGGAGTACCGAGAAAAAGATATTTGATCAAACCACCCTGTACGGAAAAACAGAGCACGCTTATTTCATGTTAAGCGCGGAGATTCCAGCAGTTGAATCAAAGATATGGTTGCTCAAGCCCCCGGTATTCTTTGTGGACGGCATTCAGGTCGAACTTCCCGCAATTACATTCATCCAAACTGAAGAAAAGATTATCGGCTCGTTGAATTGTTAGCTTTACGGTCCGCAGGTCGCCGTGATTGAAGGCCCGGCAGGCGAGTGGCGTGAGTTGATTGACTAAGCAGACCCGGAGAGCAGCTCACTGTTGCGGCTTGCGACGGAATAAGCAAACTGTCCCCGACACTGCTGCGAACTCAGACCCGCTTCCAGTTCTCCAGCGCTTCACCAAAGGCCTCTTTGGCCCGGGCAAAAGAATCCGGTGCGCCGGCTTTCAGCAGCTCGCGATTGGTCTTGGCGAATTCTGCCTTGCCGCCTTCCCCGGGTAGCTGGCGGGTCGCATCAATCACGATCTTGCTGGTGCGGGCATATTTCACCTGGCTGGGGTCCGTCATCAGCCCGAGGGTCTCGCTGATGATCTCCGAGGCCGGATCAGGTTGCCAGCGTGAGCCGATGGCAAACATGACGTCCGTGCGATCGTAAATGTTGATGTCTTTATCGACCACGATGACGATCTTGGCAATCGGGTTGCGCTTGGCAATGGCCATGCCGCTCTTAATGCCCTGGCCGGGACCTGTCTTGTCGATGCTCAGCACCACAATACCCATGGTGTCCTGGGGATTGGTGTAGGCAACGAACTGCGGAATCTGGTTTCTCAGGGAGATACTGTAGGCTGCGTCGATGCCCGAGGTGACGTAACCACGCTGCATGCCCGTCATCGCGTTCATGAACCAAGGCTTTTTGCGATGGGTGATGGTGTCGATGGTCATCACAAAATTCTTTTCTTTGACCGGGCCCAGGTAGCCGAACATCTCGCCGAACGGACCTTCCGGTTCAAAGGTTTCTTCGCGCAGGTCGACAGTGCCTTCGATGACCATCTCCGCATGGGCCGGCACCATGATGTCGGTGTTTTCCGACTTGACCACTTCCACGGCTTTGCCGCGCAGGCCGCCGGCAATGGCCAGCTCGTCGGCAGGTTTCGGCGTTTTGCCAAAGCCGCGCGGGGCCAGGCGGGTGCCGCTGAGCATCCAGACCACCGGGTCCTGGCCCAGCACGATGGAATAGCTGACCGAGGTTTCCCCCCGGTCGCGGGCGGCCATCAGCATCTTGTAGCCGGTCTGATTGGGTTCGGGGTTAATGCCCAGTTTGCGCGGGCCCTTGATCTGGGCGCGGTAGGTACCGAAGTTGGCGCCCAGTTCCTCGTCCACCATGAAGTGGGAGCCGGTATTCACATAGCGACCGGCGTCGGCCGGGTTGGTTTTGACGAAGGCGAACTTGTTGATGTCGATGTCATCACCTGTCACAACGACTTCCTTCACCGGGGCTTTGCTTCGTTTGACTTCGACCGGGGCAATCTCCGGCAGTTCGCCGTCGTTATCGGCAAACACCTTTTCTATATACGCCACGGCGCTGCGGTAAGTGGCGTAGTGATCACCCGGCACCACCGGCAGATTCCAGATGATGGCATCACAATTCCAGTGGCCCTGGGTATTGATCAGCACCGGCCCGTCGACCCACTTGCCCTCGATCTTGACCTTGTCAAACATCATGCACGGCGCCCCGTACATGGTGTACATATCCGTGGCATTGAAAAACAGGGCAGGGATTTCATACTCATCCTGATCGATGCGATCAAAGCGCATCAGCAGACCATGGGCTTCCATGGCGGCCGTCCAGTCACGCAAGGAATCGAAGGGGGCCTGGGGCGCGCTCTTGCCCAGGCCTGACGCGCCACTGGCCACCAGGGGGGTCGCGGCCTTGGACTCCTGGGTATAACCGGCCGCCGCCAGGGCACTCAGGACCGAGGCCGTGGCCGTGGAGCCCAGGAATTCCCTGCGTGACGGGTTCTCGGGGGTTTGCTCAGGTTTCTTCGTGGTCATGGCGTTCTCGCTGGGTGTTGAGGCGCTTGATCGCGGATGCAATCACGGCCGCTTGTTAGTTGTCGCACCAGACTACTGGGACTGGGTGGGCCGGGTTGGCTTTCAAGATGGAAATTGGCGCCGGGTTCGCAGAGCGAATAGGAGCCACGAGACGGGGTTGGGGAAACTTATCCCCTGGCTCCTGCCGTTGCTGGTAGCTGGGGATGGCGCTTAGCCGCCATCCCCATGCAGCACATTAATAAGTTGTCTGCCTGTAAACGGCCGGCGCCCCATCAGTCAGCGTGGCGGTCGCCTCGTCCTGCCACCGGCAAAGCTGACGTCGATAGTCGTCTGAGGCCTCGGCCCTGCAAGGCCCAATCTTCCCGGAGTTCGGGCCTGGGGCGCTTATGTTTCTAGCTTCCGGCTATCTCCCCCAGGCCGCGCCAGCACTGGGTTTTTACATAACGCATAAATCCTTGTCTATCAAAAATCTAATAAAAAGCAGTAAGGATCGCGGTTATTGGAGAAAAAGGCATCCGTTGTGGAGGGGATGTCGAAATATGCTCCAAGTTTACTTAGACAATATTTCTAGATATCGACCCAGAGGACTACAACATGAGCACCATCATCACCACCTACAGCAGATTCCACCGGCCGCGCACCAGCCCGGGCGTTTACGCCGCCACGGCTCTGGAGGCCACCTTGTTTATCGGCTTTTGCCTGGCGCTGAGTAGTTTCAGCCTG
>CAKZWQ010000073.1 GCA_937921935.1 uncultured Gammaproteobacteria bacterium | reverse complement strand
GAATCAGTTTGCCGCAATTGGATTAGTCACAGGCAAATTCGTTGCGGCAAATCTGCGGCAAGACATTGTGTATGCGTGTTTGCAAGTGCGCACCCTACCGATCTGGCCTAGCAATAAACCCTTGGCCGGGCACAGGTATTTAGCGGAGAGGGTGAGATTGATGGCCTGCGCCGCAGGCCACCCTGCGGGCTTCGCCGCTGCGCGGCTCGTCGCCCTCCCCGCCAGGTGCACGGCTGCGCCGGTCACCTGGCCGACCCGGGTCGAACCCGGCGGGTTCGTCCACACACCCCCTGCCCCAAATCAAAAAGGCCCCGCTAGGGGGCCATTTTTTATGGCAGACGGGGTGGGATTGATGGCCTGCTCCGCAGGCCACCCTGCGGGCTTCGCCGCTGCGCGGCTCCGTCGCCCTCCCCGCCAGCTGCACGGCTGCGCCGTTCACCTGGCCGACCCGGGTCGAACCCGGGTGGGTTCGTCCACACACGCTAACCGCCATATATAAGGGCCCCATAAAGGGACCCTTATATATGGCGGAGAGGGTGGGATTCGAACCCACGGACGGGGGTTACCCGTCAACGGTTTTCAAGACCGCCGCCTTCGACCACTCAGCCACCTCTCCGACGGGCGGCATTGTCCGTGCCCGGGCACGGCCCGGCAAGGGGCAGTCGATTCTGCCGGTCCGAGCATGGCAAAATAACTGAACCTAGTGATATAGTCGAAGTCGTACTAAACAGGTCCTAATTACAGGAGTTACCATAAATGCTTAAGGACAGGGATTACATGCAGCGCGCCGGCGGAACCCAGGCACTCAGTGCCCAGGCTATCCAGGAGTCGGCGCTGGCCACTAACAAGGTCCTCAAGAACACTTACCTGCTGTTGTCGGCCACGCTGCTGTTCAGTGCCCTGACGGCTGGGATATCCATGGCCCTGGAGCTGCCGCGCGTGACTTACCTGATTAGTGTCGGTATCGCGATGGTTGCCGGTATTTTCGTCCTGCCACGCACGGCTAATTCCAGTGCCGGCATCGGCGTTATCTTCCTGATCACGGGCATGCTTGGCCTTGGCCTTGGGCCCTTGCTGACGATGTACCTGGAACTGCCCAAGGGGCCGCAAATCATCGGCACCGCCCTGGGTGGCACGGGTACGATCTTCCTGGCCCTGTCGGCTTACACGCTGAAATCGCAGCGCAACTTCAACTTCATGGGCGGTTTCCTGTTTGCCGGCTTCATGGTGGTGCTGATTGCAGCCCTGGCCAATATCTTCCTGGCCATGCCGGCCCTGTCCCTGGCTCTGTCAGCCGGCATCATCCTGCTGATGAGCGGGTTCATCCTGTTCGACACCAGTCGGATTGCCCGCGGTGAGGAAACCAACTACATCATGGCCACCTACGGGATTTACCTGGCCATTTTTAATATCTTTATTAACCTGCTCGCCCTGCTGGGCATCATGGGTGACGATTGACCCAGGCCGGTTAGTTTGATCAAGAAACCCCGGCCGTGTGCCGGGGTTTTTCGTTAGGCAAGGAGTTGGCAATGGACTGGATGAAAATCGGGCAGGCCGGGCTGCTGATCATGTTCATCGTGGTGATGTTTCCGGCCGCGCGTCACTGGAGCAAGAACAGCCCGAAAGCCGAGGCAGGTGACTGGAAAGCTGCCCTGCTGCCGCTGGCGGGCGTCATCCTGTTTATCGCGCTGCTGATCTCGATGGTGCGCTGAGCCGTTCAGGCAGGCTCCAGCCCCGTCATGGCGGCGATGAATGCCCACTGGTCCGCGTACTCATTAATAATCTTTGAGGTGGAAGCGCCGGCACCGTGCCCGGTATTGGTCTCCACACGAATCAGCGTTGGCCGCTCACAAGCCTGCGCATGTTGCAGTGCCGCCGCGTACTTGTAACTGTGCCAGGGCACCACGCGATCATCGTTGGCATCCGCCATGACCAGGGTCGCGGGATAGCAGGTTCCCGGCTGCAGGCGGTGATACGGCGAATAGGCATACAAGGCCGCGAACTCATCAGCGTTGTCGCTCAGACCGTAGTCGCTGGACCACTGGCGGGCGTTGGCGCTGGCCAGGTGATAACGCAGCATATCCAGCACGCCGACGGCCGGTACGGCCGCAGCAAATAATTCCGGTCGTTGCTGAGCGACTGCACCCACCAGCAAGCCACCGTTGCTGCCACCCCAGATTGCCAGCTGCGACGGCGTGGTCAGTTCTTCTTCGATCAGCCATTCGGCGGCGGCAATGAAATCATCAAACACATTCTGCTTGTTCAGGCGGGTACCGGCCTGATGCCAGGCATCACCGTACTCTCCCCCGCCCCGCAGGTTAGCCACCGCATAGACACCACCCGCCTCCAGCCAGGCCATGCGAGCCGTGGAATAGCCCGGCAACAGGGACACACCGAAGCCGCCATAGCCATACAACACCAGGGGTCGGGGGCCCGGTGGCAGGTCGCGCCTGGCGACGATGCTCAGGGGTATACGCGTGCCGTCGGGGCTGGCAACAAAGACCTGGCGGCTAAAGTAGTCGGCCGGATTGATATCGGTGGCGGGGCGCCGTACGGCTTGGGAATCAGCCGTCGCTGTGTCATAGCGATACACGGTGCCGGGTGTGGTGAAGTCCGTGTACTGATAGAAAGCTTCGGCTTGCCCGAGCCGACCGCTGAAGGACGCAACGCTGCCCAAACCGGGTAACGCCAGTTCACCGCGTGCGTCACCGGCCAGGGAGAAACGCCGCACAACGGCGCGTGCGTCCTTCAGGTAGGTCACCAGGATTTCATCGCCCGCCAGGGTGACCGCATCAATCGCTTCCTGACTCTCCGGCACGATTTCCAGCCAGGCATCCGGGTCAGGTTGATCCAGATCGATGCCAATGATGCGACCTAGAGGTGCACTGCGGGTGGTCTGCAGAAAAAAGCGACTGCCCTTATTACCCAGAAATTCATAACGCGCGTCCCAGGCATCAAGCAGACGGACCACCTCGCCCGCCGGCTGACCGGCCTCATCCAGCTCCAGGTAATAAACGCCGCTGGTTTCATAGCCATCGAAGAGACTGATGACCAGGAACCGGCCATCCTCGGTAACGGTTCCGTAGGGATTACGGGTGGGATGATCTTCAACAGCAAAGATCAGTTCATCGTCGGCCTGGGCAGTACCGAGCTGGTGACGATAAATACGAACCTGCTGTGTGTCATCGTAGCCATCATCACCCAGCGGATACCGGCTGTAGTAAAAAGCTTCGCTGTCTGCCGTCCAGGCAACGCCGCTAAACTTGGTGCCTTCGATTCGGTCCTGTCGATCCTCGCCGGTTTTGGTATCCCGGATCTGCCAGTAGTCCCAGTCGCTGCCGCCTTCGGACAGGCTGTACGCAAGCCAGCGGCCATCACGGCTCAAGCCATAACCGCCGAGGGAAATGGAGCCGTCGGCTGCCAGTGTGTTGGGATCCAGCAGGATGCGGCCGGGCTTTGAAGGATCATCACTAACCCGCAGGACATCCTGCTCCAGGCTCCCGGTGTTGTACTCGAAAACATAAACGCCCGAGCGTGATGCCGGCACGCTGCTGCGCTCGTAGTTGATCAGTGTGGCCAGGCGCTCGGCGAAACCATCCCGGGTGGGCAACCCGGCCAGGGTTTCGTCCGTCAATTGATTCTGGGCTGCCACCCACTGCTGAGTTTCGGGCGCGTCCAGCGACTCAAGCCAGCGATAGGGATCAGCCACGCTTGTGCCGTGATAGCTATCCTGCACGGCCAGCCGCGGGGCTGACGGATAATCCCCGGCATCCTGTTCGAGTGTGCCGCAGCCCATCAGGCCGGCCGCCAGGAGGGCCAGGCCGGCGCGGGGGACAAAAGCCGCCAATAACTCAAGCCTCAATGAATTCCAGGCCATGCATGTAGGGGCGCAAGGCCTCAGGCACCCAAACAGCCCCCTCCGCCGTCTGGCAATTTTCCATGATGGCCAGCAAAGCCCGACCGGCAGCGACGCCGGAGCCATTCAGGGTATGCACCAGCTCAGGCTTGCCCGTTTCCGGGTTGCGCCAGCGGGCGCTCATGCGGCGAGCCTGGAAATCCAGACAGTTACTGCAGGAAGAAATCTCCCGGTAGCGCTGCTGGGAGGGTAACCAGACTTCCAGGTCATAAGTCTTGGCGGCGCCGAAACCGATGTCACCGGCACACAGCGCCATCACCCGGTAGGGCAAATCCAGTCTTTGCAGAATGCTCTCCGCATGCCCCGTCAATTCCTCCAGTGCTTGCCAGGACTGGTCAGGTTTGACCACGTGGACCAGTTCGACTTTTTCGAACTGATGCTGGCGGATCATGCCTCGCGTGTCTTTGCCATAGGAACCGGCTTCAGACCTGAAACAGGGGGTGTGAGCCGTGAGCTTCACCGGCAACTCACCGGCATCCAGAATGCGATCACGGGCCAGGTTAGTCAGCGTCACCTCAGCCGTGGGGATGAGATAGAAATCCTGCTCACCCTCGATCGCGAACAGATCCTCGGCAAATTTGGGTAACTGTCCGGTCCCCTGCAGAGATTCAGCATTAGCAATGTAGGGTGTGTAGACCTCGCTATAGCCATGCTCCACGGTATGTACGTCGAGCATGAACTGAATCAGTGCCCGATGCAGGCGGGCGATACCGCCGGTCATCACGGTGAAACGACTGCCTGTCAGTTTCGCGCCGGCCTCGAAGTCCAGCATGCCCAGCTGGGTGCCAATGTCGACGTGATCGCGAGGCTCGAAGTCGAAACTG
This sequence comes from uncultured Gammaproteobacteria bacterium, assembly GCA_937921935.1. Taxonomy (GTDB): domain Bacteria; phylum Pseudomonadota; class Gammaproteobacteria; order Steroidobacterales; genus J054. Next base: position 2,189 of record CAKZWQ010000073.1, on the reverse strand, counting down.
CGGGGCTCGCCCCAGCGCCGAATTTCCTGGTTATCGGCTTCATCGGCGCCCGCGGGCACAGAGGCTTCGAGCAGGTTGGGCATCTCCAGGTGCAAGGCCTGCAGCCCGGCCTGAATTTCCTCCAGCTGGGCGGTAGCGAGTTTCAGGGCCTCGCCCAGCTGATCGACTTCTGCCCGCAGGGGTTCGATGTCATCGCCGGCGGCTTTGGCCTTGCCAATGGACCTGGACTTCACGTTGCGCTCATTGCGCAACTCCTCCACCCGCACCTGCAGACCCTTGCGCTGCTCTTCCAGCGCGTTATACGCGGCGGTATCCAGGGCATAGCCCCGCCGGGCCAGGTTAGCGGCCACCGTCTCGAGATCGCTTCTTAAGATTCTAGGATCTAACATCAGGTATTAATCATAAAATACTGTTTATAATAGATATATCTATGACACATCTTTTGCCATTCGGGTCTGAGAAATTGGCCCTGTCTACTGCAGCCGGCGGCATGACCCGCGCGCGGGGGCGCCGCTATACGCGAGCCCGCCAAGCCCAGCGGTAGCGCATTGTATAGGCTCAAGGGAAAAAACAGGGTAGCGAGTTATCTGCCGGTGACAGCATTCACTGTCTGGCCAGGAGGCCTCGCCTATACTCGCTCCGCCCTCGCCCCCGGAGACACAACATCCAACCGCGCGTCCAGGGCCTGCACAAGGCCATAGCTCACTGAACATGACTTCCCTCGGTAACAAGGTATTCAACGCCGCTATCTGGGCGGTAGGTATGCGGATGGCCATCAAGTCTATGGGCCTGGTAAGCACCATCGTCCTGGCGCGCCTGCTGGTGCCGGAGGATTTTGGCCTGGTGGCCATCGTCATGGCGGTCCATGCCTTCATTGCCGTGTTGAAGTCCTTTGGCTTTGACGTGGTCCTCATCCAGAAGCAGGAAGCCAGCGAAACAGTCTATAACACCGCCTGGACCATGCAGTTGCTCTTCGGCCTGGCATCCGGTCTCCTGATGTTCCTTTTTGCCCCCTTAATTGCCAGCTATTACGGTGACCCGAGACTGACGGATATTGCGCGAGTGACAGCAGTCATTTTCATGCTCAACGGTGCCGTCAATATTGGTGTAGTGAATTTCCGCAAGGACCTGGAGTTTCACAAAGAATTCATCTTTCGCGCCTCCGTCAAGATTCTCGCGGTAATCTGCACCATTTCGCTGGCTTTTTACTATAGAAGTTACTGGGCTCTGGTCATCGGAAGTTTAATTGCTGCCTCTCTGGAAATGAGCCTTTCCTTCGTCATGTCGAGTTTCCGGCCGGTGGTGACGCTGCGCGCCTGGCGGGAAATCATGAGCTTCAGTTCCTGGCTGTTGTTTAACAGCTTCATCCAATTCTTCAATACCAAGGCTGTTTACCTTATCGTCGGCCGGATGATTGGTGTCCCGGCAGCAGGTATTTTCACCATGGGTTCGGAATTCGCATCCCTGCCCAACACCGAACTGGTGGCTGCCGTCAATCGGGCGACCTTTCCCGGTTATTCAAGAATCTCGAATGACCGAGAGGGCTTGCGCAAGCTATACCTGCAAACTCTGAGTGCCATTGCCGTGATCGGCATACCTGGCAGTATCGGTATTGCCGTGCTGGCACCACTTTTCGTGCCGGTGGTGCTGGGCAACAACTGGCTTCAGACCATACCCCTGATCCACCTTCTGGGCTTTGTCTTTGCGCTGATCTCCATCAATACCAATTCCGGCTATGTTTTCCATGCCATTGGCAAACCCCATGTGCCCACTATCGCCAATGCCTGGCGCGTGGCCGGATTGTTGATCGCAATCTTTTTCTTTGTTGACCGCTATGGACTGATCGGCGCGGCCTACGCCATGGGGCTGCTGGCTTGCCTGATGTTGCCTGTTTACATCCTGCTGCTACGCAAATGGATCGGACTAAGGCTGGCTGACTATCTTCGCGCGCTTTACCGGCCATTGCTGGCCTCTGCAGTCATGTATTACGCCGTAACCAGCTTTGCTTATGGCACGCCAATCGCGCCCAGCATAGCCAGCCCTGATGCGTCCTTATCTTTGTTACTGCAATGCGTGGGACTGGGTTTCGTGGTTTTTGCTGCGACCCTGTTGGGTCTTTGGCGCCTGAGCGGTATGCCGGAGGGCGTGGAACGCAATGCCCTCCAGATCACCCGCCGTTACCTGCCCGG
>CAKZWQ010000072.1 GCA_937921935.1 uncultured Gammaproteobacteria bacterium | reverse complement strand
GAAGAGCGCAAGCTGAACAACGATAAAGATGATTTTTTCTTCACGCCTCAATCTAAGTACGACGAAGACTGGGATTTCTGGGACCCCCGCTTCATCCTGCGCTTCCAGGCAAACGATGACCTGATGGTTTATGGCTCCGTTGCCAAGGGCAGTCGCTCCGGCGGCCTGAATGTAGCGGTCTCTGATCCTAGCGCTGTACCCTTTGATGAGGAGAGCAACTGGACTACGGAACTGGGCTTCAAGTCCACCTGGTTCGACCAACGTTTGCAGTTCAACCTGACAGGCTTCTACGTCGACTGGGACGATGCCCAGTTCCGACAACGGATCCCGTCCTCGGTTGCCGGCACTGGTTTTTTGACTGTCACGACGAATGCGACGGGACTTAAAAACCACGGCTTCGAAGCGGAACTGGTGGCGGCCCCCGTCGACGGTTTGACCCTTGGCGCCACTTTTGGCTATTCAAACCCTGACTATGATGGCGGCACGCTCGCATCAGGTGATGCCGCGCTCTGCGATCTGGTGACCGACGGCAGCAGTGCGTTCCCCCAGGTCCCGGTAGACTGCGTCGGCATTGACAGCGATGGGGACGGTGTTGATGACGACTTTGCACCCGATATCAGTGGCAATCGGCCGATCCGCACGGCAAAACGCACGGCTTCATTCTTTGCGGAAGCCGTGAAGCCCATCACATCAGAACTGGATTTGCTGTTGCGTTTTGATATGGGCTGGCGCTCTAAAATGAACACCGATAACGTCTCGGTGCAGTACGCTCCTGACAGAACGCTGGCTAATGTGAATTTCGGCGTCACTAATGACACCTTCGATTTATTCTTCTGGGTGCGCAACCTGACCGATGAAGATGACATCGAGACAACCCAGGTATTCCCGTCCGATCTAAATTCATCGAGATTCGTGACCACCGGGGTGAATATCAATCCACGCCGCTGGGGAGTGACGGCCCGCTATCGCTTCGGCGATGGCACCTAGCCAAAGATCGGTGCCCGGCGCCAAGGCAGGCGTCGGGCACTGCTTCCTGCTTCGCTGATCCGGCGGTCACAACTCAACACGCCAGCCGATTCGGCCTATCGGTAGACTTGCAAACGTGTGCAATCTGTCTATTATGAGCCTTCTTTAGCCAGGGAGATCGCCATGCAGCCGCTGCGCAGCCTCTTAATTGTTTCCTCGATTGTCTGGTCCATTGCCAGCTGCACCACTTCGGGTACAGGAGACGGCACTGCTAAAACTGAACCCATGGCTGACTCAGCAGCCATAGCGGCTGCTATCAGCGACCCTCGTCGCCCCGCTGCCGATGTGGCCCGCGATGAAACCCGCAACCCCCAGGCTGTACTCGAGTTCGCGGGCATGGGCCCCGGTATGAGCGTGCTCGATATGTTTGCGGGCGGCGGCTACTACGCCGAACTGGCCGCCTATGTGGTGGGCGACTCAGGCCGAGTTGTGGCCTACAACAATACCGGTTACAGCCAGGTGGCGGCGAAGGCCATCGCCAGCCGTTACGGGCAAGGCAGGTTGGCTCAAGTGGAGCAACTGACGAGTGAGAACAACGAACTGAGTTTGCCTGCTGCGAGTTTTGACGTGGCGCTATTCATACTCAGCTATCACGACGTCTATTACCTTGATGGCGAAAGGGGCTGGCTGCAGATAGACCGGCCTCGAATGCTAAGCGAGGTCTATAGCGCAATGAAGCCGGGCGGGCGGCTAGTGGTGATCGATCATGTGGCCAGGGCCGGGATGCCAGCCGAGAAGGTCCGTGCTCTGCATCGTATCGACCCGGAGTTGGTCAAAGCTGATTTTCTGGCGGCTGGCTTTCGCTTCGATGGCGACACCGATGCGCTGCGTAATCCCAACGACGATTTCGATGTGATTGCCATGGCGCCAAACGTACGTGGCAGGACGGATCGTGCGGTCATGCGGTTCATTAGACCCTGAGCAATCAACCCGAACCGCAGGCAGCACCCATTATTATTCTGACTTAGAGAAGCTTAGGTATGCGAGTGTTGAAAACCATCCTTAAGTCCATCAGCTATATCGCAGTTGCTGGTGTACTCGCTTTAGCAGTCTACGTGTTTCTAATGAGCGGCATATTTCATAAGCCCGAGAGTTTTCTGGAAACGGGGACCTACCAGCCTGCCGGTGGCCGGATACTTGTGGTGGGGGGCACCCGGGGAACCGGTCTGGAAATCGTCAAAAAGCTCAATGCCATGGGTGAAGAAGTAGTCGTCACTGTGCGGCTGACTTCGAACACCGAGGCCCTGGACGAACTGGGCATAGAGACGGTGGTCATGGACGCGCTGATACCCGAGCAGGTTCAGGCAGCTGTCACCGAGGGAAATTTTTCTGCAATCGTCTCGACCCTCGGCACCTCGGCCAGGGACCTCCCGGTTCGCAGCAATCCGTTAAAAAGCCTGATTTTTGGTCAGACCAAGATGGACCCGAACAAGCGCCCAGATTTCGTCGGTAATCGTAGCCTGGTAGATGCTGCTTCAGCCGCCGGTATAGAGCGATTTGTGCTGGTAACTGTCATTGGTGCCGGAGATTCGGCAGATGCCGTGCCATGGCCTGCACGGCGCGGTCACAATGATGTCACCCCCCTTAAAACCAAGGCGGAGGATTACCTGCGGGACAGTGGCCTGGCGTATACGATCATCAGGCCAGGCGGCTTGGGGCCTCGCAACCTAGCTGCCACTGGAACAGCCCGACTCACAGAGGATGCGAAATCCTTTAGTTATATGGGACGCGGGGACCTGGCCGAGTTGACGATTGCGGCGCTGGGAGATCCGGCCACCAGCGGCAAGACCTACACATCCTACGACCCGTCGCGCCTGTACCTTTGGGACCTGTTCATCGACTAAACAGGTTGAATACGGCGCACCCCTCGCGCCTGTATTGCTAACGACGCCAGGCAAGTCGCGGTTAAGCCCTGCACCGGATCCAGTGGTCTGAGCTATTGCCCCGCTGCGTACCACCCGCCGAAAATCGCCAGATCTCAGGGTCGACGAGATTCTTGCAGCCGACCGCTACCGCCCGGCGTGAAAATCTGCGACCAGCACCGGGTTCTCACCCACCACGGTATCCGGAATACCCTCGTAGGCATCGGGCCCAAGATCAAAGGACGACATATCCATCACATAGGTCGACAGATTGTCGCGGCTGCCATCGCTGCGCGCGAACAGCATCTTCTGGCCGTTCTTCGATAGGGACGGCAAACCGTCAAAGCCCGTGTTATAGGTCAGTCGTCGCGGCTCGCCACCAGCCAGATCGCCGAGGTAAACCTCCCAGTTGCGCCCGTCCGCCACCCGCACAAAGACATAGTGCCGACCATCGCTGGCTGGATAGGGGGCCCAGTTCATCTTGCCGTCAAAGGTGCGCTGCTTGAGATCGCTGCCGTCGTGTTTGATGGTGAACACTGTCATGGGTGTTGGCCAGACTTTGCCGTACTCGCTGGAACGCCAGGCCCGGAACATAATGGTCTCGTTATCCGGCAGATAAAACGGGGCGCCCGGCTGCCAATCCTGAGTGAAGGTGATCTGCTGCTCTTCTGTTCCATCGGGGCGTATACGCCACAAATTCAGATTGCCTTCGATCTGCCGTGTAAAAACAATCCAGTCGCCCTTGGGGGAAATGGAAACCTCGGCCTCATACCATTCATTGTCCGTGAGACGCACAACGTTATTGCCTTGAAGATCCGACGTGTACAGCTCTGCCCCCTGCGGGTAGTCATCCTGGCTGGCCCAGTCGCCGACAGGCATATCCATGTTGTCACGGGTGGAGGTCCAGACAATGCGCTGCTGGTCCGGGAAAAAATAGGAGCAGGCATCCTGGCCCCGGTCATTGATCCGGACTGACTTTTTGCCGTCGTCGGTAAAAATGTAGGTCAGTGAACCACCGATATTCTTTCCTTCCGGTTGCTGCGCATCGGGGTCCTGAGTTTGCACGATAAAGTGATAATCGTCCGGCGCGTAGTAGGCTTCCGCCGCCGGCGGTATATTCGGAACGATCCGCACCGGCAGCTCTTTGCTCTTATCCGGCGGGGGCCCTGCGTAGCGACTGGCCTCGGACACCGTGTCGGTCTCGTTATGGCCACCGGCTAGAGCAAGGGAAGCAAGGAACATTAGCGCCAGACCTGTTGGCTGGAGTTGTGAGTGCCGGACTCTGATCATTGCCTGTGCCCCTGTTGTCTTTATAAGAAATATCCGGGCTGATATTCGGTCAGTTTGCACCGCCTGGCAACTGCTCCAGCGCCAGAACGCCTGCTAGGTTAAATCAGCGCGGGCTATGGCTGAGCTTCGCATCGATCTGTATCCGGATGGCGGCGCCTAACTCGTGCATGTCTCAGAGCTGCTCCGACTCCGGGAATCAGTACCAAGCCCCTGAAGCATTCCGCCGGCTCACAGTCTGGTTGTGCCCCTCAGCGCCAAGCGACAGTCGCGATGGCGGGAACCGGGCTCTTCCGGTTCTTGCAGGGCGAAAGAGGGAGCAGCCCGATAGTGATGCCGGTTCCCGGCTTGATGCGATAGCATCGACGACAACATGAACCAGACTCCGTCCAGCTTTCTCAGCTACGCATTCCGACCGTTCTTCTTGTGCAACGGCCTGTTTGCCGTGGGCATCATGAGCCTGTGGGTCCTGCAGCTGCATGGCTTTAGTGTCTTTGGAATGGGCAGCAGCGATCCTTTGTGGCATGCGCATGAAATGCTGTTCGGTTTCGTGATGGCTGCCATCGCCGGATTCTCACTGACGGCAGTGTCAACCTGGACCGGCAGGCCGCCAGTGCAAGGGGCCGTCCTTGCCGTGCTACTTGGCGCATGGTTGCTGGGCAGAGGCGCCATGTTATGGGTAACAAAACTGCCACCGGGACTGAGCCTGACCCTGGACCTGTTGTTTCCCGTGGGACTGGCGCTGGCATTCGGGCGCGAGATCATCGCCGGTGGTAACCGACGAAACCTACCGCTCGTTGCCATCATGCTGCTGCTGGCCATGCTCAATCTCGGCTATCACCTGGGCGCGGCTGATCAGTCGGCTGAAACACAAGCTCTCGCGCTTTACCTGGCACTGCATACGGTGCTGCTCCTGGTTGCCGTAATAGCCGGGCGCATTGTGCCGAGCTTCACGGCTAACTGGTTACGTGCGCGGGCTAACACGCAACTACCCAGGACCGGCCGTTTGCTTGAGCCGCTGGTCATCGGCGCAACCATTGCTACCGGCGTCGCCGCCAGTGTGGCAGCGGACCCGGCCATTACCGGGGTACTCGCTTTGGCGGCGGGGATATTGCACGGGCTTCGCCTGGCGCAATGGCGCGGGCTGGCCACCACCCGCGAGCCGCTGCTGTTCGCGCTGCATGTTGCCTACAGCTGGTTCCCGCTGGGCTATGCCCTGCTGGCATTGTCCGCAGTCACCCCGTGGCTACCAGCCACAGCCGCGGTGCATGCGCTGGGCATGGGTGTCATCGGCAGCATGATTCTGGCGGTGACAACCCGGGTGGCGCTGGGACACACAGGCCGGCCGTTGCAGGCGGCAAAGCTGACGGTTATTGCTTACTGCGTGTTTACGCTGGCCGTACTCGCAAGAGTCATCGGCCCACTCACGAGCGGCGCCTATATGAGCTGGATCGATATGGCAGCGACCGGCTGGATAGCAAGTTTTGCGCTGTTCTTGTGGGTGTACTGGCCCATGCTGACACAGCCAAAAAAGCCCGGCTGAATAGCCCGACGGCAAAGAGACCAGACCCGATCTGCTGGCGCGCCGCAAGACAGGCCGTTTCAGTTCCCCGGACAAACGAAAACGGCGGCGCATTTGCGCCGCCGTTTTCTATCTTATCGCTCCAGACAATAAGTCTTTGCAGTCACAACACCCCGGCCCTGCGGCCGGATTAAGGCACTTCAGCTCCTTGTTGAGCGACTTCAAACCAGGCCTACAGATCAAAGCGATCCAATCTCATCACCTTGGTCCAGGCATCAACAAAGTCCAGCACAAACATTTCCTGCCCGTCGTCAGCGGCATAGACTTCTGCGACGGCGCGCAGCTCAGAGTTCGAGCCGAAAATGAGGTCTGCGGAGCTGGCTTGCCACTTGAGCTTGCCCGACTCGCGATCACGGCCGTCATAAACACCCGCTGAGGCGGCAGACTTAGACCACTTTGTGGACATGTCGAGCAGATTGACGAAGAAGGCGTTATTCAAGGTGCCGGGCTGGCTGGTTAAGACCCCTTCCGAAGATTGGCCGGTATTCGCATCCAGGACCCGCATGCCGCCGATCAGAACGGTCATTTCCGGAACACTCAGGGTCAGCAGCTTGGCCCGATCTACCAGCATCTCCGGCGGAGATCTGCGGTTATCCGTAGCGAAGTAATTGCGAAAAGCATCCGCCGTCGGCTCAAGCACCGCAAAAGAACTCACGTCAGTCTGCGCTTGCGAAGCGTCCGTGCGGCCTGGCGCGAAGGGTACCTGCACGTCCTGCCCGGCATTTTTTGCAGCCTGCTCAATGGCCGCGGCGCCGCCCAGAACAATCAAATCAGCGAGCGACACCTGCTTGCCCCCCGATTGCGCGCGGTTGAAATTTTTCTGGATCTTCTCAAGACGCTGCAGCACTTTCGCCAGTTCATCCGGATTATTGACCTGCCAGTCTTTCTGCGGCGCCAGTCGAATGCGGGCTCCGTTGGCCCCGCCGCGCATATCAGTGCCGCGGAAGGAGGAGGCCGAGGCCCAGGCTGTCCTGACCAGTTCGGGTATGCTCAGGCCAGAATCAAGGAGCTCTGACTTCAGCTTTGCCATGTCCCCGGCATCAATCAATTCATAATCAACTGCGGGGACAGGGTCCTGCCAAAGCAGCTCCTCTGCAGGAACTTGCGCACCAAGGTAGCGCGCCCTCGGGCCCATATCGCGATGCGTCAGCTTGAACCATGCCCTGGCGAAGGCGCGTTCGAAATCTTCCGGGTTCTGCTGAAAGCGCTTGGCAATCTTGCTGTAGGCGGGATCGAACTTCAGCGCCAGGTCCGTCGTGAACATGATTGGTGCGTGCCGCTTGGTCGGATCGAAAGCATCCGGCACAAGGGTGGATGCGGCACCGTCAGCCGGAATCCACTGGGTCGCGCCTGCCGGGCTCTCCGCCTTCACCCAGGTATAGGTGAACAGGTTAGTCAGATACTGCGTGGTCCATAGGGTCGGGCTTCCGGTCCAGGCGCCTTCCAGACCACTGGTGATCGTATCGCCGGCATTGCCGGTGCCGCACTTGCTGGTCCAGCCCAGGCCCTGCTCCTCGATGCCTGCAGCGGCGGGCTCCGGACCGACACAATCGGCCGGAACAGCGCCGTGGGCCTTACCGAAGGTGTGTCAGCCGGCGATGAGCGCAACAGATTCTTCATCGTTCATCGCCATACGACCGAAGGTCTCGCGAATATCCCGGGCGGCTGAGAGCGGATCATGATTACCGTTCGGTCCCTCCGGGTTCACGTAGATCAGGCCCATCTGCACGGCCGCCAGCGGATTCTCCAGTTCCCGGTCACCGCTGTAGCGCTTATCGTCGAGAAATTCTGCCTCAGGTCCCCAATAGACAAGGTCGGGCTCCCAGTCGTCCTCACGCCCGCCGGCAAAACCGAAAGTCTTAAAGCCCATGTCTTCCATGGCAACGGTCCCGGCCAGGACCATCAAATCCGCCCAGGAAATATTCCGGCCGTACTTCTGCTTGATCGGCCAGAGCAAACGCCGCGCCTTGTCGAGGTTGGCGTTGTCAGGCCAGCTGTTGAGAGGCTCGAAGCGCTGTTGACCGCCGCCGGCGCCGCCGCGGCCGTCAGCGACCCGGTAGGTACCCGCGCTGTGCCAGGACATGCGAATGAAAAACGGGCCGTAGTGGCCGTAGTCAGGTGGCCACCAATCCTGTGGCGTCGTCAGCAATGCCTCAATGTCTGCCTTCAGGGCTTCAAGGTCGAGGGACTGAAAAGCTTCAGCGTAATTAAAGCCTTCACCCAGAGGATCGGACTCAGCAGCGTTCTGGCGGAGCGGACTCAGGTCCAGCTGTTCGGGCCACCAGAATTGGTTCGACTTAGGCATGCCCTGAGCAATAGCGGGGGATAGTGGCACTGCCAATGACATGGCTACCGCTAAAGCGGGCACTAAACGGATTGTTTTTTTGAGCATCAGAACCATCTCCATTGCCGAAGAAATGTCGTATCGATTAAAAATACAGCGGAGTCCTGAGTGGGAACAACCACCCCATTTCAGAAGCCCTTTAGTTTAGACTGAGTCTAAATATAGCCGAAACGCTATTCGTCTTCTACCCTGCTCCCGTGACTCGCAAGGCATCTGGCGGGCCCTTGTTACGCCTTGTACCTTCCCAGACCAGCGGGCAATAAAAGGCCCTCAGCGCGTAGTTCTAAGGCTTTCGCCGAGAGTTTGAAGCGCTCCGGGTGCTGCGGAAATACCGGGGCGGCCTGATAAAAGGCTTCTGCTTCTGATTAAACTCATTAATAGTGACAGCCCGCAGCAACCCCGATGAACCGAGCATGAGCAAGCCCACTGAGCGCCAGGAAGTGCATGTGCCAGTCGAGTCATCACAAGACAACGCGGTGGATCTGCTACATCAGGCGACCGGGCTTTCCAAACAACGCATCAAATCGGCAATGACCCGGGGGGCCGTCTGGCTGACCCGGGGGAAAAAGACGCAACGACTGCGACGGGCAAAGCGGACGCTTGCCGAAGACGATGAAGTGCATCTCTACTACGATGAGAAAATTCTGGCAGAGGCTCCCACCGAACCGACGCTGCTGGCAGATATCGGTGGCTACTCAGTGTGGCGAAAACCCTATGGGCTGCGTTCGCAAGGCTCGAAGTGGGGTGACCACTGCACAGTGGCGCGCTGGGCGGAACAACATCTGCAGCCGGAGCGTCCGGCGTTTACTGTTCATCGCCTCGATCGAGCAGCCAGTGGGCTACTGCTGGTAGCACATTCCAAGTCGATGGCCGCTGAGCTATCCAGACTATTTGGCGAGCGCGAGATAGAGAAGCGGTATCGTGCGGTGGTAGTCGGTGACCTCTCCCAGGGCCCTGCTTTCATACAGGTGGAGGAGCCCATCGACGAGAAAGAAGCGATCAGTGAGGTTTCATTCAGGCAGCTCAGCGCTGACGGCGAGCGTTCGCTGGTAGACATACGTATTGAGACCGGCCGAAAGCATCAGATTCGCCGTCATCTGGCAGCGCTGGGCCATCCTGTTTGTGGGGACAGGCTTTATGGCGAGGCCGCGGAAGGCAGTATGGATCTGCAATTAACGGCTTATCTATTGGCATTTCATTGCCCGGTCAATGATGAGCGAGTCGAATACCGTCTGCCGGCCGAATGGATACCCGAGTTTTCATGAACCCTATTTCACTCAATAGTTATCGGTCCCTCCCGGAGTCCATGTTCACACCGGACATTCCGGTGGCCACACGCGATCCGCAGTTGCTGATCCTGAACGATGGGCTGCTAAAGGAATATGGCGTAGCCGATACCTGGTTCCGCAGCGGCGAAGGCCTGGGCATTCTTTCCGGTAATGCCATCAACAACGAAAATCCGCCGATTGCCATGGCCTATGCCGGACATCAGTTTGGGCAGCGTGTTCCTCTGCTTGGTGACGGCCGCGCCCATATGCTGGGCCAAATGCCCACAGCGAATGGCGCAGTGGATATACAACTCAAAGGCTCTGGACGCACTGCCTTTTCACGTGGCGGCGACGGTCGGGCTACGCTGGCCTCGGTGCTGCGCGAGCACATTGTCAGTGAGGCAATGGCCGGGCTTGGCATAGCGGCAACCCGTTCCCTCGCGGTCATTGAAACCGGAGATACGGTGCATCGTGACTCACCCGAGCGAGGCGGGATACTGGCACGCACAGCGCGCAGCCATATCCGCGTAGGAAGTTTTCAATATGCTGCCGACAAGCTCGGCGATGATGCCGTCCAGGCACTCGCCGACCATGTGATCGAGCAACATTTCCCCGAAATCGCTACCGAAAAAAACGGCTACGCGCATCTGCTGCTCACCGTCGGTGAAAGTCAGGCAAGGCTCATCGCGCAATGGATGCTGGCGGGGTTCATTCACGGCGTGATGAACACTGACAATATGTCGATTGTCGGCGAGACTATTGACTTCGGCCCGTGCGCATTCATGGACGAGTTCAATGCGAACAAGGCGTTTAGCTCCATTGATCGGCGCGGCCGCTACGCCTGGGCCAAACAGCCCGGTATCGGCCTGTGGAACCTGACCCGCTTTGCCGAAACATTGCTACCCCTTTTGAGTGGCGACAGCGATACCGCCGTACGAATCGCGGAAACCCAGCTCGCGACTTTTATGCCGGCATTTCAAGCCGCGTTCTATGGCAGTTTAAGGGAAAAACTGGGGCTCACAGATCAATCTGAGCTTAACAAAGAGTTCGCTGACATGACCCTCGCCCTTATGGAGCAACACGCAATTGACATGACTGTGTTTTTCGACACGCTGACCCGAGTAGCTGGCAGCGAACTGGACGAGGCATTACTAGAGTTATTCGGCGACAGGGCGGCCGCTCAGCAATGGCTTACCCAGTGGCATGACCTGAAAGCAGATGACGCCGATACGGCACAGAGAATGCGGCTGGTAAATCCAGTCATAATTGCCCGCAATCACCGGGTGGAAGAAGCGCTGAGGGCCGCAACTGTCAGCAATGACCTGAAACCGCTTATGCGCCTGACCATAGCGCTAAGAGATCCGTTTCACTACACCGCGGGAAATGCCGATCTTCGAACACCGCCATTGCCGGAAGAACGGGTTAGGGCAACATTCTGCGGAACCTAGCCACACTCGCGTAACCTGTTCATCGAAACGGCAAAATTGATTAACGATCATTTGCGAGGAGAAGCCTGGTGATCACATACCTTTACTGGATCATTGTTATCGGACTCGCCTTCGGGCTAGTCTTCTTGTTGGGCTCTCGCCTGGCCAACTGGAAAGCTGCGGCAGTGGGTGCAGCATTGATCCTGCTTGTCGGATGGGCTGCCTATTTTTTCCACTTCCAGCAAGTATTTGTGAAGCGCTTTGGCGGTGTGATGTCGATAAGAGTTCCGGACGGACAGCTACACATAGCTGCAACCTGGAAGGACGAAAACCTGTGGATAGAGAACTACGATCCTAAAACTAACGAGTGTATTTTTTCAGAGTATTCCAAAGGCAACCTGCTTGAGGGTCGCGTGAGAATAAAGAACTGCAATCCGCTGAATGCCGGATCCCCGCCGACGGGGCTTGTGGTGCCAGGGCAAAGAGAAGATCAGCGACAATAAAACTCGTCACATCTATAGGCAAAATGTCCCGCCCGTGAGATTTTGCCGCGCATCTCTAACGCCGTTGCCCCGCTTTTCCGAGCGTGCGGCAAAAGCCTGCCCCGAAACCTCAGGCATCCGTCATTGCGGGGACAATGTACTCGCCAATCACTCGTATCGCATCCGCCTGGTCTTCGTGCAGTTTCAGTGCAACCTCATTGAGACCACGGCGGCCGAGATCCTGCAAACGCTCAATGTGCGGATCGAGATCTGCAGGTGTGCCGGAAAAACTCAGGTTATCGACCAGCTTCTCCAGAATTGGCTCCGGGACGCCTTCGATGTGATCAGACTTGTTCTTGTAGGCAGCAAAGAAGACATTGCGATGACTCTCGACCAGATCGCAGTCGTCCTTGTCCAGAAACTCATCCAGATACCAGGCTTCGAGCATGCCGCGCAGCGCCAGCTGCTGCCGGGCTTCGGAAATTGACGCCGCTTTATCCGCCTTGACGTGCCAGGCAATAAGCCCACTGATACGCAGTTCATCGCGACTTCGGCCCGCTTCGCCCAAATAGCCGTCCAGCATATCCATGGTCGCGCTAAAACGTTCAGGCAAGGGATCGCCGACCATGATGTTGTCGGCCACTTGCGCACTCATCTTCATCATTTGCGGCTTGTTAGCGGCAACATAGATTCTCGGCGGCGTGTGGGTCGCCCATGTCGGCTGATAATTCCACACCTGCCATATTTTTCCCTTGTAGTTGAGCTTCTCTTCAGGGCCGGCGCGTTTAACCACCTCCACGGTTTCGCGCACCCGACCGACCATGCGTTCAACACCCATACCCATAGCCGCATTAACACCTGTCGGCCCGCCGATAAGAATATTGGCACGGCCATCACAAAGCTCATTCAGGGTCGCCAGTGCTTTGGCCGTCTTGTAAGGGTGCTGTTCATAAGCCGTAACAACCAATGGTCCGACACGCAGGGTTTTTGATTGCAGTGCCAGGGGAGCCAGCGTCAAAAAAGGATCGCGGGACGACGGGTAGTTGGAACTCCAGACAGACTGAATGCCGTAGCGCTCGGCCAGTAATCCCAGCTCACATATCTCGGTGGGTGATGTATCGGGCGAGAGTATGACGTCAATCTTCATGGGATAGCTCTGCAGCTGGTAGCCAATAGAGACCGGAATATATCAGAGGAGCCTGGATTGCCAGAAAGACTTTTGCCGCCTTCAGGACTGCCTGTGGCTTGACCATCAAGCGGCAGGATAGGCCCGGCGCCCGGATCATGAATAGAGACAGGCCTTAATCTTTCCATTAGAGCCTTTTGATGGCACGCTAAGATACAAGTCACACAGTGATCGAAGGACAATAATGAGCAAGATCATAAGCTTGGCAAGTGTATTCCTTGCAGTATTTTTCTCGGTGGCGCTGCAGGCGGCCGATCCTCCACGCAAAGTGGGCGTCTTGTTTGTAGTGCATGGCGGTTCCGAAGAAAACGACCTGGGCAATACCTTCGATAACTCGCTGCAATTTTTTCAATACGATCCGAACAATTTTATTTTCCAGCGAATTATCTGGAACCCGAAAGCATGGCCTTCAGTGGTGAAGTCTGACGACAGCCAGGACTATGCGAATGCTTCGTCGCAATTCATAAAGTATTCATTCCAGAATAAAAGGGTTGGTGGCGTGGACCCGGCTCCCGATATCACCGATCGACAATTCGAGGAAATGACGCGTCGGCTCGATGCCATGGGGAAAGAACGCGGCATCGAATTCGTCACGGACATTGCCCACTGGCTCGGTTCGCAAACCTACATACATCGTCTGCCCTGGCCGCGTTATCTTTACGGCCCGCAAGTTGCCAAGGGCAAAGCGCTTACCTACTGCGGCAGTGAAGCCGATGGCGGACCCTGGAAACACTGTAATCCGGAGCGCTATAACATCGACGGCCCCGGCGAGAGGCTGCTCAAGCGAGGCGCTGAAGAGATCATCATGGTTGACCTCACCACCTCGGGCGTTCGCTTCTGGAAAACTTATGACGTGGTCAATATGACCCGCCGGATGGTGGACGACTGGAATGAACGCAATGGGACTGATGTCCAGGTGCGCTGGGTGAATGATCCTACCGATCTAATGCGTGAAAGTTTCCCCACCGATCCGCCGAACTGGACACGGGCGCTGGGCAAACCAAAAGTTAACCCACAGATCCCACTGGAGGGCCGGCCTAACCCCCTGATTCAGGATTCGTTACTGATTAACTCAATGGTGGACGGCATCGTCAAAGGCATGAACCCCGAGGTTTCGCCGGCCAATACAGCCGTGCTGATCGTCAATCATTCCATTCGCGACGGTAATCAGGCTTACGACCCGAAAGTCAACGATACGGTGCAGATGGATGAACTGGTAAAAGCCGAAGTTCTTCGCCGTTTTCCTGACATGAAAGCCGACAACATTCTGGGCAGCTGGATGGGCCTGAAAGTGCCCAATCCACAGATCAAATCCACACGGCCTGGTGGCAATAAAACAGAACGCAGCCGAGAGATGCGGGGCGAAAGTCTCGGCAATGCCTGGCTGTACCTGAGTGACCGGGAATTGCCCGGCGGAGATCATCAGTACCGGTATTGGGAAGCTCTGGACCTGTTTCGTGAACGGGGCGTTGACCATATCGTCGTGGCATTTACCCAGATTGTGACCGACAGCGTGCTGAACCTGGTCGAACTGCCGAATCAGATCGCAAAAGAGATCGGCTCGAAAAACTGGATGCTGGCTGAAGAGCTGGATTTCGAAACCTATCCGGAAGTCGGCCATCCTTTTGCTGATTATTGGGGAGTCTGGATCAATACCTCATGCAAAGTCCCCGGCGGACCTGAAGGTGCAACAGAGCCCTGCTGCCTGACCATGGGCGGCTGTGGTGGTTCCCAGCCTTATCCACCCGTCAGGCAAACGCCGATCACTAAGGCGCGTCAGGATACTGATGCTTCGCTGGGTTTTGACATTCCCGCTTACGGACATCTGGGCTATGACGCCGCCAAAGGCCCGCCGAACGACGAACAACCGGTTCAGGGTCAGTATCGGGGCACCTGGCAACTCTGGCGTCCGCCCAACACCGATCCGCGCATGGGTGAACTGCTGGCGAACCAGGTCATTCAGCTCCTCGATGAGGGATGAGAAAAATGAAGCTTGAATCCAAGATTAGCCGCCGCAGCCTGATTCAGGCAGCCGCCGGACTCACTCCGATCGCAATGACCGGATGCGCGAGCTTGCCGAACAATGACGACATCGTGCTGCGGGCAGATGATCCAGTCGCACGCGCCCTGCTCTACTTCCCGAATAGTCGCGACGTACCCAGCGATAATCCGCTGGCGGCCACCCATCAGCCCAGCCAGACCTGCGCGACATGTATCCACGTCCGCGCAAGTGCGGGCGACGGCCTCCGAAAATGCCCGACGTATCCCGGGCGCCTTGTCAATGAACAAGGCTGGTGCAGCCTCTGGGCTAAAGCTTAGTCGGCTCTATGCGGTCTGCCAGGCTCGCAGGACGAGCCGACCGACTGGCATGAATCTCAGGCATCCGCGCGGTAACTGGGCGATCTGTAGCCGGTTTGGAGTCGCACCCTGATGACAATGACCAGGATTAACAGGTTGATACAGCCCACAAAAACAAACGGCGCCCCTGGCATCCATGCGTCGAATAAAATCCCGCAGACCACTGCGATCACCAGTGTGCCCACTGAACCACAAAAGTTAAACAGACCCACGACCGAGCCACGAATATCTTCGTTGGCCTCCTGACCGATCACCGCTGCGCCAGACAGGATAGCCGCCGACTCACCCATGCCGAGCATCAGCGCAGCCGGTATAAAGACAAGCGCCAACGGATCCGGTGAAAAACCGACCCATAAATAGGCGATACCGGCTATACCCATCGCCATCGCCATACCCGTCATGCGATCAACCCTGTCCAGCACAAAACCTACGACAGGCGAAAACAGCAATTGCGAGACACTGACCATCACCGCAAGCATGCCCGCTTTGGCCACCGCCTCCTGTAAAGACAGCCCGGCCAGCAAGCCGGCCTCTTTTGCCCACAAGCTTAGAAAAGTAGAAACCACCACGAGATCGCCACGCGCAATAAAGGCTTCTGCGCAGGCAACGCCCACACGCGGATTGCGCAACGCTTCACCCGCGCCCTTGGCGACGAGTTCCCGCAGGGGCTTGCGTGCCTGGGGCTTGCCAGGTTTACCGGCCTTCAGCCCACGGCCGATTATGAAAGCGCTCATCAAAGCAAGCGCGGTGCCGCACCAATAGGTTAAACGGCCCGACATCAGGGCGTCGTAACCCATACTGCTGAACAGCCGCGGCAACTGGGACAACAAGCCCACCATCATTACCGCGCCCAGGCCATTACAAATGCCCGAGCCGGCCAGCATCACGCCGCGCGAGCGCTCCTGCGGATAATCCGCCAGCACCGTTGCCATCATGGACGTAACACAGGCGGAACCCACGCCATAGAATGCCCGCAGCAAGCCCAGTTGCAGCAAATTTTCTGCCAGCGGTAACAAGGCCAGCACCGTACCGACCCAGAGGAACCCGGCAACATAAATAGGTCGTCGACCAATGCGATCCGCCAGCGCCCCCAAAGGCCCTACCATGATCATGAAGGCCAGTTCATAGGGCAGAGCGAGAATCGATGTGGCTCGTCCTTGCTCATCAGCCGGGATGCCCAGATTCTCCGTCAGCAGATAAGGCTGCATGAAAGCCAGGAAGGCCACCATGCCAATGGTGAAAAACGCGGCGTAGAAATAAGTCAGGGCATTGCGTCGGCTAATGCCAGGATTCAGCCAGATAGGTCCAAGCTTTGCGGCCTGGTCCGTGTAACCAGCAGTCGATAGGGATTCGGTCATAAATTCACGTCTGCGCTTTGATAATTACTTTTTCGCTACCAGTAGACCCATAAGTTACCGCAGAAACAGGGCTGCGATCATCAAAGGCAAACAGGTTCTTCTTTTATTCTTCATCACTACTAGTCTAATCCATAGTGATGACAGCAAAAATCTATTTCGCACAAAATCAAAGAACACATTAACCAGCAGCCACCCTGACCTTCGCCAAGGCCCGCTTTGAGCAGGACAACAGTAGCCGCTTTCTCCCATTCCTGAGCCTCGCGGCACTGCGTACCCTGTACATCGCGCTCTCCGATTATCTCTGGCAGGCATCGCTTTCCACGGCGAATCACTGCACCATGCAGGCTTATGTTTCGCGCGATAACCTTCAGGCCGGCTCTGGCCATTATGCTGCTGCTCGCGATAGTTGATGCGGCCCGCGCGGCCGACTGCGAGTTGTCCGCTACCGCTATCCCCCGCGGGATCGATACCGACGTGATGCTCTGCGGTGATGCATTGCCGGACAACATCAGCCTGGCCGGGCTGACCGAAGCCCAGATAGAGCTGAACTATCTGCAGGCTCTTGGCCACTGCGCCGTGAACGACAGTCGGCCGGGCTTTCACCTGGTTCTGACTGCCAGTGGTCCTGCCTCGCGGATTCGACTAGCCGTTCGAGACACACTAAGCGATAAGCCGGTCTGCGATCTTTTCCTGGAAGTCGAGGCGCCGGCGGAATCGGCGACGCCGGGCTGGGTGAACGCGATGCCGGCAGACGCCGCGCGCTTTGTCGATGTGAACGGTATCCGCACCCGCTTTTTCGAAGCCGGCAACGGCCCACCGCTGGTGCTGGTCCATGGTGGTCAGGCGGGCGGCAGCAATAACAGCGCGGAGAAATGGGAACAGAATTTCCCGGGACTGGCCCAGGATTATCGGGTGATTGCCCTGGACCGGCTGGCCCAGGCCGGCACCGCCAATCTGCCTGACCCGGCAGACTACGCCGACTACTTTGCACGCGATGCCGCACATCTGGAAGCCTTTCTCGATGCGTTGAAACTCCAGAACGTGACGCTGGTAGGCCACTCGCAGGGCGGCTGGCCCGTCGCCCGCGTGACGCTTAATCGGCCGGACATCGTGAGCTGCCTGGTTAACGTCGATACCGTGATGGTGCCCGACGAGCCGATACTGATGCGCGAGGCGCTGGGCTTCCTGATGTACAACTCGCGTTACCTGCACCCGACGAACGGGCCAAGCTTCTACAGTGCCCGCCGGGGAATGCAGCTGCGCTACCCCAGCGGCAACAACATTACGGCGGCGAAAGCCCAGCGGGTGGTGGACCAGTACAACGCACCGGCGACCCGGGAAGCGGCAGCCTACATGGCTGAACTGAGAATGACGCCGCTGCATCCGAGCTTCGGCGAACTGAAAGCCCAGGCCTATGCGGATATCGCCGCAGGACAGCTTAAGACCAGAAGCCTTTTGATCTGGGGCGCCCTGGACCCGCAGGTACCCCTAGGCCTGGGGCGACAGTTGAATATATTTCTAAGAGCGAGCGGCGTGGACTCGCGGCTGATCGTTATCGGCGGAGCGGGCCATGCGCCCTTTGTGGAGTTCCCGGAAACCTTTGGCCGCATTCTGCGGGCGGGGTGTCCACCCGAAGACAAGGACAGCAAAGCACCCGCTGAATAGCAATTGCTCACAGCGTGGTGCCAGTCTCTCCCCGACACCACCAGCCGCAATGGCGAAGCTAAACTCCCAGGAACGCACCAGGAGATAATCATGTCCGCACCTACCTCCCGATCCCGGTCTGCCGGCGGCCCCGCTGCCGCCCTGCTGATTGTCTGCCGTCTTGCTTTCTGCCTCGCATCTGGCGCTGCCCTGGCCGGCGGCCACGGCCAGCCCGAGGTATTTGAAGCACCAACGGCGGTGGACCGGCCAGACGGCCCCACCACGGTCCTGGTCACTGGCGCGAACCGCGGCATTGGCTTCGAGTTCGTGAAGCAGTATGCCGAGCGCGGACACCGCGTCATCGCGACCTGCCGGAACCCGGACAAGGCCGAAGAATTGCAGGCTTATGCCGCAGATCGGGACAATGTGATCGTGGAATACCTGGATCTGGAAGACCTGGCAGGTATTGATGCACTGGCAGCACGCTACGCAGACGGCCCGCTGGACATGCTCATCAACAACGCCGCATTAATGCGTGGCCCCGACAAGGAGCAATCCTTCGGAAGCTTCGATTGGCAGGAGTTCGATCGCTTCTTCCACACCAACGTGCGCGGTCCGCTGAAAGTGACCGAGGCCTTCTGGCCACAACTCAAGGCAAGCGGCGGCACGGCGGCAACACTGACCACGGGCCGTGGCCGCAACAGCATTCCGGTGCCGGGCTTCTCTTATTACAAGGGGAGCAAAGCCGCCATCGATAACTTCAACCTGGATATCGGACGCCAGGGCCGACGCGATGGCGTCAAAGTGCTAGTGCTCATGCCAGGACGTGTCGCCACCCACGGCGAGAAAAGCACCCGCGGCTTCGTACCCATCCAGGACAGCGTGTCCGGCATGATCAAAGTCATGGAAACCCACGATCCCAAGCAGAACGGCAAGATGTTTCGCTGGGATGGTGAGCCGGTGGATGGGACGGGCTGATCTGAAACTGCTCCGGTAATTCGGTGAACTGTCCCCGGAATC
>CAKZWQ010000071.1 GCA_937921935.1 uncultured Gammaproteobacteria bacterium | reverse complement strand
CGCCGCTGCCGAAGGCGGATTGGGCCTCTGCCCTGGCCAGGTCGATCGCATTGGCCAGCTCAGCGCTGTCGTGAACCAGGCGCATGCCGCGGCCACCGCCGCCCGCGGCAGCTTTTACCATCAGTGGTGGGGCAATCCTGTCACCCTCTGCCAGCAGTACCTCGTCGCTCTGGTCCGCGCCCTCGTAGCCGGGAACACAGGGCACCTGGGCTGCAATCATGCGGCGCTTGGCCTCGGCTTTGTTACCCATCAGGTGGATGGCATCCGGGCTGGGACCGACAAAGACCAGCCCGGCATCTTCCACCGCCCTGGCGAAATCTGCGTTTTCACTGAGAAAACCGTAGCCCGGGTGAATGGCTTCGGCGCCACTGGCCCGGGCCGCCTGGAGAATCTTTTCCTGCACCAGGTAGGACTCATTGACCGGACTGGGGCCTATACAGACCGCCTCGTCTGCCATTAGCACGTGGGGTGCCTTGGCATCAGCCTCGGAGTACACCGCCACGGTGCGATACCCCAGGGCCTTGGCGGTGCGGATCACCCGGCAGGCGATTTCGCCGCGGTTGGCCACCAGTATGCTGGTAAATCTTGTCATCGGTATCTCCAGAACTTATTCAGTGGCCCAGGATGGCTTACGTTTCTCCACGAAGGCGGCCACGCCCTCGCGCCCCTCATCACTGAGCATGCAGGAGGCGAAACCGCGGGAGGCGAAATCAAGCGCCTCGGGGCGTGGTCGGCGGGTGGTTTCGAACACAATGCTCTTGGTGACCGCGTTGGCCGTGGGTGCACACAGGGCGATCTGCTCCAGTACCTGCGCGCATCTGGCTTCCATGTCGGCACTGTCTTCGGCGAGGATGTGGCCAATACCGTAGTGCACCGCTTCCTCGCCCTTGAAACGCGCGCCGGTCAGCATCAGGCGCCGGGCCTGGGTCAGGCCAACGCGCTCGGTAACAAAGGGGGCGATTTGCGCCGGGGGAATCCCCAGGCTGGTTTCGCTGAGGCGGAATTTTGCCTCGCGGGTGACAATAGTGACATCGCCAACGCAGGCCAGGCCCAGGCCGCCGCCGATGGCCGCGCCCTCCACCAGAATGATAACGGCCTGGGGCTGCTCATTGAGTTTGATCATCAGGTCGCCGAAGTTGCGGTTGCCGCGGGCCACATCTTCTTCTGTCGGTGCGCCACCCTGCAGGCCTGATTTAAAGCCCTTGATGTCGCCGCCGGCGCAAAAGAAGCCGTCCTTGCCGCGCAGGATGATAGTGCGCAGGCTGCGGTCGTCGCGGGTGGCATCCAGTACCGCGCCGAGTTCGTCGACCATGTCGCCGGACAGGGCGTTTTTGGCCTCGGGCCGATTGAACCAGATAGTCAGAACGCTGCCCTGGCGTTCCAGGATCAGGTCTTTGGTTTCCGGTAGTGCTGTCATGTCAGTTTCTCCAAATAATCCTGTTGCTCACGCCGTTTTACATCCGCGCTATGCCGAAGCTGTTCGGGCGCACTGTGCGGTGTCGCGTCTCCCACACGGTCTCCAGCAGGAAGCCCAGGGTCTTGCGTGTATCGCGCGGGTCTATCATGCCGTCATCCATCATGTGGCCCGAGGTATAAAAGGCGCCGGCCTGGCTGTCGAACATGTTGGCCAGGTACGCTTCCTGCTTGGCCAGGACATCTTCGTCGGGTTCCTGCCCCATGGCGGTGGCCTTGCCCCGCGCGACCATGGACATGGTCTTGGCGGCCTGCTCGCCGCCCATCACCCCGGTGCGTGCATTGGGGAAGGTGTACAGGAAGTCCGGGTCGAAGTGGCGGCCACACATGCCGTAGTTGCCGGCACCGAAACTGGCGCCGGTCATCAGGGTAATGCGCGGTACTTCCAGATTACGCACGGCCTGGATCATCTTGGAGCCGTGCTTGATCATGCCGGCACGCTCGGATTTGGTACCCACGATATAGCCGGTGGTGTTCTGCAGGAACAGCATCGGGATGTTGGCCTGGTCGCACAGTTGCAGGAAATGGGTAGCCTTGTTCGCGCCATCGGGATCAATGGGGCCGTTGTTGCCGATGATGCCGCAGGGCAAGCCGAAGATATCTGCCTGCAGACACACCGTGGCTGAGCCGTAGCGCGGCTGGAAGTCCATGAAGTCGGAGCCGTCCACCACCCGCGCCACCAGCTCTCGCATGTCGTAGGGGTTGCGGTAGTCGCAGGGGATCACACCGGCCAGCTCGTCTGCATCATAGAGGGGCTCACGGTAACTGCGTCGGTTGGGTGTGGCGCAGTCCTTGTTCCACTGCAGACGATGCATCAGCTCGCGGCACATCTGCACCCCCTGGCCATCGTTTTCCGCCAGATATTCAGCCAGCCCGGAAACGCTGGCGTGCATCTCGGCGCCGCCCAGTTCTTCCTCGGTGGCGATTTCCCCGGTCGCCGCCTTGAGTAACGGCGGTCCGGCCAGGAAGGCGCGACCGTTACCCTTCACGGCGATTACATAGTCGCTGAGTCCTGGCATATAGGCACCGCCGGCGGTGGACGAGCCGTGCAGAATAGAAATAACCGGGATGCCGGCCTTGCTGAGTTTGGCCAGGTTGCCAAACAGGGCGCCGCCCTGGGAGAAACCTTCTACCGTGTAATTGAGCAGGTCGCCACCGGCGCTCTCTACCAGGTGTACAAAGGGCAGTTTCTGCTGCAGGGCAATCTCCTCAGCGCGGCGCACGCGGTAGCCACCCGCAGTGGTCAGGGAGCCGGCCTGGATACCGCTGTCATCGACAACTACCATGCAGCGCACCCCGGCGATAAAGCCGATGCCGGAAATAATGGTGGAGCCGGGGATGGATTTATCCGGGTCGTCCGTATCCAGCAGGTAGCCGGCAATATTGCCAACGGTCATGAACGGCATGCCGGGGTCCAGCAGTCGCGCCAGCCGTTCCCGCGGGGTCAACTGGCCGCGGGCTTCGAAGCGGGGCTTGCGCTTTTCGGAAATCATCGCACCGCGGGCGTTCAGCTCCTGCAGCTTGTTGATGTGCGCCAGCATCTCCTCGCGATTTTTGCGAAAGCCGTCGGAGTTGGTATTGATCCTGGAATTAAATACGGTCATTTCAGTGTCTCCGCGATGGCGGCCGGAATCGGCACGGGGGTGGATAACAGTAACTGCGCATAGCCCTTGCCCTGGGGATCATTGCGGATGCTGGCAACACCGCCGCCGCCCAGTACATCGTGCAGCAGGAAGTTGATGGCATTGGCACCGGGCAGCAGGAAGCGCTCCAC
>CAKZWQ010000070.1 GCA_937921935.1 uncultured Gammaproteobacteria bacterium | reverse complement strand
GCTTTGGGGTCGTAGTGTTCCAGTTCGAAACCGGCTTCCACCAGTAGATCTTCAATATTCGAGCGGACAAATTCCGGCAGGTAGGGCTCACCGTTATCGGCCGCATCCATCTCGGCAAAGAACATGCTGTAGACACCGCGGCTGCGGTCACCCGGGAAGTCGAGCACCGTGAATTTGCCGCCGGGCCGCAGCACCCGGAATACTTCGGCGATGGCTTCTTTCGCCACGGGGACCGGCAATTCATGAAACAGCAGCATGGCCAGGACTACATCGAAGTGATTGTCTGGGAAATCCAGTTCTTCAGCGGCCATCTGCCGCAGGTGAATCTCTGTGCCGGCTTCCATGGCACGGATGTGCGCATATCTGACCATCGGTGCACTGATATCAATGCCCCAGACTTCAGCATCGGGGTACTTTTGCTTTAGCGCGATGGTGGTCGCGCCGGCGCTGACGCCCAAGTCCAGTATGCGTTCAACCTTGCCATCAGCGGGAACAGCCGTAGCCATCGAGACGCCTTTGGCGAGCCGGTCATGATCCGCCGCACCGCCAAGAAAGACCTTGAGTCCATAGTCGTAGAACGGCCCGGCTAGTTCATTTTGCATATAGCCGCCCGGCTGAATGTGAATTTCCCGGCTCGCATATTCGGGCACAGTTTCCTGCCAGTTCTTATCGTACTCAACCGTACCCGGCCCACTGCGTTCGGCTTCGTCGAAGGCTTCGATGATTGCGTCACGTCGCTGATCCAGGGATTTACCCAGACCGAACCAGAAAGATTCCTGCAGACTGCGCTTGACCCGGTAGTAGGTCTTGATCGTCGGATCCTGCATCAATAAATCAATAGCGGCCTGGGTGCTTTCCCGGTCGGGCGTGTCGCTGATCCCCGCTTCTTTCATTAGCTTCTGGCTGTATTCGCTAATTGGGCGTTGCTGCGCGTGCATGAGAACGTTGCGGGCATCCTCGACGAACTCCACATAGGCTTCATCGCCCCGTGTGGTCAACGTGGGAAAAACGCCGGCAACTTTGCCGCGCGGGAATAGGGCTTCTTGAATGCTCATCGCACAAACACCTCGGTGCTGTTCACCAATTGGACCAGATGCTACGCCGCGTGGGAGCTTAGCGAAGATCAATAGTGACTTATTAAAGAGTAATTTATAATTATGCACGCGTGTGCAAAGGGCTGTCAAAATACATTTCTTTTACAGCTCATACCGACGGCAACCAAGTCTTGCGTAGCCGCCACTGCCAAGGGTGTGCACGCGGACGCTGCCGTTGC
Source organism: uncultured Gammaproteobacteria bacterium (assembly GCA_937921935.1). Taxonomy (GTDB): domain Bacteria; phylum Pseudomonadota; class Gammaproteobacteria; order Steroidobacterales; genus J054. The sequence goes on along the minus strand of CAKZWQ010000070.1, from coordinate 18,041 downwards.
TATTTTCGAACCCGCCTGACAATGAGGATGCTGATGAATAACACTCTTTATGGGCTAAAGGCCTGCGGCACCTTGCTGGCTTCGACTGCATTGTTAGCAGCCTGCGCGGCGTCGCCCGAGTATCGCCCCGGCCAGACTTTTCTTGACTGTGCCGACTGTCCGGACATGGTGGTTGTTCCCTCTGGTACTTTCGTCATGGGCTTCGATGGTGGTGAGCCGGAACGCTACGAGGGGCCGGTGCGCCAGTTAGATATCGCGCGTGCTTTTGCCGCCGGCCGGACGGAGGTGACCGTGGCGCAGTATCGCGACTTTGTGAATGCCACCGGCTATGTGGCGGCCGTCGGCTGTTATGCCTGGGATGGCAAAGTTGCCCGCATGCTCGAGGAGGCCAATTGGCAGGACCCGGGTTATGGTCGTGAATTGCTTGATCAAGAGCCCGCCGTTTGCCTGGACTGGACCGACACCAAAGCCTATACGGACTGGCTGAGTGCCAGAACAGGCGAGTCCTATCGCTTGTTGAGCGAGGCCGAATGGGAATATGCAGCCGATGCCGGCGGTGCGGCGATCTACCCGTGGGGCGATGATCCCGACGCCGCTTGTAGCTACGCCAATGTGTTTGACCTTGATGCCGCCGACGCCATCGAAGGCTCACCCCTGGAACCGGTGAATTGCCGTGACGGGCACGCGAGCATTGCTCCGGTGGGGAGCTATCCGCCCAACCAATTCGGTCTGCAGGATATGGTTGGCAATATCTGGGAATGGACGCAGGATTGCTACGTCATGCCTTATCCCGCAGGCCCCCTGGATGGCAGCCCCGTCAGCGTTGAAAACTGCGATCGTCGTTCAGTCAAAGGTGGTAGCTGGGTCACGAGTATCGAACGTCAGCGACCCACTTTTCGTGGTCGGGACCCCGAAGACCGCGTGAGCCTGGTGTTCGGCTTTCGCGTTGCTCGCGATCTGGACTAAAAGCTCAGTCCGCCGGAAACAATTGCCCGATGGCGTTGTTGATCCGGTCATAGGTGCCGCAGCGGCAGATGTTATTGACGCGTGCCCGCACCTGATCTGGCTGCAGCCCCGGTTCCTCGCTGAGGATGGCGGCGACGGACATGATCATGCCCGGCTGGCAGTAGCCACATTGGGGTACCTGGGCCTCAACCCAGGCCCTTTGTACCCGGCCCAGGGCAGTGTCACCCAGGCCTTCAATGGTAAGAATGCTGGCACCGTCGGCCGCTTCCACCGGGATTCCGCAAGCGCGGACGGCACTGCCGTTGAGATGAACTGTGCAAGCTCCGCAAAGCGAATTACCGCAGCCAAACTTGGTGCCCTTCATCCCCAGCAGATCCCTCAGCACCCAGAGCAATGGCATGCCGGGGCTCGCCTCGACAGAGTGCTCCTCGCCATTGACCGTCATTTTGATCGCCATTTTTCTGCCTTCTGTTCGCCGCCAGAGTCGGCCCCGCTGAGCCAGCTTGCACACGAGTGCAATGCGCATCATAATGGCTGCATCGCAAGCTGTCCAGACGTGCTATGTCCATGAAGCTCAACGATTATTCCCTTAACCGCCGGCATCTGCTTGCCGGTGCGGGTGCCCTCGCCGGCAGCCTCCTGATCGGCTGGCGACCCGTTGCTGCTGCTGCCCACGCCGCCACGGAAAACACTCTGGCTACCTGGCTGCGAATTCAGGCTGACGGCACTGTCACGGTCTATGTGGCCGTGGCGGAAATGGGCCAGGGTGCCATGACGGCTTTGCCCGCGATGGTCGCTGAAGAACTCGACGTTGATTGGTCTGCAGTGCGCGCCGAGATGCCGCCTTCCGGAATACAGTTTCGCACCATGCGGGGCCGCCGCGTCACGGGTAACAGCCAGGGCGTCATGCAGTTTTTCAAACCCATGCGCGAAGCGGGCGCTGCCGCCCGCCAGATGCTGATTGCAGCCGCCGCCGGGCAATGGCAGGTTCCCGCTGACGAATGCAGCACTGCAGCCGGCCGTGTCACGCATGCAGCCACCGGGCGCAGCGCCGGTTACGGTGAACTGGCCGCAGCGGCGGCGCAGCTCCCGGTGCCGGAAGTGGCCGCTCTGAAGCCGGCTGCCGACTGGCGGCTGATCGGCCAGCCACTGCCGCGTACAGATATTCCTGCCAAGGTCGACGGCAGCGCCGTCTATGGCATCGATGTCACGCTCGAAGGTATGCAGACCGCCAGCATCATGGCGTGCCCTGCCTTTGGTGGGCGACTCAAATCAGTTGACCCCAAGCCAGCGCTGGCCATGCCGGGTGTGCGCAAGGTGGTGCCGCTGGACAATGCGGTTGCTGTGGTAGCGGATCACTACTGGGCGGCGTCCCAGGGACTAAAGGCCTTGCAGCCCGAGTGGGATCTGAATGGCGCCTCCCGTGAAAACTCTGCTGACATCGAAGCTGAGCAGTCGGCACTGCCCATGAGTGCAGGCGTGCCGGGGAAAGTCACCGGTGAGGTTGAGCAGGCTTTTGCTGCGGCTGCCCGTGTCGTTGAAGCTCAGTACCAGGTTCCGTTCCTTGCGCACATGTGCATGGAGCCGATGAATGCCACGGCGCACGTGGAGGCCGGTCGGGTACGCATCTGGGCTCCTACCCAGGTAGAAACCGACACGGCAGTTGACGTGGCCAAGGCCCTGAACGTTTCGCCTGACACAGTAACGGTTTATTCGACCATGATCGGCGGTGGCTTTGGCCGCCGCAGCTACACGGACTTCGCGGTCCAGGCGGCCCTGATTGCCGGGGCGACGGGCAGGCCACTGCAGTTGATCTGGTCACGCGAAGAGGATATCAGGCAGGATCATTATCGGCCTGCCATGGGTGCCCGCTATCGGGGTGCGCTGGACGCTGAAGGCAAGCTGCTTGCCCTGGATGCCAATGTGGTCGGGCCATCCCTGATTGATAATTTCAAGTTGCCGCCCAATCTGGATACCGTGATCAATACCATGGCCCTGAGCGGGGACGCCTATTTGATCCCCAATCAAAAGCTTACTTACGCACGCCGGGATGTGGGCATCCCCGTGGGGATCTGGCGCTCTACCTTGCTGAGCGAAAATGGCTTCTTCGCCGAGAGTTTTGTCGATGAACTGGCCGCTGCCGCGAAGCGTGATCCGCTAGCCTTTCGCCGTGAACTGACCCAGGGCAATGCCCAGGCCGAAAAGACCCTGGACACTCTGGCGCAGATCTTTGACTTCAGTTCGCGGGCGGATGAGCGACGCGGCTGGGGCCTGGCCATTACTGCCGGCTGGAACTGTGTTTGTGCCGCGGCCATGGATGTTTCTTTGCTACCTGACAACAGCATCCGAATACACGATGTGGCCTGCGCCTTCGATGCCGGTACTGTTATTAATCCCGCGGTTGCGACCAGCCAGGTTCAAGGCGGCTTTCTGTATGGCCTGTGTGCGGCCTTGTGGGGCGATATCAGGATTGAGAACGGCCAGGTATTACCTGGCAATTTTGATACTCAGCCCGTATTACGCATGAATCAGGCGCCGTCGATTCGCGTGCAACTGGTCCCCAGTGACGCAGCACCAGGCGGGGTGGGTGAACTGCCAACATCTGCTGCAGCGCCGGCGCTAATCAATGCAATTGTTGCCGCCGGCGGCGAACGCCAGCGAAGTTTACCGCTTGCGCGCAGCGGATATCGCCTGTCAACTTGAGTAAATAAAGAAAGATTTAGACATGAGCAACGAACTTCCAGGCCCAGCGCCGCGCATTGCGAAAGGCGCACAACCCAGTTTTTTTGAGCAACCGGCTACTGAAGCTCTCTACGGCATGTATATCGTAATGCTGGAAGAGCTCTGTGTATTACGCGACAGGCTTGATACCTATGAGCGCCTCGGTGAGCAGGGGGTTCCCGTAACCCCCGCTGCGGTGGATGCCTTCGAGGCAGATGAGGCGCTTGAAAAGCACCGCGAGCAGGCCCGGCATGGGCTTATTAATCGCGCCATGCGTCCGATCAAGACTTTGCAGGAAGCTTCAGTTAAGCGCGCGCAGAGCGAGTACGAAAAAACTGCCTTAAGCATCGCTGAACAAGAAATCTAGTCTGTGATGACAAATTATTTTTTGAGGATGAACTAATGACCGGCGGCCACGAACATCCCATGTTGCCCGAAACCAATCACGACGAGTATGCGCAGACACGCTTTCTGCTCAGCTTTAAGAATTATATTCAAAATGAGCTGGATCCACTCGACAAGGAGCTTGTCGAGAAGGTTGCCAAGCCGGCGTTTGAGCAGGCTACCGGCAAGCCGGCGCAAAGCAGCAAGGATGTGCGCTCGCTGATGAATGCCGAGCCATTCCATCAGTTCTGGATGTCATCCCTGCGTCATCAGCAGGATCTGATGTGGGATAACGTCGCTGATTCGGTGGATCGACAGCTGGACGAGCTGCAGGCAAAGTTTCACGGCAACAAAGAGGCGCTGGGCAGCTTGCGGCTGAACCCGGAGATGGAAATCCCAGCTTACATTACGTCTTTCGACAATCATCGCATGCCTGGCAGCTACTACACGGAAACTGCCGATAATGACCTGCGTGCCGGCGCCCTTTTTGACGGGGCGGCAGCGCTTTATCATGTCAACCGCAACGGCGGAACGATGAATGATGCGCGCGGCTGGACGCTGATTGATCATATCGAAACGCGGTTCCCGGAGCTGGCCGCGCCGCGCCGGGTCCTGGACATGGGTTGCTGCGTTGGCCAGAGCACGCTGACTTATTGTGAGAAATGGCCGGATGCCGAGATCTACGGTATTGATATCGGTGCCCCGCTGCTGCGTTATGCCCACGCGCGTTCTGAAGCGCTGGGTATGGCGGTCCACTACTCCCAGCAGAATGCTGAAACCACTGACTTTGACGATGGTTATTTTGATCTGGTGATTTCCAGTGCCGCCATTCATGAAACTAATCGCAAGGCGACGCAGAGAATTTTCGACGAAAGCCATCGCCTGCTCCGTCCTGGTGGGGTTATGGCGCATCTTGAGGTGCCAGTTCGGTATGCAGATCTCGGCATCTGGGAGCAGATCCGCGCGGACTGGGAATCACAAGTTAATAATGAGCCCTTTATTGCCGGCATGGCGCGTCTGGATCTGGGAGCCATGGCGGAAAAGGCCGGCTTCCGCGAAGTTGCTGCCGGCTATCACTGGCAGGTACCCGGCTTTATTCCGGGCAAGAGCGGCTTTGAAACCGAGGGTGGTCCAAATGGAACCCTGAAGATCGGCAGCTGGTACGTCGTGTCAGCAGTGCGCTGACGCGTGGCTGCAACCCCTCAAGCGACCGGCTCGACAGCGGCTAACGGAGTTCCCTTCAGTCTGCGCCTGTCATTTGGGGTGGGTTCGTTGGGGCAAGCAACGATCCTGAACAGTACCTCCGTGCTGCTGCTGTTTTTTATGACGAATCTGCTGGGTATCCGTCCTTCAGTCGGCGGTGCCTTGTTGTTCATTGCCAAGCTGATCGATATTGTCAGTAATCCGATTATCGGGATGCTCAGTGACCGTACCCAAACGCGTATCGGGCGGCGGCGCCCTTACCTGCTCGGCGGCGGCGTCATGATGTTTGTGGCCTTTATCCTGTTGTTCACGGTACCGGAGTTCAGTTCGCAGTGGCTACTGACGGGATATTTGCTCCTGCTGATGGTTTTTCTTTCACTAGCCTATGCCACTTTCACCGTGCCGTACCTGGCCGTGGCGGCAGAAGCCACTCGGACTTATGATGAGCGCACCAGCATCATGGCGTACCGCGTGGTGTTTATTCTGCTGGGGACCCTGGTCGGCACTGCCATTGCTCCGGCCATTGCTACGCCTTCGGGAGTGGGTACCCGCGAAAGCTTCGCCAGTATGGCCCTGGTCCTGGGAGCTGTAATTCTGATCGCTTCCCTGCTGTGTTTCTGGGGCACGCGCAAAGCCACTTTTTACAATCCGGATGCCCAAACACTGGGTTTTCTCAGCCAGTTTGGCATCGCCTGGCGTAACCGGCCCTTCGTCATCCTGGCGACGGCCAAGCTGTTGCAGCTTTGCGGTGTGGCGTCGGTGATCACCTGTGCGCTTTATCTGACCCGTTATGTGCTGGATATCAGTGGCCTGCAGGTGGCGCTGTTTTTTTTGGCCATGACGATAAGCTCGGCCCTCGTGGTGCCTGTCTGGTGGTGGATGGCTCGCCGGGCGGGGAAAAAATCGGCCTACATCACTGCTGTCCTTATTTATGCGTTAACCGGTCTGACCTGGCTGGTCGCCGGCCCCGTGGAAAGCTCGTTTGATATGGCGCTGGTCTATGGTCGGGCGGTATTACTGGGCGTTGGCAGCGGCGGGCTGATTTTGCTGGGAGTATCCATGCTGCCTGACACTATCGAATACGATCGGCTCAAATCCGGCGCACGCCGAGAAGGTGTTTTTACCGGTTTGTGGAGTGCCGTTGAAAAAGGCGCGACCGCGGTGGGTGGGCTGATCATCGGCCTGATTCTTGACCTGATGGGCTTTATCAAATCTACCGGCGATGTCGTGGCCCAGCCAGAAACGGCCATCTCGGGAATCATCATTGGTTCAGCCGTCGTACCAGCGGTCTTCATGCTGGCCAGTTTGCCGCTGCTGTTCCGTTATCCCCTTTCTCAGGAAAGCCTTGAGCAACTCGAAGTTGAGACAGCTGCCGCCGGGTAGGCCTGCCTGCACGCCTGAAGGAGAGTTTTACCCATGTCAGTCCGGTTAATCGTTCCAATTAGCATTCTCCTGGCCACCGCGACAGCCTGCGTCGAAGCAGAGCAGGGCGGTGAATTTTTCCGCGACTGTCCCGACTGTCCGGAAATGGTTCGCGTTCCTGCCGGCTCTTTCTTGATGGGGTCAACGCCCCAGGACACCACCCGGGCCCAGGTCCCCGACAGCCGGGCGCTGAACGAGCACCCGCCGGTAGCCGTTACGATTGCCAGGCCTTTTGCCATCGGTCGCTATGAAGTCACCATTGGCCAGTTTCGAGCTTTTGCTGATGACACCGGCTTTATTGCCCAGCCGGGCTGTTTCGGCCTGAATGGTCGGGTCTGGGCTATGGATATGGAAGCGGTCTGGTCGGATCCGGGTTACCCCGTCACTGATGATTACCCGGCCGCCTGCCTGACCGCCGAGGACTACCAGCTGTATCTGGACTGGCTGAGCGACACAACTGGTGCCAAATACCGCCTGCCGACGGAAGCCGAATGGGAATACATGGCAGGCTTGGGCAGTGACGACCCACCCAGGGTCTTTTTCCCCGCTGATGCAGATGCCTGCGAGCTGGTGAATGCGGCGGACCTTCAGTTCACTAAAAATTTCGACGGCGAATGGCCTGCCTTTGAGTGTGATGATGGCTTCCCGATTACTTCACCCGTCGGTCGCCTGCCACCGAACGGACTGGGTATGTACGATGTGCTGGGCAATACCGCCGAAGTCACCGCCGACTGCTTTGTCGCCGGCCATACGGGTCGCCCGACCGACGCCTCGGCGCGTCAAGCCAAGCCTTGCAGCGCGCTGGTATTCAAGGGTGGCTCATGGGCAGCGGAGCCCGGCTTCTTGCGTCCGGCCTTCCGCGTGGCGGCAACGCCCAACGTAAGGGGCAACGGGTTCGGCTTGCGGGTGGCGAGAGAACTCGCGGACTAGTTTTATGCCTGCGTTAGCTCTGCGCGCCGGTGGGCAGAGCGAAGATCCAGCTTCGGCCCCAGCGGAATTATTCCATCTCGTCCCGCGGCGCTGGTAGTGAAGAAGCTTTCACGGAAGGCATCCAGGTCAACGGTATCAGCCACGCCTGGCAGTTGAAACATATCGCGAACATAGCCCCAGAGGTTGGGGTAATCCTGCACGCGACGTATGTGGCATCGACTGCCGAAGTAGTAACAGGTATCAAACCGAATCAGGCCGGTGAATACCACCAGGTCGGCCAGATCCGGCGAGGCCCCGCCCAGATAGCGACGTTCCGCAAGCTGTTCCTCCAGGGCGTCGAGCCAGCCATACACGCGCTGTACGGCCTGTTCGTAATCTGCCTGAGAGCTAAGGCGGCCCGCGCGAATGATGGCGCCCACAAAGTCAGCATCAAAGCTGGCGATCTGCGCATCAATTCGTTGGCGCTGGGTGGCGGCATAGAGATTCGCCCCACGGCCTGACGGATGCTCGTTGAAGAACAGTGAGATCGCGTGCGAATCGTGGCTCGCTATCCGGCCCTCTTGTGCATCCCACAGCACGGGTACCGAAGGGCGCCCGTCAAAATCAGGGTCGTCCGCGAGGTAAATGTCGCGCATGGAATGTGCCTGCAGAAGCGGATCTGCGTGGCTGCCGCCCGGTTCATCAAATTCCCAGCCCCCTGCACCGGGTACCGGAAGGGTCAGCACCGCAGGGACCTGGCTCTCAAGGCTGCGGGCACACCGGGCCAGCAATGCCCGGTGGGTAAACGGGCAGGTGATGGAGCCATAAAGCGTATAGCGACCGGTTGCAGAATCGAGACTGGCCATGGCTTAGGCTATTGTTTATCACCTTTAGGGTGACGTTCCTTATAGGCGCTGAATTCGTTACGTGGCTTGGTCCAGTTATCGCGGTCCAGCATTTCTGGCACTGTTTCTTCAATCTTTCGGCGCCGATCAGCCGGCAGTTTGCTTTCGGGGCCGAATTTTTTTCCATAGCCACGCGTCATCATGCCACCTGGCTGCTGGCCCATTTGCAGCCAGGGCTGCCAGCCCAGGAATTCCGAATAGGTGCTTAAGGCGGGTGCAGAAAGGATCTCGGGATTGGCCAGGTCACTCAGGTTGGCCGCGAATACCAGCACCGTGTGCCAAGAGAAAAACTCACCGGTCGAGGCGGCGGGATATTCTTCAACAGGCAGCGGATTGGGCAGAGTGACGGGCGACTCAAAGGGATACCAGACGGTGCCGTCAAAGACACGTGGCTTCAGTGCCTGGGGCTGAACCGTACGCTCCGTCCCGGGAATGACCACACCGTCAGGAGTAATGGTGGCCGTTAGCGGCCCGACAGCGTAGGGGATAACCTCGACCTCTTTTTCAGTAACCGGGTTGAACAGGGTCTTCAATGGTTCATCGGTTGTCCGATCCGTATGCAGTCCAACCTCCCAGAGTGTGAACTGTCGATTGCCATCAGGCAGCCGTTTCCACCGCGATACGGAATAGTTCTCGTAGTTGCATAGAGGGAACACGGGCCGGCCCGGCACAAAGCCATAGATGTGTCCTTGGGAAATTCGGAAAACATCTTCATCGTCCAGACTGCCCAGGGTCTTAATGCGTGCGTCGAACTCTTCTTCCCGATCGTCGAAATCGATGCCGCCGGCAGTTCCCATGGCCGCTTCTCCAATGGCTGGTGTCAGGCCTGCGGTGGCCATTAGCGCTGTTATTTGCAGCGCGTCGCGCCGTGTCACATCTGTCATCTGCTGGTCTCCGCGGGTGGGATAGAGGTCAATTATCGGCCCGGCCCGCAGGCTTTGCAAACCTGTGCAAAACGCCTAGACTAGTGTCTCTTCAGTCTGCCATTAGCCAAAAAAATGACTTCAAGTACTTCTTTTTATTTCAATTTCCTGGACACCCCCTGTCTTGTGGAGCTGCCCGCAGACAAGCCCGAGGCAGCGGTGTTATTCCAGCGATACCAAGCCATGTTTCCGGTTTTCACCGGTACCGATAAGGTGCCACCTCGCTTTACCGTCCGTATTCATGACATCGGCGGGCGACCGCAGGTTGTATCCCCCGACGATCCCGTCTTCGCGGCTATGCAGGAATATTTCGCCGCCGGCTATGATCTGAGTGATACTGAACTGGTGGCCCGCATTTGTTCGCCCGAATTTGTCCCGGATGCGCATGTGCGTAACCAGATGCTGGCCGCTTTGGAAAATTCCAGTCAACAGGGCCTCAGCCTGCAGAAGGATTTTCTAGTTCTATCCGACCGCGCAGCCGGCGTCGTCGATGCCTACGCCGATATATCTAGTTCTTTACAGGAAGCCTGGGCATTTCATGTCCTGAACTTTTTTAAGATTTTCTTTTTCGCCATGGGCGCTGTCCGCTTGCATGGATCCGGGGCCACTGTGGGTGATCGGGCACTGCTGTTTCTCGCCAATACTGGTGGCGGCAAGAGCACCATGAAAGATCTATTTCTTAGCGAGACGCCGCTGGCGCAGCCATTCACCGACGATTCCATCATGGCCATGCGTACGCCGGAAGGTTTTTGTTTGTATCAGGATCCGGTTGAATTCATGCGCTGGTGCTACCTGCCCGAAGCTGCCCTCAAAGAGCATGTCATTCCAGAACCCAGGCAGGCCATGACCGCCGCACCCGTGATCTATTATTTGTACCAGGGTGAAACCACCGCCTGGAGCACTTGTGGTCCTGAGGATATTTTCAGGCGCGTCAACGAAGAAGCGTTTTTTCAAAAAGGATTTCTGACCCAGCGATTTATTCCGCAACCTCAGAGCAGCACCTATCTGCAGGACTACTTTGCCAACACCCGAAAGCTACTGGCTGAATGTCGCTGTCTGCTGGCTTGCGTAAAACATCACGATGACTACGACCCCTTGTTTTCGAACTGGCGGGAAGACCTGGGCATCCAGCAGGCAGATTTGTAATGAACACCGCAGTAAGCCAACTGGAAGCCGACCTCAAACAGCAAGTTCCCCGGGCTGCCCGGGGTCAGGCGCGGCGTGCCACGGTGGCCTGGCTATTCAGAGCTGACCAGGAGCCGGTCGCCGTGCAGGTGGCGGCGGATCTGGACGGGAGCCTGATTGCAGCTATGCCGGCAGACGCGGAGTTTGACCCGGCGGCCCCCGTATTGTTGGCTTTCACTGACAATAAGGCCCAGGCCTCCGGCTACCGCAGTCTGCATACGGTTGCCCTGAAGACCGCTTCTCTGCCACGGCAGCGCCTGCGCCTTCAGAACCGTCATCCTGAGCTGGCCGAGGACATTGGCCAGGGCAATTTGTCGATCGTGCACTGTGAGCCCTTGCAGGTTCAGTTAATGGCGCTGGACGGCGAACGCAGGGACCTTGAGCCTCGGGAGTACCTGTTGGAAATTGGCGACGCGCCCGAACTGACCGAGAACGAACAGGCCAATCTCGAACATCAGAATGCGGACCACGCTGATATCAGCCACCAGCTTTGCACCCAAATTCTGGAGCAGGCTGACGGTCACTGGTTATTGACCGGGCTGGATCCGGAAGGCATGGATTTTCGTTGCAGCGAGCAGCGCTGCCGCCTGCCGTTTCCAGTTGCAGCCTATGATCGACAATCCCTGGGCGATGCTATAAAAGCCTACGTCAAAACAGCCCGTGCCCGGCTTGGAATCAACTCAAAAGCCGACTGAATCCAGGTCCGCCAGCCAACGACTGGCTGGTCTGGAACGGCTCGCACGGATTGGTGTTAATCAGTCAGACGGCATGTCCGCCGGAATCGACACTGACTGTTATGGACTTGCTTGGCTGGGACCCGTTAGGTCCTGCTTAGCTTGATGCTTTCGCGCTGTCGTTAGCCTGGCTGGACTCCAGTTCCTCCAGCAACTTGAAGCGGCTGGTCAGGACCGTCATGAGCAGTCCGCCAATTGCCGCGATATAGAAAGCGTTGCGCAGGCCGTATATTTCGGCAACGAGCCCCCAGATTGCTGATCCCACCGCCAGGGACCCCATCATGTTGACCATGTTGATGGACAGTCCGCGGGCCCGGATGCGCGCCGGCAGGAGCATCTGGGCCACAATATTCATCGACGTCATGATCGCGGTCCAGGACAGACCGGCAAGAAAGGTGGCAAAGGCCGACAGGTATGTATGTGAAGAAAAACCAATGATCACAATGGCGACGGCATGGGTAAGGGTGGCCAGATCGATTACCCGGCTGCGCGAGATGTGCTGATACAGGGTACTGAGGATGAAGGATCCTGCCACGGAACCGACCCCAAAGTAGGCTAGCAGCAACCCCAAGGTTTGTGGTCGGCCATCCAGCAATGTCGCCGCAACCGAGGGCACTAATGCAAGCAGGATACTGATCATCAGGAAATTCAAGCTCATCTTGATTAGCAACTGGCGCAGTGGCTGTTCCCGGACCATGAACCTGAGTCCTTCACGCAATGCGTGATGAAAGCGGACGCCCGGCACATGCTCAGGCATCGTGCGATCTCGCCACAACGCAATCACGATAAACAGCCCGATAAATGTGAAAACGTTGATCACAAACATCCAGCCCGCACCCCAGGCGCCCAGAATCAAACCGGCCAGCCCGGGGCCCACAGCGCGGGCGACACTGTTATTCATGCCGTTGAGTGTCAGGGCACTGGCAAGCTGCTCTCGGGGCACGAGGTCCGGCATGGTTGCCTGCATGGCGGGCGTGACGGCGGCAGCCGACAGACCGAAAAAGAAAGTCAGGATGATCAGCGAATTCGGCGTGATTTTCCCGAACAGCGTGACTGCGCCGAGTATGCCCGCAAATAGCATCAGCCCAGCCAGAGCGCCCAGCATGACCCAGCGCCGGTCAATGAGATCGGCAATAACCCCGGCAGGCAGACCCATGGTGAATGCAGACAAGCTGAATGCCGCCTGCACCAGGGCAACTCTGGCGGGTGACGGGTCCAGCTCTGTCATTAGCCAGCCGCCGCCAACCGTCTGCATGGACGCACCGATAAAGGCGAAAAAGGAGAACACCCAGAAACTGCGAAAGACGGAATGCTCCAGCGCTGACCAGGTGCGGGGCATCACAGCGGGGCTGGTGGCTTGAACCGGGGTGTCGCTCATAGGGGGAGGTCATTGCTGGCGGGAAAGCCTAGGGGATGCAGTTTTGCACACGTTTGCAAACCGTGCAACTTTAAGCCCTGGTTTCGCGTCTCAGGGGGATAAAACGCAGGGTAACTAGGCCTCTGGCCGGACGCGGACTGAATCCCGGTGAACCAGACGCGCCCGGGCCGTCATGGGCCGGGGTTCGAGTTGCGGGTCTTCCAGGTGAGCCAGCAAATCCTCGACCGCGAGATTGATCATTTCATCGACGGGCAGGTGCACTGTCGTCAGGCGGTAGGCACCCCATGATGATTGTGGAATATCCCCGAGTCCGACCACCGCTAATTCCTCGGGTACCGCCAGCTTCAGATCGAGACGCGCACCATCCAGGATGCCCAGTGCCGTCGGATCCGATGAGCAGACGATTGCATCCGGACGCTCAGCGGCCTTCCACATATCGATGACCGCCTGCCGCCCGGCTTCGTAGCCCAAACAGCCGCTGATTTCCGCCACGACTCTAATGTCTTTTCCTGCCGCCGCAGCTTCATTGATTGCGGCATTGCGCTCGATCCCAGTGAGAACGCCCGGGTCTCCAAGGACCAGTGCGACCCTGCGGTAACCAGCGCTCTGAAGCATGGCAAAAATATCTCGACCGATCTGGGCATTGTCGCAAGTGACACTGGAAGCCCGGATGACCGGTGAGTGTCGATTAATCAGTACAACGGGCGTGCCGGCACGCTCGCACTCCTCGGCCATGGCCTCGGACGGTTTGGCCGAGACAATCAGCAGTCCATCAACCTGATACTGGAGGAGTCGTCTGACCGCATCGTCAACACCCGCGTCGCTGGCCGAGGTTAGCAGCAGCAGTTGGTAACCCTCCGCCTGAAAGCGTTCGCTGAACTGCCGAAGCATCCGCGTGTAAAAGGGGTTCTGCCACTCGGCCATCACCAGGCCGATCATTCGGGTACTGCGAACGATGAGGCTGCGCGCCAGTGCATTGGGCCGGTAGCCTAGCTTGCGCGCTGCGTTCTCAACCTTCTCTCGAGTTTTGACTGACACGCTTGCGCCTGGAGTAAAGGTTCTGGACACGGCCGACCGGGACACGCCTGCCAGCGCGGCCACTTCATGCGAAGTCACCTTGTTATATGGTTTCATGCCAATGCCCGTCGAGAAGTAAAGTACTGGAGATGCGTGCGCATCATATAATAGTGTTCGACAATCAGCTTGCAGCCTCGGGCTTCGCTGCCAGCTGATCGCTCTCCGAGTCCGGACCTGCCGGCTGGAGCGGGCGATAGCCCGAAAATGAAATCACGCCGAATGCACCGAGGAGGATCAGGGTGATCGCTGACCACCAGCCGAGACTGTCGACCTGTGCGGCGGTGAGCAGATCGATGTTTTCCGCCGTTGGTAGCTTGACTACGTCAACAATCAGGCCCGCGAGTAACTTGCCCAGGCCCGAAGCTGTCTTCATGGCCAGAAAGATAAAGCCGAATAATAAGGCTGTGGCGTTCACGCCCGTGCGTCGCTGGTAGTCATCCGCCGTTTCTGAGGCGATGACCGCTGACACGATCATCACTACGCCCAAGCATAGCCCTGCCATGCCATTAGTCGTGCGCAAAAGTGGCATGATAGCCTCAGTGCCAACCTCAACGAAGCCAAACAAGCGCAGCAACAGGGGCAGGGCAAACAGCATTGCGCAAAATCCAATACCACCGGAAAACAGCCAAGAGTGCGATACCCGGTCAACGATTAGTTTGCCTACCAGCAGCGTGATGGCGGCGCCCAGGATGACAGCGAATTGCCAGGTCTTGATCTGGTCGCCGGTGAGGTCCCAGAAGTAGCTGCCAAGGTATAAGGCCATTGAGTTATACATTGAGAACGCCGTCAGGACGAACAGGCTGCCAAGAAACAGGCAGCGGAAGTTTTTAAATCTAAAAATCATCTCCCGCCAGGCTGGCCAAAGCGCTGCTATCGCGAATCGAGGGCTCGGCGCAACATCATTTTCGCGCTCACGCATGCGGCGGTAGGTGCCGGCCGATGACAACAAGATCACCAGGATTAGCGAACCCGCTATAGCTAGTGCGAAGGGCAGGTAGTTGGCAGGGTTTTCCTGGCCGCGCGGGAATTCATCGGACGTGACGAAGAAAACATCAAACGCGACGGCGACGACGGCGAAGTTAGCTACCGCACCAAAAATATTTCGCAGTACCGCCAAGGTGACTCGCTCGCGTGGCTCCTCGGTGAGCTCTGCGATTTGTGTGGACCAGGGGATATGAAAGAAGGTTACGGATACGCGTAATCCGATAGCTGTTGCTGCCAGCCAAGCACCAAGGCCTAATGCTGATGCGCCGGACGGCGGGTAGAAAAGGGCGACAAAGAAAAGTGCTGACGGCAGGGCCGAAAGAAACATCGGGGCATGGCGGCGACCCCACTTGGATTTCAGGCTGTCGGAGTAGGCGCCTACCAGTGGGTCAGTGAACGCGTCGGCAATCATGGCCACCAGAATGGCGGCGCCGGCTACGGTGCCCGACAAGCCCAGAACCTGCGTATAGAAAAACAAAACAAAAAGCTCGAAGGAACGACTGAGTACGGTTTCGCAGACGTTCCCCAGGCTGTAGGCCAGACGGGCTAGCCAGGGCACTCGTTCACGGTTGGCAATAGGCGCGCTCATGATGATCCTGAGCCGGCACTGAGGCCGACAGTGTTTGTAAGCTTTGGAATATCAGACTATCCCAACGCCGCTGCGGTTTGCAAACGTGTGCATGGCCCCGAGCAAAGCCCGTTCGCGTGCCGGTCTATCTGCCGGATGCGTTGCCAGCTAATGCCCTGACCTCCACCAACTAGAGCAGCCTGAATCGTCCATTCGGCCGGTTGGGTCCTAACGACTAGCAGGTGTCGGTCGCCAGCGAGTCCTTCCCTGCGCTTCGCTGCCCGCGGCAGATCGGGCCTCGGTCGCAATGCTCAGTACTTGTCAGAGAACAGCATGTGGGAATCCCAGTTTTCCGGGTCAGATATCTGCTGACTCAAGAGATCGTGTGCTTCAGTGCTTTCAATTAGAGGCTTGATCAGTAGCGCGGGTTGATAACGCTTGATTCCGCGCGTTTCATCTATGGAATGAAAGCCGGCCTGCTGCAGAATTTCTTTATCTTCCTCGGAGCGACTGACAGTCCAGATGCTGATTGCGGCTGGCCTGGTTGCAGCGATAGCGGCCTGTATCAGCGCTTGCTTCGCTGACGGCTCGTCTCCACGCCAGTCCACTACAGCACAATGTCCATGACTACCTGCTCGGCGAGTCTCCATGACCAGGTAGCCCTGAAGTTCATCTTCGCCTAAATAAAAGAATTGATACTCGCTCACGGGACTGCGGAATCGCCATCTCAGGTAGTCAGCATCCATGCCATGAGTGATCGCTTTGCTGCTGGCATTTCTTGCTGCCACGGCAGCCATCGCATCGGGTCGCGATTCGTCAGAGATGACGACGTCTCCTATACGATTTCCGGTCATCGCACGGTGGAGTTTTTTCAGAATGTCTTGCGCAGGGGTGCTATTTTCCAAACGCCACAGGTATGGCAACTTGATCATCCTTGCATGCGTGCGCTGAATCGTTTCCCAGGGGCCAGTTTCGAGGCGAACCGTCTGCCAGGGCTGTATCACTTTCCAGCCGTTGCGTAACGAGTGCAGGAAGGTAACCGGGCTGGCACTCAGGTTCAGCAGGTATTGATAACCGCGACTTGCAAGATCTGTTTCGGCAAAACCCATGATTTTGCGGAACAGGCCCTTATTCTCATGCTCGTGGGTGACGACCAGGTCGCCGGCGCAAACGGCGGGAATGCGGTCGTTGTTAATCTGCCAGTTGATGTCCCAGAAGCCCCGCATGCCCACCACCTCGCCATCAAACAGGGCGAGATAGACTAAGGGCTGATCGCCATGAGGGTTATCTTCGTACTTCCATTTGAAGTAGTTCGAATTACCGGCAAGGTCAGGCCCCCAGGACCGCCGCTGCAGAAGCAGCAACCTGTCCCTGAACTCTGGCGAATAAGCGATAATTTCGTATTCCGTAGCCTGGTCCCCCATCCGAACAAAGCTGGGGTGACCAGCTTGGCGCAGGCAGATAAGTGTTCTGCGCTGTTACCACGATACTACAGCGACAAGTGTTGTTGCCGCCCCTTCAATCGTAGAAGTTGTTGCCCGGACTCCCGGACGGATTGGGCACGATGTTCGTTGCGGCCGGCCCGAAAGGATCGGGAATAATGGACTCGACCCGGTGGGTTCTGCCGGCCGATTGTTAACAACTAAAGCATGCGTCAAAGAGGCAGGCAACAATTTCTGCCATACCCGCCAGCAAAGGCCTGTGCCCGCGTTGACAAAGAATATTTCCCATCGCAGAATAATTCGACTGCTTTAATCGTTAAAAGGCCAGGCCATGAGTCCCCAAGCCGCTGCTCACACAGATTCTGCCGCTGAGGAATTTCAGCACATCTCGGTTAAACCTTACGCCGCGGCCCTCGGCGCCGAAATCAACGGCGTGAATCTCGCCGAACCCATCGGACCGGAGGTCATCGAAGAGATCCGCCGGGCCTGGCTGGAGAACATCGTGGTGTTCTTCCGCGACCAGGAACTGACCCCGCAGCAGCAGCATGATTTTCTGGCGAACTTCGGTCCCATTCGTTTTCCGCCACCGGACCAGAGCTTTATTCCCAAGGACAAAGACGTTCAATCCGTCCTGATTCAAGAGTACGACCAGGCTTCCCGCATCGGCGCCGACGTGGACTGGCATGCAGACAATAGTTTTCGCGAAATTCCGCAGAAATGCTCGGTCCTCTATGGCGTGGACATTCCCGCTACCGGCGGCGATACCTGTTGGGTCAATATGGTCGCCGCCTACGAAGCGCTAGCCGAGCCCGTCAGAAAGATGTGCGATGAACTGACGGCGATCCACGATCTGGTGGCCACCATGGGGCCGGGCGTGCGAGCCCAGGCGGGTAACAAGGCCTTCACCAGTTTCGCTGAACGCACGCCGGCGGTTGAGCATCCGGTGGTGCGTGTGAATCCTGATACAGGTAAACGCTGTCTTTACGTTAATCCATTGATGACGGCGCGCATCAAGGATGTTTCGCCCATCGAAAGTCGGGCCATACTCGATATGCTATTCGCCCACTGCACCCAGGAAGAATTCATGCTGCGCTTCAAGTGGCAAAAAGGCAGTGTGGCTTTCTGGGACAACCGATCGGCCATTCACCGGGGCATCAACGATTTTTATCCGCAGCATCGACTGATGCATCGCGTGTCTATTGACGAAGAGTGCCCTCCGACGGGCATCTGAGCCCGACCC
>CAKZWQ010000069.1 GCA_937921935.1 uncultured Gammaproteobacteria bacterium | reverse complement strand
CATGGCAGCGTCGGCGTTCTGCGCCGGGGCAGGCGGGGCGGTGATCAGTCCCAGCAGAAGCAGAATCGGCAGTAGACGCGGCATGGTCGGCATCCTCAGTATGTTCGCCCATTATCTAAGCGGCTGGCCTTAGCGCAATGGCCTTAGCCTTTGTCCCTGCCTCTGGCTGTCTTGGCTGCCAGGAGCCGGGCAAGAGGACGTGCGTCCAGGCGCTGAGTCCGCACAGGGCAGTAGCCAGAGCAAAACAGGCCGGGGTCAGGTCGATGGCGAGGTCTTCCTTGCGCCGCCGCCGGGCTTGTAGCTTCATGGTATATGCCGTTCGTGTGCTTAAAGTGACGGCGCAATTTTCAGTCATATTTATTGATTAAAAATTATAGACTTATATTACTTTCTTGAAAAGTTTCTTACAGAATTATGACACGCGGCATCCCGGTTCCCGCCTGCCAGAGCCGCGTTGGGGCGGCGGCTAGTGGGTCGCTGGTATCTGGTCTTGCTGATCAGCTTTCTGCTTATCCTGATCGGCCTGTTCAGCCACTGGAGCATCCTGTTGGCCGGTGCGCTGCTGCCCTTTGTGCCCATGCTGGGTTTGTTGCTGCGCCGCCGCAGACAGCGTCTGAGTCCCCGGCAGAGGCCTGCTGACCGGAACTAAGCCGGACCTGCATCCGTCTGATGCCCTGTGGGCGAAACCTCAAGCAAGACAAGGATGCATTGCTTATGCCAGACAAGGCTTCTCGACGACATCGCCGCGTATTCCTGCTACTTGGCAACCAGTTGTTCCCCGTCGCCCGGCTTCGGCCCTGGCAGGGGACGCTGTTCTTCATGGCTGAGGACTATGCGACCTGCCAATACGTGCAGCACCACAAGCACAAACTTGTTTTCACCCTCGCTGCCATGCGTGCGCACGCGGATTTGCTCCGCAGCGAAGGCTTCCGCGTCGAGTACACGGCCCTGGGTGAAGCGGCCAACCGGCTGAGCTTTGTCGAAAAACTGCGCGAGTTGCTCAGTCGCACAGGTTTTCGCGAACTGCTGCATTTCGAGATCGAAGATCCGGCCATGGAGCGTCGCGTCGCGGCCTTTGCCAAACGCTATGGTTTACGCCGCACCATCGTGCCGTCGCCCATGTTTTTGTGCACGCCCGAAGAATTCTCCGACTGGGCCCGTGGTTCCAAGCGGCCGCGCATGGCGGATTTTTATCGCTGGCAGCGCCGGCGCCTGGATATTCTGGTGGATTCAGCCGGTCGCCCCGAAGGCGGTCAGTGGAGCTTTGACAAGGACAACCGAAAACCTTTGCCGCCGAATGTGCCGGTCCCGGGTTTGCCCGAGGTCCGACACGGTCGGTATGTGCGTCAGGTCGTCCGGCAGGTTGACGACATGTTTCCCGATCATCCCGGCTCCACCGATGAATTCTGGCTGCCGACGACCCGGGCCCAGGCGCGTGACTGGCTGAAGGATTTTCTGGAGCAGCGCTTCAGCTGTTTTGGTGACTACGAGGACGCGCTGACAACTCGCAGTGATGCGGCTTTTCACAGCGCCTTGTCGCCGCTGATGAATGTCGGCTTGCTGACGCCGCGGGAAGTGGTCAGCCGGACACTGAGTTTCGCCGTTGACGAAAGAATTTCCCTGAATAGTGTTGAGGGCTTCATTCGGCAGGTGATCGGCTGGCGCGAGTTTGTTCGCGGTATTTATCGTACCCAGGGCCGCGCCATGGCGCGACGAAATTTCTGGGGTCATCAGCGCGGATTGACCGCTGACTGGTATCAGGGGACAACCGGTATCGACCCGCTGGATCACGTGATTCGCAAAGTCAATCGACTGGGCTGGGCCCATCACACTGAACGATTAATGATCGTCGGTAACCTGATGTTGCTGAGCGAAATCGAACCACACCAGAGCTACCGCTGGTTTATGGAATCCTTTGTGGATTCGGCCCATTGGGTAATGACGCCCAACGTTTACGGCATGGCCCTGTTCGCTGATGGCGGAACTTTTACCACCAAGCCCTACATTTGCGCGTCCAGTTACATGCTGAAGATGGGCGATTTTCGCCGCGGTCCGTGGACGGATACGGTCGATGGACTGTTCTGGCGCTTTGTCGCCCGCCACCGCGCCTGGTTCGCTCGCCAGCCGCGCCTTGCGGTCATCACTGCGAATCTGGATCGCATGCCCCATGACCGGCGGCGTCGACTGGAGCAGGCGGCGGAGCAGTTCCTGCGTGAAAAAACCCGCCCCGCCAAGGCTGTGGCCTGAGCTTTGGCCCCGCGGCTCAGCTGGAGGCGGGCGGAGCTTCGTCCGACTGCTCTGGATGAGCCTTGATTTGCAACGAACTGGCTGCCGTCTGTCGCCTGAATAAGGGGCTGCCTCGCCAAGCTAGCGAACAGTCCTCCTGCAACTGCGTTACTGCGGGTCTTTTTTGTCCGCCCTTTGCGTACCGGTATCATGTCCGCATGAAAGGACTTTCGCGGGTAGTGCTATTGATACTGCTGATTACCGGTGCTGCCGGAACCGTCGCCGCAGCCGGGTCGGCGTCAGCGCGAATAGACGATGCGGTCAGCCCTGTCGATGCCGCGGGACTGCGCGAGTTACTCGATGCCCGGCGTGGCCAGATTGTCGTACTGAACTTCTGGGCCACCTGGTGCCGGCCTTGCCTGGAAGAGATTCCCGTGCTGCAGACCCTGGCCTCGGAGGGAGAGGGGCTTGAGCTGCTGCCCGTGTCCCTGGACGATCCCGGGTCAGCCGCCACGGTCGAGGTATTCATCGAGCAATGGTTTCCTGGTTTTCGCAGCTGGCTCAGTCAGGAACGGGATATGGATACCCTGGTCAGCGTGGTGGATGCCGCGTGGAACGAGGTGCTGCCCACCACCTATGTGATCGATCGGAGTGGGCAAGTCACGGCGCGCTTGCAGGGAGGCAAGTCAGCGGAAGAATTTGCGGCGGCGGTCGCATTGGCACGAGCCAGCGGCCCTTAGACTGCCCTGGTGTTTCCTCTTCGTGATGACAACCCGCATTTCCTGACGCCCTATGTCACCTACGGCCTGATCGCCGTGAATGTGTTTGTCTGGCTGGTGCTGCAGGGTGTCGGTTTCGAGCCGGGGCTGACGCGCTCCGTGTGCACCCTGGGACTGATTCCCGGAGAATTAAGCGGCGCAATCCCGGCGGGGGCGAAACTGCCCATGGGGCCTGCGGGTTTTTGCGTCATCGATTCCGGTGGTGCCTGGACTGGCCTATTTACATACATGTTCGTGCACGGCAGTTGGCTGCATATCATCATGAACATGTGGTTTCTGTGGATCTTCGGTAACAATGTGGAAGATTCCATGGGCCATGTGCGCTTTGCTGTTTTTTACCTGGTCTGCGGTTTGCTGGCCGCGCTGTTACAAGTCTTGAGCGGTCCGAGCTCGGGTGCGCCCATTGTGGGTGCCTCGGGTGCTATTGGCGGGGTCATGGGCGCCTACATACTTTTGTATCCACGCGTGAATGTTCATTTCCTGTTTTTCTTTGGCTTCTTTTTCACCGTTATCGCGATCCCGGCCTTCTGGATGCTGGGCTACTGGCTGCTTGTGCAGTTTCTTGGCGGAATCACCTCCATTGGTGCGACCAGCGGCGTCGCCTTCTGGGCCCACATCGGTGGTTTCGTTGCCGGTGCGGCGCTTGTCACCCTGTTTCGCAAACCCGAACTGGTGGCGCGACATCCGTATCATGGCTGGAAGGCCCAGGTCACGGCACCGCCGAGTTGGCGCAAAGTGCCCCCGAAATAAATTGATCGCCCATTGTTGACAGGCACTTGTCATGAGTGAAATCGAGGGTTCTTCGGCGCAGCAGGCCGGGGGTCGGTTGAGTATCGATCTGGACGCCCTGGCGGCGAATTATCAGGCCCTTGCTGACCAGGCAGCTCCGGCCCGCTGCAGCGCGGTGGTCAAGGCCAATGGTTACGGGCTTGGCATGGAGCCCGTGGCGCGCCGGCTGGCTGCCAGCGGCTGCGACTGCTTTTTCGTCGCTTCCCTGGCAGAAGCGCAGTTCCTGCGTGAAGTTGTCCCGGCCGCTGATATCTATGTGCTGGAGGGCATATGGCCCGAACAGCTGG
>CAKZWQ010000068.1 GCA_937921935.1 uncultured Gammaproteobacteria bacterium | reverse complement strand
GAGGGTGAATTACTGCGCGAGGTCTACCTGGAAATGCGTCGCGGCCTGATCCTGGCCAGCCAGGGTGGCGCGAGTGCACGGGTCAAAGACGTGGAGCTGACAGACTTGCAGACCAGTCCTGCAGATGAGGGCGGCATACAGGCCCGGGCCACCTGGCAAGTGCGCGCGGCTGTGGGCCACTGGGGCCATATCCACGAACGGCGCAACGAGTATCAGGCCAATCTTCAGCTGCAACCCATCGACGGTGCCTGGAAACTGGTGAACGTGGAAATTCTGGATGAGGTTCGACTCTGAACACGGCAAACAAGACACCGGCAGCTGAACAGCCCTGGCCCTCGCTGGCAAAGGGCTGGTATGCCGTTCTTGTCCTGACCATTGCTTACGTCTTTTCCTTTATCGACCGCACCATACTTGCCTTGCTGGTCGACCCCATCAAGGCGGACCTGAGTCTATCGGATACGCAGATAGGTTTACTCGGTGGCTTTGCCTTTGCCATTTTTTATACCTTGATGGGCCTGCCCATCGGCTGGCTGGCCGACCGCAAGCGGCGCACCTTTATTATTGCCGGCGGCATTTTTGTCTGGAGCCTGATGACGGCGGCCTGCGGACTCGCAAAAAACTTCGGCCAACTGATTCTTGCCCGTGTGGGTGTGGGCGTAGGTGAGGCCGCCCTGTCGCCGCCGGCGTATTCCATGATCGCGGACTACTTCCCGCCGAATCGGCTGGGCCGGCCTCTGGGCGTTTATTCGTCCGGCGTATTCATCGGCACCGCGCTGGCCTTCATCCTGGGTGGCGCCCTGGTGCAGTACTTCACCGGCCTGGAATCTCTGGCCTTACCCTTGGTTGGCGAAGTGGCGCCCTGGCAAATGGCTTTCGTGGCGGTGGGTTTGCCTGGACTGTTAGTGGCGGCCCTGATGCTGACCATCACAGAACCACCGCGCCGCGGCGTGCAACAGACCGACAGCAACTTTAGTGCGCTGTGGCAGTGGATGGGCCAGCATCGCGGCGCATTGGCCGCTCACATGTTCGGCTTTGCCATTATCGGCATGCCCCTGCAGGCCGTATTTTTATGGGCCCCCAGTTTCTTTATCCGTAACTTCGAATACAGCTTCGGCGATGCTGGTCTCGCCCTGGGTGTTCTGGCCCTGATCTTTGGTGGCGGCGGCATGTTCGCCGGCGGCTGGCTGACAGACTGGCTGAAAAATCGCGGTCACCAGGACGCCGCCTTGCGCGTCGGGCTGGTGGGCGCCGTGGGCGCCGCGCCCTTTGCGCTGACGGCGGGACTGGCTGAAACACCGATGCTGGCAACTGTGCTGCTGGCACCGATGATTTTCTTTGCCAGTTGCAGCCTGGGTGCTGCACCGACTGCCCTGCAACTGATTACACCCAATCGTTATCGCGCCCAGGTATCGGCCATCTACCTGCTGGTTCTGAATCTTATTGCGACCGGGGCCGCCCCCTGGATTGTCGGCTTCGCGACCGATTATCTCTTCAAAGATCCTCTCGCCGTTGGTCAGTCCATGGCCCTGGTGGGTATTGCGTCGCCCATTGCCGTGGGCATTTTCTGGCTGGGCATGCCAGCCTATCGAAAGGCCGCTAGCGCTTAAATTGGTCTGAAATGCTGCGAATGCGTTAATGACGGCTTTCGACCCAAAGCGGACATAGAAAAGTTTCTAAATATTGTCTTATTCCAAAACACAATCATAACGATTCTGTTTTTTAGTCTGGTATTCCGCAGAAGCCAAACTCGGTATTGCCGGGAGTAACGCAACTCAGGTCTTTGTCACAATCTTTTTCGTTTTGGCAGGTCTTTGCTCTCTTGGAGCGGGTGCAAAGCGCAGGCGCGGCAAGTTCTCGTGGCTGCTGTTCTGCTATGGACACTTGCAACGTGATTATTCGACGTTGTACGTCATCGCCTTGTACAGTGATAAGGCAGCCAGGCCCTGACACGAGTTCATATTCATGTCCCGCTGTGGCTGCAAGTTCGAAACCAAGGTGAACCGGAGAAAATGGGTCGAACGCATGATTCTCTTCCATGCGTATCCAGTGTAATCCTTGATTGAGGGCGATACGATTGCCCACTGCCCCTAGCATATCTTGGGTCCACTGCTCGCCATCGACTTCGGTTACTGCCCAGCTTGCTGAAGAAGGAATAATTCCGATCGGGTCACTTAATTCATAGTAGGCATGCAATATGGCTTGATTCTCTATAGTAATAGCTGAGTCGCTTGTACGCTCAAAACTTGGGCCAGGATAAAAGCAACCGCTCAACAGCGCGCCTAAACAGAACGAAGGGAAATGTTTGGGGCCTATCCACATAGTCATTAACTGAAGCTAGCACTTATCAGTTTAACTGCTGCGCTTGTACCTCTTGGCCATTAGATGCACTGATCGGTATCTAGCACTCGCACCCTTTGACTCAATTTATGAAGAGTCATTATAAACCCTGCACTACGCTGGCCATTTAATTGCCAATAGTCTCTAAACGTCACTCGAAGCATGCCTTCCCATAACCCATACCAGCAATCGAACCAGCCTTTGGCTGCCCGCTGTTGCAGGCTTTATGGGGCGTAGTTCTCTAACACAGCCAAACGTCCGCTTTTGGCCGATAGCTGACATAGATAGCGGCTCGACGAAGTCTAGCCCTGGCATCCAGACGGTGCCTGAAAGCATTCCTATAGACTAGTTTCGGCTTTCAGGAAATTCGTTATGCTATTCAACTTCGAAGTCGTCAGGCCTATTCCATGAACCTTTCCAGTGTCGCCGACTATGCTGACCTATTGGCTGCGTTAGGTGTAATTGTGTCTTTGGTATACGTGGGCTATCAGCTAAAGGAAACAAGAAAAGCTGGTCGTGCAGCAACTGCGCAAGCGCGTACTAACCTTGGTATAGAACTTATTTCGGCGAGATGGACAACTAATATTGCAGAACTGCTGGTCTTGTCGGTCGAAGATAAAGACTCTCTAACAGAAGCGAATAGATTCAGGCTGAAAGGTTTTTTCACCGCACATGTCAGGCATTGCATGAACATGTATTACCAACAACGCGAGGGGTTCCTAGATGAATTCTGGTCATATGGTGTGGCCAGGGTTGTTGTGTACTGGGTAAAGAACTATCCATTTATGGAGGCGGAATGGAAAGATATCCAGAAATCATTGCCTCCAGAATTCGTGGACTTTATCAATCTCGAGATTTCCAGGAATTTGGAAAGTAACCGCGTCTAGGGCTAGCCGACGATGATTAGGGCGGAGGCGAATGTCCGCTATTGGCCGAAAGTCGATCCTTGGAGCCTGGGAGTGATAATTTTCATTCGTATTGCTGATTATCGCCGGTAACGAGAACCCGTGCGGTTTCTGTAAGAGAGTAGTCGTGGCCGATAATCATGTATTCCGAGGCTTTGAGATCACGACCGGGACGTGGACCGATGGTGTAGCTATCGGTGCAGCGGGCCTGGGTCTGATGCTGTTCCTTTTGCTCCTGGTGCTCCGGCGGAACAAAGACCTGACTCGCTACGACAATCACCTGGCCTGGCTGAGAGCCAGTATCTATTTCCTTGTTGGTATCAGCCTGTCAGCGGCGGCCGGTGTCACAGAGAGGCTGCTGGCTAATCCCTGGGGATCATCCGACCCGTCCAGCCTGGTCTGGCTCGCAGCGACAGCTGTTTACCTGGCAATCATTGTCTACGGTTACTGGATCTACTGGCCTCGCGGCACCTACACGCAGGGCAGGCGCCTTTACTGGACCTTCCTGCCGTTCGCCCTGGTATGGGGCTTTTGCGAAGCGCAGCTTTGGCTGGTCTTCTGGGTGCTGTTCGAAACGATCGGCCTGTCGACTATCTGGGTGGCCGCCCTGACCTTTGCTGCCGGCAGCCTGTTGTATCCCTGGCATATGCATTACTGGGACATGTATGTTGCGCCGGCGCATAACATACTCGAGTTGAACGGTCGCAAAGCCCTGGCATCGCACATTCCCAATTCCCTGGTTGCCATCATTTATTTTGCGGTCTTCGAAAGCGTCGCGATGCACGTCATGATGCAAACACTGGCCTTGGTTGCAGCCGCCTACTGCATGCGTTTTCCTCCTCCCTGGCGATCGGAGTGGTTTGGGCAACCCGTTTACCGCTTTGGTGGCCGAAGCAAAGACGAACTGGGTCTGAGCTAGCTTGCCCTCGTTCACTTGCGCGGACACCGCCGGGACAGCCGACGTCAATAGGCAACCGTCAGCTCACCCGTGGCCATGTCCAGCGCGTAGATATTGCGCTGGCGCAGGAACAGGATCAGGGTTCGGTTCCCGAGCGGCTCGAAGGCAACGCGTTGCGGATTCATGGTGCCCGGGATCCGCCAGAGAAACTGCAGGTCACCACTGCCAAGGTCCGCGCCATAGAGCCACGCGCTGACCCGGTTCAGGATGATGGCCTGGTTATTCGCCAGATCGAGGGTGGCGTCCACGGCGCCTTCGACGCCCGTCGGCGAAAACTCGGTGCGATTGCCGGTCAGGGGATCCACCGCGAGCAGATTGGTGTCCTGGGCGACCAGCAATCGGAAGTTGCCGGCATCAAAGACCTGGCTGTTAGCTAAGAATGTCGACCTGAAGGGATTGTCAGCATTGGGCGTGGACGCATCCGACAGGATCTGCCGGGAACCATCGGTGAGATTCGCTGCAATAACGCGAGTGTCGTTCACGGCGCTGTTCAGTGATCCCACCAGCAGAAGGAGCTGGCCGGTGATTTCGTCCACGACGATTTCGCGCGCGTCCTGCAGCGATTCGGCGGGATCCGGAAACACCGTATCCACCAGCAGCGTTCGCGTGCCGGTGAGCAGATCCACTTCGATTGGATCCTGATAAGCGTAATCAATAATCCAGGCCGTGTTACCAGCGGCATTGACAGCTATCCGTGAGGGCTCGACCAAGGGAACCTGGTTGTCTGGCGTGTCTTCACCGGACAGCAGGTTCGTGTCACCCGTGGCGATATCTACTTCGACCAGTCCGCGCAGCTCACCGTCCACGACCAGTAATCGTGAATTTCCGGCGTCCACAGCCAGATCGAGCGGCTCGGCAAGAATCACCGCGAGATTGTCAATTTGGATCTGCGCCGCTGTGGGGTTCTCGTTGAGGTAGATGTCTGCACTGGCCACGGTAATTATGTTCGGCCCCGATACCAGCGGGATCTCGGCCCACCAGTTCAGGTAGCCGTTGACGGTACTGGCATCGACGCCGTTGACGCGGATTGATGCGATGCCATCCGGGTCATCGGCCTGGCCGATTACAAGGATGGTATCGGCGTTGACGACCTCCTGATCTGGCGGACTCGTGATCATGGCCGTAGGCGCGTCTGCCGGATTGCCATCCCTGGTGATAACCGAAAACGTGGCCGACGGATCGAACAGGTGATCGCCGATGGATACGATGGTCGAGCGGTGGGTGCCGAAAGTCGGTGCTGACTGGAGACGGACCCGCAAATCCGAATTCGGCCGGATCTCGCCCGCCTGCGAGGTAAAAGGCGCGCCGTCGATCGAGTACTCGCCACCACCCGTGATCCAGATCTCCTTGGTGGAGCAAAAGCCCTGAATCCGGGCGGTAGCCGAGATGATCGGGGTGTCCAGCGGCGCATTATCTACAGGCGGGAAGCCGAAGGCGTTCACCACGTCAAAGATCCCGGTGCAGTCAGGGTTACCTGACGGGCTGAAATCAAAGTCGCTGCCGGCGCCACCCGAACCTAACAGGGTCAGTAAGCCCAGCAAGGTTATGAATAAAATCGCGCAACCGCGCCGGACAAATTGCGGAGCTTTGCCGCTCATGTGCGTCCCTCCGGCGCCCTGGTCAGCACGACTGTCAGCCACGCACTCAGACCGCCCGCCAGGATGAAAATGATATCGACAGGATCAAAGGTGCCAGCGACGAGGTAAGAGGCCAGCTGGTTCAGCACCGGCCCATCGGCTAGCTGACCCGATACTGTCATTGCAATGAAGTTAATCTGCCCCAGCTCGAAAACCAGATTCACCGTCGTCCAGAACAGACAGGCCCAAAGCAAAGCCTTGCGACTCGACCCCAGGGCCATAGCCGTTAAAAGGCTGAAGCTAAACACGTGGGCAAACCCTGGCAGGTGTTGGCCTAACCATGAGGAGCGCGGCTGAGGTTGAAACACCTCCCACCAGGATGGCAGCAGGAAGACGGTATCGACGGGTCGCTCAAGCAAATAGACCGCGCTGCCAACTGCGAAAACAGAGACAGCAAGAATCGACGCCCAAAGCTTGTTTGCATCGCCCATTAACAAACGTTATGGGGACGTTTCCACTCCACTCAATGAGGGAAATTACCTAAGCGCAGTGCAATACGGCTTGCCGCGGAACAGCAACCGTCCAACTGTGGGGCCACGGTGGATAACGTTGAGGTTCGCTGGGCGGGACTGCCCTTCTTGCGTTAAGCGGTTCTGCCTATCACTAACGGCCACCGCCGTCGCCGCGGTCGCATCCCGACCCAACCAAGGCAAGCGCTTGGTGGTCAGAGGCACCGAATCCCGACAGTCGCCTTGATACCAGAAACCGAAAAGCGTTTAGTGCCGACAAGGCAGACCGTCAGCGCGACTGAGCCTGACCCTATCGCCCTCGTGCAAGATCTCTTCAGCGCGGGATCTATAACGGTAGAATAGCGACGAGGGGGCAAATCACATGAATACCGGTTTCAGGCAGCAGCTGCGGGAAGAGTTCGACCTGTCACCCCCCATGGCAACATGGATCGTGGCAACACACATTTTCGTCCTGGCCAGTCCGCTGGCCCTGATCTGGGCCGTGGAAAACTACAGTGCACTGCTGCCGCAAGCCTTTGCCTACCCCACGCTGGTCAGCCTGGCCTCGGCCATTTATATCGGCGCCACAGCCTTTGAGGTTGCCCAGAACTCCGCCGACCGCTGGTATCTGACCGAAGCAACCCGCAGCGTTGCCGATCTGTTCTTCAACGCCTTTATGACCCTGGCCTTTTTCCTGTATATCGTCGCCTTCCTGGGGCTGGGCTGGATTGCCCTGGCCGCCGCAGTGCTGACCGCGCTCTATCCTTTTGCCTATATCTGGAATCACCCCTCCCATCGCGGCCTTAACGGTGCCGTTGTGCTACTGGCCACCGGCAGCCTCTTTTTCGTGACCGGTGACCCGGCCGTTTTCTTGTTCCTGCTGGGGACCGGCGCCGGCGTGTACTTCATCACGTATCTGGTGGAAAGGAAGGCCCAATGGATGCATGGCTGGGGCGCATTTTCCTTTGGCCTGGGATTTCTCGCCTGGCCCTGGGCGATTGTTAACGCCACCAAGGGCACACCCCTGTCGTGGGCGTGGTTCGCCGGCATTAGTACTGCCATCATCCTGGTGCTGGCCTTGCTAAGGCCTTTACTCAATAAGGCCAAAGCCACGCCGCGCCAATACACCTAGCCGGCCCGAGCCGCAGTGGGTGCGCGTGCTCAGGCGGCTTGTTCAGTAAATGGTCAGGTGAGCTGCTAACGTCCGATACCGGCGCTTTGATGCATGCGTTTTGAAGCGTCTTAGATGAAATACTCTGAAGCCGGCCAGTTCTCCCAGCCAGTTAGTCTTACTCATTTCAGCGGGATCTTTGCGTCACTGAAAATGGGGAATCACTCGATCCCTGATGATCTCCAGTGAGTCCCACGGGTCATCAAACACCCGCAACGCGAGATCCGTCAGACCGGCTCGCTCCATTGCCTTGAAGCGCTCGATCTCCTGATCGATGTCACCGTAGTCACCCGACGAGCTGCAATTGTCGATGAGCCGCTGAACGAGTTCCGGCGGCACATCCTTGATGTCGCCCGTGCCGGTCACACCGGCGATCAGGAAATTTCGGTAATGGTCGCGGACAAACTGCGCTTCTTCCGGATCCAGCAGATGATCCAGGCCGATATGCGGCGGAATCACTTCGGCACGGGCAAACAAGCCGACGCGCGCCTCATGCAGGGACGCTTCGCGATCTGCCTTGATGTGCCAGGCCCAGAAGTTGCCGATTCGAAAATCGTCCGCCGGATGCTCTCGTTTAGCCAGGCCAGCCTGGATATCACCCATAACTTCCGGCAGCCGATCGGCCGTGACGTCGCCCACCTGCAAGCCGTCGCCGACGCGCCCACCCATGCGAAGCATCTGTGGGCCCATGGAGCAGGTAAAGATCTTCGGCGGCGGCGACGCCATGAAACTCAGCTTGAAAGGCGATGACACGCTGAAAATCTCGCCTTGGTAGCCCTGGTGAAACTCGCCGGAGGCCATCATCCGGATGATCTCCGCAGCTTCGCGCACACCGCGCACGATGCGCATCTTTTTGAAGTCCAGGCTTTCGCCGTCGGAACGCACGGACGTGGCCAGAGCCATCGCGCCGCCGCCGCCCAGGCCAAGAATTGCCCGGCCCTGCGCCATCTCGTTCAGGCTGATGATGGAATAGGCAATCCGGACCGGATGCATCTCGTAGGGACTGAGGGCCAGCACCCCAAGCTTGATACGGCTGGTCGCTCCGGCCGCCAGGGACAGGCCCATGAAAGGGTCCCAGCCATTGGGCAAATTCGAATGCCAGAGCGCGCGCACCCCCGCCTTCTCGGCTGCCACCGCGTAGTCCGCAACCTCTTGCGGATGCATTTCACAGCCAATGATGAGCTCGATTTGCATAGCCGTCCCTTTTGGCGCAATAAACTCATATTACGCTGGCCACCGATTCGGGGACAGTGGTTCAACTTCAGGGAATTGGGGTCACTGCCCCCAACTCCGCTGCTATTCCTCCGCGCCCAACGCTTTGTACATAGCCGGCCGCCAGTCCTGATCTTCCAGGCTGTGCTTCTTCATGTGCCGGTCCAGCATCGGCTCCCGGGACCGGAATCCCGGCACCCAGCGTCCTTTTTCAATAAACGGGGTACTGGGGTTCGGTCGACCCTTCTCCGGCAGTGGTTGGCGCGCCGTGCCGGGTACCGACCACCCGGCAGGGATCACATCGTACTGACAGATGTCGATGTGGTGGATCGCAACCTGCCGGTGACCATCGATGAGACGCTGGTGCTGGAGCCGATTACCTTCTGGGTTGTTTTGCCGGGCGGCTCGGCAAGCTATCTGTTCGGTAACATCTCATTGGTGAGCAGCAAGGCTCGGAACAGTTCAGCAAAAAAAACCCGCCGAAGCGGGTTTCTTAATCAGGTTTCAGACAACTCGATGGTCACTCCTGTTTCTCATTCGTGCCATATTGCTGGTTGATCTCGTCATACGTGGGCTGAATCACGTCCCGCATGTCGTATCGACCAGAAGCAATCATGTCCGAGTAAGGAATGCGGATACTGGGATCCGGCAGTTGAGGCTTCTCGGTAGCCGGCGGTGGCCAGACATCTTCATCAACGATCGCCATCCGCACGCGAATATCGTCCTTGGTGATGTTCCACACCATATAGTCCTCCGAAAGACTCAATGGGCCATCGTAGGTGACGCGAATCCGATCATTGATGGACGCC
>CAKZWQ010000067.1 GCA_937921935.1 uncultured Gammaproteobacteria bacterium | reverse complement strand
GCCTTCTGCCAGTTTCCCGCCGCATAGCGATTGGCCTCGGCCAGGGTGGGGTAGATATGGATGGTGTTCAGGATCTTGCGCAGCCCCATGCCGTACTTCATGGCCGTGACGTACTCTGTGATCAGTTCCGCCGCGTGGTGACCGACCACCGTGGCGCCGAGAATGCGGTCGCTGCCTTTTTTGGTGATGACTTTAACGAAACCGTGCGCTTCGCTGTCGGCGATGGCCCGGTCCAGGTCATCGATACCGTATTTGGTGATTTCATGCTTGATACCCGCGTCGTCGGCTTCGGCCGCCGTCAGGCCCACGCGGGCGACTTCCGGGTCAGTGAATACGGCCCAGGGCATCACGGTGTAGTCCACCTTGAAGCGCTTGATGTGTCCGAACAGGGCGTTCATGGCGCAG
This sequence comes from uncultured Gammaproteobacteria bacterium, assembly GCA_937921935.1. Lineage (GTDB taxonomy): Bacteria > Pseudomonadota > Gammaproteobacteria > Steroidobacterales > J054. The sequence goes on along the minus strand of CAKZWQ010000067.1, from coordinate 17,180 downwards.
TACCACCCCTGAAAGCCCGCCGCGTGAGTTAACTGGTAGGGTCCGGTGACGTCGCCGCAGGCCAGGATGTGGGGCTGGGCAGTCTGTAAGTACTCGTTAACCGGGAGGGTACCGTTGGGATTGAGTTCAAGGCCGGCATTGGCAATTTCAAGCCCGTCCGTATTGGCCCGGCGACCCACGGCGACCAGGACTTCATCGAAGGCGACGCGCTGGGTGCCGTTTTCGCCCGTGCACAATACGGAAACAGTGCCACTGTCATTCTCGAAGGCCTCGGCCGTGTGCCCCGTTAACAGCTGGATGCCTTCCTCCGCAAAGCGTTGTTCTACAGCAGCGGAAGTTTGCGGGTCCTCCCGATCCAGGAGCCGGGGCGCCATTTCCACCAGCGTCACTTCACTGCCCAGCCGACGGAAGGCCTGGGCCAGCTCGCAGCCGATGGGGCCGCCGCCCAGGACGAGCAGTCGCTGCGGCAGGCGTTCCAGGCGCCAGATGGTGTCCGAGGTCAGGTAATCGATCTGCTCAAGACCAGGAATCGGCGGCACGGCAGGGCGCCCGCCCGTGGCGATCACGATGCTGCGCGTAGTCAGGGTCTGGCCGTTGACTTCCACCGTCCAGGGCGAGGTGATCCGGGCCGAACCCCTCAGGCAATCAACGCCCAGCTGGGTATACCGTTCGACGGAATCGTGGGGCTCAATGCGGGCAATCACATCGCGCACGCGTTGCATGACTTTGGGGAAATCCACCTGCAGCGGGCCCGCCACCAGGCCGAATTCCCGTGAGCGTTCTATATAAGAGGCAATGCGTGCGGACCGGATGATGGCTTTGCTGGGCACGCAACCGGTGTTCAGGCAGTCGCCTCCCATTTGATCGCGTTCGATCAGGGTGACTTTTGCTTTGGCGGCGGCGGCCACGTAGGCGGTGACCAGTCCGGCGGAGCCGGCCCCGATCACGACCAGGTTGGTGTCGAATTTTTTCGGTGGCTGATCAGCTGGTTCTGACACGTCGCAGTAACTCCACGGATTTTTTGGCGATTAGCGGAAAGATACCGAGCAAGGCAAAGGAGCCCAGCAGGGCAGGGGACAGGATATCGCCGGTACTCTTGATCTGGCCCAGTTGGGTGCCGGCGTTCACATACACCACGGTGCCGGCCAGCATGCCCAGCTGGCTGACCCAATAGAAAGTGTGCGCGCGCAGCCGGGTCAGCCCCATGGCGAGATTAATCACGAAGAAGGGGAACAGCGGCACCAGGCGCAGTGTGAACAGGTAGTAGGCGCCTTCCCTGTCTATGCCGCCGTTGATTTTCTCGGCAGTGGCGCCAAATTTTTGCTCCACGTAGTCCCGCAACAGAAAACGCGACAGCAGAAAGGCCAGGGTGGCGCCGATGCTGCTGGCAAAGGACACCAGGACCGTGCCGACCACCAGGCCAAACACAGCACCGGCCGCCAGGGTCATGACTGCCGCGCCCGGGATACTCAGGGCGGTAACGGCCACATAGATCAGGAAGAAGCCGCCGACAGCCAGCATTTGGTTGTCGGCTACAAAGGCGCTCAGCTCCTGCTGGCTGGCCTGCAGGGCTTCCAGGGACAGGAAACGGGCCAGGTCGAGCCAGAAAAACAGCGCGATGGCCACGATGACCAGCGCCAGCAGCAAGAGTTTTCCTTTGTTCATCATGACTTGATAGGGCGTCTGTCCTGGGCAACCGGCTGCCGAGTTTCGACCGCAGCCAAGGGACTGGGTTCAGACTGTTTGCTCAGGATGCGGGATCTTGCCCGCGCAGGCTACCCGGGCCACCGGACAGTCCCGGCAGTGGTGACATGACCTGCCGCGTGTCCTTGCATACAGACAGCTTACCGGGCCGCAGAAAACCCCCGTGCGCCGATCGCTTTCTGTTTCAGGCTGAGCAAGGGCCACCCCGCGGATGCTTCGCCGTCTGTTTGTCTTCCCGTCGCTCGCCTCATAGCAGGCTGCTCAACGGGTGCCAGGCACGGAATTTTCTTAACCGGCCTGACTGGCCGGCTTTGCGCGGTCGGCCGCATCGCTACCGGGCCGCAGCGGGATGGAGTCCAGCACCCAGCCTTTGTGTTCGCGCCGGGCGGGGCAGGGAATGGCATAGGCGACTTTCTTGCGGTTCTTTTCAACCTGATCACTGTCGATACGCCAGCCCCGGGCTTCCCAGTCCTTCAGGAATTCCCGATAGCGGGCAATGGGCGAATCCGCACCCACAAAAAACTCGTGGTTGTTGGTGTCCGGGGTTTGTACCGGGTGCATGCGCAGCAGGATCTCGCGGTCCTGCAGGGCAACAACCTCGTTGCGCTCCTTTATTCGTGCGTCGTCACCGCCGTCGATCATAAAGTTGCGCAGATTCACCAGGTACAAGCGCGTGTTGCTGTCGTCCACCGGTGTTTCATACAGATACTGGTGAATCAGGATTTCCGGCGTTGGGTGAATGTAAGTCCAGATATTGGCCGGCCCATGGTGTCCGGTACCGGCGGTAATCACCGCATCGCCTTCTCGCCCGGAAGCTTCGCGCATTTTTTTCTCCGCCAGGGGCGGTGCCATACGTTGCTGCATAAAGCCGCTGCCCCACTCGGTCTCGTCCAGTTCCGGCGCCGGCATGGTGTAGTCGTCATTGGCGCCGGAAAAGCCGTGGGTGGGATGCACAAATTCGTTATGCGCCGGGTCGATGCCGTTTTCCATCGAACGCTTGTAGTCAAACGCCCATTCGAAACTCTGAATGGTGGCGGCCCAGCCCTCCCGGGGACCCTCCGGCCCGTATTCCTCATCGGGGATGGTCAGCATGGGCGGGCGTTCGGCCTCAGGCAGATCGCCGAGGAAGGCGAACACCAGGCCAAAGCGCTCTTGTGTCGGGTAGGCATCCACGCGGGTGCGCGCGGGGATCTTGGCATGGGCTCCGAGGGAGGGGATGCGCTGGCAGACGCCGTCGCCGTCAAACTGCCAGCCGTGATAAGGGCATTGCACGCAGTCACCCTTGACCTTGCCGCCAGCCAGTGAGCCGCCGCGGTGCACGCAGGTGTTACTCAGGCAATGGGCTTTTCCCTGGCTATCGCGGAACAGGACGAAATCCTGGCCGAGCATGCGGCGTTTCAGAGGCTGGTCGGAAATTTCTTCGGCCAGACCGGCGACGTACCAGAAGTTAATAAACATACGTATGTCCTCTTTGTGCCGCCGGCTGGCCTGATCCCGGGCGGGAAACAGTCGCCCGTTGCGGCTTTGGCATCTCGCAGTCAATGCTTGCGAAGGCGGCCTGGCCACCTTTGCGTCCGGCAAGGCAGCTGGCGGCGGCTGACGGCTACGTTAGCAAAGCTGGTCGCTGCTGGCCAAGGTCTCCACCCGGGGCGGCTGACCGGGCATCGGTCAGCCGCAAGGCGCGGGGCACAGGGCCTTGGCAGGGGATTCGGAAATGTCATAGTCTTATGACCTTTCAGAAAAACAGCGGCGCTCAGGCGCCCGGGGGCAGGGGGAAGGCTCTTGGTGATTCGATCCATTGCGATGTCTTGGGGACGGGCGTGCGTGCCCGGCGTGTTATTAGTCTTAGCCGGGGTCTGGTCGGTGCCGGTGCTGGCCCAGATCGAAGATATCGTCGTCACGGCCCGCAAGACGACGGAAAACCTCCAGGATGTGCCTATCAGTATTGATGCCATTAGCCAGGAGGAAATCGAACGCAAGGGCATTCGCAGTATTTCCGATGTGGCGCAATTTACGCCCAGCGTGCAATTCGATGAATCTTTTGCCCAGAGTGATACCCGCATAACCATCCGCGGTCTGGCGCCAACGCGCGGTCGTCAGAATGTTGCAATCCTCGTGGACGGGATCGACTTGTCCAGCGAAGCGGTGGTCAGTTCCGGTGGCTCATTGCTGGTCAATCAGCGCTTGCTGGACATTGAGCGCATCGAGGTGGTCAAGGGTCCGCAGAACGCTCTCTACGGTCGTTCGGCATTCGCCGGCGCCATTCAATACATCACCAAGAAGCCTGCCGAAGAGTTCGAGTCGGATATCTCCGTCGATGTCAATGATCAGGATCAGTACAGCCTGAACGGCGGTGTCAGTTTTCCAATTTTGGGCGAGGCCCTGGGCGTGCGCTTCAATGGTTCTATCTGGGACGAGGAAGGCTTTTACGACAACAAGACAACGGGCGACAGCCTGGCGGACGAAGAAGGCTTCGGGGTGTCCATGAGCACTCGGTCGGCTTTCGACAATGGCCTCACGTTAAATTTCCGGGCTGAGTACACCCACGACGAGGGTAAGCCGACGGCCCAGGCCTTTGTGCCCTTCAACACCTTCCTGGAGATTCCCGACGAGGCCAAGGACGATCTGCCCGGGGTAGATAACGCCGGTCTGGCCCAGTGCTGGCCTGACTTTATTAATACCGTGTCTGAGCAATCCATCCCCACGACTGACGGCGGCGGGAATGTGACGGCGTTCAGTGATCGAAGCATGGTCGAACGGGCCCGACGCATTATTACGCCGGAACTCGCGGCCCAGCTGGGGTTCCCCGACCAGCCGCTGGCGCCCGACGATCCGGCGGCCGCGCAGGTTTATGGCGATATCATCGCCGCCAATCCGTCCCTGTACCCGTATTGCGAATACCAGACCTTTGGCTTCGCCGGCAAGTTTCCTGACGGCGATGACCTGAAGGCAATTGTCGGCACAGATCCCAATTCGCCGGGCAATGATTTCGACGGCTTCGATCGCGACTTCTGGCGCGTGGCCCTGAATGCCGAACTGGCCCTTGAGCGGGGAAGTTTCAATTTCTGGGGTGGTTACCTGCGCGATGATAATACCGAGACTCAGGACACCAATGCCTTTGGCATTCCGTCGGACAGTATTTTTGGCGACGATAATGTTAATACTTTCTCGTTTGATAATGACAAGGTGACGGAGCAGACCAGCCTGGAAATTCGCTATCGCACAGATATCGAAGGGCCGTTAAACATGGTCGTCGGCGCCCAGTACTGGAACGAGGACGTCCAGAACGACAGTCGCTCCATTACGGCGCAGGGTTCAGGCAGTCACTGTACCTGGCAAAGCAGCACGGGGGACACTTTTCCACTAACGGACGATTACTGCCCAGGCTATACCGAGACTCCAATTCTGCCCTACCAGAACGCGGCCTATGGCTTTCGCAAACCCAGTCCGGTAAATCGCGAGACGGATCACTGGTCCATCTATACGGAGCTGGACTTCGAACTGGCCGAAGACTGGCTGATCAAGTTTGAAGGTCGTTTCAGCCGCGAGGAAATCAAGGTCAAGGGCCCCGTTTCCTATGATCCGGAATCCTCGGGTGGCCCGGGCGGGCTGAATCCCTGTGGCATCTTTTTTCGGGCCTGCCAGCCGTTTGGAGACTGGCTGGCCGACGGGAATTTCTTTGCCGATTCTTTTGACGCCCAGGATCCCGACGACGGACCTGGCCTGATTGCCGGTATTCCGGATGTTTGTCGACAGCAAAACCCGGAGCGGGTCCAGCGCTCCATCGATTACGGCCCAGCCGATGATGTTGACGGCGATGGTGAGCCCGACGGGATTGATGCCTTTAATCCCTGGTGCACAGGCCGCCTGGACACTAAGGAAAACTGGTTCTTGCCCAAGGTGACCCTGGACTGGCAGGCGCAGGATGACATGTTGCTCTATGCCTCCTGGGCCAAGGCCCGCAAACCCGGTGGTTATTCTCTGCTGACGGTCGGGTCTTCCTTCCTTGATGAGGAATTGGCCGAGTTTGCGCCGGAGAAGCAGGATGTCTGGGAAGTGGGCGCCAAGACCGCATGGCTGGACAGCACTATTCGCCTGAATGGCGCGTTCTTCTTCCAGGATTTCCAGGACAAGCAGGCCCTGACTTCAGTGCTCAGTCGCAGCGGTGAGCGCATTGTCAGCAAGACTGTCAATGCTGCCGAGGCGTCCGTCTGGGGCGCGGAAGTGGATGTGACCTGGGCGCCTGTTGCGGAATTTATCGGCGGCAGCTGGACCGTATCCGGCGGCTATCAGTGGCTGGACTCTGAATACAATGACTTCCAGGTCGCCAACGGCAGTATTTCTACCACCACTAACGGTGGCAACTGCACACCCGTGGTGGTCGGCGGCAGTCAGCTTTGTTCCATTGATTACAGCGGTAATGACCTGGAGAATGCTCCGGAGGGCTCCTTTGTGGGCCAGTTGCGCTACGCGCGCGAACTGCCGTCTGATCTGTCTTTCTACATTGAGACGGATGTGCAATGGACAGACAAGCGTTATTCGGATATCACCAACAATTTCTACACCGATGAATTCTGGAACGCGGACTTCCGCGTGGGCCTGCAGGCGGAAACCTGGGAAGTGCTGGCATACGTCGACAATGTCTTCGACGACGACACGGTGAGATCTTCCGGTGGTGGCCCGGGCCTGGGATGCTGCTTCGTACTGGGCAGCAGCCTGGACTTCACGCCGGGACTGGCGCCGGAAGATCAGCAGCCCCGGGATGCCGTGATGGTGGATCTGCCCTTGTACCGGTCGGCTTTCCTGCCACCCCCGCGCGTATTTGGTCTGCGGGCCAATTACCGATTCGGTGGTACGTAGGCCCTGAAGCCCGGATGGGGCCTTACCCGTATCGCAGTCAGGCATGCCTGGCGAGGTGGGCCAGGAGTTGCCAGCATGGGTAAAGTGATCAAGCAGTTCTTGGACTGGTATCCCGATATCTGTATTGCTGCGGCACGCGCCCGGAAAAACTGAACTGATGGAATTTTCGACTTTCGGCAAGCGCTTCACGCGTCATACGGGCGCGCGCGAGCTGATGGATGATCTGGGCGAGGCCATGGCCAGTGACGGCCCGGTAATGATGCTCGGTGGCGGAAATCCTGCCCATATTCCGCAAGTGCTGGAAATTCTTGCCGCGCGCTTGCATGAAGTCGCCGATTCGCCGCGGGATTTGCGGCGCATGCTCGGTGACTATGCCGCGCCGGCGGGTGAACCGCGTTTTCGGGCCGCCCTGGCGCAGCTGTTGCAACGCGAGTACGGCTGGGAACTGGGGCCGGAAAATATCGCCTTGACGGGGGGCAGCCAGAGCGGATTCTTTTTGCTGTTCAATCTGCTGGCCGGTGATTTCGGTGGCGGGGAGCGCCGGCGTATTCTGCTGCCCCTGACTCCGGAGTACGCGGGCTACAGCGATTTGGGTCTGACTGAAGACCTGTTCGTCGCCCGGCGGCCGAGCATCGAAGAATTACCGGAGCGGCAGTTCAAGTATCACGTCGATTTTGACGGCCTGGATGTGGCCGACGATATTGCGGCCATTTGCGTATCCAGACCCGGTAATCCGACCGGTAATGTTTTGACGGATGAAGAAGTCAGTCGCCTGGCAGCACTTGCGCGCGCGCATGATATTCCGCTGGTTCTGGACAATGCCTACGGGCTGCCTTTTCCGCAGATTGTGTTTAGCGAGGCGACGCCCTACTGGGATGAGAATGTCATTCTGTGTATGAGCCTGTCGAAAATCGGCCTGCCTGCCGCCCGCACCGGGATCGTTGTGGCCCGACCGGAAATCATTGATGCCCTGGCCAGCCTGAACGCCGTCGTGAGCCTGGCCGTCAGTAGTGTGGGCGCCGTGCTGGCACAAAAGCTGGTGGAGACGGGTGAGATCATCAGCCTGAGTCGGGATGTGATCCGGCCTTTCTACGCCCAGCGGGTTTCCCAGGCGCTGACCTGGGTGCATGAATCCCTGGCGGGTTGCGAGTATTTCGTGCATCGGCCCGAAGGGGCGTTGTTTCTCTGGTTGTGGTTTCCCGGCTTGCCCGTCAGGAGCGAGGAGCTGTACCGCCGCCTTAAGGCTCGTGGCGTCTATGTTTTGCCGGGGCATCATTTTTTTCCGGGCCTGCAGGGGAAGTGGGCGCATCGGGATGAGTGCCTGCGCCTGAGTTACGCCCAGGATCCGGAGTCTGTCCGCCGCGGCATTGCCATTCTTGGCGAGGAGCTGCGTCGCCTGCCGTCTTGAGCTAGTTATCGACGCCGGCCAGTTCCTTGATGTGCCGGCCCAGCGCACGGAATTCTTCTTGCCGTGCCGAGGACTTGCGCCAGGTGAGGGTGATTTCCCGCTGGCCACCTTGTTTCATGGGCCAGGTGCGGATCCGGGACTGCTTGAGCAGTGCCGAGCCAACCGCCATTTCCGGCAGGAAAGTCACACCCAGGTCACCTTCCACCATTGCGAGCAGGGTCAGCAGACTGGAAGCAGCGAAGGCATTCACTTTCTCCATACTGCGCACGCGGCAGGCCGCCATGGCGTGGTCGCGCAGGCAGTGGCCGTCTTCCAGGAGCAGGATGTTGCCCGCGTTCACGCGATTGACTGAGAAGCTTTCGGGGTTCACCAGTTCGGTCCGCTGCCGGCAAGCCAGCAGGAAGCGCTCCTTGAACAGAGGCATGACGCCGAGTTTTGGCAGCGGATAGGGCCTGGCGAGTAAGGCCAGATCCAGTGAGCCCTTTTCCAGGCCGGCCACCAGGGTGTCGGTCTGTTCCTCGCGGATAAACAGCTTGAGTTCCGGAAACAACCGGCGCAGCCGGGGCAGGATTCGGGGCAGCAGAAAGGGCGCAATGGTCGGAATGATGCCCAGGGTCAGGGGGCCTTTCATGGGCCCGCGCCGGGTCTCCGCCAGGGTGGCGATCTGGCCGATATCGCGCAGGCATAGCCTTGCCTGGGCGGCCACCTCGCGGCCCGTCGGGGTAATGGTTACGGTACGGTTGCTGCGGTCCACCAGGGAGAGATCAAGGGTGTTCTCCAGGTCCCTGATAGCCACGCTGAAGGCCGAGGGCGAGACGTGGCAGGCGTCGGCGGCCCGGCCAAAGTGGCCGGCTTCCTCCAGGGCCACAAAGTAGCGCAGCTGGCGTACCGAGGGCAGGCGGGCCGGGGTGGGTTCTTTGGGGCGAGCCATGCGCTGAACTCCGTTTTCTAACCATTCGTAATAAGTGAATACAGTAATCGTTATATACGATTTTAACAAACTAATGATCCGGCTATATTGGTTCCCAAGCCGGCCCGGGGAGCGCGCTGGCCGCCCAGGAATCCACGGAGGTAGACGACATGAGTATTGATATCGGTATTAGCGAGCAGGACAGGCATGCCATTGCGGACGGCCTGTCCCGATTGCTGGCTGACAGCTACACCCTGTACCTGAAAACCCACAACTACCACTGGAACGTAACCGGCCCCCTGTTCAATTCCCTGCACCTGATGTTCGAGGGGCAATACACAGAGCTGGCGCTGGCCGTTGACCAGATTGCTGAGCGTATCCGGGCCCTGGGCTTTCCGGCACCCGGCAGCTATCGCGCCTATGCAGAGCTGACGGGCATACCGGAGGACGATGCAGCGCCTGATGCAAAGGGCATGCTGAAGAACCTGGTTATTGCGCAGGAGACTGTTGTGCGCACAGCCCGGTCCATTTTCCCGGTGGTGGGTGAGGCAGATGATGAGGCCTCGGCCGATTTGCTGACCCAGCGTATACAAATCCACGAAAAGAACGCCTGGATGTTGCGCAGCATGCTGGAAGATTGAGTGTCTGAGGTTTATCGGTTAAACAAATTAGCCAAGGAGTAATGACTGATGTTTGAGAATCGCGAAGGGCAGCGTGTGCCCGCCGTCACCTTCAGGACCCGGTCAGGCAGTGACTGGCTTGATCTCACCACGGACGACATTTTCGCCGGCCGAACCGTGATCGTGTTTTCCCTGCCCGGGGCCTTTACCCCGACCTGCTCATCCAGTCATGTCCCGCGCTATGACGAACTGGCGCCGCTGTTCAAGCAGCACGGGGTCGATGAGGTTGTCTGCGTCTCCGTCAATGACGCCTTCGTAATGCAGGAATGGGCAGCGCAGCAGGGCGCCGAGAATATCCGCTTCCTCCCTGACGGCTCCGGGCATTTCACGCGCGGCATGGGCTTGCTGGTGGACCGCGACGACCTGGGCTTCGGGCCGCGCTCCTGGCGCTATGCCATGCTGGTGCGCGACGGCGTGATTGAAAAGCAATTCATTGAGCCTCAGGAGCCTGGCGATCCCTTTCATGTCTCCGACGCTGACACCATGCTCGAGTACCTGGCGCCCGGCGCTGACAAACCCCTTGAGGTCGCCCTGCTGAGCCGGTCAGGCTGCCCGCACTGCGAGCGCGCCAAGAGCCAACTGAAGGCGCGCGGTATCAATTTCACCGCCCTGGAACTTCACCGCGATTACCCTCACGGTGCGCTGAGGGCAATGGCCGGTGCCGATACCTTCCCGCAGGTCTTTATTAACGGCGAGCATGTCGGTGGTGCCGACGACCTGGAAGGCTGGCTGGCGAACCGCGAGGCAGCCTGACGCTTGTGACCCGGCGGGCTGCCCCGTATCCTCGGCACGCTTAACAGGGGAGGGGGTATGTCCGCCACACAAGTCATGTTTGTATTTCCGGGCCAGGGTTCCCAGTACCGCGGCATGGGCAGCGATCTGCACGATGCTCATCCGGAGGCCCGGGCAGTTTATGAAGAAGCATCCCAGGCCCTGGGTTTCGATCTGGCGGCCCTGTCCTTTGCGGATCCCGAGGATGAAATCGGCCTGACCCGCAACACCCAGCCGGCGCTGCTGGCTCACCAGATAGCCTGCCTGCGGGTCTTTGAAAAGCTTACGGACGGTGCCGTGCAACCGGTTCTTTCCGGGGGCCACAGTCTGGGTGAGTACACGGCCCTGGTGGCGGCGGGTAGCCTGAGCCTGACCGACGGCTTGCGCCTGGTGCGCAAGCGCGGCGAATTGATGGGCGAGTATGGCGAAGGCGGCATGCTGGCGCTCACCGTTGACGAGGCCACGGCGAAGGAAGTGGCGGATCGGTTTTACTGCGAAGTTGCCAGTTGCAACCTGCCCGAGCAGACCGTCGTGGGTGGTCGCGAGGCTGACCTGGAGGCGCTGGCTGCCTGGGTAACGGCTAATTTGCCGCGCAAGCGCGCCGTTCCCCTGGCTACGGAAGGCGCCTTTCATACCTACTTCATGGTGGCTGCGGCGCGGATGTTCCGGGAGGTGCTGGAGTCGACAGAGTTTGCCAGCCCGCGCTATCCGGTGCTGTCCAACTACACGGCTTTAGCTCATGAGTCCCTGCCGGCAGCAGTCCGCACGCGGCTTTTCTTCCAGCTATTTAATCCAGTGAACTGGGTGGGTTGCCTGCGCACCGCCATGGCTGAAGGCATCGATTGCTTCGTGGAGTTTGGTGGTGGACTTGGTAAGGAGGAGGGGCCCGCTGCCAAGCGCCCGAATCTTGAGGGCATTATCAAGAAAACCCTGAAAGCGGGCGACCATTCTGCCGCGTATTTGCCGGCGATCAACCTGGCGACGCTGGAAGCCACAGCCGCGAGTTTCTCGGGCTAGGCTTCCTGCAACGACGGTTTAGTCGTTACCGAAGACAGACTCGGCGAAGCGCTCGTCCAAGTCTTCCAGTCGCAGCATACCCGTGGCACTGGTGTCATTGGCATCCATTTCCGGCACGCCGGCTGTGCCGCCATCAGACAGATCTATCTTCTTGCGTTCCGCTTCGGCCTTATTGGCCACGTCGGTTTTTTCGAAGTCCAGGGGGTTTGCCTTGGCTGCTGCCATTTCGCTTGACGATGGCATCGCTACCTTGCCGTCTTTCGGATTTTTCGAGTCAGAGCTTTCGGCCGCCAGCTCCAGGGGGCTGGCTTGCTTTATCGGCACGGCAACCGGGATGGCCTTGGCCGCTGCAGGCGCCGGCTTCGCAGGCCTGGCACGACCACCGAGAGTCCGCCAGCCCAGGCCGTGGGCAACTTGCTTGGTCAGATCCGCAGTGATCCGGGGTAATTCCTGCAAAGCGGCTTCCATCAGCACGGCGTCCATCAGTGTGTTCACCAGGCGTGGTACGCCGGCCACATAACGGAACACCAGCCCGGGGACTTCCTCACCGAGCAGCTGGTCGGGATCACCGCCGACAGCCCGCAGGCCATCCGCAATATAAGCCTGGGTTTCTGCCTCGCTCAAAGGACGAACCCGATGTCGCAAGCAGACGCGCTGTCGCAAATGAATCAGGCCGGGCACATCAAGCACCTTGTGCAGGGTATGCGGGCCCATCAGTACCAGATTCAGGGGAACATTGGCTTCACTCATCAGGTGGGCGAGACGCAGTAGTCGTTTGGCTCTCTCGGCCGTGACATTGCTGACATCAACAGCGGCGGTCACCTCTCGTCCCGCGGCATGGTGCTCCTGCACCACTTGTCGCAGTCGCGCAGTTGCCAGCGGGCCGCTGCCATCGGTGGGCTCGGAGCCCAGGCTGATCAGTAACTGATCAAAAAAGCTTTCCGGTTCAGACTGCCGCAGATCCGCCCAGGCGACGACCGTTTCATCGGTGATCCCCGCGCGAGCCTGATCGACCAGGGCGGATTTACCAACGCCCGGACCACCCGATATGACGGCTACGGCTCCCTGGCCAAGGAGCACGTCTCGCACACGTTTGACTGTCGCGTCGACAGCATCGTTGGGGACGAAGAACTCATGATCGCCGGCTGCCGCAAAGGGCCGCCCGTTCAGGTTGAAATGCTGCACATACATGGCTGTGGCCGAGCTTCAGGATGATGCCGGGAGTTTGGCCAAGGAGCGCCGCACGGGCGATGAACGGGGTCACATAATGACAGAAACAGCCTGGATGCCGCGTCGCAGCACCCAGGCTGCGGACCCTACGGGGTCTGGAAGAGCAGTCGGACGCCGACGGTGCGGGGTTGGGGCAGGTAGGCGTAGTAAGCGACCGGGAAAGCGAAGCCGCTGCCGAACACAAAGCCGGAACGCTGGTCCAGGAATTCCTGCGCATAGCGGATCGTATCGTCGTCGAACAGGTTTTCAGCGTAGCCGATCAGGGTCCATTGCTCGCCACCGATGCCCAGCTGCAGGTTCGCCAGCCAGTAATCTTCCAGCTCCACCAGGTTGGCGACATCCGCCTTGCGTTCGCCCTGGTAGTTGCCCGTGACCTGGGCGAACCACTCAAGGTCACTGTTCCAGGGAATACCCTGGTCATAGCGGGCCTGGAAGGACAAGGCATGATCCGGGATGCCGGCTATATCGTTACCCGAAAAGTCGGCTTCCGGGTTGCCTGACTTGATCTTGTTGCTGGTAGAAGGCGGATTAGCGGCGCCCTGGATTTCCGAAAGATTGAAATCATCATACTCACCGTCGGTATAGGCGTAGCTGGCGGATAGCGATAACTCGTCTGTCGCCCGCCAGAAGACCTCAAGCTCGGCTCCCCAGATATCGGTTTCCGCCGCGTTGACCGTCCCCGAGCGGGGTATGCCCCCCGGTACCGCGGAGGCAAACTGGACCAGGATTTGCTGGTCCTGGTAATCGTTATAGAACACGGCCGTGTTAATGGTCAGTTGATCATCAAACCAGCTGGTTTTGGTGCCTAACTCATAGGCCCACAAGTCTTCTTTGTCCACCTGGTTGATGTCGGGATCCACCAGGTCGGTGACGTTATAGGTGGGTGGCTTGATGCCATTGGAGACCGAGAAATAAGTCAGGGCCGAATCCGTCAGTGTGTAATCAACGGTGACGCGGGGTACAAAGTTGGTGTCGTCCACGCTGTCATCCGGCAGAGGGGCCGGGGGCGGCAACAGGAAGGCTGGCAACAAAGTGTTGGCCAGGCTTTCGCTGGAATTGGCCTTGACCTTCACTTCGTCATAGATCAGCCGTGCTTCACCAGTGATTGTGAGTCGATCAGTGAGGTCGAAGCCCAGCAGGCCGAAGGCAGAGTAGCTGGTGGTATCGCGCTTGATGGTTTTGTCGAAATCTACGGTTTCGTCGAAAGCGCAGGGAACACCCGGGGTGGCGCAGGCCGGGTTAGCCGGATCCCGGAACCATAGTTTGCTGCGGTTCCTGTCGTCGGCATCTTCCCAGAAGCCCTGGATGCCGGCCAGCCAGTTCCAGCGACCCGTTATCTCGGTGGGGCGCAGAATGAATTCCTGCTGCCATTGCTCATAAGTGAAAGCGTAATTGCCGTCCGTGTTATTGCCCGCGTCATTGGGCGTCGTAAAACCAAACTGCTGGGTGGTGTCCAGGCGCAGATCCTGGTCACTATCCAGGTAGCTGCTGCGCGACTCCAGGGTCAGCGCGCCCAGGTCCCAGTCGACAATCAGGTTGGTGCGCCAGGTTTCGTTGTCTGTGCCGGGGTAATCCTTGTTTGGTTCACGCACGTTGGGGGATATATTGATGTCGCGCTTATTGGCATCGATGGTACCCGTCACGGCCGCCAGCTGATCGCCGCCCGGTTCGACGGCCGGCAGAATTTCGTTGGATCTGACGGCGACGATGGCGTTCGGTGCGAACTCATCATCGGAATAGGTGACGTTCAGGTATGCCTCCAGGTTGTCGGTTGGAGTAAACAACAGGCCAAACGCGGCGCCCTTGGTGTCGGCGCCGCCGATGTCCTGTTTGGTATTGGGGCTCTGGTAGTAGCCATCCAGGTTGTAGCGGGAGCCCAGTAGCCGGAAGGCGAGCTTGTCTTTAATCAGCGGCCCGGTGAGTGCAGCGCGAAATTCCTGACGGCCTTCATCCGGTGCTACGTCCATGCTGCCGTTGGCGCCCCATTCCATGGAAGGTCGGCGCGTAATGTAGTTCACGGCGCCGGCGAAGGCGGTGCGTCCGTATAAGGCCACCTGGGGGCCGCGGGCGACTTCCACCTGTTCAATATCGATCAGGCGCTGGTTCAGCAGGGCGGAACCGCCTGCACTTTCGAGTTGTTCACTGCCGGCATCAATGCCGTCCACCAGGATGGCCGCGCTCGGGCGGCCGGCACGATTGAACAGGCCGCGAATGGAAACCCGGGTGTCATTGGGCCAGAAGCCCTGGTCAAACTGCAGGCTGGGGGTGATATCGGCCACATTCGACAGATTACGAATGGCCTCCACCTCGATGCGCTGTTCGCCTACCACGGAGACGGCGACTGGAATTTCCTGCAGGTTTTCTTCGACCCGCCGCGCTTCGACGACAATATTGTCCGCGGGTTCGGCCGCCAAAGCTGCGGCATACGGTGTGATTGCCAGCGCCAGCAAGGTGGCCAGTTGATGGCCAGGCTTTCCGTTGCAGGCGAGCAGCGGCCTATCAGTCATTCGCATTGGTATTTCCCCCGCCGGAATTCCCCATTGAGCCGGCTGGGTTTATTGTATGCGGGTTCTTGCGCGGCTAGTAGTCGTGTCCATGGGGGATAGATATGCCACATTTTTACCGTGCCGGGCTACTCTGGCTGACTTTGCTGCTGCTGCTGGGGGGGATTCCGGTTAACCCGGCCCTGGGCGAGGATTCGTCGGGCGCGCCCAGTGTCCTGATCACCGGCTCAAACCGGGGGATAGGTCTGGAATTCGTGCGTCAATACGCTGAGGAGGGCTGGCAGGTGATTGCCACCTGTCGCAGTCCGGCCAAAGCCGATGCCCTGCAGGCCATCGCCGGCCAGCACGCCAATGTTCGCATCGAGGCCATGGATATAGCTGACGCGGACAGCGTGAGTGACCTGGCAGAGCGGCTACAGGATCAGCCGGTGGATCTGCTACTCAATAACGCGGCCTACCTGGGGCAACCGGGCGAACAGCAATTCCCGGATATCGACTTCGAGGTCTTCGAGCGGATCCTGGCTGTGAACACCATGGGGACGACCCGGGTTAGCGTCGCCTTTCGCGAGCATGTGGCGGCGAGCCAGCAGAAAAAGATCGTCATCCTGGGAAGCGCCGCCGGTTCCATTGGCCAGGTCAGCGCCGCGCCAAACACCTATTTACCCTACCGGGCCAGCAAAGCAGGTCTGCACCTGATCGCCCGCAACCTGTCCCTCGCCCTGGCGGAGCAGGGGATTACCGTGGGTCTGATCAATCCGGGCCTGGTCGACACGCGGGGTGTGCTGGATCGCAAGCCGGGCGAACCCGTGCCGGAGGAATTCGTGCCCATCATGCCGCTGATTGAAAAGGGCCTGATTGAATTGCAACGCCCAGCCGATTCAGTGCGCGACATGCGCCTGCAAATTGCCAGGATGAGTCCCGAGTCGCCCGGGCTATTCATGAACTATGACGGCCGGGAGGTACCCTGGTGAGCAAATTATTCCTAAGGCTCGCGATACTATCGGCCTTCTTGCTGTTTATGGCGTCGGCATCAGCCGAAGAGGCCGGGCACGAGCGTGGTGATACTGATGCAAACACTGCCGGAGAGTTGCCGGGCTTTGTACCCATCTGGGAAATTCCATCCTTAGCCGAGCTAGGTGAGTTATCGCCCCTGGCCAAGGCGCTGAATGCTGTGTTGCAAGCCTATGCGGCCGGCATGGCCGCGCGCGACATCGAAGCGGTCAGTCGCCAGTTCGTCAATACAGACAACTTCGTCGCCTTCGAAAGCGGCTACCAGAACTTTGGCTGGGATGATTATCGCGCGAGCCATCTGGAGGCTGAGTTTCGGCAGTTCGATGCGCCGATTCGCTTCGAGATCCGCCTGCTGCAGGTTTCAGGGTCCGGGGAGATGGCCTATGCGGCTTATGCCTATCGAGCCCGGGCGCAGATGCCTGGCGGGGAAGTGGGGCTGGACGGGCTGGGGACAGCGGTTCTGTCCCGGGTGGCAGGTGACTGGAGGATTCTGCACCTGCATACGTCGATGCGGCGGTGAGGCCCGGTCTCGATCAAAAGAGGGATTTCTTGTAGCCCACCCCGGGCCCTACTCATTAGAAGCGGCCTGTACCTGAC
Organism: uncultured Gammaproteobacteria bacterium; assembly: GCA_937921935.1. Lineage (GTDB taxonomy): Bacteria > Pseudomonadota > Gammaproteobacteria > Steroidobacterales > J054. Next base: position 488 of record CAKZWQ010000067.1, on the reverse strand, counting down.
AAAGAGGCGACCCCATGAATGATGTGCAGCAGTTTTTTGAGGCCTATCGAGAGGCATGGCGGGAGAACAGTGCTCAGAGGATTGAATCCTTCTGGGCCACAGACGAACCGGCGCCCTTCTATAAGGCTGAGGAAATCGATGAGGTCTTTACTGACTGGAGCCAGTTGCGTGCCTACTGGGCTCACAACCAGGGATTCAATGACGCCATCGAACTGTCCTTCGATCAGATTCGTGCCCAATCCGCTGGGCCGGGGCGGCAACTGGTTGCCATTCGCATGCGCTGGGATATCCGCTTTTCACCCGATGCCCGGAACATGGACGGCAGTCCCTTCTCCTGGGCCGGCAAATCCATGGGTGGCAGCAACCACGTGATCGCGATGCTGGCAGACACGGCCAATGGTCTGAGGCTGGCCGCGTGGATTGAAGCGCCTAACGCACCTATTACCTACATGGCTGAGTTGTACATGCAGAACGTTCGCCCCGGATTT
>CAKZWQ010000066.1 GCA_937921935.1 uncultured Gammaproteobacteria bacterium | reverse complement strand
ACCGATTTTTCTCAAGGAAAAAATCGGTTCGACCCCTTTTCTGCTTCGACCCCTTTTGTCGGTATAGTGTGCAGCCGCGGCGCCCCGGGCATCAGGAGACATTATTAATGAGTGACAAGCTGGCGGCGGAAAAGGACCGCGTGGTGAGTTTTCACTATGTGCTCACCGAGGTGGAGGGCGCAGAGCTGGAATCAAGCCGCAGTGGCGAGCCCATGGCTGCCCTGATCGGGCACGCTAACATGATGGAAGGGCTGGAGGCGGCCCTGATCGGCCGCACGGCCGGCGAGCAGTTCGAGGTCGCGCTGGCGCCCGAACAGACCTTCGGCGAGCGTCGCGACGACTGGACCCAACGCATTCAGAAAAAGCATGTGCCCAAAGGCACGCGCCTGCGTCCGGGTGCCCAGATCCAATTGCAGACCGACGACGGCCCGCGACTGGTCACGGTGGTGAAAGTGGGCAGCTCCGTGGTCGACGTGGACCTGAATCATCCTTTCGCCGGCAAGACCCTGGTCTTTGCTATCGAACTACTCGAGGTGCGCGAGGCCAGCGAGGAAGAGCTGGCCCATGGCCACGCCCATGGTGCCGGCGGGCATCATCACTAATAGGCAAGGAACCGAACCGATTTTCTTTGCCTGAAAAAAATTGCTTCGACCCTTTTTTTGTCCAAGTGGCGACCGCGGCGCCTTTTTCCGGGCTTTTTCTTCGCCGCTATACTGGCCCTTAAAACTGGCAATACACGGAGCCACGCGCCATGCTCAGAAAATTGTTCCCTGGCCTGATGCTTTTGGCCCTCACGCACGGCGCAGTCGCGCTGGATCTGGCCGACTACCGCCTGGTCGACCTCACGCACCCGTACAACAAAGACACCATCTACTGGCCCACGTCGCCGTCGCGGTTCGAGCTTGAGAACCTGGCCTCTGGTGACACACCCGGCGGCTGGTTCTACGCTGCCAATACCCTGTGTACGCCCGAGCATGGCGGTACGCATTTCGATGCGCCCCTGCATTTTTCAGCCGACGGCGACGCGGTGCAGGCGGTGCCGCTGGCGCAGCTGGTAGCGCCGGCGGTGGTGATCGAAGTGGCCGCAAAAGCCAGTGCTGATGCCGACTATCAGCTGACAGCGGAAGACGTGCGGGCCTTCGAGTCGCGTCATGGCCAGATTGCCGCCGGCACCATTGTGCTGCTGCGGACCGGGTGGAGTGCGCGCTGGCCGAACACCAAGGCTTATCTGGGCGACGACACGCAGGGCGACGCGAGCCGGCTGTCTTTCCCGTCCTACGGCGCCGACGCTGCTCGCTTGCTGGTAGAGGAACGTGGGGTGGTGCTGCTGGGCGTGGACACCGCATCCATCGACCCTGGCCGTTCGCAGGATTTCCCGGTGCATCGCCTGGCGGCCGCCCGTAACGTCGGCGGGCTTGAGAACCTGACCGATCTGGACCAGTTGCCGCCGACGGGTTTTACGATCATTGCCTTGCCGATGAAGATCGAGGGCGGTTCCGGGGCCCCGGTCCGTACGATCGCGTTGGTGCCGAAATAAGCGGTCAAGCTAAACCAGAGTAGCCGCGATTGCTGCCACGCGCATCGGCTAAATGGACATGACGGCGGAAGAAGTCCATGAGCGCTGGTACAAATCCCGCCTGCTGGGCTGCGCCAAAGATATGGAGGTCGAGTTGCAGGTATCGCCACTCGGCGCGGACGGCACCATCATCGTAGCAGTCAGCCGGGCAACTGAGCTAACCGGGCCGCCAGCCGAGAGTCCTGCCGCCGGTGCGGTAACCGGGCAGGCTAAAGAGCAAGGATGCTATCTGAGCTTGCACCTCTTTCAGCGCGCGGCCGCCGGCAGGCGATCAATTTCTACCAGCACTTCATTGCGGCGCAGAAACGGCGGCGTGTAGGGGGCATTGTAAAGAGCGCTTTGTACTTCGCCCACGGGTGTGATGCCTTCTTTGCGGAGGGCCGCCAGCAACTCGGCCTGTTTCCTGGCGTAATTGCGCTGGGTCCAGCGGCCGGAGTAACGCAGCACAGCGGTCAGCCGGCCGGGCACTTCACGAATGCTGACCCGGCTGTCGGTGGGTTGGGGCGCGGTTTCCAGCGTGTACTGGGTCGGCAGCATGAAGGCCACGCGCCAGCCTTTGGCCGCCTCGGTCTGCTGCACCGGTGCCGTCATGGCGATTTTCTCACTGCTGGCAGTCTGCGCCACGGGTACGGTCATGGCGATCTTGTTTTTGCCCGTGTTGCCGCCGGTGATATACCGGAACAGGCGGCGAAAGCCTTCGTTGCCGGCCGCTTTGTAATTATCTGCCTGTTCGATCACCGTTTCCGAGACCAGGTAGGGCTCATACTGCCGGTACTCAACACCACCGTCGGCAAAGACAACGCGATAGTCGGGTTGTTCCAGGCCCATGAAACTGACTCCTGTATAAACCAGGCCCGCAAGCACCACGGCGCCGATGACCAGAACCAGCTTAAGCGCGCGGCTCATGCTGCACCCCAGGTCAGGGCGAGACCGGGGAAGTATTTGCCGGTCCGTCTGCAACGGCGCTCTGGACTGCTTGGCATCGGCAGGCTCCTCAGGGCAAGTCTCTATACTAGGTGATTCACCTCCGGATTGTTGGCCAGCGCCTTGCCGTTTTGCCCGCTGGCAACGCGCGGGCGTATGATCAGCAGACTGCCTGGCGCTGATAGTGAGGGTTTGTGATGACTGCGCAGCGACGCGAGTTCCTGACTCTGTTGAGCCTGGCGCCGTTACTCAGATGGAGCAAAGTTATGGCTGCGGAACAGCAGACACCCGGGAACGGTCAGTCCGGCTCCCTGGTTCTAAGTAACTTCACCGGCGATGAGCCCGAGGTGCTGGAAGGCGCCGGCTGGCGGGGTTTCAGTGATCGGGTCATGGGCGGTGTCTCCGATGCGAACCTGGAAAGCAGCAGCGTGGCGGGAAAATCCTGCGCGCGCCTGACGGGTACCGTGACTCGCGAGAGCAACGGTGGCTTTATCCAGATGGCCATGTATTTTGGTAGTAGCGAAGCCGAACTGGATGCATCCGCTTACCAGGGTATTGAGTTATTGGTGTACGGCAATAACGAAAACTACAACATTCACGTGCGCACGGCCGATTGCGGTTGGTACGACGATTCCTATCGCCATACTTTCCTGGCCACGCCTGAGTGGCATCGCCTGCGGATACCCTGGAGTGAATTCGCCCCCAATCGCGTCACCGCACCGCTGGACAGCCAGCGCATCACGCGCATTGCCCTGCTGGGCTGGATGCGTGAGTTTGAGGCCGATATTTGCCTGGCCGAGATAGCGCTGTATCGGTAAAAGGAAACGCTAGCCGTGAAGAAGTTCGCAAAGGCGCGAATAAAGGGGTCGAACCGATTTTTCTGATCGATTCGAGGGATGTGAGAGAAAGACCAAAATAAAAATCGGTTCGACCCCTTTACGCTTTCACACCTTTATATATGTCTGTCAGCAGCCACCCTGCCGAGTTCAACCTGGCCAGCTTCATTACGAAGCAGCAGCTGCCCTCAACCTTCGCGGCGACGGCGGTCGACTATTTCCTGCCGCTGGCGGAGTGGGTGAACCGCCAGATCATTGCCCGGCCTGGGCCCGCCTTCGTGCTGGGCATCAATGGTGCGCAGGGCGCCGGTAAATCGACCCTGGCCGCTTTTCTGGCCGACTACCTGCCTGCGCAATACGCTTACACCGTGGCAGCGGTATCCATTGATGATCTCTATTTGCCCAAAGCGGAGCGGGAGGCTCTTGCTCAGGCGGTGCACCCGCTGCTGGCCACCCGGGGAGTGCCGGGCACGCATGACCCCGCATTGGGTCAGGCGACCATTAAGCAATTGCAGGCGCTGGGTGCAGGCGAAAGCCTGCGGCTGCCGCGCTTCGATAAGTGGCAGGATGATCCGGTACCCGCAGACCAGTGGCCGGCCGTCACCGGGCCCGTGGATATCATTCTTTTCGAGGGCTGGTGTGTCGGCTCGCAACCGATTAGCGAGCAGGCGCTGGCAGAACCGGTCAATGAACTGGAGCAGACCCACGATGCCAGCGGTGCGTGGCGGCGGTTTGTGAACACGCAGTTAGGCGGTGACTATCAGGCGCTGTTCGCAACGCTCGACGCCCTGGTGTTCATGGCGGTGCCGGACTTTGATTGCGTGCGTCGCTGGCGGACCGAGCAGGAGCACAAGTTGCGCGCGGCCCATGGCAAAGGCGATGACCGCGGTAGCGCGCAGGGCATGAATGATGATCAGGTCGCCGAGTTTGTGCAGTACTTTGAGCGCATCACCCGGGACAACCTGGCTGTCCTTCCCCGGCAGGCCGATGTGGTGCTCCGACTTGGGCAGGATCATCAGCTTGTTTCGGCCGATTACCGGAGCTGAGCAAAAAAGCGAGCGGGATTTCTTTTGGAAGCTTAAGTCACTAAAAGACAAGTGAAAAAATCGCCGGCTTTTGTTTCCTCTTGCGAAAATCAATCTGGCAGCTTTTCCCTAAGCCCCCGTTCCCGCATTGAGCGCCCTGGCGGCAAGCCTTGCGCACGCCGGTGGATGCTAGACTGCCGGCATGAATAGACTCCCCCAAGTCTGCAGCCTGATGCTCATGTTACTGATGGTCGCCGGCTGCGCCACGGCGCCGGAACCCGGCGGCGAACTCGAAGTCGTCGCCGAACTGGCCCAGGGTCCGGGCAATATTGCCGTGACGCCCGACGGGCGGCTGATTATCAGTCAGCACCCGCTGTATCGACCGGATATCCGGGTCATTGAGCTACTGCCCGACGGCCGGGTGGTGCCTTTCCCCAATGCCGAGTGGGCCGGGGCGCGCAACGAGGCGGACATTGGCCTGGATGCGGTGCTGGGTATTCAGGCGGATACGCAGGGCATCGTCTGGATGCTCGACAACGGTCGCCGCAGTTCGCGCCTCGTGGCCTGGGACACCCGCACCGACGCCCTGCATCAGATCATCGAGGTGGGTGAGCCGGCCCGGGTGCGGCGATCCTTCTTCAACGATATCGCGGTGGACCCGGTGCACCGCCAGGTCATCATTACCGATGCGAGTGCGAAACACGCGGCTCTTGTGGTCGTGAACATGGACACTGGCGCGGCCCGGCGCCTACTGGAAGGGCACCCGTCTGTGCAGGCTGAAGCGATTGCCATGCCCATCGGCGACCGGATCTACGGGGTAGACAAGGAGGGCAAGCCAGTGGCCAGCACGGCAGTGGATGGCATCACCATCGATCCTGACTCAGAGTGGGTTTACTACGGCGCATCCCAGAGTATGGACCTGTGGCGCGTGCGCGCTGCAGACCTGGCAGATGCATCGCTGTCCGCCGACGCGCTGGCCGAGCGCATCGAGCGTTACGGTGATCGTCCGGTGTGTGATGGCATCACCATGGACGGTGCCGGTAATGTCTACATCACCGACCTCACGGGGTTCGCCGTTGGTGTGACGGCGCCTTCCGGCGAGTATCGCGTGCTGTACTCGGATCAGAAACTCCTGAGCTGGACCGACGGGCTGGCCTTCGGTCCGGACAACTATGTATACGGGGTGTCGAACCAGTTGCATCGCTCGCTGGTCTTCAACCGCGGCAAGGATCTCACCGAGCCGCCTTTCTATGTGGTGCGTTTCAAGGCGCTGGCGCCGGGTACGGTGGGCAGGTAAGCCGCCGGCCTGAACCGCGTCTGCTGCCGCCGCCGCTCAACCGGTCCTGATCCGGATATCTGCCGGGTTTTATCGCGTCTCAGGACATCAGAGCTGGAACTGATCGCCCGACTGGCTGTTTACCTGGACCCGAGGTAAATAGCCCCCAGCACGATCACCGCGCCGATGAGTTCCTGTGGCGTAATGTCCCGGGCGAAAAACAGGATGTCCCAGATGAAACTCAGGGCCGGTTGTAGCAGCAGCGCGATGCCGGCAGCAGCGGCCGATACCTTCGGCAGGCTGCCGGCGATCAACAGCCAGCCGACGCAGTGGGAGATGATCCCGTAGCTTAGCAACCAGCTGGCATCGGCCACGCTGGGAATAGCCAGCGATACCCCTTCGGCAGAGGCGGCAATGCCCAGCAGTGCAGCTGTCAGCAGCGAGACGACAGCCACTTCACGCGCAGCTGAGCGGTGCTTCGCCTGCGCCCGCGCCTGGCGCAGGGTGAGCATGTAGCCCGCATAAGTCACGGCCGTGACCAGGCCGAAAAGAATACCGAGTTGATAGTCCTTGGGCAGGGCCTGCCAGTCGATGCCGACAATCATGACAAGCCCGGTCAGCGCCAGGGGTATCGCCATCAGCTGTCGGGCGTGCGGACGCTGGTTCAGCAACAGGAGACCGGCCAGGGTCATGAAGAACACCTGGAAGTTACCGATCAGCGTGGCCAGCCCCGGGCCGATATAGATGATACTGCGATGCCAGCTCCACAGGTCCACGGCAAAAAATGCGGCGCCCAGCAGCAGGAGTCCCAGCGTGCGTCGGCTGAGCTCCAGGCGCCGGCCGGTGGCCAGCAGGAACACCGCCAGTGCCCCGCCGCCGATCAGCACCCGATAAAAGCCGCTGACCGTCGGCGAAACGCTCACGAGTTTTACCCAGACCGGGGACAGGCTGATCAGCGCGCCACCGATGAACAGGGGCAGACGTGGATTTCTCAGGAGCTCCATCGGCCGACACGCTACACGAGCCTCAGCTTAGGTGCAGGCTTAATTGGTCTGGCTGGTAGCGGCTGTCGGCGGCTTAATGAAGAGCCCGGATTTTACTTCCTCGGCCCCATGCCTTCCTGCGGCAAGCCGGTAATTGCCTCGATAGCCTCGAGGGTTTCCGAGTCGCCCCGCCACTGGCCGGCGATCACATTCTGCTCGAGCTGCTCCGGTGAGGTGACCCCGGCGATAACGCTGGATACCTGCGGTCGGCTTGCCAGCCAGCCCATGGCGAAGTCGAGTAAAGAGGCGCCGTGGTGTTCGGCAAGATCGCGCAGGGCCTCAGCCTTGTTTACCTTGTCCTCGGAGGCAAAAGCGCCCTTGGCGAAGCCCGCCCACTTGTTTAGTCGTGTGCCTTCAGGAAAGTCTTCGCCCTTTTTATACTTTCCTGTGAGCAGACCGCTTTCCAGGGGGAAGTAGGGCAGGATACCCAGCCCGAACTTTTCGCACACGGGCACCACGTCCTTTTCCGGTTCTCGCGTAAGCAGGCTGTAGCGGTTCTGCGCGCTGATGAAGCCGTTCAGGTTGTCGGTACGCGCGGTCCACTGCGCATCGGTGATCTGCCAGCCATTGTAGTTACTGCAGCCGTAGTAGCGAACTTTTCCTTGCGTCACCAGGTCGTCCAGCGCGCGCAGGGTTTCCTCCACTGGCGTGGTGTTGTCGTAGAAATGAATCTGGTACAGATCGATGTAGTCGGTATTCAGTCTGCTCAGGCTCGCCTCCACGGCCTGCATGATGTATCGGCGTGAGCCGCCACGCATGTCGCTGCGTTCATCGGACATGGGGCCGGCGAATTTGGTTGCGACGATGACTTCCTTTCGCCGCGAACCGAGGGCTTCACCCAGGTATTCTTCGCTCTTGCCCCGATCGCCGTAGACATCAGCCACGTCAAAGAGGTTAACGCCCAGTTCCAGGGCCTTGTGAACAATCGCGGCAGACTGAGCCGCATCGTTCATGGTGTGAAAGTTCATGCAGCCGAGGCCGACGATGCTGACTTGCAGGCCAGAGTGGCCGAGGTTTTTCTGATCCATCTTCTTACCCCTGAGCGAATCAGGATCATTATAAGCGGCGATCTCAGCCCATGGTGGCTGTCTCTGGTCTCTGCCACTGCTGCAGGAAGTGGCGGACGAGGCAGCCAGGGTTGAATTGCCGACTGCCATGAGCGCGGGCGATAGCTCCGGGCCGGTGGTACTGGTAATTGATGATGATCCCAGGGCCCTGGAGCCACTGGGGCGCACCCTCGAAGGCGCCGGCTAAATGGCGGTGTAGTGGGTCTGATCGAGCGCGAGGGCATGGACCAGGGGGTCCTGGTGCAGATGCTCAAAGCGCAGATCACCGGCGCGCCTGCGGCGCCTGCCTAGCGACCCGCGTTGAGCCGCACGGCGAGGTGGATGTTGCCATCCGGGGCATAAGCATGTGCCGTTCGCACACCTAGCCACTTTTCTCATAGTGAATCTGGTAGCCGACCAGTTCGTTCTTTGATGCGGAGTAACCCCTGAGCACAGTTTTCCGCAGGACTCCTGCGCTATCTAATTTGTTGTGACACCCGTCACACAATGCAGCAGGCCTGCTGGCTGGGCGAGGGTAACTAAATACCGCTTTTCCGACATAAGTCACAGCAGGTCTAGCCCGCGGGGACTATCTTCTCTCCGTCGTCTGGGGCGATCCGCTCGGTGTTCAATGCATCGACCGGTAACGGATCCAGCATCCAGGTCGACGGTTTGAAAGGGCAAAACCACCGAAAGGTGGTGACGCAAAGTCACCGGTCTAAGGAGCACAGGCTCTATGACAGCGGGATTGCACCAGGCTATTTTTGCCTTGCACTCCTTTGGCAGTTGCGTTTGACCCTCGTCAAAAAATTGACTTGGCTAATTAACTGGATGGAGTGTAGCTATGAATCTCAGAAAGCTTGTACTTGCTTCGGCTATTGCCGCGGCTATTGCGACCCCGGCGACAGCTGTTGCTGACTCGCAAATCTCGATCGGTGGCACGGGCACGAGTGCCCAGGCCAGCGTTGATTTCCGGATCACGATTCCCGACTTTGTTTACTTCCAGGTTGGTACCGTTGGTACCGGCAACGTGGATCTGGTCGATTTTAATATGGCGGGCCTGGAAGCGGGTGACAGTAACCCCGTGTCCTCAGTCGGTGGTGCCCTGAACGTCGTGCTCCGCTCTAATGCCGACAATGTGTCCATCGGTGCTTCGGGCGGCAACCTGACCGGTGCTGTGCTGCTCGGGACGATTCCCTTTTCGGAGATCACTGCAACAGAGAGCGTTGGCGGCGACATCCCGGTGCCGGATTTTGGCGTGACCAATAACCTGCCGGCCGGTCCGTACAACCTGACCGACACCTGGAGCTACAGCTATGACAACACCAGTGTCTATGCTCCGGATGTCTACACCGGCCAGGTGACCTATACGGTAACGACGCTCTAATCACGGGCAGTCTTTGCCGAAAGGCCATACCCCGGGCGGTCAATATCCTCTAATATTGGCCGCCTGGGGTTTTTTATGGCGCGAAAACTATTTTTTGTTCTCTTGCTCGTTTGCGTGTGGGGTTCCACGGCGCATGCGCTGCGCTTCTCAGTACGAGCGACAACCCCCTTTGTCTATGTCCAGATTGGCCATGGAGATTTAAGCAGTTACGGACTGCTGGGTGGGCCGGCCAGCCTGGTCGACGAAATCGTCTTTAGTTTCCCGCCTGGCGTGCAGTCCGGTGATGGCACCCCCATAACGGGTACCCCGACCATACCGATTGCCTTTCTGGGCAAAAGCGTCAGCAATCTGAATACCTGGCGCGTCAATATTGACTCTGCAGCCGGCCTGAGTAACGGCAGTGGCGACGTCATGCCGTTTTCCGAGTTCAGCTGGATCACCCAGGACGGGGAGATACCGGGTGGGCAATTCAATAATTCCGCCAATCAGTTGCTGATGCAGTACAGCAGGCGGGGCAATCGCAGGGCCAGAGGCGTCGTTGACTATCTGACCTTTAGCTATGCCAACACAAACATCTATCCCTCCGGCGTCTATACGGGGCGAGTGATATTCACAATTACCGAACTATGAGATGTTTGCACAGAATGTTGCTTGGTTTTCTGGTCGCGCTGTTCGTTGGCGATGCGCTCGCACAACGGGCCCGTCTGGACGATTTTCTGTCACCCGAACAGAACTACGCGGTGGATCTCCAGTGGAATGCCGCGGAGATCAAACGAGCGTTGAACGCCATGTTGGGCGGCAATACCTCCGCCATGCCGCCCCTTGTGGGCCGGGTAAATGGTGTCGAAGTGAGACTGGACACACGGGCTTATGTGGGTAAGCGGACGCGGATTTTTTTGACGCTGCCCGTCCTGATCAGTGGGCTGGATAGCCCTTCAGATCTGGAATTGAGTTGGCAAGTCAGCGGCGCCTTTCTTTCTGGGGCCGTTCGCCCCGGGCAGTCGACGTTGATATTTGAAGGCGTGGTTGACGAGCCGGTAACCGGATTTGTTATGGATTTTATGTTGGCATTGGAAAACGGCGGCACAGCAGACGCATTCTCTCTGGAACCGGTATATGAAATTGAATTACTTCCTTAATTTTTGTTTGCTGGCACTGCTTGGGGTCTGGCTGGCTCCGCAAGCTTTGGGTGCCACCCTGGGTGCCGGTGTCTCGCCGAGTAAGTTTGAATTGCGCGCCAAGCCGGGACAGGTTGTGCGGGACACCTTAACCGTTCTGAATGCGAGTGAAGATCCCAGTGAGTTCCAGTTCCGCACGGTTGACTGGCGCCTGAACGACAATAATGGTGTCGACTACATTGATGAAGAATTGCCTGATGGCAGCTGCAGGCCCTGGGTCAGGCTGGAGCGCAAGGCTGTCATGATTCGACCCGGGAGTGAAAAGAAATATCGTTTCGAGGTGCATGTGCCGGAGGATGCGCCAGCGGGCCTGTGTCGATTTGCCATCATGATCGAACCGAGTGATAAGTTGGTATCCAGTCTCGGTAATGATGGGCAAATTCGCTTCCCGATTGTTGGTCGTTATGCCGTTATTACCTACGTGACCGTTGGTGATGCGAAAGCAGAGATTGATTATCTCGGCATGGGCGAGACTCTGATCAGTGACCAGCGGTTACCCACGCTAAAACTTTATAATCAGGGGAATTCCTATGACCGCGCATTTGGCGAAGTCGTGGCAACGGATCCTGAGGGTCAAAAAATTGTACTCATCGCGTCCAGTTTCCCGGTCCTGCCGGGGCGTACCGAGGAAATTGCACTGGCCCCGGTGGCGCCTGAGCCCGGCAAGCAGCCCATCGCTTTTGGGTACCCGCTGAAGCTTAAGGGCAAGGTTGAGATAGGTGGTGAAACCATCAAAATTGATCAGAGCTTCCCATAGCCTGTAGTTGCTGCGCGCGCGACTGATTGATGGGCGATCGCAGTCAGTCTGGCTAATTCATCCGCTGCAGGGCGAAGTCCACTGCGGAGTCACCCCGGAAGCCGGTTTCAACCGGGCGGGCCCGCTCATCTTCCAGGCCCCAGGGCAGGGGTGCATCTTCAGTCAATACGCGGATTTCATGCCGGCCCGTGGGTACCGGGTCGAAGGAGAAGCGTCCCTGGGCATTCGTGCGGGTCTCGTAACGACCATCCAGCAGCACGGTGATGCCACTGGCGGCACGTTCCGATGGCTGACGGAGCGAGTCGCCATTCTCGTCGAAGAATACCTGGCCACTGATGCGACCCTTGCCGGCCTTGCCATTGTTGCGGCCGAAGGTCTGGTACGGCCGGCCCGAGCTGCGAGCATAGCTGAAGTTCAACCAGATGCTGTTGCTACCGCTCGTCTTGTCGCGAATCAGCAGGCCAGCATCATCGATATCGTAAGTTGCCACGTTGATGTTTGCGCTGAAGCTTGCATACCAGTTTCTCAGGAAGGCCCAGCGTGCATCAGCGTTCAGGCTATAGCCATTGTCGGCATTGAAGGAATCACCCTGGGTCTGATAGAGGGAAGCATTGAGACCAATAGAAACATTATCCAGAAGCTCGTAGCGCATCAGCGCAGAGAATTCATCTCGTCGTGTCTCACCTCTCGAATCATCATCCCATTCGAATCTCAGCTCGTTAGTGAGGCGTAATCCCTGGGGTAACCGCCAATCGAAACTGGTCCACAGGCCTCGCTGGCTGCGTTCATTGGCGTTGATATCACTATTCAGTTCAGCGTTGAATACTTCCACCCGCGCGACGCCGGCCTTTGTGCCCAGGCTCGCAAAGGTGTTCATACGCCAGGCAATCTGGTCGTCCTCGATCGGTCCGCCTGAAAACTGACGCAGTGCCACATTAGTGTTCAGGCCGATACTTACATCACGAGTCGCACGCAGGTTCCCGGAAAAAAATGTGGAGTGCGTCTTCGATGAGCCAATACTGTCAGAGTCCAGCCCGATTTCCAGATAGTCGTAACCGCCCGACAGGCTGTAACGGTAGCCGTCGGTGTCTCCACGCAGGTAAAGGCCCATTTGATCGGAACTGATGGGTTCGTCGGTCCACGCCAGATCCGGGCCGAAGTAGAAACCTCCGTAGCGGATCGTTGGGCCAGTCCGTAGTTCCTGGTAGCTATCAGTCCATAGCCCGAGGTTGCCGTCGTCGTCACCCAGCAAGCGGGCGGTATGCTCGCTTGTGCCATCGGCGTCACCATACCGTCCCGCCAGCAGAAAGCTGGTGTGATCGCGCACGTCAGAATCGCCGTCTACCCAGGCCAGTTCGGTGCCAAGTTCGAAATCTTCCTTAAAGCGGGTCTCATAGGCCAATGTCGTCAGCCGGCCGCCGGTTTCTTCAAAATGCGGCAGGGCGACACCTTGGTAGATACCCGTCTTACCGGTGGAGAAGCGGACCTGGTTGTCGATACCTGCTACAGAGCTTGTGTAACCGAGTATCGGTGAGCTGGGCAGTCTATAGCGAAAGCCGCTATGGAGTAGTGAGCTGATGCGGGTGCGATGGTGGCCGAAGGTGTTATCCAGGGTCAGGATATCGGAGATCGGCATGGCGGATTGTCGGAACGTGAAAAGCACATCAGTGCCATTGCCGTCGCGACCGAGATAGTTGCTATCTATATTGGAAAACTGGAGCTCCGCGTCAACGATGCCCCAATGCAGGGTTTCGCGTCGCCAGAGAGCACGACCGCCCTGCTCAGTTTCGTCCCCAAACAAATCGTCATCGCTGCGATAGTAGATCAGGTCGGTAGCGAAAAACCGTTGGCCATACGGTTCGTTATCGATCGTGCTACCGTCGTCATAGACTGCCACGTCGCCTTCAAATAAATATTGGTCGGTGTAACCTTTAGGGTCAGGATCAGGAAGGTCTTCAGTGAGGAGTGGCGTGCCTGCAGAGGCGTCAGCGATTTCAGCCGGCGTAGCCTGATTAGACTCGAGTGAAGGGCTGTGACTGTTACCCCAAGCCGTGGCCGCCGCCAGCGCGGGCAATACAACGGCACTGGCCACGCATATGCAGCGCAGCGCCGTGTCCCGCCGATTGGGGATTTTTGGGCAGCCAGTAAGAGGCACTAAGATCGCCTAAGCCTTTGGAAAACCAAATATTAATGACGCGGTTCCAGTGCTTATGTGAAGTAGGTCCGCTTATGGAAAACAGTTTCAGGCCCGATTGCCGTGATGCAGCAAACGACTGGTAGGACAGGCCACGGTCGGAGCTGACATGGAAAATATAAGCTATTGTTTTTTAAGTTTATTTTTCTTAATTAAAGTCATGGGATGAAGCTTCGGAACCTGGGTGGAATCGCTGACCTCACCGATCCTTTAGCTGTCAGCTTTGTATAAGCTGCATCGCCAGGAAGGGGAGAAGTCGCCCATTCGGCACATGCAGTCCCTTTATGAGCGGCACACGCGCGAGGACTTCCCTGCCTTCATGGCAGTGAACTACACGGGCGAAGAGTGAGTCGCGCTTCTCGTTGAGTTCGAACTTAAGAGGGCGCTGCCGGCGGCTTCGGCTGCACGCTACCGAAGATGCGCGTCAGTCCGAAAACGATCAGGCTGACGATCACCACCAGCAGGAATTCCACCAAGGGGATCAGGCCGGCCTCATAAGCGTCCATGATGCCCTCCGTCTGGTCGTAGACGATGGCCACGGCGACGATATAAGCAATACCGATGGTCCAGCGCACGCCTTTGCTCAGGCCCAGACCGTGCATTTGCGTGATCACGAACATACCCAGGAAGCCACCGAAAAAGCGGCCCCATTCCTGGCTGGCGAGGATCGCTACCGTCACACCATGGGCCACCACCGAGAGCTCCGAGAAAATGGTCCAGCGCGGATTCAGGTGCGCCCGGGTGAAGAACAGGCTGCCCTGTAGCATCAGGAAGAACATATACAGAAAGCCCAGCAGGTGCCCGCCGGTGATTTCCATCGGGTGATACCAAAAGGTGTAGAGAATCGCCCAGGAAAAATAGTAGCCGTGGTACTTGCGAATCGCGCGGGTGGCATCTTGCGGTAAGGGAATTTTCTTGCCAAAGAACATGCCGCGACGCTGGTTTTCCATGATCAGGATGGCCACCAGCACCAGCACCACCGAGGCCTGGGAAGTGACTTCCGGCACATCCTGGGCGAGACCGTCGTACCAGACGTGGGTCTGCAACAGGTGCAGGGTAATAAACAGGGCGTTGACACCCAGGGCGGCGACGTTGAACCAGTGCAGGTTCGAGCTGTATTTGTAGTCACCCGTCTGGGCGCGCCAGATCAGGTACCAGATGCTCACCTGGTGCAGGGCGTAGAAGCCCCAGGCGGAGACGCGGGTCCAGACACTGGGTTCCTCCACCTGCCACAAGTACCACATCCCTGGCATGATCGCGCCGTCTCGTTCTTCGGCGAAGGGTGGTGGCTGAAGCCACAACTCACCGGTCAGCCAGATCAGGCCGACGAAGAAAAAACTGAAGGCAACGCCGAACCACAGGGCCCGGTTTACGCTGATGGGTTTATCGGTGGTTTCGCTCATGCTTGGCGCGAGGTGGGTTCGACAGCCATAAGCTAGCAGGCCGGGTGCCGTGTGCAAGTAACGCTTTGTAACGATTGTCGACGCCGACCGAGTGGCGGCGCGTTCAGCCGGCCGAATTTCGGTAATTACTTAGGTCGCCCGGCTCAGGCCGGGGCGGGTCGCCGGACGACTGCGATGCTCAGCAGCACGCAGGGCAGCATCAGCAGGGCCCCGATCAGGTAGGGCGAACCCGTGCCCAGCTGGGCAAAGGCCACGCCGGCGTACATGGGGCCGAATACGCGTCCCAGGCCACCGACACTTTGGAACACGCCGAGCAGCAAGCCGCGTTCGGCAGGCTGGGCAAATTTTGATACCAGGCTCTGGCTGACCGGCGCAAACATGCTGTGGGACAGGGACATCAGGGTCATGGCCAGCAACGCGATCATCACCGTGGCCGCGCCGGCCATCATCCACAGACCGGCGCCCATGGCGACCACCGTCATCATTAACACATTCGCTTCGCCGAAGCGTTTGGTGAGGGGCCCGATCATGGTGAACTGGCAGGCGGCACCAACCAGGCCCGAATACATGAAGATCAGGCCGATGTCCCGCGGGCCGAGTTCCAGCACACGATTTGTCCACAAAGCGAAAACTGCCAGCAGTGAGGACCAGGCCACATACAACAGAATCGCAATCAGCGACAGCAGCACGAAGGTGTGGTTGGCGAAGGTGGCGCGCAGTTGTGTGGTGAGAGCAATCTTGGCTGTCCCCGTCGCATTACTGCGTTGTTCGGGTTTCAGGCTCTCGGGCAGGAAGGCGATGATGGCGAACCAGGTAATGGTGGCCAGCGCGGCCCCGGACAGGGCCGGCAACATGAAGTTCGCATTCTCCACATCCGCGCCGGCCAGCAAGCCGCCGATGGCCGGGCCAAACATAAAGCCCAGGCTGAAGGCCGCGCCGATGTAGCCCAGAAACTTCGCTCGGTTCTCGGGGCTGGAGACATCGGTCGCATAGGCAAAGATCACGCCGACGTTGCCGGCGGCCAGGCCACCCAGGCTGCGTGACAGGATCACCATCCACAGACTGTCGGCGAAACCGAGTATCACAAAGGACACGATGCCCAGGAGCATGGTCCAGATCAGGACCGGTTTGCGGCCGTAGCGATCACTCAGCCGCCCGATGGTGGGGGCAAAAATAAATTGCAGCAGGGAGTGCAGGGCAATTACCAGGGTAATGATTTCCGGGCCGCCGCCCACGCGTTCGATATAGAAGGGCAGCAAGGGGATGACCAGCCCGAAGCCGAGGACGATCACAAAGGTAGTCATGAACAGGATCAGCATGGCCGCAGCTTAAGTGCAAAAAGCTTGCTGAGTATGCTTTGACGGGATGTAAAGGGGAGTCGGACCGACTGGCGGCGCCGCTTTGATTTCCGGCCGTGCTATGTTTTCCGGGCAATTGACGGAGCTGGACCATGGCCACTGAGAAACCGGAATCACCTGACCGTCTGCGCGTATCGCGGCGCGCATTAATCGCGACCACCACGGCCGGCCTGGCCGCCGCCACGACCGGCTGCGGTCTCGACAACAGCGCGGCCCGCGAGACCCCGCCATCGACAGCGACCGTTGGCCCCTACGACACTCTGCGCGAAGCCATTGCGGCGCTGGATGCTCGTGGTCGACTGGTGCGCATTGCACGCGTGGATCAGGATGCTTATGAAGCCACTGCCCTGATGTATCGACTCACCGAGCGCTATAGTGCCGAGGGTGCGCCGGCGGTGCTCTTCGACGAAGTGAAGATCGACGGTGAGTGGTTGCAGGGTCCGGTGGTGGGCAATCTGCTTGGTCACTGGGACGCTGAAGCCCTGGTCTTCGGTCTGGAACCCGATCCGGCCGGCGGTATCGCCACCCTGCGTAAGGCCCGTGATTATCTGATGGCGATGGCACTGGAGAACGGCGGCCGGTTTCCGGAAATCGCCCCGGTCCAGGTCAGTCGCGAGCAAGCCCTGTGCAAAGAGGTGACTCTGGAAGGGGATGCCATCGACATGACGCGCTTCCCGTTCATGCAGGTTAATCCGGCGGACGGCGGGCGCTACGTGAATACGGCTTCGGTGTTCA
This sequence comes from uncultured Gammaproteobacteria bacterium, assembly GCA_937921935.1. GTDB lineage: Bacteria > Pseudomonadota > Gammaproteobacteria > Steroidobacterales > J054. The sequence goes on along the minus strand of CAKZWQ010000066.1, from coordinate 6,428 downwards.
CCAAAGACCCGAAGATGGGCATTAACTTCGGTACCTATCGTTGCCAGCTGAAAGGCCCGCGCAAGATTGCCGTGAGTCCCGGTGAAGGCCAGACGGGCTGGCGCATGCTGGATAACGCGCGCAATCGCGGCGAGCAGACGGCAAAGGTTTCGCTGGTGATTGGCCAGGAACCTATCGTGTATCTGGTCAGCGGTTCCCGCGCGGCGGGTCGGGCCGGCAACAAGCCGGTGGATGAACTGGCCGTGGCCGGCGGGCTGCGTGGCCGCGCCCTGGCAGTGGTAAAGAGCGACAGCAACGACTTTTTGGTCCCCGCCAATTCCGAGATGGTCATCGAAGGCGAAATTCCGCTGCAGATCTCGGAAGCGGAGGGCCCCTACGGCGAGGGTCTGGGTTACCAGGGTGGCGGCGAAATGGCCTGGTACATGAACGTCACACGTGTGACGCATCGAAAGAATCCCTGGATGCACAACAGCTTCACCGGCGTCGACCGTGGCCCGGTGTCGGCTGCCGGCCTGGCCTCCGCGCTGCTGTTTGCGCAGAAGTTTGCTCCTGAGGTTGTGGATATGTACTACCGCAACCGGGTAGTTAATGTCGCCTACGTGAGCATTAACAAGACGAAGCCGGGGCAGGGGTTGGCCGTGGGTGAGAAACTCGGTCGCTTCAACCCGGTGACCAAGGTCATGATTGTGGTGGACGCCGACGTGGATGTGATGGACATTTCCCAGGTCATTGCCGCGGTGAGCTCGCGCTGGCAACCGCACCCGGCCATGAAAGTCTTCGAAAGCCTGCCCGGTCTGCCCCTGGATCCGAGCCAGCATACTCGCAGCCGCACCAGCAAAGTAATCATCGATGCCACCCGCCAGTTCCCCGAAGAGGGCGGCCCGGATTCCTACCCGCCCACGAACCGCTCGCTGCTGACGGAAGGTGCGCCTGACGCTTTCGCGCGCGTCGATGCAAAGTGGGCGGACATTATCGAAGGTTGGGAGTCAGGGGTGCGGCAGGGTTAAGGCGGCGAGGTCGCGCTGAATACCCGGTCTGCCTGCAGCCAGTTCGCCATCGCTTCGGCCGCCACGGCGTGGCCGGCTGCGGTCCAGTGGCCGTCCAGCGGAAAGTCCAGGGGTTCTTCCGCCGGGATCGCCGCCCGAAACGCCTCGGTGAGGCTCGTGAACGGCACCTGTCGTGTTTCCGCCCAGGCCTGTAGCCGGCCTTCTGCCTCGCTGGTGCCTTGCAGCCATGCCGCATGCACGACCGTGCCAGTCTGAATGGCTACGTGGTCGGCTGATACTGCGCCGGGGTCATACTGAAAGTGCACCGGCAGATAGACCAGCGCGACCTCCATGTCTTCGCGGGTTGCGGTGTCGACGATGGTATCGAGGGATTTCACCATGTTTCGCCACTTGCGTTCCGTTTTCGGGTTAGGCAGTTCCAGTGAGTCTTCCCAGTACGTCGGTTTCAACAGGCCGACGGCCAGAGTTTCGACGTGGAAGCGATCCGTGTTCACCACCGCCACAATTTCCGGGGACAAGGAGTCGCGCCATGCCTGGATATGTGCCTCGCTGAAACCCATCCGCCGGGCTTTGGTGGTTGCGTCCCTGATGAAGTCCCGGGTTCGGGTGACCTGTGGTTCGGCCCACTGCTGGCGGACACCGTCAGCGAGGGTGAAGCTACGTGGCCAGGTGCGCTTGATCACGCCCTTGATTCCGGGCGCCTTGGCATAGCTTTGGTCCGGGTTCTCGGCATCGCTGGAATTGTAGACATCATTGGTGAATACGCAGATCAGCACGGCATCGGGCTGGTACTTGAGCCCGACTTTGTCGAGCAGGCGCGCGTAGTCCGTCGGCGATGACGCCGCCAGTCCGCCATTGATGAATTCAATGGATTGGCCGGCATCCGCGAAGTGTCGCTCCAGCCGATTCGTGAACCGGTCGGGCATTTCCACGCCCCAGCCTTCCGTATAGGAATCACCCAGGACCAGTACCCGGGACGTCCCCGGTGTGCGCGCCAGCGGAACTTCCCGGTAGGCCAGGCCCTGGCTGTTGGTCATGAACTGGTAGCGGTACTCGATAGATTCCCGCAGCTCCGACAAATTCGGCGCATGCGATACCGGCCGAACGGGGCCGGCGGGGTAGCCCAGCAAGGCGAGGAGGCCCTCGGCGAGAAACAGGCAGACCACCGAGGCGACCAGGCTAATCAGACTGTTGATTAGGGTTTTCATTATTCGGCTCAGTCTTTGCCAAAATCATAACGTGGCCAATGACGATTTTGTGTCAATGAACCGGACCTAAATCGCTTCGGTCGCCAAGGCTAATGCAGGCAAGGGATACAGAGGATTGCTGTCTCGGCGACTCCCCTCAGGATCTGCCGGTTCTTTCTACATAAGTTCCGGAAATTGCCGGCCAGGTGTGCGCAGGCTTGCCAGGCGGCCCGAGGGTTTTTCTTGCTACTGCGGCACCAGTCGCAACAGCTTGCGATCCCGGTCACTGCTGACGTAGAGCACGCCTGCAGCATCGGCCGCGACGCCGGTGGGCACATACACCGGCGCGGGTGTGCCGGTTACCGCGATGCCAATGGGCAAGTTGTCGGCGAGCAGGGTAGTCGCCCCGGTTGCCGGATCGATGGCCGTGACTTGCTGCGCACCGACTTCAGCCACGACCAGTTGGCCATTGGCGAGGACGGCCAGACCTTCAGGTTGCTGCAGACCACGAGCGAGCACGGTCTTCTCGCCGGTGTTGATATCGATGCGCGAGACGGCGCCCGCCAAAGCCTCGGTGACATAGAGTGAGTTTGGCCCGGCCCGGGCGAGACCCACCGGGCCCTGCAAGCCGTCGGCGATTACCTCGCGCGCGCGGCGGTCGGCCGCGCGCAGCTGAATCAGCTGACCCGAACCGAAGGCCGCCACGATGGGTTCGCCGCTGTTGGCCAGGACCAGGCCATAAGGGGTGTCGAGGCGTTGCCACTGATGCAACCGGTAACCGGTACGCCGGTCCAGCATGGTGACCCGCGATTTGGCGACGTCGCTCATGACAATGACCCGTTCATTCGCGACCACATCGCTTGCATTGGATGGGATCATGAAATCGGTGACGTCCACCGTCGCCCACACCTCACCGGTTTGTGGGTCCACATGACGGACTGCAAAATCGTCGGCAACAATCAGAGTTTCCTTGCCATCGATCCGGGTCAACGACAGCCCGCCGGGCAAGCCGATCCGGCCACCGACCACCAGCGTCTGTTCGCCCGTCGCCGGATCGACCCTGATGATGGCGCTATTGCCGGGCTGGCTGACATAGAGCATGTCGTCGGCATCGATGGCGATGCTGTCCAGGGGCGGCTCCATCACCGTGAGCACCTCGGCCTCGCCGGTTTCTTCATGCACCCGGAACAGTTGGCCGGTGGTCCAGCCCAGCGCGTACAGCTGCCCTTTTGAGTTCCGTTTGACCGCCGACAGCGTGCCCAGACCCTCGCTGATCACCGTGACCTCACCACTGGCCAGTTCTATTTTTGCCACCTGGCCGAGGCCGGCCAGCGGACCGTACAACGTCTGGTCATCAACCACGTCGAAACTGTTCAGGTGGCCCAGTTGCCTGGCGATCAGGCGGGGTGCCTGCACACCGGCGGGATCGATTTCCAGAAAGCGGTCGACGCCGATCTGGGCCGCGAACAGGCGCCCGTCCGGGGTATAGCCGATGGGATTGATCAGGGTGAGCCGGCGCGCGAGCACGTAGGGTTCCCCGCCGGGCTGCTGCGCCCGTATCTCGGCGCTGGCGTTGGCTGTCCAGGCCATCGTGCCATCGGGTGCAAAGGCCACGTCGTCGGATTCACCGTGGGGTGGCCCCACTGCGGTGCTGACGGCACCGGTTGTGACATCGACCCGGAATACGCTTTGGGCTACGACGCTGCACACGTACAGGTCGCCGTCAGGGCCGAAGCGGATACCCTTGGCGCCGTGCAAGGGGCTGCCAGGCACCAGGGTTTCCAGCGTGTAGCCTGGTGTGTCGGTCGGCGCGGGCGGGTTGTCCGCGCAGCCGGTTAACAGCGCGGCGCAAGTGATCAGCAGGGCCAGTTGCTGCAAGCGGCGATGCGTCAGTGCGCGGGCAGCTAAAGCCGGGCACCGGGCGTTTATTGCCAAAGCGATAGACTCCCGCACTGGCGATGCGCGGGCCCGAATTGTTCTTCTGGCGGGCCGGTAATTTCTTCCATGGCCGAAAGGCCTTCCGCGTCCGCGCGCCAATGGCCGGCGGCCACGTGAAACAGGTTCATACTTAGGTGACGGGCTGCGTGCACGAGGGTGGCAGACTCAGCCTCATCGTTCATGGTGTGGAAATTTATGCAGTCCAGGCCAAGGATGCTGACTTTCAGGCCGGAGCGGCCGCGATTTTTGTATTCCATGGCGGAGCTTCCTGGAACGGTTGTTATGGATCCAGTCTAGCGCCAAAAGTCGTAGACTGTGTCCGTCAGTTAGCCAATCGGAGAACTGCTATGAAAGCCTTGATCAGTCTGCTCACCGTTTTGTTGATGTTCTGGTGCGGGTCGTCCTGGGCCGGCGGGCACGACGCCGATCGCGCCATTGAAGCGCCGAAGGGCCAGCAGCCCGAGAGCGACAGGCCGAAGCGGGTGGCTGATGATCAGGCCCCGCGAGGCGGCAAACCGAAACCCAAGCCCAAACCGCCGAAGGAATCGGGCGAGAAGGGCGGCACCGAAGACATCAATATCGGCCTGGGTGAGCTGCAGGAATAGACCCGTCGGCCTAGTCCAGCTCCATGCTGCACTCCAGGCACTGATCAACAAACAGATCATGTACCTCCAGGTCACGCGCCAGGCGCAGCATCACTGCGCGTTCAGCTGCATCAGGATGTCCGTCCGCCCTAGATACGAAGGCCAGGTCCTGGAGCACGCGCATGCGCTGGGTGGGGCTGGTGACTTCGACAGTCTTCTGGACACGTTCCGAGAGTTCATTTTCCAGCTGTTCCAGATCCACCTTGCCGGTGTAACTGCCTTCGCCGACGAACTGCTCGAAAACCTGGATTTCTTCCTCGCTGATGCCGTCGCTTGCATTGGCGATGACCAGGGCGGCCGCGAAAAACAACCGCCGCATGGTCTCCGCTGTGTCCGTCTTGCCTTCCAGGTAGTTGGGTTCCATCAGGGCCAACAGCCGTTGCACGCCGACCTCCAGTTCGGCGGCGGGCATCTTGCCATCCGTCGCGAATTCGGATTGGTGGAAGAGCTTTAGCGCCCGCACCCGCAGCGGGCTGAACGGGTGGGTGGAGAACCAGTCAGCCGTGGGAGCCCCCTGGCCGGGCTCGGCATCCACGGCCTGCATGTCATCCACCTGCTCCAGGAACTCATCAAGATCGAAGCTAATAACCTCATCACTGAGCCCCGAGGTCAGCCGGAACAGGGCCCGGCCCACGCTCTGCAGGTCCTGGGCGCAGTGGGCACCTGCGCGGTCGGCAGAGATCTCCGCGTAGCGTGACCAGGCGAACAGCTCCAGGGCCAGCTTCGGGTTGGGGCGATGGCGCCCGCGCAGGATGTAGCCGATGGGAATGTCGTGGTGTTGATAGATGTGATGCCCCAGTTCGTGGCCGATCACGAAACGTAGTTCGCTGCCTTTAAAACTCTCCAGGAGGCTGGAGGAAAACATGATGAATAGCCGGCCTTCCTCCGGCTTCACGCAGGCTGCATTGAACTGAGGACTCGCATAGACATACAGCTCAATAGGAATATCCACGCCGAGTTTGGCGACGCAGTCGTCCAGCATCTCGTGCACGGCAGGCGACATGCGACGCGTCAGGCGGACGGAGGTGGCCAGCAACTGGCGGCGGATGCCGGCAGGGCCTTTTTCCTCGGCTTCGGCGAGGGCCTCATTCACGCCTTTGACATCGCTGTCCTGGAGCAGGCGCTCAAATAGCGACAGATCGTTGGTGCAGCGAAGGTCGTCGGCGTTCATGGTATTCCAGCTGTCTGCTTGGCAGCCCTATTCTCCCGGGTAAACGTGGTTGTGCAACCAGGGCTCGGCAGCTGGCGATTTACGCGGCCTTGGGCGCGGGGTTTTTAGCGGTGGCGGCACCAGTCTGAGCTCTATCCGATTATTCCGTCTGGCGATGGCCTTCCAGTCACCGGCCGTGGTGCCCTGGGTCACGATGGGATAGACATAGCGCGGTCGCGCGTTCCCAAAGCTGTCCACGGTGACTCGCACGGGGACAGGTCTCGGTTCTTAAATTAATGTGAATATGCCCGGTATCTTGTGCAGATAATAAACTCGCACGTACGCAGGAACCCATTTTCAGCTGCCCGCAGCGTGACAGCCCCCGCTGGTGGTGCAATCGCAATCCGCTACCTGGATGGAGAGCTGTTGCGTAGCCTTGTTGCCCAGTGCATCGGTGACCTGCACCGTGAAAGTGTAAGGTGAGCCAAGGTTGTCGGTGGGT
>CAKZWQ010000065.1 GCA_937921935.1 uncultured Gammaproteobacteria bacterium | reverse complement strand
CATCACCGTCGCTATCCACGGTCTCCGCCGGATCATTCGGGAAGGCGTCACTGTTGTCGCCCACGCCGTCACCGTCGGTATCGGTGGTCTCCGCCGGGTCATTGGGGAAGGCATCAGCGTTATCGCCTACGCCATCACCGTCGGTGTCCGCGGTTTCCGTCGGGTCATTGGGGAAGGCGTCGCTGTTGTCGCCCACGCCATCACCGTCAGAATCCACAGTCTCTGTCGGGTCATTCGGGAAGGCATCGGCATTGTCGCCCACGCCATCGCCGTCAGAGTCCTGGGTTTCCATCGGGTCATTGGGGAAGGCGTCACTGTTGTCGCCCACGCCGTCACCGTCGCTGTCCACAGACTCATTGGGATCGCCGGGGAAGGCATCGGCGTTATCGCCCACGCCGTCGCCGTCCGTGTCCAGGGACTCGGTGGGATCCAGGGGGAAGACATCGGCATTGTCGTTGACGCCGTCACCGTCGGTGTCCGGATTCAATGGATCCGTACCGATGATGCCTTCTTCGGCGTCCGTCAGGCCGTCGTTGTCGTCATCCGTGTCAGCATTGTTACCAATCCCGTCACCATCGGTATCCACGGTTTCCGTGGGATCGAAGGGGAAGGCATCGGCATTATCGCCCACGCCGTCACCGTCAGAGTCCTGGGTTTCTGTCGGGTCATTGGGGAAGGCGTCGCTATTGTCGCCGACACCATCACCGTCACTGTCGGTGGTCTCCGTGGGATCGAAGGGGAAGGCATCGGCATTATCGCCCACGCCGTCACCGTCACTATCTGCCCACTCGGTGGGATCGTAAGGGAAGGCATCTACGTCATCGTTGAAGCCGTCGTTATCATCATCGGGATCCAGGTAGTTGGGGATACCGTCCTGATCAAAATCGCCCGCATAGAGCGGGTCATTCGACAGCACCACGATGGCCGAGTCCGACACAGGGTCCTGCCCGGGGTTCGTGGCGTCGGCCGTGGCCTCATTTATTACATCGATGGTCCGGCAGGTGTCGATCAGGGCCGGGACCGGTGCAATGAAGTCCTTCAAAGCTGCTGTGAACGGTGTCGAGGAGCGCCCCTTTACAAAGGCAGATAAAAAGGTCCGGCAATCGCCTTCGAATGTCTGGGTCAGGTTGATCAGGGCCTCACCGAAGCTCTGGTCCGGCATCAACTGACCGGTGAAGGTGTTCAGCTCCCCTTCCGGTATGGTGCCGAATAGTTCCGGATCGTTGATGGCGGCAAAGCCGGTACCCTCGATATTCAGGGTGCGCGGCTGGCCCCATTTTTCCGTATCACTGTTCCACTCCCGCAGTCGCAGGAAAACTTCATTGCCACTGGATTCGAAGTCGAAGCTGATCAGCACGTCACCGGTGGTCCGCACCGGCGTCACGCCATTGGCCGTCTTCACGTCGAGCTGGTTCAGCTCGAAATCGAAGTTGGCCGTACCCAGGGAGTTGTCCCGAATCCAGCCCAGGGCCAGGAAGCCATTGCCATCCACTTCATCCTGGGCAATCAGGAAGTTGATCAGATCGCTCTTGTTAGGCGGCACGGAGGCATCCTGCACTGTCGGCACCGGATCGTTCTCCTTGGCACCGTCGGTGAAGGCATTGTCACTGAGGTAATCAGGCGACAGGTCCGTCAGGGGCGGATCCAGGACATTCATCAGGTCCAGACCCTCGGTGCCCCAGTCCAGCCCTTCAGTACCCGCCTCATCGGTCAGGTTACCGTCAATCTCGAAATTACTGCCCAGGGTTCCGGAACCGGTGGGATCGCCGGCGGGAGCAGCCTGAAGATAATCTTCCGGGATGACCGCGGTGAGATCGACCGTGAAACTGGCCTCGTCGCCGCTTTCGATCTGCGCCGGCGTCGGATCCTTGACCAGGGTACCGATGTCACAGCTGAGCGTGGTGCTGTCACCGCTCACGGTGCAGCCTGCCGTGGTCGTGGTCCACGGCAGCGGATCGAGATTCTCTGTCGGGTTGCCGGTCGGCGGCAGGGTATCCGTCAGGGTGACGCCCAGCGCATCACCACCGCCGATGTTGTAAACCGTCACCGAATAAGCGATCTCGCCACCCGGAATTGTGATGGGCCCGACGGCGGACTTGACGATCTTCAGCTTAGGCGGAATGTCATCATTGGTCAGAGTACAGGTCTTGTTGTCGCCGATGGACAGGCTGACGGAGCCGTCAGCGGCACAGTCACCACCCCAGGCACCCGCCTGGTAGCCGGCCTGGTTCGCCTCTGAGACCGTGTAGTTGCCAGCGTTAAAGCCATTGCTGACCCCGGAATCCACGGACGTGTTATCCACGAACAACGGGAAATTGCCGACACTCAGCAGGCCACCGTTGTCATTGGTCACGGATTTGATGACGGTCAGCACAGGCTGAACATCATCATTGCTGATGGTGCAGATTGCCGACTCGCCCAGTCCCAGGGTGATGGAATTGCCGTTCTGGCTGCCGCCGCCCACGCAACCCCAGTTGGAGGCGATGTAGTTAGCCGGCCCGATCTCGGCCAGGGTGTAGGTACCGATGCCGAAGTTGCTGCCGCTACTGGCGCCCCCCGCACCGGAGATTGGTGTCGGTCCAGACGCGCTCAGGGTCCAGGCGCCTGGCTGCAGGGTACCGCCGTTGTCGTTGGTCACTTCCTTGACCAGGGTCAGGCTCGGCGCGTTGTCGTTATTGACGAAAGTACAGGTGACGTCCTCACCCAGGCCGAGGGTGGCCGTGGTGACTTGCGCGTCACCGCTGTTGGAACAGGTCAGGGAAGTCTGGGTGTAACCACCCGGGCCGGACTCGGACAGGTTGTAGGTGCCGGCATCCGGGGACGCGGCGTCGTAACCGGCCGCCGTCAGCGTCCAGTCACCGGGCACCGCGGTACCGCCGTTGTCGTTGGTCACTTCCTTGACCAGGGTCAGGCTCGGCGCGTTGTCGTCGTTAATGATCGTGCAACTGCCGCCAGTGGCGCCAATGGTGATTTCGTTTCCGTTCAGGTCCACATCGCCAGAGCAACTCCAGTTGCTCGGCGTATAGCCTGAACCGGGGCCACCCGTTTCCGACAGTTCATATATGCAGGTGGCCAGGTCGTCAGACACACTCAGGGAGCCATTGACGCCGTTGCCGTCATCGGCATCTTCCCCATTGAAGCCGGCTTCCGTACAAGTCCCCGCGGAACCCGACTTCAGGCTTGCGTTCAACGTCCAGGCAGAACTCGGCGCGGTACCGCCGTTGTCGTTGATCACTGTCTTGAACAGTGTCAGACCGGCCGTGTCCTGGGCTTTCTGCTTGTTCGTAACCTCACACAGCTTGTCGACCCGGGCCTCGATGGACTCGTCGAAGCATTGACCGGAAAACTCGGGGAAATAGCCAGGTGGAGTCGTATCGGGATCCCCACAGGCGACCTCGCTCACCGAGTACTGGTTACCGATAACAAAGGTAAATTGCGTACCGTCAGCATCGCCCGGGAATGGCGCGGGCTGAAGTTCGCCGAGCGAGAGACAGAAATCAGACGGTACCGCGGTACCGCCATACGTGTTCTCGACGTACTTCTTGACCGTGATCGAGCCGGTCAGCAGCTCATTGGTGATCACGCAGTCCGTGGTCTCAGACACTGCGACTTCAAAACCTGCCGTACCGTCGGTGATGTCTGTGCCCGGCGCAGGCTTGTCGCACACGATGGACTGCAGCTCAAAGGTCGGTTCGCTGGTGAGATCCTCAGTGATGGAATAGTTGTTGCCCGGGAGCACCGTCAGCTCCGTCGAGCCGCCGTCATCAATGAGTGTTCCACCGGCTGACAGGTTGCCGGCGAAATCGATCGCCTCGCCGCCCAGGCGGTTCATGGTGTAGTCGAAGTTGCCTGACTCACCGGCCGGTTGCGTGGCCTTAGTGATATTCACCATGCCGCAATTGGAGATGGTCAGCGAACCGCGGATGTCGGCCAGGACCGTGTCTTTGTAGTCGGCCGAATCCGAGTTACCGGTAATGGTGCCGGGGATCACGTTGGCTACATTGAAGCAGGAGTCCTGGGCACCAAAAATCGCCGCGGTCAGATTGATAATTCCCTCACCGCGTGAGCTGTCCCCATTCAGCGCAGCAATGGCAAAACCGGATTCGGATATGTTGACCCCGCTATTAAAATCCGTGCCATTAAATGTCCGCAGAATAATGTCGGTCGATCCGCCACCAAAATCCCAGACGATCATGAAGTCGTCAGCCTGCCGGTTGGCCCAGGGGTTACAGGACGCGATTAGGTCCGTTTCGGCAGCACTCTCCGGCTCAACCTGGTCGATTCCCGAGTAATCGCAGGCGGGATCCACCGCAGCCGTCTGAAATTCGTAGGCAATAACGCTACTGCCAGTATTCGCGTCACGTTCCCAGCCAAAGTACAGCCAGATGTCGTCGTTAGCAGGGTCTATCCAGGTTTCCAGCCAGATGGTTTTCAGGTCAGTGGAGCTGTTGGGATTGGTGAAGTCGAGCATGGGCACGTCTTCGTTGTGAATCACACTGAGCTTCGTCCCCGAGGCGTTAACCGGGCCTAGTTCGGAGACACTGCCCGCCGGATCAGGAAATTCCGTGCAGCAACCCGCATCGGGCACCACGCCATCAATAAGATAGGGCTGAGCCATGCCATTGATTGGCATAAACAACATCCAGGCCAGCAGCGTAATGCCGGCCTTGATTAGAGGTTGACTCAGTGAAGGGCGATTGCTTGGAATATCCATTTCCATATCTTCCATTTTTATGTCCACGCTTCCCGTGGAGACGGCCCGTAGCATTCGCTTGGCTGGGTTGCCTGGGCCTGGTTTGTTTTTGCTGCTTCTAAATATCCGTTTCTCTTGTTTTTGGATTCCTGCCGGTGAGCCAACTACTAACTCAGGCTCTGCAGAAGTCCTGTTCTCTAATTCAGCCTCACCGTCAGGTCATAGCCCTGCCGGCTCAGGTCATGTTCGAGATCGACGCTGGGAAAGCCCTGGGCGTCGACTTGCAGTGAATGGGGACCGGGCCCGAGATTGCTGAAGGCAAACTGGCCCTGTGTATCGGATGCCGTCCGGCGGGTCGCCCTGGTCGTTATACCGCCAGCGCGGTGAGACCACTGCAGCAGAATCCTTGAAGCGGGAACCGGGTTACCCCGCGAGTCGACAACGATGCCGCGGATTTCATGCTCGCCCCAGTCCAGCACCAGGGGAAGGTGCAGGCTTTCGCCCGCGGCCAGCTGCAAACCCTGGACAAGAATCGACGGGGTGGACTGACTGGCTACAACCAGCTCGCCGGCGGGTACCGCAGGCACCTCGAAACTGCCAAACTCGTTCGTCGTGACGATGGTGTTGGGTCGGCGCGAAGCGGTGTTTCTCAGTACCAGATCAAACTCTGGCACGGGCTCACCGTGCACGTTGACCAGCTGGCCTGAAACCTCACCGAACTCGTAAGGCTCGACCACCACGTCCAGTCGGGACGTGTGTTCCGTGATTCTCAGTGATTGCTGATAATCCTTGTAGCCGGCACCGCCGAATACGATCAGCCGATACTCCGCCGGCGACTCAACCACAGGAAACTCATACTCGCCGTCGCTGTCAGTGGTCGCGGTGTAGGCCAGTTTTGTCGAGCGCGGCCTGAGCTCAATAGTCCGACCGGCCAGGGATTCACCGGATTGACTGGCAATCGTACCGTGCAGTGAAGTCCATGATTCGACAGGCGGCATGATAACCGTGAGTTCATTGGTCTGTGCATGGGTCTCCGGCCGCAGCGGCACGCGCGCCACTTGTTCACGATAACCGGGCCGCTGAAAACGTAGGGCCACCTCAGTTACCGCTGGCGCCAGGGACACGGGCACGCGGAAGCGGCCAAAATCATTTGTCATTACGCTGGCCTGGCCCAGAGTCGTGGGCACCACCGTGACTCCCTCGAGAGTCTCACCCGTATCACTGACGACCTGCCCCGATAAAACAGTCGGTGAGTTCCTGGCAATCACCAGATCCGCGTAATTCACGCCCGCCCGAGCGGAGATGCGGGCCGACGGGTAAGCACCACGGGCACTGCTGCGAATCGTGTATTCCCCGTCCGGGAGACCGTCGATAATGTAGGCGCCGAAGGAATCAGTCATCGTGCGAAAACGCAGGGTCGCACCATCTTTGGGGCTGCCACCCTTGAGTCGAGAAGACGTTGCGACAATTGTTAGTCCACCGAGCCCGGGGCCCTCGGCGCTCAATACATAGCCAGAGATACTCTTTCCGACGGCGTCTTCGCGAGCGCGGCTGCGGCCTGAGAAATCCGCTTCGTTGTTTTGACCATCGATGCGGCAACTCCACCTTGAGGAGATGGCCTCCTGCTGACAAAGCTCCGCGATCGTGTATCGGGGACGAAGTTGCTCGGCTGTCGCAAGCTTTGCTTGAGCTGCACGAGACAGGTTCGTGCTGGCATATACAGTCTGATTTGACTCACGCTTACTCGAAGTGGCGAAACCCTGGGTGCTTTCCCGGGCCGGTTCAGGTACCGGAACTACTGTGGACCCTTGAACTACTGTGGCCTCGTGCTCAGCAATGCAGGAACCTGATACCCAGGCAGCCGACTCAACGCCTGATGAACAAACCGTTGCACTTTCTTGCGGCGTGGCCGGCATGAATAAAAGAAATCCTGCCGTTAAAACGGCAAGAGCCGCTATCACTGCCAGTGTTCGCCTATGGCCGGTAACCCGGGCTAACTTCCTCATAAATCGGCGCGGACTCAGATTCAAGATCCGCCCTCTTAGTTATTATTTTATTGATAACGCTATTTAATAGACGGCTTGTCTTCGTTGCATGAAGAATCAATGCATTTCAGTTGAAGAGTTAGAACGTTGTCATAATTGGCTGCTAGCTTCGGTGTTCATTAAGCCGCAGACATAACGAGTGGCTGCTGGAAAAGAGTGTGAAATGCATCACAGTTAGCTCTCCTTTTCATGGCGTAACTACGCTTATGTCGCAACTGGAACTGTGTGAACATCAGCAGACAATTTGGATTCTGGTGGCACACCGAAAAAGCGATCAACTACAAGCCCGCCCAAATCCGGGGTCTGATCCAGTTTATCTTTAGGCGACGCAAAACCTTGTTTAAAGGGTTTTGAAGGGGGTGAAACACGAGGGTAAACGCCTGCTAGAACGCGTACTTCTGACAACGGTGGACTTACGCGATGCAGCTACGCATCATCAGCGTTATCCGCGCTGGGGATTTGTATTTTTTGGTCGTCTGCGAGATTGATTCTCAGCGGTATTGTGGCCCGACACAGGGCAATAAAGGAAAGGTGTTTTCAGGTGATTTTAAGGATGGGCGGAGGCTGCGATGCAATCTAAGGGACGTTTGGGAGGCCGTTTGCCGCTAACAGGTCGGTCCCCGGTGCGGCTTGCGGCAACTATCTTGGCGTTGCTAACCATCAATGCCAGTGGTGAGTCACTGTACAAGGCCGGACAGGGCACCTTCGATGTGAAGGTTGCGGACAACATTGTGGTGACAGACCCGGTTCAGCAGCGCGAGGTTTCTTTTCGTGTCCTGTACCCCGATGGTGACGGTCCGTTTCCAGTCGTGGCCTTTTCTTCAGGCGGCTTCTGTGCGGCGCGTACCTATGACGGGATCACCGCGCACTGGGTATCCCATGGTTACGTGGTAATCGAGCCAACCCATATGGACTCGCCCGACAATGCTAAACCCTTTGACCGAAGCAACATGGACATGCTGATGCCGACGCGCCTTCGCGATGTATCCTTCGCGCTGGATGCACTGGATGACATAGGTCAGCAGGCCAATATCGCGTCGCGGATCGCGCCGGAAGGCCGGGCGGTAGCCGGACATTCATTCGGCGCCGGCATCGCATCCATGAAAGCCGGCGTAAAGGTCAAGCCGGAGTTCCAGGGACCCTGGGGGGAACCCTACGACGAGCGCTTCCAGGCACTGATTGTCCTTAGCGCCCCGGGCGACGGCCCGGAACTGGGCGAGAATCCCTACAGCAACCTGCGTTTGCCGCTGATGGCGACGGGTGGCACAGCCGATGTGGGACGCGGCTATGACCCATCCATGTCGCCGGCGGAGTTCCGGCGCATTACCTACCAGCAGTCACCCGCCGGCGACAAATACTCCGTCATCCTGACCGACGCCAATCACTTCCTCGGTGGCCTGCTGTGCAAGCGCGAAGACAGTGGTGAGCCGGACCCGGGGGCGATCACCATAGTCGGCGCCATGACCACGGCCTTCCTGGATGCCTATATAAAGGAGGACCCGGCGGCCAGGGAGTTTCTGCTGACTGCGGATATGGCCGCCATCACAAACGGACGGCTTGACTATCGGCACCGCTGATCAGCGTAATTGGAGTCGAACCGCGTTTTCTGCCTTTCATTCCAAGAAATTTGGTTCGACCTTATTTCACCGATTATGAAAAAGTGTGCTCTGATCGGTAGTGTCTTTCTATAAAGTCTGTTGTTATATGTTGCGCGCTTTGTCTTCATGGCGCCCCGGTGTCTAAATATTTTCCATAAAGCAGCCGGTAAAGCAGGAAGACTGGATATGATAAAAAAAATAATCCGATACTGTTTCCTTTGCCTGGCACTCACTTCTAATGCACAAGCAATTGTCCTTGGAAGCATAGATGCGTCCAATACCTACTCATCGGTAGGTTACTTAGTTGGATCGGGCGGAACCCTGGGTAGCGTCGTTGCCCTTGACTCCCAATGGATGTTGACAGCCGCACATGTGGTCGATGACTCACCAGCATTCATCGTCATGGGCGATCCCAATACTGGCGCTGAAGGCGTCTACTTTTTTATCGATCAGGTTATTCCTCACCATAACTATGTTGCCGGTCAGTTCCACGACGATCTGGCGTTAATCAAGCTGTCAGCGATTGATCCTGTTGTCCCGATCCCGGGCGTTGTCGATGCTTCCTTCGCCACGTTATCGAACGTCGATGTCGACTTAGGCTTGCCGACGACGGCAACTCTGACTGGATATGGCCTGACTGCTGTCGATGGCGCTTTGGATCCCAATGAACCGATACTTCGCCGGTTTGGCGCTGCCGCGACAGATCCCTTCGGCCCCCCGGCACCTGGCTTTGACCCAGGTTTTCCTTACGACTGTTCTCTCAGCATGTTCCTGTGCACCTTTAGCACGACAGGCGGCGCACCCGGCGATAGTGGTGGTGCCATGTGGCTCGATTACGGCGACGGTGAAGTAGTAGCCGGCATCAACTCGTTCATATTCGACGAGAACGATCTGCTCAATCCAGCCGGGACACCTGAATGGTCTGATGGGTACTGGACCGTTGGAATGTCCACCGCCTATTACGAGGACTGGATCACGAGTTACGTGCCCACGGCCAGCTTTAGCCTGTCACCTGTGCCGGTCCCCGCCGCATTCTGGTTGTTTGGTTCGGCTTTAGGGTTGCTCGGCTGGATGCGTCGTAGCAGAGCCTGAATACGACCGCAGGCAGGGGCATTTAGGCTTTTGGCCGAAAGCCGACGTTCAGTTGCCTTGCGGCACGATCCTGGCAATCCGACCGGATTCGGTGGCGAAGTACAACAGGCCATCGGGCCCTGAGACGATGTCGCGAATGCGATCCATGGGTTTTAGCGACAGCCTTTCCTCGGCCACGATCACACCATCTTCCAACTGGATTCGCTCGATGGGACCTCGCAAGGTCGCCACGAACAGGTTGCCCTGCCACCCGGGGTAGCGATCACCGTTAAGAAAGTTCAGCCCCGTCGGCGCATTACCCGGGACCCAGTACTTGAAAGGCTGCTGCATGCCCTCGCGAGCCGTACCCTCTGCCTCCTGACCACCCCACAGGTTCTTGCCGTAGGTAATGACGGGCCAGCCGTAATTGGTAGCTCTAACGAGTATGTTGATCTCGTCGCCGCCCGTGGGGCCGTGTTCCTGTTCAAAGATCCGCCCGCTCGCCGGATCGATAGTCAGGCCCTGCGGATTGCGATGGCCAAAGGTCCAGATCTCGGGCGCCGCATCGTCCCGACCGGCGAAGGGATTGCTCTCCGGAACACGGCCATCATCGTGCAGGCGAATGACCTTGCCACCGTGACTGCTCAAATTTTGTGCATTGTTCGGAATGTGACGATCGCCCACGGTGATGTAGATAAAACGATCGTCATCCATCACGATACGCGAGCCGAAGTGTGCGAGTTCGTCGCTCGCATTGTTGGCGACGAACAGGTCTTCCAAGCCGACTACCCTGCCATCTTTCAGTCGGCCGCGCGCTGCCACCGTCGCGCCACCAGCAGCTACCGCCTTTACGTAGGTGAAATAAAGCTGGCGATTATTCTCGAAGTCCGGATCGACCATGACATCGAACAATCCGCCACTAGATGACACCTGCACCTCGGGCGCACCGGGGATTGATGTCACCGAAAAATCCTGCAAGTCCATCAGCTGCAACTGGCCATCGCGCAGCGTGAAGACCATGGTCTGCTCGTCGATGAAGTCCATGGCCCAGACCACACCGTCGGCCTTGTGTACCTCTTCGACCTGCAGCTGCATGCCCGCGGACTCGAAGCTGAATACCTCGGGGGGCGATGCGGTTGTCTGCGGGCTCGCACCGGATACCACGTGCGTGGCTGCAGCCAGGACTACTGACAGCACGCCGCTATCAATCCCGGAGCCGCAGAGAAGGGACTATCGCTGCCTAAGCCTGGCGTAGCCATTAGTGCTGGCTGACAGATCCGTGGCGCGCAGGTAATCCATCGCCTGCGCATCGTCTTTGATATATGCATCCAGGAAGGCCGTGGTCATGGCCCGCACTACCCGGACGGCTTCGTAGTCAGGCTCACCACCCATCTTGTCGTTGCAGATCAAACCGCCCATGTAGTGATCCGTGCCCTCGGTAATGACCGAGTAGTTATCGCCCTCGATGGGTGCGAGCAGGAAGGGTTGCATGCGCCATTCCGTGCCGGTCATGCCGCCGGGATTAACGCGGCCCACGTCGTTAGAGCCACCAGTGGCGATCAGGGGTTTGCGCAGCCCCTCGAAGGCGTTGTCCTCGATCTCTTTCATGCCGTAGCCAACACCGCTCATCAGCACCGCCACGTCGAAACGATCATCGTAGGGATCACCCCAGGGGCCCTTGTAGTACTCCTTCACGTAAAGGCCCGTCTTGATCATCGAGATCACCGCACCGAATGAGTGGCCACTGATCGCAGCCCGCGAAGCATCGATCCGCCCCTCGATTTCTGCGGCAGCGGCAATTTCGTCGAGGTAGTCGAGGATGAAGCCCATGTCCCGTGCCCGGGAAGCCAGCACGATGTCGTACTGCGCAGGCTTCAGTGACTCTTCGTTGTTGGGCGAGTCGAGATGATTCGGCTGAATCACCACGTAGCCATGCGACGCCCAGTGGGTCAGGATCCGGTCGTACAGCTGCGGCACACAGAACATACCCGTGGAATAGGCCACCAGGGGAAACGGCCCTTCCCCTTTTGGAAAGATCACGCGCAGGGTCACGTCCCGCTCTTGCTCGGGATCCGTGAGTACCACCTTGTTCAGGGTTGTGACCTCGTAAGGCCCCGGATCTTCCTTGTAGATTTCCGCGGCAGGCAGCGGCGACCAGAATAGAGCCACGGCAAGCAACAGCAAGATACTGTTGCTTGGCCGCAGGCTCATGGTCTTGGTGTGCAAGAAGCGACGACTTAAGCGCAGACTTAAATCGAACCCAGGAAGGCCAGCAGGTCGTCCCGCTCGTCCTTGCTCATATTCCTGAAGACTTCGCGCGGCCCTTCGGCTTCACCGCCGTGCCACAACACAGCTTCGGGGATGCTGCGCGCACGACCGTCGTGCAGATAGGTCTCCTCTGCGCCGACGTCGTAGGTCAGGCCGATGCCCCACAAGGGCGCCGTGCGCCACTCGCGACCGCTCGCCCCGAAGTCGGGTCGGCCGTCCGCCAGCCCCTCACCCATGTCGTGCACCAGCAGGTCCGTGAATGGGTGGATCTGCTGGTTAGACAGCGACGGGAACTTGCCGACACCCGTTTCGAGCGTCGGCATGTGACAGCCAACGCAACCGGCACCGCGGAAAAGTTGTTCACCGCGCTGGACGGCCGGCTCTTCCGGGCTACGCTGGCGCGGCACGGCGATCAGGTACATGTACCACTCGGTCGGCGTCAGCATTTCCTCGAGGAAGTCCGGTGAATCGCCTGTCTCGGCGATCCGGGATGCTTCGGCGATGCAATCGGCCTGCCCGGCTTCGCACAGTTCTGCCGGGAATACCGGAGAGGTCAGACCCATGTCGCCAAGCGCGGCGCCCGCGCTCTGGTGACGCAGTGACGGCACGTTGGCTTTCCAGCCGAACCGCCCCGGCATCATCGTCTGGGTGACGGCATCCCAGGCCATATTGACGCGCCCAGAGATCCCGTCGCCGTTGGCGTCGTCCGGATCTTCCAGCGCGCGCAGCGTTTCATCCGGGATCGCCTGCAGATACCCGAGACCGATGACTGGCTGCGCGACGCGCGGCGATGCCAGCATGTCGGATGGCAGATCGCCATAGGCCGTGTCCACAAATTTCAGCGTCGGTTTGCGCAGTGAATAGGGCGTGCCGTCGCCAAAGGTTCCCGGGATCTCTTCATACTCGATGATCGCGCGACCTTCCGGCTGAACGCCCTTGACCGCGCGGTCCTGCAACTGGTCGCCGTAATTCGGCACCGGCTTGGGTCCGCCATGCTGATCTTCGCCCGGGACACTGAGTCGGATCAGCATGGACTTCATTGGTTGACCCACGTACTCGGGTGGGTGCCCTCGGCCGTTGCCCTCATGGCACTCGCGACAGGCCGTGCGATTGAACATCGGGCCGAGCCCGTCGATCGTAGGATTGATAACCGGTTCGTGATCCCAGACCACGTCGAAGATACGCTGGCCGAACAGGAACGGCTGCACCAGCGAGTTGTCTGCATTAGCAACGATCGAGCGGAACGCCCGCGGACCGCTCGTATCCACCGTGCCGTCGCCGCCGAGGTTCGGCGTCAGTGGCCGCGCGAGCATCTCGGCCCGCAGATCGCCTGTTGCGGCATCGTCGACTGCTGCATCGAGCGTCTGGCCGGTTAACGCTAGCACGATGACGGTGCAAGCAGCACCGAGCGTCACGAAGCTAGCGGCTCTGATTCGTGCGCGACTCATGATCCGTCTCCTGCGTCAGCAACCTGCTCGCCAGGCGAATCGTCCGGCTCGATCCAGGGTTCTTTCGTCCACTTGCCCGGGGACTGGGTATCAGGCAACACCGAACCCTGGCTCGTGTAGTTCGCGTTGGCGGTGCATTTCTCGGTTGCGACGCAACCAAAGTGCGTCGCGTCCACTTCCACCAGGTCCTGACCGTAGATGCCGCCGTTATGTGCGGTCAGAAACGTATTGCGACGCACGTCATGGACGAACAGCATGTCCCATTTCACGACATTGCCGTCTGCGTCCGTCGACACGGAGAACGCCCGCACCTCGTGGGTAGTCGGATCGATGCGGTCACCCGTGTTCTTCATGACATTAACTATGTCGGCATGGGTAATGCTCCGGGCGCCGTCGCTAAAGGAGAATTCTTTCGGGAGATTCACGAAGGGAAAGTCGATGTCCGGATCGAGAAAGTCGATATTGGAGTTCGGCGGCAGCTCGGGTACGACAAAATGGCCGGTTACTCGCGACTCGGTGGTCCATGGCGGCTTCACGCCGGTAATCACGGTGAAAGGCGCGCCGGTGTATGAATATTTCATCAGGGGTGCATCTGCAGCCTGCTGGCCCCCCGTCGCTGATGTCTCTGGTGTCTCAGGTGCTCCGCAAGCTGATGCCAGCAGGACCGCCCCAAGGACCACAATTGAATTTCTGATCATGCAAACCCCCTCCCGGGCTACCACAATCCTGCGCGCGGCATCCGTTTCGCGCCGACACGCAAGTCATCACCATACCCCGCGGCGACAAGCTCGCAAGCCCCCGCCAAGGTGCCCGCCAACGCGCGGGCGATATATATCAGCCCCTTACCCAGTTTGCGGCTTCGCAAAAAGGCTCGCGATTGCAGCAATTACCGACATCAGCACCGCGCCAGCCAGCAAATAGAACGGACCGGCAAAAAACTCCCGGCCGTCATCCGATCCCGAGGACAGCAGGAGGATCAAGTACCACAACAGGCCGGCCGCGGCGGGGACCAGGATCGGCCACAGAGCCACTGTCCGGCTCTTGCCCGTGCGGTTCGCTGCGCGCAGCAACAATCCGGAAACCGCACCGCCAATCAGCATGGGAATGGCATTGGTGATGAAGACGAAGATCTGCGTGTCCAGTCGCACCCCGAAGACGATCACCGACGCGACCATGGCGAACAAAGGCACGGCCAGCATGGCGACCAGGTTGTATTTGCCGTAGGTGCTCATCGCTTTCCCCCGTTTTGTTATGGCTGGCAGCTCCCCAGCCACCGGCTGTGGCCCGCGACCCCAGAGCCCAGACCAATGCAAACCTAATCCTAGAGCAAAGCCTCACCGCACCACCAGCCCCAAGTCCGGGACTGAACCGCTTGGTGGGCGCACAGCCCGGGGCGGAACGGCCAATCAGGGGATTTCTGGCAAAGTTAGGTGGTTCCGCTGAAACGGATGCGGCTGAACGGGGGAAGGAGTATCGCGAAGCGCTGCCGCGCGCGATAACTTCTGCAAAAGAAAAACGGGGGAGAACTCATGCGTCGCAGACCTGCCATTTCGCCTGGGACTGGTTCCTGTATGCCGGCCGACTGGCCACGCCATTTGGGGCTGATGGCCCTGGCACTCTGTCTTGGCGGGCTCGCTGCCTGCTCTTCTGAGACTCCGGCCGAGTCGAAGCCGCCGGTTTATGTCAGTTCTTGCGAGCCATGCCACGGTAACGGCGGGGGCGGAGCACCGGTTACGGGCGATAAAGAAGAATGGGCGATTCGGCTGGCCAAGGGGCGTGAAGCCGTCTACATGCTGGCAATCGCCGGATTCGAAGCACCGATTGACGATGAGGGGCGCACGACGGTGATGCCGGCAAAGGGAGCGCGCAACGATCTGTCCGATGACGAGATCAAATCGCTGGTCGATTACATGATCGAACAGTCGCAGTAAGGGCCGAGGGAAACATGGGCAAAACAATTCAAGTTGTCATTACTTCTATAGTGCTGCTGGCGTTTAGCGGTGCAGCCACCGCATCAGACTGGCCCACCTGGGGCGGACCGCCGGGCGGCTCGAAATACTCAAAGCTGGACCAGATCAACCTGGACAATGTTGACGAACTCGAAGTTGCGTGGACCTATCGCACCGGCGATTACACCGGCAAGATGGCGCGTTTCGGCAATTCCTTCGGCCTGCAGGCCGTGCCGATCATGCTGCCGGAAGAGGCCGGCGGGCACCTGGTGGTCTGCAACCCATTCTGGAAAGTCATAGCCCTCGACCCGCTCACGGGTGAAGTCCAGTGGGAGTTTGATCCGAAGGTGGAGAAAGGCCTGCCTGACCTGCAATACAAATGTCGCGGTGTCTCCCAATGGGAAGACAGCGAAGCAGCCGATGACGCGTTATGCAAGTACACGGTCATCCAGGTGACCGGCGAGCGCCGAATTTTCTCGATGGACGCACGAACCGGTCAGCTTTGCCCGGACTTCGCCAATGGTGGCGAACTGGACACCTCGGAAGCGATCGGGTCAATTCCGCATGGCCATGACGTGAACGCTATTCGTACCTACTTCCCGCCGGCTGTGGTCAGCGACCGAATAATCATCGGCAGCGTTGTCGGCACCAAGTTCCTCGATGCAAATGCACCGAGCGGTGCCGTCTACGCATTCAACGCCCGTAATGGTGACTTCGAGTGGTTCTGGGATCCGATTCCGCGTGATCCGAGCGATCCCGCTTATTCAACCTGGGACCCGGAAGAAGTGGCGGAAACGGGCGGCGGCAACGTGTGGACCTACATGACGACCGACCCGGAACGTGACCTGGTGTTCCTGCCAACCGGCAGCCCGACGCCTAACTACTACGGCATCAACCGGCAGGGCGACAACCTGTACGCCAACTCCACGGTCGCACTGCGCGGTTCGACCGGTGAACGGGTCTGGCACTACCAGGTCGTGCGCCATGACATCTGGGACTGGGACACGGCCGTCGAGCCGATGGTCGTGGAAGTCGAGCACGAAGGCGAAACCAAAACCGCGATCATTCAGCTCACCAAGCAGGGCCTGACCTTCATGTTTGATATCGAGACGGGCGAACCGTTGTTCGAGGTCAAGGAACAGCCGGTGGACACCGAAGGCGGCCTGCCCGGCGAGTATCTGCCGCCCACCCAGCCCTTCCCGGTCAAGCCACGCCCGCTGAACGAAATGATCACCACCAAGGACGATGCCTGGGGTTACACATTCTGGGACAAGGGCAAGTGCGAGGAAAACTACGACAATTACGATCACGGCACGCTGTTCACACCGCCTTCCGAACGCGGCCTGCTGATTCACCCCGGCATGGTGAATAACTGGGGCGGCGGGGCCTACGACCCGGAAACCAACATGCTGGTCACCAATTACCGGCGCATGTCGCTGTTCGTCTCGGTGATGCCGGTTGATGCGCCCGAAGCCCAGCTGGCTGACCCGGACGATCCGCGCCAGGGTTTCCCGAGCGGTCCGCCGGGGGTGATGCGCAATACGGAAACCCCGGATGTCCCTCAGGGTTATTCGATGGAACGCGGTCCCGAGAAGGCCTTTTCGCCGCTGTTTTCCCCGTGTCTCAAGCCACCGTGGTACATCCTCGCAGGCATCGACATGTCGACGGGTGACATCATGTGGGAAAAACCCCTGGGCACCCTGGACAAGATGATGCGCATTCCGCTGCCACTTGAATATGGTGCGGTCGGCATCGGCGGACCCATGATGACGGCAGGCGGGCTGACCTTTATCGGTGCGACTTCGGATGAGACCTTCCGGGCTTTCGAAACCGCCACCGGCGAGGAAGTCTGGTCCACCGAACTGCCGACCTCGAACATGACGGTGCCCATGACCTACGAGCGTGACGGACGGCAATTTGTCGTGATCGCGGCCGGTGGCCACCACATCTTCTATTCACAGAAAGTCGGCGACTGGCTGATTGCCTTCGCGTTGCCGGAGGATTGATCGCAGGGCCGGGCGCGATTGCGGATGGGCTTAAGTCGGAGGCTGTTTGTCAAAACCGCTGCGGGCCTCACCGCCTTTGCGTCGGCTGCGGCTGGTCTGCTGCTTAACCGGCCGTTGTCAGCGGCCACAGAGAATTCGAACAGGAGTACAAGAATGGCCAAGTATCTGGATAAGCTCCCGCCCGGTTTTAACCCGGGCCCGCTAGACCTCAGCAAGCCGCTGGACAACCAGACTGCGCTGCTGAAGCTGCAGGCGGACCTGTCCGGAGAGCCTGTCATCACCATTTTTCCAGGCAAGGCCTGGATCTGGATACCCGGCGAGAATAACTACGAGGCTTTTCACACCTACGGTGTCGGCGCCAGCCGCGTCGAGTTCAACGAAGAAGAGCAGGGCTGGCGTTTCTATCATCGCGAGGCCCTGCTCTATACGGATCCAAAGACAGGCGAGGTGATGGATACCTGGCTGAACCCGGTGACGGGCATGAAGGTTCGCGTCGTGCATGTGCTGAATGATCCGGTGCAGCGCTTCTACCCGCTGGAAAAGGGCCCCTTCGCGCCCCCGTATCCTTACCTCATCAACGGCGACAACCTGGTGTTCCAGCTCGACGTGTTTCGTCCGCCGGTTCCGGGCAACAATCCGTTGACCCGCAAGGACTACCCGCTGCATTCACAACAGGACGTTTACCAGACCGGTGAACTCTGGGCGATTAACGGCAGCATGAAAGCGCTGGATGATCCGGAAAATACCCGCGTGCCCTGCCACACGGCCTGGGGACGGATCTCCATGTGGGAGCCGTTCTTTGAGATGGGCAATCGCCCTGGGGTGGTGGTCTATCACAGCCAGGCCTTCACGACCCAGAACGGTGTCGATGACATTGATCCGAAGATTCGCACCTACATGGAGAAAAATCATCCGCAGTTCCTGGAGTATCCCTACGCCCCCACCGAATGGGGCGCCGGCTACCAGGAAAATCACTGGACCTATGCGCAGAAGCTCATCGACAAGGCGCGCGCTGAAGGAAAAACCGTTGGTGAAAGCGTATTCGGCGTGTTTGACGAATAGCAATGCCTGAATCCATCCGCTTCGGACCGATCAACCTGTCGCCGGGGATCAGCCGGATGAATGCGTCAGCCTTCATGCTGGCGTCCTTCGTCACCATTGGCTTCATGATCTTCATCAACATCGGCAACACCTTTGTCCTGATCGAGAATCTCGGCATTCCAAAAGATGAGCAGGGTGCGGCCACGGGAATGCTGCAGATCATCAACGAGGTCTCCCTGCTGCTGCTGATGCCGGTGGCGGGCATCCTGTCAGACCGGATCGGGCGGCGCGCTGTGATGGTGGGCGGCCTGCTGATCATGGCCCTGGGCTATGTACTCTATCCGCTGGCCACCTCTCTCAATGAACTGGCCATCTATCGCTTCCTGTTTGCTGCGGGTGTGGCCGGCGCAACCGGCATGCTGGGCACGATCACTCACGATTACCCGCAGGAAAAATCCCGCGGCAAGATGATCGGTCTCTCGTCTTTGATGATCGTCCTCGGCTCGATTTTTGTTGCCGATATCTTTCGCCGGCTACCGGAGATTTTCCAGAACCAAGGCATGGAGGCCGTCACTGCCGGTCGTTATACCTTCTGGATTGCTGCCGGCTCGGTGGCCTTTGCCTGCATCCTGCTGCGGCTGGGTCTGAAGGGCGGCACACCCGCTAAACCAGAAAATCGCCCGCCACTGAAAGTCCTGCTGCGCAGCGGTCTCAAACACGCGCGCAACCCTCGCATCGCCCTGTCGTATGCCTCCGCTTTTGTGGGGCGCAGTGACCTGGTGATTCTCGGCACCTTTACGGTTCTGTGGGGGACCCGCGCCGGACTGGACCAGGGTATGGGTAATGCGGAAGCTCTAAAGAGCGGCACCCTGCTGTTTGTATTCGCAACGCTCGCGGCCGGCGTCTGGTCGCCATTCATCGGCATCATTATCGACCGCTTCAATCGTGCGACCGCCATGGCGATCGGCTCAAGCCTCGCGGCCGTCGGCTTCATGGCCATGGGCCTGGTCGATGATCCGCTGGCCCGCTCGGCACTGCCGTTTGTCGTCTTGCTCGGCGTGGGCCAGATCAGCTGTTTCGCCTGCGCACAGGCACTGGTGGGTCAGGAAGCGCCGGTCGAAGAGCGCGGCACCGTGGTCGGGGCCTTCGGTCTGTTTGGCGCGCTCGGCATTATCATCGCCATGTGGATCGGCGGCTGGCTGTTCGACAACTGGATGTACGGTGGTCCCTTCGTGATGATCGGTGGCGCCAACCTGGTTATCGTGACCCTGGCCATCCTGGTCAGATTGAAGTCACCGGGACCAATGCCGGAGCGGAAGGCGGCCGCAGCTCCTCAGCCGGGCTGAGCGTCCTCAGTCGACCGCGACCCACAGTGGCGTACCGGCCACGATATTCGTATCGATGGGGCGCAGCACTCCGGCCGTCGCGGTGTCAGGCTTGCCATCCCCGGTGGTGTCGATTTTTTCCGGGAAGAAACTGTCGTTGGTGAAGGGGCTCATCATCCCGTCGATTTCCCCGCGCAGCAACCGGCCCAGGCAAATCTTCAGATCCTGCACGTATTCTGTTTTCACCTGCTGACCGGGTTTGTCGAAATAGGCGTTGGTCATCTGGTTAGACAGGGGGCCCACGCAAAGCTTCAGCTCGGGGTCATCAAAAGCATCGTTGGCATGCTGCCAGTCCGGCCCGCCTTCCTTCTTCACCCAGATCATCTGGCGGGTTGCCGTCATGGTGCAGGTGAACTGCCGGGAATCACGACGCCTCAGGTCTTCCGTTTCACCACCCAGGGCATTGACCAGACCAACGATATCAATCTTGCCGGAATTCAGCGTCGATGTGATGGGAAACGGTGGCCGAATCGGCACATAGTTCAGCTTGATCGGGCCGTAGCCATAGTGATCTGCCATTTCGCCGAACACGGCGCTGAGCAAATCAGCGCTCAGCTCGGTGAAAATCGTGCCGGTGGCGCCCTCATCCATTAAACCCACTTCGGTGAAGCCCACATTGACCTGCTGCGTTTCCAGAATCCGCTTCAGCCTGCCTGTGGGCTGTTCCGGATAGAAGGTCACCTGGGGCTTTGGCAGGCAATCGGCGATATTGATGGCCACATCCTGCAGCCCGTGCTTATTGACCAGCTGCCGAAACACATCCCTTTTCAGAATCCTGACCCAGGCGGCGTCGATGGCGTCTACGAGCTGCGCGCCCTCGCCCGGCGGCGGCTTGGCGGCCGCGCCCGCCAGGCCCGGTAAACACAGCATGCTCAGGAAGATCAGGTGGCGCAGTAACATCACATTCCCCCGGTCATTAAAACTGTTCCAGTATCCGGGTGATATATATACGTATAGACACCGATACCGGTCCTTGCAGAGTGTCGTGTAATTTCTTGGTCAAGACTCGGTCAAAAGACCGCCTGAACTGCAGGATGAACAAACTCTTTGCGCAAAGCAGGGAAGCTATACTCGCACAGTAAAATGATCTTGGGGTAACCGTCCGGCGAACACCCGGGCCAATTGGGGAACAGCAACATGAAGAGAAGAGCCTTCCTGCAGACCGCCGTTGCCGGCGCCATGTCAGCCGCCATGCCGGCCCGGTCTATCTGGGCAGCCAGCTCGGAAATCAACTCGAACATCGATGCGATCAAGCTGAACGGCGACTCAACAGTGATCGAAAAAGCCGTAGCCGCTGAATTCGAAGCAGCCCTGAACGGTCATGTGATTTTGCCCAGCACCGAAGGCTACGATGCCGCACGCGCGTCCTGGAACGGCATGATCGACAAACACCCGGCCCTCATCGTGCGTTGCGTGGATGCCTCGGACGTATCCTCGGCCGTGAACCTGGCACGCGAGTACGAGTTGCTGACCGCCGTGCGCGGCGGCGGTCACAGTGTCGCCGGCAAATCCAACTGTGAGGGTGGCATCCTGATCGATCTGACCGAGATGCAGGCGATCAGTGTCGATCCCGAGGCCCGCTCGGCAAAAGTCCAGCCGGGCGTCCTGCTAGGCGGCGTGGATGTAGCGACCCAGAAGTTCGGCATGGCCACCCCGGCCGGCGTCGTCTCCCACACGGGCGCAGCCGGCCTGACCCTGGGCGGGGGCTTTGGCAAGCTCAGCCGTGTCTACGGACTGACCGCGGATAACACCCGTTACTTCGATATCGTCACGCCGGACGGCGAGTTCCGGCGGGCGAATGTCAGTGAGAACCCCGACCTGTTCTGGGCCCTGCGCGGTGGCGGCGGCAATTTCGGCGTGGTTACCCAGTTCGAGTACCAACTGCACCCGGTAGGCACGGACTTCCTGACTGGCGCCCTGGTCTTTCCGCTGGAGAAATCCGAAGCGGTGCTGAACTTCTATGCCGACTGGATCACCACCGCCCCCAAGGAATTGCAAACCAGTATTGCGGCCATTTGCCTGCCGAATGGCAAGGGCTTTATCAACATGTCAATTTTTTACGCGGGTGATCCTGCAGCGGGTGAGAAAGTCATCGAACCCATGCGGGCTTTCGATAAACCGCAGCGGGATGACATTGCCGTCAAGAAATACATCGACCTGCAGAAGCGCACGGACCGGAATGTGCCGCATGGTCAGCAGTACTATCAGAAAGCCGGGTTCATGAAGACTATCGAGCCGGGCCTGGTAGAGGCAGCCGTCAGCACGCTGAACAATCCGAAGCCTTTCACCCAGACGGTCAACTTCACCCAGGTTGGCGGTGCCATCAGCGAAATCGACATGGGCGCGACTGCCTACGCCAATCGCGATGCGGCCGCGCAGGTCGTACTCGGCGGCTCCTGGCGCAAAAAGGTGGACGAGCAAGAGGAATGGATCGAGCTGATTCGCGCCGACTGGAAGAAGATGTACCCGTACACCAACGGCTTCTATATCAACAACATGATGGGCGACGAGGGTGATGCGCGCGTGCGGGCGAACTTCGGCAGCAACTACGACAGGCTGGTGGAACTCAAGAACAAGTACGACCCGATGAACCTGTTCCGCCTCAATGCGAACGTTCGGCCGACGGTCTGACGAACGCGGGTGCTTAGCTAAGCTTCCTGCCGAGGGGCAGACGACGTACGCGGTTGCCCGTCAGGGCATAGATGGCATTGGCAATAGCTGGTGCCAGACCGGGTACGGCAGTCTCGCCGACACCTTCGGGCCGTCCGCCTTGCGGGAGGATATGCACCTCGATGTCGGGGAGCTCGCGTAGCCGAAGGGCCGGGTAGCTGACAAAATTGTCCTGTTGTACTTGACCCTGGGACAAGGTGATTTCGCCGTTGATCGCCGCGTCGATGCCGAAATTGATCCCCCCTTCCATCATCGCGACAATGGTGTCCGGGTGTACGACCTGGCCAGGATCGACAACACAGACAACCCGGTGGATGCTCAGCTCCCCGGCATCGTCTGCGGATATCTCCACAATCTGGGCGATGCAGGTTTCTGCTTTCTCGAACAGGGCAACACCTCGCGCACGACCGGCCGGCAAAGATTCGCCCCATCCAGCCTTCTCCGCCGCCATCTCCAGCACGGCACGGCGCGGTGAATCGGGAGCGAGATTAGCCAGCCTGAAAGCGACGGGGTCCATACCCTGCTCGGCGGCCAGTTCGTCCATGAAACTCTCGATGCAGAACGCCGTGTAGGAGGTGCTGGTGCTGCGCCAGTATCCGACCGGTACATGCAAGTCCTGCGGGACGAAGGCCAGACGGACGGCGGGCGCATCGTAGATCAGGTTATAGGCGCCGGTGGACACGGTCTTGTCACGCCGCGCATCACTGGGGCGAGGCGACGGCGTACGACCCCCAAAACTGGCGACCACCGACTGCGTCGCCAGGCGAATGTCGATGGCGGAAATGACACCCGCATCGCCGACACGCGCACTGAGTCGCATGACACCAGCGGGCCGGTACATGTCGTGCTGCACGTCCTGTTCGCGAGAGTAACTTAGCTTCACGGGTCTGCCGGGCGCCTGCATGGCAGCCTCCGCAGCCCGCTCCACAAAGTCCATCTCCGCCCGGCGACCGAAACCACCACCCAGGAATGTGCGATGCACGGTTACCTGGCTCGGCTCCAGGCCTGCCGACGTCGCGGCCATCTGCTGCGCCAGGGTCTGAGCCTGGGTACCCACCCATACGTTCAGCTTTTGCTGCTCGGGATCGAACCAGGCCGTGCAGTTCATGGGCTCCATGCACACATGGGCAAGAAACGGCCACTGGTAGGTGGCCGATGAAACCGGCCCATCCGCGAGCCTGAGTTCCACCTCGTCATCGTCCCGGAATATCGTGGCCTCGGGATCATCCAGCGACGCTTCGTAGCGGGCATGCAGGCCCGCAGAATCAACCGGGCCTGCCAGCGGGACTGACTCTATCCGGACTGCCTTCGCAGCCTGCATCGCAACCCAGGTATTGCTTGCCAGCACGCCGACCGCTTTCTCTCCCAGGGGCACGACTGCTTCGACGCCCGGCATCGCCAGGGCTGCGCTGGCATCAAAATCCTGCACCTGGCTGCCAACCACGGCCGGATAAGCGACCGCCCCATAAAGCATGTCGGGCAGATTGATGTCCGCACCAAAGGTCGCCGAACCATCGACTTTGGCCGGGATATCGAGTCGCTGCACGTTGCGGCCAATCAGCGTGTAGTCCGTGCGTGCCTTGGGCACGGCTTCTATTCGCAGTTCTGCCGTCGCCGCGGTTTCAGCCAGCTCACCAAAATCAGCCGACTCGCCGGTTTGCGGATCAATGACCCGATGGCGCTCGGTTTTTAGTCGCTCCGCCGGCACGCCCCATTTCTCGGCGGCGGCCGAGATCAACATCGCTCGTGCTGCCGCCCCAGCCGGGCGCAGCGTGTCATAGGCATCGATAATGCTGGTGCTGCTCAGGGTCAGGGAATCACCGCGTGCATGAAATACACGCCGCAGCAGCTTGGTACCCAGTTCCGGAAACAGCCCCTCGGCGTCACCAAATGGCCGGCCGCGACCCATGACGCCAAAGTTGTAGTAATCCTTGTCGCCCGGCGGGAACTCATAGCTGATGCGATCCCAGTCCGCATCAAGTTCTTCGGCCAGGATCATGGGCAGGGAGGTCGTGATGCCCTGCCCCATCTCGGCCCGATGCACCGCAAAGGTGATCTGCCCATCCTGCGCAATCTTGATCCAGGCATTGAGCCCGAACTGGTCCGGCGTGGTGGCCGCAAATTTTGTGCGTGCATCGCCGTCCCCACCGGTATCCAGCATGCGCGAGGCGGAATACACCACCAGCCCGCCGCCAATGGCGACGCCGCTATAGATAAGCCCCCTACGTGTTATGCCCAAGTCTGTCTGCCCGATATATTGCGGCTGCCCGGTGTTTGGGCAACCATTCATGCAATTATTTCACTGCTAACACGATCAGTATACTGCAGCAGTGCATGGCCGTTGCCTGTGCTGAACTAGGATGGCACGGGTTCAGGAACTGGCCAAGCTGCGGACGCGGGAGTCATAGCGTGAATAAGTCCGACGTCAATGCGGGGGTAACAATATGCGGGCGCTGATCAGGCAGTATCTCGACGAGCAACTGAGCCGCCGGGGGTTCATCAACAAACTTGGTGGCCTCGGCGTCTCCCTTGCCTCGGCCGAAATGCTGATCGCCAGCCTCTCGGATGCGCAGGCAGAGACCGTATCCGACGAAGACCTTGACGAGACCCTGAGTCGCGTGTTCAAAGGGAATGGCACGGAGATGATTTTCGAGACCCTGCAGGAAGCCGGGGTCAAATACATCTTTCACGGCTGCGGTGGCGGTACCAATCGTTTCTATGATGGCCTGGTAAACCGCCCGGGCATGAAAAACTTTCTTGGCACCAATGAAGGCCAGTGCATAGCCATGGCCGAGGGCTATCACATTGCCTCAGGCGGCGAACTCGGCGTCACTGTCATTCCACGACCGGGGCTGACTAACGCGGGTGGCAACATTCACAACGCGATGGCCAATCGCTCGTCGTTGATTGTCCTGACCGCGCGCGAAAGCGAAGACAGCTCGAACCGGCGCGGCAACATTGAACTGGTGGAATGGGAGCAGGTGTTCGACCCGTTCATGAAGTGGAGCTACAAGATGGACCAGGTCGAGCGCGTGCCGGAATTCACGCGCCGGGCCATCAAGGTGGCACGCACGGCTCCGGGCGGCCCGGTATTTTTGCAGATGACCCAGGACCTGAATGACGTCGAGTCTGAAGCGACGATCCTGCCGCAAGACCGCTTTCAGGTTGCAGCCGGAGTCAAAGCCAAACCTGAACTGATCGAGCAGGCTGCCCGAATGCTGATCGAAGCGGAAAATCCGCTGCTGGTGGTCGGGCTGGAAGTCACCAAGTCCAAAGGCTGCGCGGAACTCATCGAACTGGCAGAACTGGTGGGCGCGCCGGTCATGCAGGGCCTCAGCCCCTTCGCCGACTTTCCGACACGGCATGAACTTTCCCTGGGCTGGTTCTCACGTTTCTCCGCCTATATGCGCAAGGCCGACCTGATGCTAGTGATCGGCAGCCAGATGCCGGACGAAGGCCATTACGTCCTCACCGGGCCACCGCCGGAGAATGCGAAAGTCGTACACATCTCCCTGGAACCGGACATGCTCGGCATGTCCTGGCCCACTGATCTGGGCATTGTTGCCGATGCGCGGGAGGCGATCGTCGATCTGACGGAAGCCGTGAACAGCCTGCTGAGCAAACAGGCGCTGGCAACAATAAAAAGCGAGCGCTATCCGGCCAAGGTAGAGGCGGTGCGGAAGGAAATGGACCGCAGATTCTCGCGGGCCAAACGTTTCTGGGATCGGGAACCCATCACCTATCCCCGCTTGTCCATGGAACTGGATTCCATGCTGGACGACGATGCCATCGTGGTATCGGAATCCCTGTTCGACGTGGCAGGCTGGTATGACGCCGGTCACGGGCGGAAAATGCAGATTGGCCCGCCGCCCGGTGAGGTGCTTGGCTGGGCTACAGGCGTGGCCTTGGGCGCGAAGCTCGCGCAGCCCGACCGGCAGGTCGTTGCTATTTCCGGCGATGGCGCCTTCATGTTCCAGAATGCGCTATGGAGCCTGTCGCGCTACGACGCACCCGTCATGACGGTGATCTATAACAATCGAGCCTACAATATGAATTGGGCATTTGAGCGCGCGGGCAAGGGTCCGCAGGCGCGGCAAAAGAAAGATATGGCGACCTACCTGGGTAACCCGAACGTCGACTTTGCGATGTGGGCCAAGTCCCACGGGATCGACGGGGAAACCGTCAAAAAACCGGGCCAGCTTGCCGGTGCCATCAAGCGGGGCCTACGGGCCATGCGTGACGGGCGCCCGTACCTGCTGGACGTGCATGCCGAACGCTGGGGTGGTGTCGGCGATTACACCTGGCACCCGGAAATTTCCATTGCCGATATGCGCACGAAGAACGTATGAAAAACTGGCTACTGATTCTTGCCTTCACGCTGCTACCAGCAGCCGGCCACGCGGACGGCAGCGAGCTGTTCGAGGAATTCTGCGTGAACTGCCACGGCGATAATTCCGCACCGATAGAAGCCTTTGATGGAACACCAGAGCGCTTCCGGGAACTCATGGAAGGCGCGAGCGAGGACATGCCGGACTTTTACGGCGTGTTCAGTGATGAGGAAATTGCCGCGCTGTACGAGTACATCAACGGACCTGACTTCAAACCAGTGGACTGACCGTGGATATCGATATCATTCTCGAACCGGACCTGTCACCGGCCCAGGTGGCCGAGATTGGTGTCGAAGCCGAACGCTTGGGCATCCGTGCAGTCTGGTCATCCAACTATCACATGAATTACGACGCCTTCCTGGCGTTGGCACCGTTGGCCACCGCGACCTCGAAGATCCTGATCGGCCCGCTGGCCGTCAGTCCGTGGGAAATGCACCCGCTGAAAATGGCGAACGCCATTCTGACCCTGAACGAAATGTCCAATGGCCGGGCGATGATCGGCGTCAGCGGTGGTGGCGGCTTGCTCGGAGCCATGGGCTGGCGGGGCAGCAACGAGGGCCCGGTATGGCCGCCCCAGCATCCGACCATGCGGGTCAGTGAGCCTGACCGACGCATTCGCGGGATGCGCGAATGCATGGAGGTCCTGAATATGGCCCGCTCCGGCGAGTTCGCCATGGGCTATGACGGCGGCGTGTTCGTGATCCGCCGGCCCTTCGGCATGGCCTGGGCAAAGTCTGACGGGCCGCTGATCTACAGCTGCTCCTGCGGACCGCAGGCAATTCCCATGGGTGCCCGGGTCGCTGACGGAATCCAGTTCAGCGATTTCACTGTCGATATGCTGCCGGAGGCCATGCAGCTCATCGAGCAGGGCCTGGCCAAACGCGACGAACCAGCCGAAGATTTCCGCGTCGGCAACTTCTGGGCCTGGCATATCAAGAAAGATATGGAAGCCTCCATGTACGAGGGCCGCCGGGAACTGATCTGGCGCGCTGCGATCATTGGCATGAACGAGAAGGAAATCATGCCCTTCCTGCATGATGAGCAGGAGATGCAGGTTCTTCGCGATCACTGGGAGGAGATGCGTCTCGCTTTCCGCACCCGCACCGGCGATTGCCCGAATATCCCGAACGAAATCCTGCACCGGCTGATTCACGGCATGGCCTCTGCGGGCACGCTGAATGACATTGATCGCGAAATTGAGCGTTACAAGCAGTTTGCCGCCGGAGGACTGACGGAACTGTCGGTTCGCCTGTTCGATGAGCCAATGGAAGGCCTGAAGATGCTAGGCGACCATATTGTGCCGGCGGTGCGCTGACCCGATTCTCATGCCAAGGCTCCGCGGATGAAGTCACTCGACCGAATCAACAACTTCATCATTGAGCACGCCAGCGGCCGCACGGTGCTGGCACTGATGGTTGTTACCATTGTGTCCTTCTATCTGATGGCCGGTGTCATCACGCCGGCATTTCAGGAGGCCACCAACGGGCTACGTCCCTTCGACCTGAATTTCGGCATCAGCGCCGAGATGATTTACCGCGACCTGCCAAGCTATACCGATCGTTCCCGCACCTTGTACCTGTGGTTTGCCCTGGCCGACTACGTTTACCCCGCCGCGGGCGCTGCATTTTTTGCATTCCTCTGGGCCTGGATGTTCAGCAAGGTGAACAAGCCCGTTTATCCGCGTCTTGTCGCCGGGGGCATTCTGCTGTTCCCCTTCCTGTTTGCACTGATTGACTGGCTTGAGAACGCCGGCTTTCTGTTCGTGATGTTCCGCTACCCGGCGGAGCACGTCACCATCGCGAACCTGGCCGGGACGCTGAAGAAGATCAAGCCGTTCGTCGAAGCCGTGATTATTATTTTGACACTGGTATTTACCGTAACGACAGTCTGGCAGCGGCGCAGCCAGCGCCGGTTGCAGGGCGGCAAGCCGCCACCAATCCCCGGACAGTAAGGGCGCCGGGCCGCTCGACGGGCCGAAACGCAGTGCCCGAGGCTGTAGAATAGAAACTGATTGGTTTATCGCTTAATCAGGCAACAGGAAACGCTCCATGTACATGAATTTCTGGTACCCGATGTGCACCGCCGAAGAGCTGAAGGATGATGCGCCTTTGCGCTCTGAACTGCTGGGCCTGCGCTTCGTGGTTTTTCGCGACGAATCTGGCCAGCCCCGCGTGCTGAGCGACACCTGCGTTCACCGGGGCGGCTCACTGAGCAAGGGTAAAGTCGAAGATGGTTGCGTTGCCTGCCCCTACCACGGCTGGCGTTTTGCCGGTGACGGGAAGTGCTCACTGGTGCCATCCTTCGAGGAAGGCACCAAACCGCCGGCCCGGGCAAAGGTCGACAGTTACCCGGTAGAAGAACGCTACGGCATTGTGTTTGCCTTCCTGGGTGATCTGCCCGAGGAAGAAAGGCCACCGCTGTATACGATCGAGGAATACGAGGATCCGGCCTGGCGCTCCAGCGAGATCATGATTCTGAACGTCGATTGCTACTACGAGCGCTCCATGGAAAACGGCATCGACCCGGTCCACAACGAATTCGTGCACCCGGTGCAGGGCAGCCCGCAACCGATCCCGGGCACCGTGGAATTTCCTGAGCAGACCTGGGGTTCGGGCGTGCAGGGCAAGTACACGGAACTGGCTGAAAAGCGAACGGCTTCCGATGGCATGGCCAGCGACCCCACTGTCCTGAATGCGGCAACCTGGCACCATGGCCCCAATACCCTGATCACGTGGATTACATTCTCGGAAACCAACTCATTGCACCAGTATTTCTTTGAAGCACCCCTGAGCGGCGGCAAGACGAAAATCTATTTCATCAACATGCGCAGTTTCGCCCTGGGGCCCGAAAGCGATGAATACGTAAAAGAAGCTAACCTGCGGGTCACCAGTGAAGATATTGTTATCCTGGAAAACCTCTACCCCGTGAGAACACCGGATACACGCAGCAAGGAAATCCTGGTGCCTGGCGACAAGGCTATCGTGCGCTACCGGGATTTTCTCGACGAGTGGACCGCGCGCGGCTGGAAACTGGATACCCGAGCCATGCAGGACAGAGAGGGCGATATTGCCTACGCGATTCCGTGCCCGGCACGGCGGGACAGCGGTAACTGGGTGGTTGACCCGGTGCCGTTACAAACAGCGCGCAATAAAGCAGCGGGCGTCACCAGCGCGGCCTGATTGCGCCGGGCAGAGTCGATCCCTGGCTTGCCATCAAGGCTGCCTCCGCATCGAACAATCCGGTCGCTAATGAATCAAAGCGACGCAGCTGAACGTTTGGTGGTGATGCGTAGCATGCTGAGAACCAAGCGACTTGATGCCGCGGCCTCCAGGAAGCTGAATCAGGGAGCCAATTGCCCTGTAATCGTCACGCGGTAGCTGCCGTTAACGTCGCCGGGGACCAGGGCTGACAGCGGGTCATTGCCGGCAACCAGGCGATACCCGGCCAGGGCCTCCTCCGCGCTGAAACAGCAGCCACTGATAAAGACCACGTAGTCGCCGGGCTTCAGTTCGACACTGAGGTAGGAATCCAGTTCCTGGGTGCTGCCGTCGGCACCCGCTTCGCCGTCATCGTTCGTATACATCAGGTCCATGCTGTTGATGCTGCCGTCATCAGCAGCCAGGTAAATTTGCGCATCCAGGGCCGGTGTATAGGCACCGGCAGACAGCACATCGATGATGACCGTGGACGCGGACAGCACCGTGAAGGGAATCGCATCGATGCCATAGCCCACGTCCTGGATGCCGTTGTTGAGCCAATCGATATCCTGCTCCACCACCAGCGAGGTGGTCGGCGCAGCCTGCGGGCGGGGGCCATTGCCGTCGCTGCAGGCGGTCACCAGGCACGCTGCCAGCAAGCAGCAGCCAAGGGCCCGCAGCAATCGAAGCAATAACCTGTCTGATGGAATTAGCACTGGTCAGTCGCCCACTCTAGGGTGTTACCTCAATTAGTCCGAGCATGATCAGGTAGATACGCTCGTAGCTCAGGGTCTTGCAATATTGCCGGCCCGCGGCCGCGCCATTGCTCGGATCGAGGCTGGCGAAGAAGGACGGTGACTGTACCGTGACCGTCTTGGCGAGCTCATCGATGACCACCGTCACCACCGAATCTTCGTCGGCAATGAACTCCGGCCCCGTGGGGAACAAGATATCCGGGGCGTAAATCCAGGTCCATTGATCCAGCTTCGCAAGCTCAGCTGCGCTTAGCAGGCCGGCTTCGTCGAGCCTCAGTTCTGTGCGCGTGCGGTTGTCCTGGTTGGCATCTACGCAACTACCCTGGGGCGAATCGGCCATCAGGCCCAGGTTTGCATTCAGCAGTTCCTGGGTCAGGAACTTGGCCTGCAACTCACCGTCGTAGATGGGCGGGAAGTCGAGTTGCTCCGGATTGCCCAGCTGATTGACGAACTGGTTAAGGTGAATTTCCGGCTGGGTGCCGGCCGAGGTGGACGGCTTGGAGGCCACGAATTCACCCACACTGGCGGTGCGTTGCACATCGATATTGTCGGCCGGAATCTCCTCCATACTGAAGCCGGATGCGCTGAGAAAGTCATTCTGCGCGCCTTCGGCATTGGTCAGTTGATTCAGGCCGAGCCGACCGGTCGTTTCGAGGGGAACAGGAGCACCGGCCTCAATCCGCTTGACCAGATGCCTCAAAGAAGCAGCTGTTAGCTCAAGCTGCTTATCCGGGGACGTGTCGGCGTCGCCGTCCAGGGGTGTTTCACCATAGAAACCGAACTGTGCATGGTTACCGCCGCGAATCTTCCCGTACAGCGTATCCGCCGGCATTTGCTCGATGGCGGCCAGCACTTCGGCCGGAGTGGCAATCAGATCATTGGTGGCGAACACCGTCACGGCCTTGATATTCAGGCTGCTCAGGTCATCCGCGGCATCCGGAAAACTCCCCAGCAAGCCCAGGCCGGCAATGGTCGCAGGGTTGGCAAGGATATACTTGGCGGCCACCACCCCACCCAGGCTGTGACCGGCCAGCGCCCAGCTGCTTATGCCGGCATTACCCGGCGCGTTTATCACGGTGCTGACTTGCGTGCCATCGGGGGTGTTTAATACTGCAGTGTAGATGCCAGCCTTAGCCAGCTCCTGCCCCAGCGGTGCATAGGCCTGCGGAATCACCGCCGCGCCGGGAAAGAAAATCACCCCGGTCAGTCTCGGCATTGCCGTGAGGGGCGTAAAGCTGATGTAAGTTGCTTCCTCAGTGACCTCTACATCTTCGTTACTTTCCATGGCCACACAGGCCTCGGGCTCGAGATCGTCGCACTCGACGGGCGGCGGACCCGTGTCGCAGACACCCCCGGTAACCGGGAAATAGTCACCCATGATGACCGAACTACAAACTGCCTCCAGGGTGCCGCAGAAAGAGGGGTCCGTGGCATTGTTCAGGTTGACCTTTTCATCAGCTGTGCCCATATCCTCCACGCAGTCGGCGGCATGGTCGGGCACTGCGCAGATACCACCTTGCGTAAACTGGAAGGTGTAGGGATTGGTGAACAGGGAAGCGCAGTCTGCTGCCGCCGTGACGGCCGTCCAGTTATCGCCCGTGTATTGCACGCAATCGGGCGTGTTGGCGAAGGGATTGACGAAGTCGCAGGACCCGATGCCGTCGGTATCGGGGTACAGGGCCAATGCCGGACCGGGAATCAGCAAGCCCAGGCTGAAGCACAAGCAGCCGAGTACCGAAGCCATTCGTGACGACGGTTGCAGGCTAATTGCGTTTCGTTGGTTCATGGCGACGGACAGATTGCTTCCCGATAACATTATTATTTGGCCGGCCTTCCACACCACGCTAGCAGCGCCGGCCGAAGACCCCACGATAGCAAGGCGCCGACCGGGGGTAATTAGGTAGAAGCCGCAGCCATCCTATTCGCCCCGCTTGCTGGGCAGCGGATCCGGATTATCAGCCCCTGCAGCCCCCCGCACAAGCGGATAAACACCTGCCAGCTGACAGATCAGCCCTTTCCGGGGACAATCACCTGGCTCTCAAAATGCTAAATTTGCCGCAATCATTTAGGGGAAGGAGTAAAAGCAAACTGGCCCGGTGCTCTTTTGACCGGCCGGCCGCAGAAAATGACCGCTGCCGACTCAAAGTCGCCCCGCAGCATTCGAATGAATTCCGGCTAAGGGCTTAGACCCCTGTCCCAGGTCTCGCTGTCCCAGACACCCTTTTTACCGAAAACAAATACTTCATCAAAAGGCCGGTCTCTTTCCTGCTCCTCGGCCACAATTGTTTGCAGCTTGGCGAACATCTGTTTTGGCGTGCTCTTCATAATCATGTTGACCAGCCATTTAGGAAACCAACCGCCCGGGTCCGAGTGGGTAGTCAGCTCCACATGTAACTCCCCACTATCCAATGGAGAGATTTTCCATCGCGTAAATGTGGCAGGGATTCTGATTTTTTTCCGCGTCTTGTCCATAACGCCGGCAATGTCTGAGGACTCCATGTAGACAGTATTGGAGCTCTTGTCATACTCAATTATCGTTTTAACCACCACGTCCCTGCTCCGGACAGGCCAGGGGAACCGTGTGACCATATACATCATGGAGACCCCATCCGGGTCCGTGTCCTGAAGCAGAACCGCTGTGCCAATGACCGGGATCCATTCGGGTACCAGCTCAGCATCAGACAAAACCGTCAATAAAGTTTCGATGGATACATCGAGGTTCGTGACTGCCTTAATTGCCCTAATAGGCTGCCCTTCGACAGCTTTGGTATAGACCTGGATCTCCTTGTTCTTTTTCGAGTGCAACTCCCAGTCATCATCGCTGACATAGGCAAGCGCCGGCAGGGAAAAGGCCAACAGGACAATCAATATGAACTGGCGCAGGTTCATCAGACGTCTACCAGCCGATTCGTTCATCATGGAGTCTTGTTGCACCTTGTTTTCCATTCATCCCGCTGCCATTGAATTCAGGCAAATAGTGTTTCCTGGTATCTATCAATTCTGCGCTCGATAGCCCAGAGAAATCTCTCCTCGCATTACGAAGAGGATTTTCGGGACAGTGACCCTAAACTCGCCATGTCCTTGTGGTTTCTACAGACTAAAGTCTAAACCCCTGATACAGGACTTGAGCCACTTAGATCAACCAGCAATCAAGGACACCTTGGCGATCATCGCGATCATGATGTAGAACGTCAGCACCGTAGCCACCATAGCGCGGATGCCCCCATTGAGCATCCCGTGCATGGGGTCGTCCGCATTCCGATTTCGCGCATAGCGAATGACGTCAGGCACAACGCTGATTGCGCATATGATCCAGAATGCCAGGTACGAATCCCAGGCCCACGGTGCACCGGCCAGTCCGCCCCACTGCTCCACGACCATCAGGCCGGCCAAAGGTGTAATGACCGCCATGGGCCCGGTGACCGAGAGACACAGTACGCGCATATGCTTGCGGGCCCAGACGCCGAACTGGCGGGGCTGAGTGCTGCGAATGCGCAGCGACCAGATGTTGCTGAAAAACGTATGCCCAACGAAAGCGAAGGCTGCAAACTCGTGGATCACCAGCATGGGGGTATAGGGAAGGATACTGGGGATGCGCAAGCCAAACAGGGGCAAGGCCCCAACAGCCATAATCAACACATAGACAGCAAACCAGAAATACTTATGCGGGTCGTGCTCGACCTGAGCAGTGGCAATGGTACTGTTCATCTTGCAATAGCTGAGTATCTAATTTGTCCAATTCGACTGGCTTATAGCATGTTGATATAGCTTGTTCCAGACTCACGATGGAAAAGCAGGTGGCCGGCGAACAATTTTCAATGTCCCCCAAGTCCTGACTCGTCACTTGATGCAGTCTGCAAACCGGGTTCGGGTGCCGACAGTCTCGACCTCCGGGCCGTATGGACCTCCAACAACATAACTTCGCGGAATCAATTCAAGCCCATGCCGAAGCCATCTAGGAATTCAAGTCAAGTAAACTGACCCAGGCATTCCCGCAGTCTGCGGCTCGAGGGATTTTTTGGAAGACAACACCATAATTAGTGCAGTGCGGCGGTGGGTTGAGGATTTGATTGTTGAGTTGAACCTTTGCCCGTTTGCCAGGCGTGAGTTGCTAAGACACCGGATCCGTTTTGTTGTGACCGACTCAATCGCGGAAGAACAACTGCTAGTGGCACTGGCAACCGAGTTGTTATTACTCAAAGATGACCAAGGGGTAGAAACCACCTTACTGATTCATCCGGATGTGCTGCAGGATTTTTTCGACTACAACCAGTTTCTCGACAAGGCCGATCAATTGCTGGCACAGATGGGATTGGAAGGCATTTATCAGGTTGCCAGTTTTCACCCGGACTACCAGTTCGCCGGCACTGATAAAGATGATGTAGAGAATTACACGAATCGCTCCCCTTACCCCCTGTTGCATATTCTTCGGGAGGCAAGTCTCGAACGAAGCATCGCCACTTATCCGGATATTGACGAAATACCAATTCGTAATATTGAAAAAATGAACCAGTTAGGACGTGAAAAGTTACAGGCATTAATCCAGGGCTGTTTCGCTGGAACCAGGAACCAGGGGCCATAGCGATGCTGCGATCCTGCCAGGCACCATTGATCTATTGCCCCAGTTCTGATGCTTTTCGGCGCCGCGCTGATTGGTACCGCATCGCACATGGGTTATGGTGAAGTGAAAGGCGGATAAGGGCACGACTTTGGCTATCGTCAGCGAAAAAGTAGGGCCGGTGCATCTGAGCCCGGGCGTCAGGAAATTTAATTTCTGGACGTTCATGTACGCGGCGTTTATCTGCATCGCAATGCTGGCCGGCATGAATTTCCTGCAGGCCTATTTGCTGGACGTCAATCTCGGCATCCCCAAAAGCGAGCAAGGTGTTGCTACCAGTATTCTCGCCCTGGTGACCGAAATCATCGCGCTGATACTGATAGTCCCATTCGGCGCCCTGGCCGACCGGATAGGCAGGCGGCCGGTAATCATTGGCGGAATTTTGTTTTGCGGACTGGGCTATGGATTATTCCCCTTCGCGACCTCGCTAAATGAACTCATTATATATAGGGCCATATTCGCGATCGGCGCCGCTTCATTATCCGCGCAGATACCAACCATCGGCAATGATTACACGGAGGAACGTTCACGCGGTCGGCTGTTCGGCTTTACGGGGGTGATGAACGGCCTTGGCGTCATATTCATGAGTGCCGGCCTTGCCCAGATTCCTGGCTTGCTGGAAGGCCGCGGTGTCGAGCCGGTATCGGCTGGCATGGCGATGTTTCTTGCCGCTGGAGGCCTTTGCGTACTCTCGGCAATGATTTTTAAAGTGGGCCTGCAGCCCGGGTTGCCACAAACCGCGATTAAGGCCGGGAAGGTACCGCTTGGAAGCACACTACTGGCCGGGCTGCAGGCAATGCGCAACCCGCGGATCGTACTTTCCTATGTGGCCGCCTTTGCGGGTCGCTCAGATAACGCCATCAAGGGTCTGTTTGTTTCGGTCTGGGTACTTCAGGTTGCCGGCGATGCCGGGGTTAGCC
The DNA here is from genome assembly GCA_937921935.1 of uncultured Gammaproteobacteria bacterium. Taxonomy (GTDB): domain Bacteria; phylum Pseudomonadota; class Gammaproteobacteria; order Steroidobacterales; genus J054. Next base: position 21,396 of record CAKZWQ010000065.1, on the reverse strand, counting down.
AGCCACAGGCATTTGCGCACGCGGGCAAGCTCATGGGGCTGATGGGTGCCGTTACCTTGCTGTGGATGCCGATCTTCGGCGTAATCATGGATAAGCTCAATCGTGTGACCGGCCTCGCCCTGGCTATGGCCCTGGCGGCCGCCGGATATGGATCCATGGGATTAATCAGTTCCCCGCTGGATAACGCCATGTTGCCGTTTTTCGTCTTGCTGGCTATCGGCCAGGGGAGCGCCATTATTGCCTCGGTCACGCTGATCGGCCAGGAGGCCTCGGCTGCAGAACGCGGCACCGTGGTCGCCACTAACGCCTGGTTCGGGGCGGTAGGAATCCTGATAGCGACGGTTGTCGGTGGTGTGCTGTTCGATGCTATTGGCCCGTCGGCACCCTTTGTGATGCTCGGCGTGTTTCAAGGCTTCGTACTGTTGTTCGCACTGGTGGTGCGTTTCCGTTCACCGGGGAATACGGTGAGTGCAGCCTGACAAGGGCTTTGCGGTAACTGTTCCTGCCGGTTCCGCCCTGGGAACGCAAAGGCGCCGAATAGGATATTGCCTCATGGAAGAAGACCAGAATGGGCTTCGCATTGACCTCTGGTTGCATCGCTGTCGATTTTTCAAGACCCGCGGCCAGGCGACTGCTGCGGTCCTCGGCGGCCATGTCCGGCTAAACGGACAAAGAACTTCACCAGGCACTCGCGTGAAGCCCGACGACCGAATTGATCTGATCCGGGATCGCCTGCCCTACGCCTTGAGTGTGATAGCGACACCCACTCGCCGCGGGCCGGCTGCCGAAGCACGCGCATGCTATGAGGAGGACGAGGCAATTGCTGAGCAGAGAGAAGAGCAGATTCAGGCCCTGAAAAAGGATCGTCTGCTGGCGCCCAGGACCGATGGACGACCTGACAAACACACGCGTCGCAAGCTGATCAAACAACGCCGGACTTAGGAGAGATGGGGGACAGAATTCCCGCAGAGCAAGCCTCAAAGTTTGCGGAGTGAAACACTGACCTCAGCATTATTAGGGCGACCGCTCACTATTAAGTCACTGTACTAAGTGACAATTGCCAAGGGACTTCCGTTGTGACATACAGGATGTACTAATGCTGCGGAGGCCAGGGATGGCCGAGAGCGGCCCAGGTGCCTGACGGTGAATAACGATGCACACCCGGGTCACGAAATTCGCCAGAATTGGCAACTGACCACATCAGAGCCTGAGGTCTATGTCTGCCTGGCTACTCCGCCAGAATCACACCAACGTCGCGCGCATAGTCATCCCATGCAGCCTTCAGTGTTGCCAGCTTATCCGGCATAGCCTCCGCGAGGTCGTTCGCTTCGCCTGGATCTTCCACAACATTGAAAAGGCTCCAGGTTCCGTCACCATAGGGCCTTGGAGTCATCATGGCTTTGAAATTACCCTGTCGCATCCACTTGCCGTTGAGCATTTCTCCCCCGACAAATTCTTCCTCGCCATAGAGAGCATCCTGCGTGCCATTCAGGAGACCCAGCATCGAACGACCGCGAGGGGCCTCGACCACACGACCCTGGATCTCTGCAGGAAATTCCATCCCAGCTGCATCCAGCAGGGTGGGCAGTACATCCCATACGTAGGTGAATGCGTCACTACGAGCGCCCTGATTGATACCCGGACCAGAAACAAGCAACGGCACACGGATGCCCCCCTCGCCGACCGTCATCTTGAACTTGTCCAGCGGACCGCCGGAACCACTCGAAAAACCGATGCCATAGGAGTAGTTGGAGCCCGGATGGCCAATGTTCTCCAGGCTATTGTCAAACTGCACACGAAACTCCGGGCTGTCCGACCCGGGATAGTCGTCCGAGTAGAACGGGTTGGCCCCGTTGTCGGAGAGAAAAATTATAATTGTGTTGTCGTACTCGCCAATGTCCTTGAGGAACGCCACCACGCGACCGTAGTGGTAATCCATAGCTTCGAGCATGCCAGCATAGACCTCCATGCCGCGCGCTTCGAGCGCCTGCTCTTCGGCACTCAACTCATCCCAGGGTTTGATCATGGGGTGCCTGGGGGCAAGTTCAGCGCCCTGGGGGACGAGGCCGAGCTTCATGGCGGCCCGCCACCGGCTCACCCTGAGCGCTTCGTAGCCCTCGTCGTAATCGCCGCGATACTTCGACAGCCAGGGCTCCGGCACCTGAACCGGGTCATGCACGGCGGTGAACGCAAGGTAACCGAGAAAAGGCTTGCCATCACCGTGGTTGCTGCGAATTGAATCCATGAGGAAATCCGCGTAACTCCGGCTCGAATAAAAATCAGCCGGCAACTCATCGAGCAATTCCCCGTTTCGCGAATACAGCGCCGGGTCATCCATTGGCAGGATGCCAAGCATGTCGTCCCAATGGCTGGCTGCACCGACCAGCATTGAGAAGCTTTGCTCGAAACCGCGGTCAAAGGGTCGGGTTCCCGCCTGCTTTCCCAGGTGCCACTTACCGGCCATGTAGGTGTGGTAATCCTCCTCGCGCAGGACTTCCGCCAGCGAGGCCACGCGATCATTCAGGCGCCCTTCATACCCTGGCTGACCAACCTGGTTCGGGGCCAGCATCTCGTTCATATTGCCAAGCCCGGCCACGTGGTTGTCATTGCCTGACATGAGCATCGAGCGGGTCGGGGAACAACTCACGGAAACATGGAAATCCGTGAATTGAACGCCCTGGCGCGCAAGCGCATCCAGATGCGGGGTGTCAATCTCACCGCCGTAACTGCCGATATCTGTCCAGCCCATGTCATCAGCGACGACGAGCAGAATATTCGGGCGTGATTTCGAATCCGGGGCCGGCTCCGGCGAAGCGGAGAGTTCGGCGGATTCTGATGAGGGCGCAGAAACATCTGAGGGGCCACAACCGCTGAGCAAAAATGCAGCTGTCAGGAAAAGCGCCAGCGCTGCTGACCTGCCGGTGTCAATCATCGAATGTCCTCACCAGTAAAATCGTGGGCATAATTTCGCTCACCTAATATATGGGTGACTTTCGGAAAATGCTATAAGTGTAAGCCCGATCCTTGGGCAGCCCGCGAGCTGTAAACTACGAAGCCGATTGAGGCCCGACAGGGGTTCAGGGAGCATCAGATGAAGGCCTTTCCCCGCATTCTGGCGTGACTGTGCATGCTTGCTCCAGGCCTGAGCCTGGCGGAGAGCGCAGCCGACGACACGGATTTTCCGGACATGAATAATCCGGGGTCCATCGCCGAGCAGTATCAGCAGGACCGGGACCGCAAGGCCTATCTCTTCCAGATCCCGGGCATGGACGCCGTCATGACACCCTGGGGAAATGCCCGGTCGAAACTGGATGAAAATCACGCTTTCAAACCCACGGCCTCCTTCACCCACCTGTATCAGAACGCCAGCGACACAGTCGGACCCGAGGATGATGCCGCGGCCTACGAAATCGTCGTTGACGGCACCTGGACATTCCTGGGGCGTGACACCGAAGCGCCAACACAGCTGGGCTTCGAGTTCCTTTACCGCGACGTGACCAGCGACCTGCCTCCCGTTGCTCTCTTTACGCAGGTCGGTTTCCTTCTATCCGACCACAGTAGCCTTTGGCGAAGTCGACCCAACCATTGGCCAGCTCTGGCTACAGCACAAGTTCACTGAAAAGTTTGGTTTCTTGCCGGCAAGCTATTCCCGGTCTCAGCCTACGACTTCTTTCCGCTAAAGAATTTCCGGACAGATTTTCTGGACGCGATCCACGGGGCGAACTTCATCATCCCGCTGCCCGACAGAGGGCTTGGCGCATTCGCTATGTACCGGCCCCAGCCCAATGTCTACCTGAGAGCCGGCGTGCATGATGCCAACGCCAATGCCGAGAAGGCCGGCTTCAACAGCCTGTTCGACGAAGGCGAACTCTTCACCATTTTTGAAATCGGCTTTGACCCGCAACTGGCACCCCGGCAACCCGGCCGCCCCCCGCCCGGCGACATTCATCTTTCCGTCTGGCACCAGGATAAACGTGAAGATGAGGCCCTCAATGCCTGGGGATTCGCGTTGTCAGCCTCGCAGCGCTTTGGCCGTTTTCTGCCCTTTCTTCGCTATGGGTATACGGACGTCGACAGTGACGGCTTTTTCTTGCGACGGGTTGGCTCCACTGAGGTCGCCCCCACACCGCTGGAGCACATGATTAATGCCGGCTTTGCGATTGACGGCATATTCGGCCAGACCAATGACCGCATCGGCATGGGCGTCACCTGGTCGCGGCCGGTGGACGGCGACCTGGATGACCAGGGTACGCTGGATGTTTTCTACCGGATCAACATCACACCGCAGATTGCAGTGACCCCGACACTCCAACTCATCATTGACCCGGTGCGCAATGATGAAGATCAGGCCTATGTCTGGGGTATCCGTTCACGCTTCGCGTTTTAACATGCGGAGAGCATGGTCATGCTGGGCCGAATTTATGCACAGCAAACCCCGACGGTTTTTGCGACCAACTACTGACCAAAAACTGGGGCCAAACACTGTGCGCCCGTTAACCGGAATTAGCCCGGCCCCAATGTTGTGCGCTCAAGAATTTCTTGAGTGATAGCGGCTGGGATTGGATTTTCGGCGGTATCGACCGGGATGCAGCGGGCTAACTCCTCGGCATTGAGGGGCTCTACATTAGCCAGCTGGTATGCCAGCACCGCCAGATCTGCTTCGGATGCGTCCGTGCCTTCCCGATATCTGCGTTGTATGCGACGTTCCAATTCTTCGACTGGAGCCTGGCAATCGAGGATCACCGCGCCTGAGTTCATTGCACCCGCCACCGCCAGGAAAGTATCCCGGTCTGCGCGTCTCAGGCAGGTAGCATCGACAATTACGTTCAACCCCGCGGCCAGGGCCAGCTTGGCAAGCTTGGCGAGTCGCGCATAAGTGTGTGTTGTTCTGTCCGCCGTATAGAGTCCCTCACCGATGCCGGATTCGCTGCGCGATGCTTCGTCGAGCCCTGCCATCTGCTTCCGAATGATGTCGGAGCGCAAACGGATGGCGGGTATAGCCGGGATCAACTGTTCGCTAAGCCAGGTCTTGCCCGAGCCTGACAAGCCATGGCAGATCACCAGCAGCGGACGGTTCCCGGGGTCAGAGAGCCGTGCCGCCAATGCCAGGTGATCAGCCGTACTGGCGCTGTCCGCCGGGGAACCATGCTGCTGGTAGCGCACGGCGGCAATCTTTGCGCGTACCACCGCGCGATACACGAGATAGAACGGCAAGACCGCGAGGCCAGCGTAGTCGCCACTGCACTCCAGGTAACGGTTGAGGAAGGCGACAGCAAGATCAGGGCGCTGCCGATAGATCAGATCCATGCACAGAAACGCCACGTCACTCATCACATCAATACAGCGCAGGTCTGCACTGAACTCGATGCAATCGAAGGGCACCAGTCCCGCCTCCAGACGGACGATGTTCCCGGCGTGCAGGTCGCCATGGCACTCACGAATGAAGCCACCCCGCGCCCGCTCGGCGAAGATAGGCGCCAGCTGCCGACATCTAAGCTCAGTCCACTCGCACAGGGATACCAGCTGGGCCTGAAGCAGCGGTGAGTCACAGTCTGACCTGAGGCTGTCAAAATTATCCATTGCCGGCACCCGAATGCTGTCCAGACTGCCGAACCGCTCATCGCTGATCACCGGTGCAGCCCGATGCACCCCGGCCAGCACTTCTGCAAGCTGGCGGAGGTCGGCTACGCTCGCCCGCCTCTGCGCAAGTTCCGCGTCAAGGCCGGCCTCCGGTGGAAACTGGTGCATGCGAACCGCCCAGTCCATGGCCGGCTCCTCGCCAACCTGCCTCTGCTGCGGCGTGCCGCCGATGGGCACGACATCAATATACAGATCCGGCGAGAAACGCCGGTTCAATCGCAACTCTTCTTCGCAAAAGTGCTTCCTGAGTTCGATCGTCGAGAAATTAAGGAACCCCAGGTCCAGGGGCTTCTTGATCTTGTAGGCATACTTGCCGGTGAGAACAATCCAGGAGATATGAGTCTCCAGCACCTGGATGTCCTGCACGGCATGCGGAAATGCATCCTTGCGTTGCAGGCTGCGAATGAGTCGTTGCGAGGCCTGGTAATCGCCGCCTATTTCTGCACTGGTATTCACGGTCCAAGCTTAAGCCATTTGCGGCTCTGCTCCGAGGGTCAGGCGTTCATGCCGAGAAACTGGCACGCTTTGAAAGGACACAATCTCGGCGGCTGCGGAACTTAAGTCGGCGTCACCCAGCTGTATCGTGGCTTCCCAGCGCTCTAAATACACAAATTTACGCCCGCATACGCCCAGTTCGAAAAATTGGTATTTATTTTTCTTCCAGTTCACGGAAACCGCTTGCTACAGGAGAATTTCAGCGTCGGGAGAAAGCAAGCTGTTCATGGTCACCGGGTGCTTCTTGCCAGCCACGGCGCCACAAAGCGGCGATTTCCAGCCATGGCGCGGTGCTCCTCGTGTCGCGCTGACAGCCCAACCTGCCAAGCATCTCGAGAACCCTAATCCCCTGTTTTATTGCCCTTGAGCCGCTCCGCAAGCCGCTCCCCGGGCAGCATAAGTGCATACCCTTATTGCGCGTATTCCCGCGATATCTGTACATAGATGGAAAAATCTAAGGGCGGTGAGTCATGTATATCAATTTCTGGTACCCGATGGTTCGTAGTGAAGACCTTGGGCCCGACAAACCTGAAAAGGTGCAATGCCTGGGTCTGAACTTCGTGGTCTTTCGTGATGAAGAAGGTAAGGCCCAGTGCCTGAGCGATACCTGCGTACACCGCGGTGGATCGCTGGGCGGTGCCTGGTCCGGCCCGGAGAATATGCCGCGCATCGTTAACGGCTGCGTTGTCTGCCCCTACCACGGGTGGGAATACAACGGTCAGGGCGAATGCACCAACATTCCGTCAATTGGCTACGGCACCAAAACGCCGGCGCGCGCCAAGGTCGATGCCTATCCGGTCCAGGAGAAGTATGGGATTGTGTTTGCCTTTCTGGGTGACCTGCCCGAGGAAGAGCGACCGCCTTTGCTGGAAGTCGAAGAGTATGGCCAGGAAGGCTGGCGTGCCAACTCGGTGCTGATCCTGGAAGTGGACTACTACTACGAGCGGTCCATCGAGAACGGTCTGGATCCGGCCCACAACGAGTTTGTGCACCCGACACACGGCTTTGCCGGCATGAACCGGGACACCTACAAGGTCAACAAGATTGATATCGAAGACAATCGGAATGGCTGGGGCTTCTGGTTCTGGCATCCCTTCGATGCGCCCCCGCTGCCGGATAACAAGCATGCCACGGCAGCCGGCTCCGGCGGGAAGACACCCTGGGGCGATGTCAAGACCGAGCGCAGCACGGTCAAGGCAGGCGGCGGAACCTACGGGCCCAATACAATGCCGACCTACATCAATATCGCAGAAGACAAGATGTTCCGGCAGTATTTCTTCGAGCAGCCGGTTGATATCGACAAGACGCGCATTTTTTTCCTGAACATGCGCAACTTCCTGCTAGACCCGGCCAAGGATGGCCCGATCCATGCCCGCAATAAAGTAATAGCGGGTCAGGACATCGCTATCCTGGGCGAGCTCTACCCGCGGATGACGCCGATTTCCAATACCAAGGAAGTGCTGGTGCCGGCGGACTCACCCATCGCGGCCTACCGCGAGTGGCTGGCCAAGTTCGACGACAATGGCTGGCGCATCGACTGGGAAGAGTTCAAGGGCCGCGACGGCAAGGCCACGGCCTTCGCCATCCCATCACCGGGACGCCGGACCTCCGGCAACTGGGTGCTGGAACCGGTTCCGTTGCTTGACGGTCGTGCCGCCCGCAAGGCGCGACTGGCCTCGGACCAGGCAGCCTGACAGGTCATCAAGCCCTGATATGCGTCAGACTGGCGCAGCGCGAAGGCCCGGATTTTTTCGGGCCTTCCGTTTTTCTGGCTATTGGAAAAAGCCGCAGCGATCCTGATCCCAGGAACTGGACTTTAAAAGGGGTCGAACCGCATTAATCCAAGCAAAACGCAAAAATCCGGTTCGACCCCTTAGTCGCGGTTCTGCATGGAGCAGTAATTGAAGTGACGAGCTATCCAGGACCGAACTGCCGGTCTCCGTTACTCCCGTTTGTGCGCCGGATTTCCTGTTTTCTGAAGGCCGCCGCATCCGTATCCAGTCCTGATTAATCTTGGTACGATTGCAGCAATGATTGATTTTGCCTCCACCTTTATTTTTTTCTTCGCGGTGATTGATCCTATAGGCACCGTCCCTGTATATATCGCCGTAACCAGCAAACTGGATGAAGACGCCCGAAAAGTCGTTGTAAAAAAGGCGATACTAACGTCAGCCGGTGTCCTGATTTCGTTCATCATTATCGGGGAACTCATTCTCTCGGCCATGAATATCCCGCTCGCGGCGTTCCAAATCGCTGGCGGCATCGTCCTGTTCCTGTTTGCATTGACGATGATTTTTGGCGAAAGCAAGCCGGAGGAAGAGATCAAGCTGGCTGCGAAGGCACGAGAGGTCGCCATATTCCCGCTGGCGGTTCCATCCATTGCTGGGCCGGGAGCGATGCTGGCGGCTGTCTTATTGACCGAGAACGACCGCTACAACATCTTGGAGCAAGTACAAACGGCACTGACAATGCTCGCGGTATTGCTCGTCGTATTCGTTCTAATGCGCATAGCCAGCCGGGTTCACCGGCTTATTGGTGACAGCGGGGCAAGCATTGTCAGCCGGGTGATGGGCCTAATCCTCGCCTCCGTGGCGACGGCAAGTACCCTGGACGGCATCACGGAATACTTCGGTCTCTGATCCGGAGATGCGCCCTCCGGTCAGTAATATTACCTCACTGCTAGGCGCGGCGTTCTTCGTCAAGGCTTCCAACGCCGCGATTACGACCATGATCGGGATCGTCATTGCCCAACGAGGCGGCGAGCAATCCGAGGTGGCGCTTATAGCCGCGTGCTATTCGGCAGGCTTTCTCGCTGGCTGCTTCCTGTCACCGCAGCAGGTGGCACGCGTGGGGCTCATTCGTGGATTCGCCGCCGGCGCTGCCATTCTGACCATATCCATTGTTGGTATCGACATGACCAACAGCAGTGCAGCCTGGGCACTGCTCAGGTTCCTGATGGGTGCATCGATGGCGGCCGTTATCGCAGCCTGCGATGCATGGATCAACGAAACAACGACTAACGAGCAACGCGGCAGTGTTATAGCTATTCAGTCGATCGTCTATGGCCTGGCCTTGCTGGCGAGCCAGATGGTATTTCTGTTGCTTGATGCAGGTGAAGATTTTGTACTCGTATTTGCCATCACGATGAACCTATCGGTCGTGATGGTGGCGATGACCTCTGCAAGCGCGCCGAAGATTGTCCCGATTAAGAGCCGTACATTCGGTTCCTTCGCGCCGGTATCCGCAGCTGTCAGTGTCAGCGCTTTCGCCTCAGGCTTTATGATCGCCAGTGTCGTGTCACTGGTCCCCTTCTACTTCGCCAGTAACGGCGTCCCGTCCGATGTTGTTGCCATGGTCCTCGCGTCAGTGTTCCTGGGCCGACTCGTTTTTCAGTGGCCGGTCGGCAGGGTGTCTGACCGGCTGGACCGCCACACGGTGCTGGCTGGCCTTTGCGCCAGCCTATGCCTGATCGTAGTTGGAATTTTGCTGTTTATTTCCCTGACGAATGCGGGCGAAGGCCGAGCTGTATCCGGCGATCTGGGCCTGCCCTTTCAGATTTTTACCTTCGCGTGCTGCGTGCTGGTGGGGGGCACGCTTTATCCGCTGTATTCGGTGACGTCGGCACTGGCCTTCGACCGCGCGGAAGGCCGTTCAAAGCTTGAAGTCTCAACGACGATCCTGGCCATCCACACCATTGGCGCAATTGTGGGCCCTTATACGGTGATACTGCTCGACACGATACTGGCCGGCTACGCGCTTTGGGTTGGTCTGCTGATGATGTCCGGTCTTATAGTGCTTGTAAGTACCGTAAAGAGAATCGTTGTCGAGAGTCCTCAGCAACAGACACCCATATCGCCGCTGCAGCCTGAAAGCAGCCTGGAGATGAACCAGGTCGCCGCGGAACTGGCGCGGGAAACTACGCCAAACAATGATCGAGGCCGCGACTCAAAAACCGACTTAGGCTGAATGGCGCATTCGCAAACTCCCGAAAACTTCCCGCATGAACAGGAAAAAAGAGGGGTGAACCGCATTAATCCCAGCAAAATGCCGAAAAATCGGTTCGACCCCTTAATCGCTTGGGCATGGACTTCGTGAAATCGAATCCGGAACATAGCGCCAATAAGGTGATCGGTTTCCTCAAACCTGCGGCCCACCGCGAGACACTGCACGAAGGCGATCATGATGACGCGTATCGACGGCTGAGACTGCAGGTTTTCATTGGTATTTTCGTCGGCTATGCCGGCTATTACCTTGTCCGCAAGAACTTCTCCCTGGCAATGCCTTTCCTGATTGAGGCGGGGTACTCGAAAGCCGATCTCGGCTTCGCACTGTCTGGCGTGTCAATTGCCTACGGCCTGTCAAAATTCATCATGGGCAATGCGTCTGACCGCAGTAACGCGAGGGTTTTCATGACCCTTGGGCTGTTGTGTTCCGCACTCACGATGATCGCAATGGGCACGTTGCCGGTCGCCACCAGTTCGGTAACTATCATGTTCGTGATCTTGCTCATGAACGGCTGGTTTCAGGGCATGGGCTGGCCCCCGAGCGGTCGTGTGATGGTTCACTGGTTCTCGCCCAGTGAGCGTGGCACCAAGATGGCTATCTGGAATGTCGGGCACAATGTCGGCGGCGGCATGGTCGGCCCGATCGCCATTCTCGGCATGGCGATTTTCGCCGACTGGCACTCAATACTCTATTTTAACGGCCTGCTCGCGCTGGCCGTCGCCGGGTTCATATTCCTCATGGTGCGCGACACGCCCCAGTCACAGGGCCTGCCTACTATCGAGGCGTATCGGAACGACTACCCAAAAGCCTTCGAGTACTCAGATAGCCATGAAAAGGAGTTCTCCGCCAAGGAGATCTTTCTGGAATACGTGCTTAGCAACAAGTTGCTGTGGACAATCGCTGTAGCCAATGCATTCGTCTACTTTGTGCGTTATGGCGTGCTGGACTGGGCACCGACATACCTTGGCGAGGTCAAGAGCTTTTCCTTTGAAGAGCAGGGCTGGGCTTACGCCGTGTATGAATTCGCCGGCATCCCCGGTACGCTCATTTGCGGATGGATGTCGGATCGACTCTTTAGCGGGCGCAGAGCGCCGGTATTTATTCTGTACATGGCGCTGACGCTGGTTTGTGTGCTGATTTATTGGCTCAATCCACCGGGCCGACCAGCGGTGGATATCGCGATGCTCATCGGCATCGGGTTCTTTATCTACGGCCCGGTCATGCTGATCGGCGTGCACGCCCTCGATCTTGCACCCAAAAAAGCGGCCGGCACGGCTGCGGGCTTTACCGGTTTATTTGGCTATGTCGGTGGCGCGGTTGGGGCCAGTGTCATTATCGGCCTGGTTGTTGATGCGTTGGGCTGGGATGCTGCTTTCGGGCTCATCGTCGCAGCTTGTGTGATTTCCATAGCCTTGATGGCGCTGACCTTGAAGGCGGAGAAGCCACACCAATAGGTTTAGTGACGCCGTCATTCTGACGCGCGCGAGGCCGCGGCAGAATGATAGACACGGACAATCCGCCGAGCAAAGCATGCCTTCGCGAGGCTAACCGTTGGCCTCTGCATTTTCAGGCTGCTGCGCCTGGTGGCTCATTGACGCCGCCTGAAGACGCTGGATTCGGGACCAATATAGTTTCTACTGGCAACCTCGGAAATTTCTTTCCGAACTGTTCCAGTGGGATTCACCTGTGACAGATAACTGGAAACAAAGTTTCTATCGGCTACCGTGCGCACAATAAGTTCCGCTGGCTTAGCCTAAGTCTAGCTTCTGTGCATATCCCCATGATTTTCAAACCACGTCAATCTATCCAAAACGCGGAATTTGACTGCGAAGCCTCTTGTCCTCAAATTCCCATCAGGGAAGATAAAAACCGCACTGCGTATAAATGCAGCGCATCTTAAGGGGAAAAACATTGTTAAGGCTTTGTCTTGCGACGGTCGCGATCGTCTCGGGTGGTTTCGCCCATGCCGCATCAATTGCGAAAACAACCATTTATTGGGATACGTTTTCTGTAACGGCAAATAGTCTTGACGTGACCAATAGTTTGGCTTGGTCGGATCAGGAAGACATCATTGACTCAACCTATTGGGAAGTCGATGACACAATTGAAATCGAAACGTTTCACGACATTATCCCGAACCCTAATTGGGCCACGTCACAAACCACGAATGATGGCGGGCTATTAGCAGCTGCCAATACATCAGTGTCATCAACACTGATTTCAGCTGACGTTACAACGCAACTCAGTAGTGAAGCGAGCGCATACGTGTCGCGATTTGGCATATTTACGGCCCCAGACGCTGGAACATACACTTTCAGCGTCGACTACTCACTGGCAGCTGAAATTAACGGCTTGAATACGGAACTGGGAGCCCCTGCAGGGCTTGAACCGGCTGCCTTCCCATACGTCGAACTCCAGTTCCTTAATAAGAACACCGGAGACTTCGTTTTTGTTTTCGACGATACCTCTTTGATCGATAATGTCTTTGACAGTCTGACATCCACTGGAACATTATCAATTACACAGTTGTCCGGTGGCTCCGATATAAACTTTGCAGCGGGCGATCTTATCGAGATCACAGCGACGATCGATAATACCAGCCGCAGTTTCTCGACTCAGTCTGCCCTGGTACCTTTGCCGCCTGCTATCTGGATGCTTGCTTCCGCACTTGGGCTACTGAGCTTTTTCAGGCGAGCTGTGATTTCCTGAGCAATATTGTTTCCCATTGGGTTTTTTCCGTCGAGGTTCAGGTCCAGATGTGTGCCGGCCATCTTCTCAAACTGATCTACCGGCATCGGCTTCGCAATCAAAAATCCCTGTGCGAGCATATCTGCCTTGTCCCGTAGATAGCAGAGTTGTTTTTGCGTAGAAATACCCTCGGCAACAACGCGCTTTTTTGTGCTTTCTGCTAGATCGATTATCATGTCAACGATCGAGCATTCACCATTAGAAGCATCAATCATCTCAACGAATGACCGGTCTATCTTCAATGTGTCAAATGGTAGTTTGTTGAGATAACTCAGGGAAGAATATCCAGTCCCGAAATCATCGATCGCGATCGATAGACCACGACCCCTTATTCCTGCACAAATTTCAAGTGTCTTACTGTAGTTTTCGGCGAAAATACTTTCCGTAACTTCCAGCTCTAAAAACTTGCCGTAAGAACCTGCGACTTCCAATGCTGAATCAAGGACACGGTTAAAATTAGGGTGCATCAATTGACGCACCGATACGTTCACTGCGATCTTTTGAATGGGTAGCGCAAACTGTTGCCAAACTCTGAGCTGTTCTGCAACATTCATCAGTACCCACTCTCCCAGCGGTACGATCAGCCCCATATCCTCAGAAACCGGAATAAATTCAGCAGGTGAAATTGGGCCTCGGTCTTTATGGAACCAGCGAAGCAAAAACTCTCCACCGACAATTTCCCTGGAGCCCAGATCGAGTTGTGGTTGGATAAAAAGCGTAAAATCCTCACGATCAACTGCTCGTCTGATCTCGGACTCGAAACTGGTGCGCTTCCTGACCGCTTCCTTCATCGAAGGCTTGTAGTACCGCCAGGTATTTCTTCCGGCGCGTTTCGCGCTATACATTGCCAAATCGGCCGCGAACAATAGTTCATCTAAACTCTCGCCATCCTGACCCAGAATGGTGACGCCTATACTGGCGCCAATTTGGTATTCAAGCCCTTCATAGACGATCGGTCTGCTCATTGAATGAAGAATCTCGTTTGCAGCTTCAGTCGCCGTGTCATTGCTTTCTGGGTCGGGAATCAACGCAGCAAATTCATCGCCGCCGATACGGGCGACGATGCATTCTGAAGAGAATACCCGCGCAATTCTTTGGGCGGCAACAACCAGAACCTGATCACCGACGGAGTGACCGGCAATGTCATTTACGGTCTTAAAAAAATCGAGATCAATATAGAGCAATGCGCTTTTTATTCGATGAGCTTTAGAGCGCGCCAAGGCCTTGTCAACCTCTTCTTCCAGGCAGTGTTTGTTTGCAAGCTTAGTCAGGCTGTCGTACCTAGCTTGGAAATTGAGTACGCGCTCACGATCAACAGATTTTATGGCCAGCGTAAGTCGCTCTTCGCAACCCACGATAATTTCCGATAAAAAGCCCTGCTGCAAAAACCCAGTGTCACAGTCAAGAATCAACAAGCCACGAAGACGTTTCCCAAGGAATACCGGGTATCCGATGGAGTCATCGGAAATGCTCACCGTCTCCGCAAAGTCTGAGAATATGTCCGAAACCGTAAAGGCCTGATTGTTATCAATTTGAGAAAGACGATCTGATACATTCTGCGTTACTGAATATTTTTTCTCACGAATCAAGGGTGACTTTTTCGGGCTATAGAGTATCGTCCAATTACTTTCTTGATCGGGGTCTACCAGAACAATGCACACGTTACGAATGTCTTTCTGGTGTAAGAGCAACTCAATCAGCAATCGACAAGTAAACTTTAGATCTTTTTCCCCTACAAGCATTCGATCGATTTCTGAAAACGAATTCAGCGTCGTTAGCTGGCCGTCGATTTGCTTCGACATTGCATTAATGGAGCGAGCCAGAACAGCAAATTCCTCTGAGCCCTTGTCAGGAATCGGGCTGGAAAAATCACGCCGGGCGATTCTTGACACGCCAATGACGAGGTCGTCGATGGGCTGCATGGTTCGTCGAACGAATATTGTTGCTACTAGTAGAGGGGTCAGTATTAGGACAAGGATCACCGGGAAGAAATAGCTTCTAGGTATGCGGGCCAGAATACTGGCGGACGGATCATCGATCGTCTGAGAGATAATCCATGGCTCAGACTGAAACTGGCTTGGGAGAAAGAGCTGCCAATAGCTGGTTAGCTTTGACTTGTTTCCAATCTGCCAGTCGGTAGTGCCAGCCGGACTGCCGCCTAGATTAGAGGCCAGTTCCGCGCTAAAGGCCTCGGACACAGAGTGCGAGCAGCGAACGATTTTGCCTGAAAGGGTAAAAATGCAGGTATTTGCGTCCCCTTCGATTGCCATGGCGAGATGCCAGAAATTCTCCAGATCAACCCAGCCGACAAATTCTTTGGATGAATCGATTCCGCTTCGGCTCGCGGGCACTGCCAGTGCCAGTCTCGAATCGCCCTGGATTGTTTCGACACGAAGCGATGCCCGGTCGGCTGCTGAGCCCTGCGTCACGTTCCGCAGTTCGATAGAGGAAAAAAAGTCGCTAATTTCTATGCGTGCAAGGTCCTCAGGACCTTCAATATCTTGGGCGATCAAGCGGAGATAGTCAGCCATGACCGATAACCTGCCGAGCATTGTAAGGCCTATGGACTCGCTACGAGATTGCAGGGAATCGACAACCTCAGCTCGGTTACTTTTTTGGTAAAAAACACCGCCAATTACAGCGACTGCAAAAAAAGGAATAAATATTGCGAAAAATATGGTTGCCAGCGTGCGGCGACCAATATGGTTATAGACCGAAGATAGCTTGCCCCACGGAATGGGCATCTAGTACTCCTTCGCTAGTCCGTAATACGATCCATTATTGGCTCGTATGACGTCGTCATGGCTCACGATTGAGTTGATCGGTAGTGAGCTGAGACCGTCTTCACCAGAACTGTACAAGTCGTAATCGGTGTTAAGCGGAGCAAGATTTCTATTTTTTCGCCCTCGACGCGCGTTGCGCGCAGTCAGCTCTAGATAGACATAGCGCCGACCCCATGGATCACGAAGATCACTTTTGCCAATGTCTTCGAGCCGCGCGGGCAATCGGTCCTTGTTTTTAACCCGATAAGCTTCAATGGCGAGTTCGATCCCCGACATATCACTGACCGCCTGCGATGCATTCGCTCTCCTCACCTGGTCACGATAGGTGGGAACTGCAATTGAAGTAAGCAGAGCGACGATTGCGATGGTGATCATGAGCTCAATGAGGGAGAAGCCGCGGGTCTGCTGATATTTTTTTCCGGCCACGCAAAACACGAATAAAATCTCAGTTAGAAACTAGTCCGATTTAAAAGACAAGACTAAGGAAAACTGGTTGTTCTAACCGTGTCTGGTTCACAGAAAGGCTTTCTGGCAACCACGTAAAGGCGGTTAAGTAGCTGTTTTTGCTATTTTTTTGAATGCGGAGCGTTTCGGATGACCGATATTTTCGTGTCCTGGCGACGCCAGCGATACAAACTACGTGGATAAGTCTGGCGGCCGTGGCCCAGGGTTGGAAGAATTTGGGCAGATTACCGGGCTGCAACAACCGGGCCCCGAAAAAACTTCCGCAGGTAACGCACAACGATATGAGGCCTCGCGGGAACATCGACTGCTAATCGGAGGTCAGGGGTCGTGATCAAAAACGCCACGGAGCTCCGTATAGCGTGCCTCTATCTCGGTGCGCATTGATTTTTGCCCCGCGCCCGAAAGCGGCAATATAAAGAAATCGCCCCGGCTGATGCCCGATAGTATGAGTTGAGCCGTCTCATCCGGGTTCTGCCCCCATTTTTCGATCCGCTCCTTGGAGGCTACGTCACCTTCCTGCGGCCCGCCGAACCTCTCCTGCCTGAAACTCATCGAGTTCCAGGCATTGGTATTCACAACTCCCGGGCAAACCACACTCACCCCGATTCCGTCCGGTTGCAGCTCTTTGCGCATTGCATCCGACAAACCGACCAGCGCATGCTTTGTCCCGGCGTAGGCCGATGGCTGCACTGGGCCCATTGAGGGTACAGCCAAACCAAAGCCAGAGGAGACATTGACAATATGCGCGGTCCCTGTGGCCGCCGCTCTCTTCAGCAACGGCATGAAGAACCTGACCATATGGCACATACCAAACACGTTTACGGAAAATAGCCACTCAATATCTTTCGCACTGGTTTCATGTAGCTTTCCGATCAGATTCACGCCCGCGACGTTAAAAAGCAGATTGACCTGACCGAATGCTGCCTCCGTCTGGCGCGCGAGGCTTCTCACCTCGGCTTCATTGCTGATATCACAGCAAACAGCTTTCGCCTGCACGCCCAGGTCAAGCAGACCGTGCACGACCTCTTCAGCAGGCTCCATCCGCATATCGGCGATTACGATTCGCGTCATGGGTCGGTCTTCGATTGGGCATGCATTCGCCAAGGTGAATGCCAGGCTGCGCCCAATGCCGCCACCACCGCCCGTGATCACAGCAACGCTGTCTTTTATATCGACCATTGATCAGGTCCGCCTCGTACTTTCATCCAGGCCGGACTATACAAGCGCCCGTACGACGAGCTCGCCGAGAAGATTGATGGTCTATTCAAGCTCGGCAGAGATTCGCAGCGCGATTTTTCTCTGCACCCACCGCAGGGGCATCAGTCGCCGCTCGAGCATCGCGACTTAGCCCAGGTATGGGCGCACGCAGAGGCAGGGCGATTATCAGGCAGGCTGAAATTGGCTTTTTCATTCCTCCGCCCCTCGGGCATGCGGAAAAGGCTATCACGCTGATTTATCGGGTTTTTTGAGCGCAACCTGCCTCCAAATACCCCTTGACGACGAACGTCTATCGGTGCAATCTACCGACCGAACGTTCGGTTGGCAACAGGGATTTAGCATACATGACGACTCCGGCCACAAGGCAAGCCAAGCCTCACCCGAAAAAAGCAGCCATCTCAGCCAGCCGTACCAAAGCTCTTATCGTCCAGTCGGCTTGCGATTTAATCGCTGAGGGCGGCTATGACTCCCTCACCGCTGCTGCTCTTACAGCGCGCGCCGGGGTTAGCAAGGGCGGCCTCTACCATCATTTCGGGGGGATGGCTGATGTCGCGGTAGCCGCCTACAGGCAAGCGAGCCAGCGCGTGTTCGGTGTCCTGGGCACAGGAAGTCCGAAGACCTTTAGTGACTATCTCGATGAGGTCGAGTACGTGGTTTTCGAACGGCTGCTGGCGGATCAGAAGACGCTCCGCGTCATCTCCGAACTTTATCCCCGGCTCATTCTTGACGCTTCACACCAGCAGGCCCGCAAAGAGTCCTTCAAGACCATCATGGATAAAACCAGCCGTGTGCTGAATGACTCTTTCGTGACCAAAATCGATGAGGAGATACTCAGAAAGGCGGTGAATTTGGTCGCGGCATTCGTGACCGGGCTTGCAGTGCAAAGTCGCGAGCTCAGAGATGTAGAAGAGAGCCGGCAATTATGGCAACTGTTCAGTGAGGCTCTGAACGACCGGGTCGTCGCGGGCATTAAACCAAACTGATAACAAGCACGGGCGCTTCTGGAGCGAGGGCACCGGCGAGGCAGCCGATTAACTGAAGGAATTATGATGGCGGATTTGAAACAGGAAATGGAAGCGTTCTTTGCCGAGTACACAGAACGCTGGAACGATCAGGATGATTTCTCGTCGCTGATCGAAATGTGGGATACCGATGATGATCCGTACTATCGACCCATGGAAAGAACCAAAAATAGCAAGGACCCGGAGGGCCGTGGCGTTGATATCTTCACAACCTGGGATGAACTCAAGGACTATTGGTCCCCTGAACGAAAGACACAGCTAATCGTCACGCTGTGGTATGAGTTCGTCAATATTCGACCGAAGCTGGTCGCGCCGGACATTGCAGTCGTGGCTTTCGATGCTGAATGGGACATCAAATCAATCAGGGGCCCCGCTGCCAGCGGCACCGACCCCGGTGTCGCTGTATTAACCCGCAAGGCTGATGGCTGGAAAATGAATACCTACGTGGAGGCTTGCACTCACCCCGCCACCTACAAAAGCGTGTTTGCAGATCAGGAAGACAAGGTCAGACCCGCTTTTAGAAAGCTGATCGCGGAGATTTGTGAAGCCGGCTGCTACAACTGTCGCATCCCCTGTCGCAGGCCTGCCAGTTGAACAACGCCGATCGCGTAGCACTCGTGACCGGCTGCAGTCGGCCCGAAGGCATCGGCTTCGAGGTCTGCCGACAACTGGCCCAGCAAGGCATCAAGGTGCTTTTAACGGCGCGCGATGAATCCAAGGCCCTGGCATTGGCATTCACCCTGCAGAGCGAAGGCCTGAATGTGACAGGATATTCCCTTGATATATCGAGTATCGAAAGTGTCCGGAACGCCGTAAATCACATCGACAGTCTGTATGGACGGCTAGATATTCTCGTTAACAACGCAACAGGCTCTACGCGCGATTGGTCAGCGACGTCGTCAGCAGACCTGGAGACTGCTCGCCAGGTTATGGATGTAACGGTCTTCGGCACCTGGCGACTGACCCAGGCAATGCTTCCCCTCCTGCAACGAAGTGAAAATGGTCGGATTGTGAACGTATCCAGCAGTGCTGGCTTACATGCCGATCCTGAGCTGGGGCTTACCGGCAGAGCGCAGGCACCCCCAGCCTACGGCATCGCAAAAGCCGCACTGAACGCGTTAACAGCGAAACTTGCCGATGAACTTCGGGACAGCGGCATCAAGGTAAACGCGGTGTGCCCGGGTTTTACCGCGACTCGCCCGAGGATGGCGGAACTCGGTGCGCGTCCGGTAGCCGAAGGCGCCAAGGTTATCGTCTGGGCGGCAACCCTGGCTGATGACGGACCCAGCGGCGGTTTCTATCGCGACAATCAACTCCAGGCATGGTGAGCGCTGTTCAAAACAACGTAGCAAACCGTGATCGCCTGGGCCCGTTCCTCCTGGCCGAGGACATCACGAGAAAAAACGCCCTCAGCATACTCTTTGCCAGTTTCTGCACCATTGGCCTGGTCACCTTCCTGAATTTCATGAACCCGTACCTGTTCGAGATACTGGGGATCCCTGCCGATCGACAAGGCTCGCTGGCAGGCCTGCTGGTCGCTCTGCAGGAAGCCACGCAACTCGCCATCTGTGGGTTCATTGGCGCATGGTCTGACCGAATTGGGCGACGACCCGTGTATGTCGGCGCGCTGGTTACCCTTGCTATAGGGTTCGCGCTCTATCCGCTGGCTCCCGATGAATATTCGCTGATTGCCCTGCGAATTTTTTACGCCGTCGGCGCGACGGCGGCCACAGTCATGCTTTCCACCTGTATTGGCGAGTACATCGATGACAGCGTGCGTGGCCGATGGGTCGGCGCCTCAGCTGTGGCAAATGCCTTGGGTATTGTTGCAGTGGTTTCCGGTGTTTCGAAACTTCCACGCCTCTTCAATCAACTTGGGCTGGATAACGTACTCGCGCTGCGCGTCAGCTTCTGGCTATGCGCCGGCGCTTTGCTATTGCTGGCGCTCATCTTGCACCGAGGCTTGCAATCACCCCGCGCAGCAACAACGGAATCACGAGAGAGCCTCCTGAGCCAGGCCCTGAAAGGTTTCACACAGGCACGAGAAGATCCAAAACTCGCTTTGAGCTATTTGACGGCATTTGCGTCAAAGGGCGACCTGGTAATCATGACGACCTTTATTTCGCTCTGGGTCACACAAGCCGGCGTTGCCGCCGGAATGCCTCTGGGAGATGCCATCGCCCGGGCAGGCATGATTTTCGGCATTACTGCCGGTGCCGCCCTGATCTGGCCCTTGTTCATGGGCCAAATTCTGGATCGTGTGCCCCGCCTGGTGAGCATAGGTTTTGCCTTTGCCTTAGCCAGTGCGAGCTATACGTGCCTGGCACTAGTCGATGACGCACTTGGACGGACCATGATATACGCGGCTATCTTTGCCGGGGTCGGCGAATCCAGTGCTGTGATCAGCGCTGGGACATTAATCGGCCAAACTGCTCCCGCACGCAACAGGGGTGTCGCATTTGGCACTTACAGTTTCGCCGGCTCTGCCGGGATTCTGATTCTTTCCTATGCTGGCGGCCTAGTGTTTGATGCATTTGGCGCAGGCGCGCCATTTTTGATGATGGGCACCGTCAACGTCGTCGTCGCAGCCGTCTCATGGCTGCTTTTCCTTCGGCTGCGAAACACAAACACTGAAGCATTGGAGCCAAAGCCGTAGAGCACTCAATGATATGTCGACGATGTATTCAAGAACCAACTTAGGGCGCCACATGGCTGCGTTGTGAAGCAGAGTCAACCAAGAATTCCGCCGCTGCGAGCGGACGAGTGGACGGATGAACAACGCCGGATGCTCGACGCTGCCTATCGAAAAGGAGAGCTCGCACATGGAGTTAGCAGGGAAAACAATCTGGATTACCGGCGCATCATCGGGTGTCGGCGAAGGCATGGCAAAAGTGTTTCACCGAGCAGGCGCGAATGTGATCCTGTCGGCACTGAACCGTGATGAACTCGAAAATGCGGCTGCCAAAATGACGGAAGGCGCTGGCACAATTCATTTGGTGCCGTTCGACATCACGGATCGC
>CAKZWQ010000064.1 GCA_937921935.1 uncultured Gammaproteobacteria bacterium | reverse complement strand
ATTATTAACAATGCGGTGTTCCCGGGTGACTTCCAGTTGCTGGCCGATGAATCCCTGGAAAGTTTCGAACAGGTCATGAAGACCAACGTCACCGGGACGTATCTGGGTATGAGATTCGCCATCAAGCAGTTCCTGGAGCAGGGGGCGGCGACCGGCGATAACTATTCCATTATCAATATCAGTTCAGGCGCGACCCGGGATACCGGTATGCGCATGGCGCCCTATATAGCCTCAAAGCTGGCCGTCGAGGGTCTGACCCAGGCGGCAGCCCTGGAGTATTCCCGCCAGGGCATTCGCATCAATACCTTGTTATTTGGGGTGTTTGAAACGGAGAAGGCATTGCAGTTTATGGAGGCTATGCCCGCCATGCAGGAGAAGAATGCCGCTAAACATCATGTGGGGCGTTTTGGCGACCCCGAGCATGATGCGGGAGAAGCGGCCGCTTATTTGATTTCTGAACGCAGCACTTTTATCAGCGGCACTACGATGCATGTCGATGGGGGGATGTGTCTGTAGCTTCGTGTGAAGAGCTGGCTGGGGGGGCTGTTCTGAAACAACAAGGTTCATGTTTGCCTGAAAGTGCGAATACCTTCGAGTCGCAATAGATCGTGACTCGACGTGTTCTCGCTTTTGTTGTGCTTGCCTTGATGTCGGTTGTTTTGTCCTGGCCGCTCAGCGCCATGGCTCAGACAAACGATGAAATTGTCGTCACTGCCCGCAAGCGTGAGGAGAACCTGCAGGATGTGCCACTGTCAATCAGTGTATTGAGTGGTCAGCAGATACAGGACCGGGGCATCAGTAATAACTATGAAGTTGCCTTGTTCACTCCCAACTTTACGACCTCCAAGGCCCTGGGCCGAAATATTGACCGGCCTGTCATTCGCGGTATGTCTTCGCCCGGCATTGGTGGTGAACCCAATGCCTCTTATTTTATCGATGGGGTGTTTGTCTCCAGCAGTATTGCCACGGCCACCACGAACGCCGTGGAGCGCGTAGAGATTCTGCGAGGCCCGCAGTCGGCCCAGTTCGGTCGAGCCACGTTCTCCGGCGCCGTCAATTATGTGACGCGCAAGCCCGGCGATACCTGGGGTGGCGAGGTGGACCTTAAGAGCGGCAGTGACGAGGATTATCGGGCCGCCGGTTTGATCAGTGGCCCCTTGTTCGGTGATCAACTGGGCCTGTTGATCTCGGGTGGCTATGAAAGCTATGGCGGCGAGTGGAATAACAAGCTTGCACCGGGTTCTGCAACAACCAGCCCGGCGCCGCCGTTTTTTAACTTCGCCTTTGAGGACCCGCCCCAACGCGGCGACACCAGCAGCCTGGGGGGAGAAGAAACCAAGGATGTGCTGGTCAAGCTCACCTGGACGCCAGGTGACGCGAGTGAGATCAACTTCAAGTACTCCTATACCAAGGGTGATGACGATCACTTCGCCGCACTTATTCCTGCTGATTTGTCATCGCAGCTGAACTGCTATCTGCCTGAAGACCCAGGCAACCCGGCCCCTGCGCAGCTAAAGCCACCGTTTTCGAACCAGTTTATCGACCAGTCGGCGCCCAACTGGGCGACTTCACCCGGCGACTTTTGCGGGAGCTTTGATGCCGAGGGTCTGGACAGTCGTCTGAACTTGCCGGACCTCAAGGACGGCGTAACCGTAGTGGACAATTACCTTGGCGAGACCGGTCTGACCGAAGAGCAGCGCACCGCCCGGGGCGCCAAGCCCGGGACGCGACGAGAAACTGACCGCTTCCTGCTGGATTTAAGCCAGGACATTGGTGACTGGAATATTAGCGGTCGCGCTGCCTACAACGAAGATGATTTTGAGCAGGTCTATGACCTTGATCGCAATGCCACCCGCGCCCTGGTAGGCCTGTTTCACTTTGCCATTCCACAGAAAAAGGAAGACTACTCATTCGAGCTGCGAGTCAGTTCCCCGCTGGATCGCCGGATTCGTGGCTCCATTGGTGGCTATGTTTATGATTTCGAGGGCAAGGACACCGGCAGAAGCTTCACCGGCGCCAATGTATTGACCGGCACCGACGACAACTTCGGTAATCCCATCGTTGCCATGCCAACGGCACCCAGGAATAAGACAGAAACCGACAACTACGCAGTGTTCGGCACTCTTGATGTCGACCTGACAGACCAGTGGAGCCTGGCGCTGGAGGGCCGCTGGGCTGAGGACAAGAAAAAGATAATCGGCGGCAATCGCGAGACCGATTCGGAGAAAACTACGGCCTTTACGCCCCGCATTACCGTGCGATATGAGCCAACCGACAGCATCATGCTTTATGGTCTGGCCGCCAAGGGCAACAAGCCGGCCGATTTCAATACTCGCTATTACGACACTGGGACATTGATTGCCGCGCTGGACGAAGCGCGTGAGGAGGGCCTGAATTCCATCAAGGAAGAGGAGCAGTGGACCTACGAGGCAGGCATCAAGAGCGACTGGTTTGATCGCCGTCTTACCGTCAACCTGTCAGCCTTCTATATCGACTGGACTAACCAGGCGATCTTCATTCTTGAAGAAATACAGACCGTTAATCCCGCCGTCATTTCGAGTACGACGATATTGCAAAATGCCGGCAAGACCGAGATAACGGGTTTCGAGTTCGAGAGCAACTTCGTGGCCAATGAGCATCTGAATATTGTAGCTAACTACGGCTATAACGACGGTGAGTTCCAGTCAGGCTTTGACGCGAGCCTGGAGGCGGCGACCGGGGACGGTGATCTGGACGGTAAGGAAATACCTTCCTCGCCGAAACACTCGGCTGCGCTGAGCGTGGTGGGGACAAACCAGCTTAGCGCCGGGCTGGACGCTTTTATTCGCGCTGACTATATCTACGAGTCGGAGCGCTGGGTCCAGGCGGCAAATTTCAACAAACTGGATGACCGCAAGCTTGCAAACCTGAGGATTGGCGTGGAAGGGGCCCGATGGAGTCTGACAAGCTACGTCAATAATTTGCTGGAAGATGACACGCCGTGGGCAGCGCCAGTTTTTGTGGATTTCACAAATGCCCTGGCCAATGGTGCCGCGCCGACCTTCTATTCGCTGAATCCGAGTCGGGGTCGTCACTATGGCGTGGAGTTCCAGGCTCGCTTCGGTGAGTAGGGGCTTTAGGGGGCTGCAATAAGGCCATCTGCAGCGATTGCCAAGCGGCCCTGCCGGTCGGCGGATTGCCCCCGCGGCTCCTTGCTCCCTGCAAAGAGGGCACTAAAAAAGACGGTTTAACGAGATAGTCCCGGATAAGGGTGAGACGGGCCGGCTTTCTCAGGCCGCTACCGGCGGGCCCCGCGTGCCGGGAAAAACATGGCATAGTGTCGCCCCCCGAACGGGGCAATTGTTAATAAGGAGCGACGGATGAGTGAGCAGCAGTGGGATAGTCCCCCGGAAATGAGTGTCGATGCCAGCCGCACTTACAAGTGCACCCTGGATACAGATCGCGGTGAGATTCAGCTGGAACTCTTCCCGGAGCATGCGCCAGCCACCGTTAATAACTTTGTGTTCCTCGCGCGCGAGAGCTTCTACGACGGCACGACTTTTCACCGGGTTATCGACAATTTCATGATCCAGGGTGGCGATCCCACCGGCAGTGGCCGGGGCGGCCCCGGTTATCGCTTTGAAGACGAATTCGATAACAATCCGCTGCGCCATGAGAAGGGCGTTATCTCCATGGCGAATGCCGGTCCCGGCACCAACGGCAGCCAGTTCTTCATTACCCACGGACCTACACCGCATCTGGATGGCAAGCACACCGTCTTTGGCAAGGTCATTGCCGGACAGGATGTCGTGGATACCGTGGAACAGGGTGATCAGATCCGTCAGATTCGGATCGAAGACTAACAACCTGGCTTTAAGGCCTGATAAACAAAGAGAGATAGAGAAACATGCGTAAATTTATTCTGCTTCTAATCCTGGCGGCCCTGGTTGGCAACGTCCAGGCTGCTTCCGGCACCCTCAAGCGCATTGCTGATAGCGGTGAAATCAAGATCGGCTATCGTGCAGCGACGGAACCTTTTTCCTTTCAGGACTCCGCTGGACAGGCCACGGGCTATTCTGTCGAACTGTGTCAGCGTATCGCCGAGGCTGTGCGTACCGAGCTCAAGCTGAAAGAACTGAAGGTAACTTATGTGCCGGTTACCCTCGAAGAACGTTTCGATGCAGTTGCCAAGAAGAAGGTCGACATGGTCTGTTCTGCGACGACCATTACGCTAAGCCGATTGGAAAAGGTTGACTTCTCGTTGCTGACTTTCGTCACGGGCGGTAGCCTGATGTCGCGCTCTTCAGCGCCCATTGGGATGACTAGCGACCTGGCGGGCAAGAAAGTTGCGGTTATTTCCGGGACCACGACGGAGACCGGTCTGGCGGACTATCTGAAGGAAAACTTCATTGATGCAAGCACGGTGGCCGCTGAGAACATTGAGGCTGCCCGCAAACTTTTGGATGAAGGTCAGGTAGACGCCGTCGCTGACGACCAGATCGTGTTGATCGGCCAGATCATCGCCAGCGGCGCGCCCGATGATTACACCCTGTCCCAGGATCTCTATTCCTACGAACCTTATGGCCTGGCCCTGGCCCGTGATGATGCGGACTTTCGCCTGGTGGCGGACCGGACCCTGGCCCGGATCTATCGCACGGGTCAGTTCAAGCCGCTCTATAGCAAGTGGTTCGGGCGTTTCGGGCTTAAGCCCACGCCGATTCTGCAGGCCATGTACGCGCTGCAGGGTTTGCCCGAGTAAGGTCTTGTGGTTCCGCCCCGGGCTGGCCGGGGCGGGCCCTCCCTTTTGCCGCCTGCTGTCCGGGTTACGCGGCCGGCTTCTAGCTCTTCCCATTAGATTAGTTAAGCCAATCCCACGGAGCTATCCATGATTCTGGTCACCGGTGCAACAGGTAAATGCGGCAGTGCCGCTGCGAAGGAATTGCTGAAGAAGGGCGAAGTCATACGCGTCCTGGTGCGAGACGAAGCCAAAGCGATGGATCTGCTTAAAGCAGGTGGTGCGGATATCGTGGTGGGAGACATTAGCCAGCAGGCTGATATCGACGGCGCTCTGGCCGGTTGTGAGAAAGCTTTGCTCCTGCTGCCAAACTCAGAGCAGCAGCTGGAACTAGAGAAGATGTTCATCGAGCGTGCCAAAGCCGCCGGTGTCAAGCACATAGTCAAGCTGTCCTCCATGGAAGCTGTGGCGGATACCCAGCTACCGATTCCGGCAATTCACTGGGCCGCGGAAGAATATCTGCGCGCCTCGGGGCTCGATTGGACCATGATCAAGCCAAGTTTTTTCATGCAGAACCTGCTGGGCAATGCGGTCACGATCAAGAGTATGCAAAAGTTCTTTCTGCCCCTGGGTAAGGGTAAAACCGGCATGATCGATTGCCGCGATATCGGTGCGGTTATCTGCGAGGCTCTGACTGGCACGGGCCACGAGTCTGAGAGTTATGAGATTACCGGCCCGGAGTTACTCGATTTTTATCAGGTGGCAGATCACTTTTCCGAAGTCCTTGGACACAAGATCGAGTACGTGGACCAACCACCGGAAGCCTTTCGAGAGCAGCTCAGTCAGTTTCTGGCCAGCGAATGGCACCTGAACGCCGTTTGCGCGCTGTTCGGCGAAATTGCGAAAGGTGGCCTGGGGCACACGACTGACACGGTCAGGGAGTTGCTGGGACGCAAGCCCATCCCCCTGCAGCAATTCGTGCGCAACCATGCAGCCGCTTTCCAGCCGGACTGAATCTCAGCCGCGACCCGTCAGCGTATCCAGGTCGTGCTGGAAGTAGACGGCCAGCAGCCGTTGTAACTCCTGGCGCGCGCTTTCACCATCGCCGCTGCCGAACTGTTCCTTTAGCTGGGCCGCAATACCGGTGAAGCAGTCAAACAGTTCGGGATCAAAATGGCTGCCCCGGCCACGACTCATGGTGGCGAGGGCGTCCTGCAAGGAACGGGGTTCCTTGTAGGGTCGCTCCGAGCCCAGGGCATCGAAGACATCCGCGATGGCAAATATACGGGCGGAGAGGGGAATGCTGGATCCCGCAAGCCCTTCAGGGTAGCCCTGCCCATCAAATTTCTCGTGGTGCCCCCCAACGACGGTCATGGCGTCATGCAGCCAGCGGGCGCGGCCCGTGATATCCAGACCGTGCTCGACATGGGTCTTCATCACTTCGAACTCGCTTTCGCTAAGCTTGTCGGGCTTTAGCAAAACGTCATCGCGAATGCCTAGCTTGCCGACATCGTGAAGCAGGGCGCCTTTAATCAGCGCCGGCATGTCCTGTTCCGGCAGGCCGGCAGCTTCCGCAAGCCGGACCGCATACACAGCGACCCGATAATTATGGGCATCCGTATCACCGTCACGTTTGGCAATGGCGCTGCCCAGGACCTGCAGGGTCTCCAGATTTGCCGTCAGTAACTCTGTACCGGCCCTGGCGACGCGATTAACCAGGCTGCTGACGACCGGATAGATAGCCAGGGCGGTGAGCAGCACGCCCCCAATTACGTACAGCACGCTGCGCAATACATCCGCGCGAAGCTTTTGCATGGCCGCTGGAGAAACGGCAAAGGCGCCGCCCAGCCATGCCCGGATACTGTTCTTTGAGTCGCGCAAAGCAATAGCTACCCCGACGTAGGACTGATCGCCAAAAGCTCTGCTTACAACTCGATAGTCGCCGTTTGTGGGCGGCTTGAAGCTATCGGCATCCGCGACTTCGCGCACTGCGTTGATGCCCGGGAAATTTTCATCCTCAAGTGCGGCCAAGGCGTTGCCGTCGGGCGAAAAAACTCTTGCCAGAACAAAGCGGCCACCCGCCACTTTGTCGCCGGCCCCTTCCCGCGCCAGCTGTTCCAGGGCTGCTTGCCAGGCCTCGGCCCCGGTTTGCGGATCGTCCAGCAAGGGCATGGCTGAGCGGTTAAGACGGTTGGCTTCCAGGCGCGCCAGCTCGGTGACGGCATCTGCCATTCTGGCTTGTCCGTTAAACCAGGCGATGGTGGCGAAAACAGCGCAGAGCAACAGGGCGGCACCACCCAGGCGAAGGCCCAGGGAGCGGCGGATTGAGGCATTCAGTTTCGGGTCACTCATTGGATAGCCAAGCCTAACCTGCAACGGGTGGAAAGTCTGCAAGCCCTTGGGCAGAAACGAATTCACCTGTGGGTCGACGGGTCGGTAGGTAGTTCTCCCTATTGTTGCTAATGCGGTGGCTTCGATAAAAAGCATGATACGAATAAGGGAGGAGGATCCCATGTATATAAATTTCTGGTACCCCATCGTCCGCAGTGAAGACCTGGGTCCTGATGTGCCCGAAAAGGTCACCGTCATGGGCATGAATTTTGTGGCTTTCCGCGACGAAGATGGCAATGCCAGTGTGCTGAGCGACACTTGCGTTCACCGCGGCGGCTCCTTGGGTGGTGCCTGGTCCGGGCCTGATAATATGCCCCGAATCGTTAATGGCTGCGTTGTGTGCCCCTATCACGGCTGGGAATACAACGGTAAAGGTGAATGCGTCAATATCCCGTCGATTGGCTATGGGACTAAGACCCCGGCCCGCGCCAAGGTAGATGCCTACCCGGTGCAAGAAAAGTACGGCATCGTCTTTGCCTTCCTGGGTGACTTGCCAGAGGCAGAGCGTCCGCCCTTACTGGAAGTCGAAGAGTATGGCCGCGAAGGCTGGCGGGCGAACACGGTTCTGGTCCTGGAAGTGGATTACTACTACGAGCGTTCTGTGGAGAACGCACTGGACCCGGCGCACAACGAGTTCGTGCACCCCACTCACGGTTTCTCCGGCATTAATCGCGACACCTACAAGGTGAACGACTACGACTGCGAAGATCATAAGCAGGGCTTCGGCATGTGGTTCATGCACAAGTTCAATGCGCCGCCGCTGAAAGGCAAGACCTGGAAGAATGTGCGTGAAGAAAGTGGCGATCTCTATGCCGGCGGTGGCACTTACGGGCCCAACACCGTGATCACGAATATCAATATTCAACCCGGCGTTGGCTTCCGCCAGTACTTCTTCGAGCAACCGGTCAGCGAGACCCACACCCGGATTTTCTTCCTGAACATGCGGAATTTCATGCCTGAGGCTGAAAATGACGGCCCGATCCATGCCCGCAACAAGGCGATTGCCAAACAGGATATTGACATCCTGCAGGACATCTATCCGAGGATGACACCGCTGAGTAATACCAAGGAAGTCCTGGTGCCCGCGGACAAGGCCATCGTGGCCTATCGAGACTGGCTGGCGAGGTTCGATGAGAAAGGCTGGCGGATCGACCTCGACGAGTTAAATCGCCGTAACGACAAGGCCACAGCCTTTGCTATTCCGAGTCCGGCCCGTCGCGAAGCCGGCAACTGGGTGGTGGAACCTGTGCCTTTGCTGGGCAGCCGCGAGGCGCGCAAGCAGAGTCAGGACGAAGCAGCCTGATCCCCTTCAGCTTGATACCATCTAAGGGCGGCCTCTTGGTCGCCCTTCTTTTATTCGATCGCTGTTATCAGTGAGTATTCAAAGACTGAAACTCTGCGTGTCAAAGCTCTCCTGCAATCTCGTCCTGTCCCTGTTGCTGGCCTGTCTGACTCTGGGCGGCTGTGCCGGACAGGCAAAGCGCGAAGACTCCCAGGCGCAAGTGCGCGAGCTTATTTTTGTGGCTGGTGCCTCAGGTCGTGTTGGCCGCTATGTGATTCGGCGCCTGAAAGACGAAGGTCGACCGTTTCGTTCCCTGACTACCAGCAAGGCCAAGGCCATTGAGCGCTGGGGTGACAGCTATCGAAAGATGAACTGGGTTGAGGGCGATGTGCGCGACAGTGCGCGTATGCAGCAGATCGTGGCGGGAGCAACCAGGGTCATTTGTGTCGTTGGTGCGCGCGAGGCGACCGGCCCCAATGGCCCGGAGTTCGTCGATTACGGTGGCGTAGTGAACCTGGTGGAGGCCGCGAAGGCGGCGCAGGTTGAGCACTTCGTCTTGCTCACGGCGATCGGGGTAACCGACCCCGAACACCCTTTTAATAAAGCGACCCAGGGTGCACTGCAATGGCGCTTTAAAGGTGAGGAGCACCTGCGTAATAGTGGCCTGAGCTACACCATTGTTCGCCCGGCAGGCCTGGTCAACCGGCCGGCAGGCGAGCAGCGGGTGATTATCGAGCAGGGTGACAACTGGCAGCCCCTGTTGCGCAGCACCCTGTCTCGCGATGATCTTTCGCAGGTGTTGATCGAGTCCCTGGCCAATGCCGGGGCCCGCAATGCGACCTTTGAAATAGCCAATGATCCTACCCAGGGTCCCGGCGACTGGCGGCTGCTGCTCGATGCTTTGCAGCCGGATCAGCCCTGAGGATCCGGGCCTGGATTAGTCAGCTGCTCCCGTAATTCTTCCAGGGCTGCCCATTTCTCGATTTGGGTTTCCAGGGCAGCCTGAGCCACCGTCAGTTCTCCCAGAATGCGTTGTGTGGTGTCCGGAGCCTGCGCGTAAAAATCCGGTGCGCTAATCTCGGTCTGCAAATCGGTGATCCGGGTTTCCAGACCACTGATGCGGTCGGGCAATTCTTCCAGTTCGCGCTGCTGTTTGTAGCTGAGTTTGGTCTGCCGTTTTTCCGCGCGCCGTAATGCGGCTATTCGTCGCCGCTCCCGCCCGGTGGGGTCATCCATTTCAGCCAGCTCCCGCCCACGGCGCGCCCAGTCGCTGTAGCCGCCCACATATTCCTGTAGCTGCCCGTCGGCTTCAAAGACGATGATGCTGGTCACCACATTGTCGAGAAATTCTCGATCGTGGCTAACCACGATCAGCGTGCCCTGGTACTCAGCCAGGCGTGCCTCAAGGGCTTCCAGGGTTTCCACATCGAGATCGTTGGTCGGCTCATCAAGCACGAGCAGATTACTGGCCCGGGTGAACAGTTTGGCGAGAATGACCCGGTTGCGCTCGCCGCCTGACAGAGCTTTCACCGGCATCATGGCGCGCTTTGGGCCGAAGAGAAAACCTCGCAGGTAGCCAATTACATGGCGGTCTTTGCCATTAATCTGGATGTAATCGCGGCCCTCGCCGACGTTTTCCGCCACGCTCTTGTCCAGATCCAGGGTTCCCCTTAGCTGATCGAAATAGCCGATTTCCAGGCCGGTACCCAGTTTGATGGTGCCTGCCTGTGGCGTCAGTTCTCCCAACAACAACTTCAGCAGCGTGCTTTTGCCGACCCCGTTGTTACCAATCAGGCCAATACGATCGCCGCGCATAATCTTGAGGGAGAAATCTTTAATCAGCGGTGTGTCGCCATAGCTGTAGCTGACATGGCGGGCGGTAATAACCTTGCGGCCTGAGCGCTCGGATTCGCCGATATTGATCCGAGCCTGCTGGGGCTTGTCGAGTCTTCCGGCACGCTCGGTGCGCATGGCCTGCAAGGCTCGCACCCGGCCTTCATTGCGCGTGCGGCGCGCCTTGACGCCCTGCCGAATCCAGACTTCTTCGCCCGCCAGCTTCTTGTCGAATTCACGCTCTTCGCGTTCTTCGGCCGCCAGGGCCAGCGCCCTTCGTTCCAGGTACTGGTGATAGGTGCCAGGCCAGCTGCTCAGTCGTCCGCGATCCAGTTCGACGATGCGGGTTGCCAGGCGCTGCAAAAACGCCCGGTCATGGGTGACGAATAGAACGCTTCCCGACCAGCCGCGAATACGATCTTCCAGCCAGCTGATGGCGGCCAGGTCCAGGTGGTTGGTCGGTTCATCCAGGAGCAACAGGTCAGGGTCAGTGACCAGGGCGCGTGCCAGGCTGACGCGACGGCGCCAGCCGCCCGACAACTCCGCCAGGCGTTTGTCAGGAGGCAGCTCCAGTTCGCTGAGGGTGGTGTCAATCCGCTGATCCAGGCGCCAGCCGTCCAGGGCGTCGATACGCTGCTGCAGTTCCTCCAGCTCGCGCAGTGCCCGGCCTTCCGGATGCGCGGCGCTGCGCGCTTCATAGTCATCCACCAGCCGTTGTACCGGTGCCAGCGCCGTGGCAACAAATTCCCGGGTGGTCAGCTCCAGCTGGCCCGGCAGGGTTTGCTCCAGCTGGCTGACGCGCAAATCGCTGCGCACCTCGATCTCGCCCTGATCCGGTGTCAGCGTGCCGGCAATGAGCTTCAGCAAGGTGGTCTTGCCGGCCCCGTTGCGGCCTACCAGGCAGACGCGCTCGCCCGGCTCCAGCGTCAGATTGGCCTCCCTGAGGATGACCTGATCACCGAAATCGAGGCAGACGTCGCTGAAGCGCAATAAGCTCATGGCGCAATCCTAGCGGTGGCTTGCCTCGGTACCAAGGGAAAGCTTATCGATCCCGGTTGGCGGAGCCGGCTTGGTTGAGGCTAGACTAGCGATCGATTTATGAACTGAGGCTTGGACCATGACCAAACCAATTGATCGTCGGCGCTTTCTGGCGGGGGCATCCTCCGTTGCTGCTGCGGCGGCATTGACGGGCTGTTCTGAGCCAGGGTCAGATGCCTTCGTGAACCCCCCAGGCGTAGCTCTGGGTCCCTTTGGTTCCAACTCCACGGCGGAAGAAGTCACCGAGGGCCTGGATCTCACGGGCAAGACGGCCCTGATTACGGGCGCCAATTCCGGTCTTGGCTATGAAACCATGCGGGTCCTGGCCATGCGCGGCGCCAAGGTGATCGGCACCGGCCGGACCGCCGAGAAGGCCGATACGGCCTGCGCAAGTATCCCCGGTGGCATGGCCACCCCGGCCGTCCTCGAGTTATCCAATCTGGGTTCCGTGGCCAGCTGTGCCGAGCAGGTGCTCGAAATGGATACCCCCATCGACATGCTGATTCTCAATGCCGGCATCATGGCCCTGCCGGAGCTGGAGCAGGTGGATGGCGTGGAACGGCAATTCTTTGTGAACCACCTTGGCCATTTTGCGCTGACCGTGGAATTGCTGGAGCGCGTAAAAGCGGCGCCGGCCGGACGGATCGTCGTCCTGAGCAGCAGCGGTCATCAGTGGGCGCCGGAAGGCGGCATTGAGTTCGATAATCTGAGTGGCGAGCGCGAATACGACCCAATGAAAATGTATGGCCAGTCAAAACTGGCGAATGGCCTGTTTGCCTTCGAGCTGGCGCGGCGTCTGAAAGACACCAATGCAACGGCCAACGCTGTTCACCCGGGCATCATTAATACCAATCTGGGCCGGCATTTCCCCAAGTGGACGACTTTTGTTGCCGACACATTGGGCTGGGTCTTCATGAAAGATGTGCCGGAAGGGGCGGCGACAAGCACCTACGTGGCAGCCAGTCCCCTGGTGGAAGGCATGTCCGGATACTACTTCGCCGACTGCAACCCCGTGGTGCCCGATCCCCGCATGGAGGACCCGGAGCTCGCCGCCCGCCTGTGGGAAGTCTCTGAAGAAATGACGGGTGTGCGTGCGGCCTGACGCTGGACCCCGGTCGTTTTTCCAGGAAGATAGGGATGTCGGCAAGTCTGCATTGGCCGCGAATCCTCGGCGCCACCGTGGCCGGCTTCCTGGTGGCCAGCAATCTTAACTGGGCCATCGCGGCCTTTATTCTCAATCCCTGGGCGACGCCGCTGTTTGACGGCTTTATGCGCATGGGTGAGGACGGCGCGGCGGGTATCAATATCCTGAAAATGACGCTGGGCTTTCTGCCGCACCTGCTGGCGTCCATTGCCTTGCTGATCGTGTTGCAACGGCCAGCCGGCTGGTTCAGCCGCGCCATTGTGGCGACCCTGCTGATTTGCCTGCCGGGTTTCTTCGGCACCTATACCTTTCTGTCTGGCTGGGGTTCCGTGAATTGGGTGCCCCTGATGGGGGCCGCGGCGGCCGATACGCTGTGCATCGGTATTGGGACGCTGATCGCGGGCGGCATCATGCGCAAGCAGCTCAGCGCCGGTACCTGAAAAAACCTCCCAGACGGTCGCTTGCGTTGTTTAACGCAGCGCTGCGACGGGCCCCGTATCCAGGCTGCTGACAACCACGCCTTCACAATAGTTCACGCCACCGCCCTGGGTTTCATCGCCCGGGCGCGTAAACACCCGGTAGGGCTCGTAGTCGGGCAGGATTCCATAGTCGCCCGTGTACTGATAGCAGTAGAAGTTCTCGAACAGGAAAACTTTGGGCGGGAAGAAGGTGAAGCTGGAATACATGCCGATCAGCGCCGCATAAGCCGGCAGCGCATAGCGTCTCAATTGGGGTCGCATGGGATCAGCGGTCAGTATCCGGTAGCTGACGAACTGGCCGAAACTGATGCCCAAAACCATAATGCTCAGCATGACGGGCAGTGAAGCCTTGGCATCCGAGAAACTGACGAAGGCCATGTAGGCATAGTAAGTGCTGAAAATCGCAATGGGAGTGACGGCCAGGGCCATCGCTTTGCCAAGCCAGTAGTTATTAGCCTGACCGCGCACGTAGGTGTACTGAATCACGGCGTAGAGCAGTCCGGGCCAGAAATACATTTTCGAATGTTCCCAGGCGCTTTCATTGACTGCCGCGACCAGGGCCAGGGGGGTCCAGAACTCGCTGAGTTCAAAGGCGAAATGCAGCAATGACCCAGCAATGCAGATAAATAAGACGCAACCGGCCTCCCAGAGGCCGAGTTTCAGTTTGGTGCTCATTATCGTGTTTCCCCGGTATTCAAATCAGGCCGCGGTGCCGGCCAGAAAGTAGGCGCCGGTGGCTGCGATGGCCGCGCCGCTGAATCTGAGCATCAGCTTGCCGGCGCTATAGTGCTGTGAAATATCACCAATGATGACGCCGGCGACATGCAGCGCTGCAGTGCCGGTCATGAAGCCGAGGGAATAGGTGACGGCATTGGCCACGGTGGGCATTTCCGCGCCGTGGGCGTAGCCATGGAAAATGGCGAAGAAGCCAACGGTGGTCATGACCAGAGAAATCGGCAGCCGCCGGTCAGCGGCAATGGCGATACCCAGGGCCAGCACGGAAATGGCAATGCCCGCTTCAATAGCGGTCATACCGATATCCAGGTAGCCCAGCAGACCGCCAAAAGCCATCACGCCGACGAAAGTTGCCGGTACCGTCCAGATGGCGCGGCCGCCGATCTGGGCGCTGACGATGCCCACACTGACCATGGCCAGGAAATGATCCGCGCCCAGGACGGGATGGGTCAGGCCCGCCAGAAAGGAGCCGTAGGGCAGGCTCGCGCCTTCATGGGCGAACGCGGACGCAGGCAACAGGCAGAAAAGCAGGGCGGCTAAAAGTCGATTGGTTGAGATGGTGTTTAAGTTCATTAGTCTGCCCCCGAGCAGTTGTTGGACGGCTCAGGCCGGCTTGCGCAGAAAATCGATAATGATCCGATTAGCATCTTCAGGCCGATCATAGATCGCAGCGTGGCCAGCACCTTTAACGATAGTCGTCTCAAGGTGTGGAATGATTTTTTTGGCCCGCTTGACGATGGGCACCGGGTTATAAAGCGTTTCCTGCTCACCGAATACCAGCAAGCTGGGCATTTTCATTTTTCTAAGCTCGCGTTTGGGTTCAGACAGGAAGAACTTGCGCAGCACGCGCAGGCCCTTGCCGATGTCAACCTTCTGGGTCTTCTCGTTGTAAACGCCGACGGAACGATCCACCCGATAATGACGCGTGGCCAGCGCCATCAGGCGTGCCAGTTGCCGATCAAAGGTCTTGCCGTCACCCGGGCTGCGGGAAGAGACTGACTTGGCGGTCAGGTCGCCTTCCAGTTCATTGGCATCTTTTTTCTTGTTCAGCACCTTGGTCAGCCAGATTTTTACCGGCAGCCTGGCCCGCGAAACGCCGGTCGGGCTGAGCATCACAATTTTATTGACGCGTTCGGGTGCCTGGATGCCCATCTTCATGACGATCCAGCCACCGACGCTGGTGCCGGCGAAATGAGCTTTGTCGAGATGCAAACCATCGAGTACATCACACAGCCATTGGCTGTAATCATCGTTCAGGAAAGAAGGGGGATAAGGGTCGCTGCGGCCGGGTTGTCCCACGACGTCCAGTGCATAGACACGGAAATGTTCAGCCAGGGCAGGGATCTGTCGATGCCATAAGGGCGCGCAACCGGCCACACCAGCAATCAGGATCAGGGGTTCGGCATCCTTGTCTCCGGCGGCGATCATGTGGGTATGGCCGAAGCGTGTCTTCACGAACTGCGACTCGTAATCGCAGTGAATCAGCTCAAGGGCATCGTCGTACCAGTTCATGATGGCCCGATAGCCATCAGGTGTCTTGTACAAACTGAAGCGCGCGTCTTCCACCGGCGGCAGCTTGGCTGCCAGTTTGGCGACAATCGGGCTGATAACGTCCTGTCCGGCGCCGGCTTCTTTGTGAGCTTTCATAGATACCCCATTAGTGTTCTGGTCTGCCCTGGTCGGGCTACGGGCCATCCCAACGGCCTTGTTGGAAGACTTTTCGTTGCTCACGGGCATGCGGTTTCACTGACGGGGAAGCTCATACAGGCCCATTTTGAGCCACGGCGCTGCCCGAGACCAGAGCAGGCTGCCAAGTATTTGATTTATATTTGGAAAAAGCTCGCGCGGCGACGAAAACCGCCGCGCGGGCCGGTTTATCAGGACGGGATCCAGTCCGTGTGCATGGCCAGGCGCAGCATTTTCCGCGGCTCTTCGTAATCCACATTGGGGCTGTGCTGCACGCAGCGATTGTCCCAGATCAACACCGACTTGTTGTACCAGCGAACCCGGCATTGAAAACGATCCTGCAGGGAATGGACTTTCAGCATGTCCAGAATAGCCTTGCTCTCCGCACCGTGCAGGCCCTTGATGGCCGTGGCCCAGGCCTTGTTGATGTAGAGCATCTTGCGTCCCGTTTCGGGGTGCGTGCAGACCAGGGGGTGTTCCACCTGGGGGAATTTAACTCGGGTCTTGGCGAGGCGTTCCAGGGCCTCGGCCGAGGAAATGGCGTAATGCCCGGAGTCCATGCCGTACTGCAGGACATCATGAATGGCAATTTTGTCTTCCAGAAATTCTTTCATCATGTCCGACAGGTATTCATAGGACACATAGTGACTGGAGAAGAGCGTGTCGCCCCCGGTTGCCGGCACGTCCAGGGCATACAGGGCAGCGCCCAGGCTGGGGTTTTTCTGATAGCTGTGATCCATATGCCAGCCAAGGTTCTGCGTCGACAGCTTCTTGGAGCCGCCGGCGCCCTGGAAATAGTAGATGCCGGGCGTTTCAGTCTTGTTGGGCAGGAAGGGCTCGTCCTCCAGCTTGCCGAAACGCAGGCCAAATTCGCGAAAGCTGAGCTCGTCCAGTTCCTGATCCCGGAACACCACGACGGAGTAGTCCAGAAAGGCCTGATAGATTGCCTCCCAGGTCCCTTCATCGAGGTTGGCGAGGTCAACGCCGAAAATTTCGCAGCCCAGAGCGCCGGTCAGGGGCCGGATATCTAGCTGGGACGGATTAGCAGCGGACTGGGGCTGAGCCATGGCGGGTATCCTCCACGCGCGGGTCGGTTAGTTTGGAAAGGTCATATAAGTATAACAATATGATGGTTACTGCAATAGGGGCATTTACTGGCGTGTGCAGGGTTTCGCTGCGGGCGCTGCGCTGGATCCCGGTCCCCGCGGCCGGGCTGGCATGACCCGCGTCGTCCTGATCGGGGGCGGTCATAGCCACGTGGAGGTTCTGCGGGCTCTCGCCCGGCGGCCCCAGGTCGGCTTGCGACTGAGCCTGATCAGCCGGGAGGTGCTCACGCCTTATTCGGGCATGCTGCCTGGGGTTATTGCCGGCCACTATCCGGCCTCAGCCGCTCATATCGATCTGGCCCGCCTGTGCGCTGCCGCCGGGGCGGAGCTTCGCCACGACAGCGTGACGGCCCTGGAGCCGGACGCGGGGCGTTTGCGCTGCGCGTCCGGTGCGGCACAAGCCTGGGATCTGCTGTCCGTGAACAGCGGTTCCACCCCGGGACTGCAGTCCATCGACGGGGCCGACGGAGCAGGGATTCCAGTCAAACCCATCGGGGAATTTCTACCGCGCTGGGAACAGTTGCTGACTCGATTACGTGCCTCATCGCCCCGGCCCTTTCGCCTGGCGATCGTGGGCGCCGGGGCCGGCGGCGTGGAGCTGGCCCTGGCTATCGAGTATCGGCTGCGTCGTGTCGAGGGTTTTGGGCAGCTGCGGCTGGCGCTGATTGATGCCGCCCCCCGCCTGCTGCCCGAGCACACGCCGCGACTGGGTCAGCGTTTGGCGCGAATTCTGGCGCACCGGCAAATCGAGGTGCATACCGGCACCCGGGTGGCCGCCGCTCGTGCCGGGGAGTTGCTAACGAGCACGCAAAGGATCATCCAGGCTGATGAGATTTTATGGGTCACGCCGGCGAGTGCGCCCGCGTGGCCGGCTTCAGCCGGGCTGGCAACAGATGCGGGCGGTTTCATTCGCGTCGATGATCAGCTTCGCAGCGTGTCTCATCCGCGTATTTTTGCTGCCGGTGACGTAGCCAGTTTCAATAGCCGGGGCTTGCCGAAAGCCGGCGTCTTCGCGGTTCGCCAGGGCCCGGTTCTGGCTGAAAATCTGGCTCGGGCCACTCGTGGGCAGACCCTGCTCAGGTATCGCCCGCAAGGCCGATTTCTGACCCTGATCAGCACAGGCAATCGCTATGCTGTCGCCGCCCGCGGGGGCTGGACAGCTCAGGGTGCCTGGGTCTGGCGGTGGAAGGACTGGCTGGACCGGCGCTTTATTGGCCGGTTCAGATAGCGCGAGGGAGTAAATTCTCGCGGCGGGATCACGCCATGAGCCTGACCCGGGCCTATTCTTTGTCCTCAGTCTCCCGCATCAACTCCGACAAAACCAACTCCGACAAAAAAAGTACTCCCGCACTATTCGGCCCGCTCAAGCGGGCCGTTTTTTTTGTCACTCAATCCAG
Organism: uncultured Gammaproteobacteria bacterium; assembly: GCA_937921935.1. Lineage (GTDB taxonomy): Bacteria > Pseudomonadota > Gammaproteobacteria > Steroidobacterales > J054. The sequence continues at coordinate 27,381 of CAKZWQ010000064.1, read as the reverse complement.
CGCAGTTCTGAGGCTGTGAGTTCGCCGATGCGAGTATAGGTCAGGCTGCGGGGTATCTCTGCCGACTGCGGTGCCACAGGAATTCTGCCGCCCATGATTTCGGCATAGCGCTGCGGGTAGCGCGGTTGCAGCTTGGGTTCGGCATAACCCTCGGGGAACACGGGCCGGTTGGTCATCGGATCGTATTTATCGCTGGCCCCCAGGGTATGCAGCAGTTCGTGGGCAATCACCACCTTGTTGCTGCCGCGCATGTGCCGGCTGGCAAACAAGTGGGCGATGCCGATGCGGCCTTCTTTCATGCCCAGGGAATGGGGCAGCGCGACGCCATTGATGGGGTCATGGAAGACGGCGAACAGCCGGATGTCCGGGCTTGGGCCGGGTGCATCCGCGAGCTCCCGCCAGGCCCACCAGCGCAGCTGCAGACTCCAGGCCATCACAGAAAATACCGAGGGCTCCGCTGGCGGCTCAGGTGGCAGGCCAACGGTCTGACCCAGGTCGATACGCAGGGGCTTCTCGATACTCACGCCCCAGCGCGCCGCTTCGGCAGCGACAAATCCCGTCAGGGGTTCGAAGTCCTCACGGCTCAGCGCAGCCACATAGTCGGCGGTTGCCGGATCTTCCCCGCCGACGACGGGGTAGACCGTTACCCAGAGGGTTTCCTCCCAGCTGGTGGCCCGGCGCTGGCCCAGCCAGGTGCCGGCCAGCAGGGCCAAAGCGACCAGGCCCAGGGTGAGCTGGCGAGCCACTCGTAATGCGTTTCCTCTGGCCATGACCTTAAGCCTAGACGGGCTTCTCTCCCGATAGCGTGATCTGCGTGGGGTTAGCATCATCGTCCCCTTGCGCGAGGGTGGCAGCAAGCGACCGCTATACTGGCCGCGTGAATAACAAGAGCTCGCGCGCCCGTTCGCCCGTTCATATCGTCGCCGCTGCGCGCACGCCCTTTGGCCGCTTTTTTGGCGCCCTGTCGAGCTATGCGGGCCACGAGCTGGCAGCCTGGCTGATCGATCAGCTGCTTGAGGATCTGCCGCCGGTGCGGGTCGATGAGCTGCAGGTTGGCGTCGGCATGGCTGCCGGCGGCATCTATGCCCCGGCGCGTCAGCTGGTGTTGGCCAGCATGCTGCCTGACAACACGCCCTCGACCGCTGTAGATCGTGCCTGCGCCTCCGGCATGACCGCCCTGGGACTGGCCTGGCAAAATCTCTGCGCCGGTGGCGCGCAGCTGGCGCTGGGAGGAGGTTTTGAGAGCCTGTCGCGCATGCCTGGCCTGGTGCCCCGTATGCGCCGAACCCGGCCCGGTGATCCCGCCGCCTGGGAAGGGGCCGATGCCATTCATGACCCCTTGTTACTCGGCAGTCCTTTAGCGGGGCGCTCTATTGCCGCCTACACCGGGGATGAAGCCCTGGCGCGGGGGGTGAGTCGCCAGGCGCAGGATGACTGGGCGGTGCAAAGCCATGCGCGCTTTTTTGCCGCCGAGGCGCGCGGTTTTTTTCAGCCGGAGCGGCGCAGCCTGCCGGAGCTGGCCACGGACGAAGGTCCGCGGCCCGATTTGCAGCCGGCCTCCCTGGCGAAGCTGAAAACCTTGTATGGCGGCCCGACCGTGACGGCGGGTAATGCGCCGGGTTTATCTGACGGCGCCGCCTTCCTGGCCCTGGCTGATGACAGGCTCAGCCGCGAAGTTGCCCTGACTCCCCTCGGCCAGTTACTCGATTACGTCTCTGTGGCGGGCTCCCTCACAGCCTCTTCGTGGTTGCCTGCCGTCGCTATCCAAAGTCTGCTCAAACGCAATCAGCTGGCCCTGGATGATCTGGATCTGCTGGAAATTAACGAAGCCTATGCCGCCACGGTATTGGTTAGCCTGCTGGAACTGGCGGACGGTGATCCGGCGCGCGCGCACGAACTGCAAAGGCGAACCAATATCCATGGCGGGGCAATCGCCATCGGCCATCCCCTGGGCGCCAGCGGTGCCCGCATCGTGATGCACCTGGTCCACGCCCTGCGTCAGCGCGGCGGCGGCCGGGGTGTGGCGGCTATTTGCGGCGCCTACGGTCAGGCCGAAGCGATGTTGGTAGAGGTTCGCTAACGCGGCCTAACCCGGTCGCAGGCGGCCCTCGGCATCCTGAATATAGGGCAGCCAAACCAGTCCGAACTGCCGGACGTGAATATCCGTTGCACGTGGATTGACACGCTGTTCTTTGAGTTCTTCCGTTTGTGCGTCGTAGGCATCATCCAGTGCCGCGACATCATCTTCGAAAGCAGTTTCCAGTTCGGCCATGCGGGCTTCCACCCGGGCAACGGTCTGCTCGGCACGCCGTACATCGCCCGCCTCGCTGCCAATCCGGCCGGCTTTGCGAACAGCAGTTCCTACGCGTGAGGCAGAGGTGGTGGAGACGCGCTTGCGGCCAAGGACTGCACCCAGAATAGCAGTGCCGAAGGACAATGCCGCGTCCAGTTTTTGTGCTTTGGATTGTTCTGCCTGGCGTTCCATCGCTTGCTGTGCGCGCTGCAGTCGATCTTCCAGCGTGCTCACTTTTTTCTCGTAACGTTCGCGCAATTTCGCGACTTGCAAGTCGCGTCGTTCATTACCTAGTTGCTGCAGGCGTATGCGGAAATCGCGTTCGGTTTCGCCCGGGTTTGAAGTGCATTTCAAAGACGAGCTCTTGTACAGCATCAGTGGTCGGTTAGTTCTCAGCCAGCGCTTGAAGTCCCGCTCCCAGCCTTTGTAAGCCTTGGCTTCAGCCAGTGCTTTAGGTAATTCAGCAAAGGCGGCATCGGGATCAGGTCGATTGTCCAGCTGTCCGGCGTCCCACTGGGCTTCGGTAGCCATCTCCCAGTCCACCAGGTCGCTGTTGGCAGCCGGCTCGGCGACCAGCAGACCATTACGGCGCTCCTGCACAGCCAGCCGGGCATTCTGGTAATTGATCTCGAAAGAGCCCAGCAGACGCGGGTAATAAACCAGTTGCTCGCCATGCACCGGGTGCTCCGACGGATCGACAAACAATTGTTTGAGACCGGGGGCCAGCACCGGGCGTTGCCGTGCCAGTTGCGACTCCGTCGGTGCGCTCGGTGTTGCGGCTGCAGCCGGATCAGGGGCTGCGTCCGGTCCCTTGAGTCGATTCAACTGATCTCGCGTCAGGGGCCCGGCGAGATAGGACATGACCCAGCGCGTTTCCATCAGCACGGGTGTCCGCTCGTGCACGTTGTGGAGCAGGAAGCGGCGTTTGCCCAGCCCGGCGAGCACCTCATCCAGATCTTCTACGGGCAGATGGTCGCTGCCGGCGGCACCGGCCAGGCCTTCCCGCACACGTGCCTTGTCGCGCTCTGTTTGCAGGCGGCCTATGAACCAGGTGCCCGCGTTGGACAGGGCCTTGTAGTCCAGATCCACCGGATTCTGGGTGGATAGCACCAGGCCAAGGCCAAAGGCGCGCGCCTGCTTCAGCAGCGTCAGGAACAGGGCCTTGGAAGGTGGGTTAGCCACTGGCGGCAGGTAACCGAACAACTCATCCATATACAGAATGGCGCGCAGGGATCCGCTGCCAGGTTGGCGTCGCATCCAGCTGATGAGTTCGGCAAGCAGCATGGTGACGAAGAACATGCGCTCGGCGTCACCCAGATGGGCGATGGACATGATGGAAACGCGAGGTTTACCTGACTCGCTGAACAGCAGTTTGTCCGCGTCCAGGGGAATGCCTTCCATCCAGGCGCCAAAGCCGGGTGCGGCCAGCAGGTTATTCAGGCGCATGGCCAGGGCAAACCGGTCCTTGGGCGGGAAAAAACTGTCCAGATCCATGACCCCGATGCGATCAATGCCGGGTTGTTGAATCGCGCCGATCAGGGCCGGCAGGTCCAGGCTACGGCCCTCCTGCCAGGCGCGATCCAGGACCGTGGCCAGCAGAATGTGTTCAGGGCTGGTGATAGGGTCCGCATCGACGCCGACCAGGGTCAGCAGACCCGTAGCGGCACTTTGCACGCGCTCGCGATGCAGGTCACGATCATCCCTCAGCTCCGGCGGCGGGGCGCTAAATTCGCGCAGCACCGACACGGGTGTGCCCGTCGTGCTGCCCGGTGTGTAAATTGCAAAATCGGCCGCCTGTCGCAGCGCCTTGATACGTGCCGGTTTCTGCCCCCAGCTGGCCAATCCTTCCTTCCAGGTTTTGGCCACTGAGCCTGCAAAGTCCGCTGGCGACTGGCCACGCTCGGCGGCCGCCCGCGCATCCACCCAGGGCTCGAAGTCCTTGCCCTTAAGCTGCGGGAAAGTCAGCAGGAGATTGCCCATGTCACCCTTGGGGTCAATGGCGATCACCGGGACATGATCCAGCGCGGCTTCTTCGATCATGGCGACGCCCAGGCCGGTCTTGCCGCTGCCCGTCATGCCGATAATCACGGCATGGGTGTTCAGGTCCTTTGAGTCGTAGAGCACCGTGTCGGGCGTGGTTTCGCCACTCTCGGCCGATACACGACGGCCGAGGTAAAAGGCACCCAGTTTTTCGAAGTCCTGCATGATCAGCCCCCCGGGGCATGCTCGAGTTGATTCAGGTCCAGTGTCAGACCCGGATGGGCGCGCTTAACCCACTGCGCGCCGGCTCCCGTCAGGCGCCCGGCAAAAGCCTTCGCCGCATCGGGTTCTCCATGGACCAGGCAGACAGGCGGGCGATTCTCGAATCCTTCATACCACCGGGTGAGGTCGTTCTGATCGGCATGGGCAGACAGGCCACCCACAGTATGTATCTGGGCGCGAATACGGATGGTCTCATGATGGATACGCACATAATCATGGCCGTCCACCAGGCGCCGGCCCAGCGAGCCATTAGCTTGATAGCCAACGATGATGACCTGGCACTCGGGTCGCCACAGATTGTGTTTGAAATGATGCAGAATTCGGCCCCCGGTGCACATGCCGCTGCCGGCAATGACGATGGCGCCGCTTTCCATCCGGTTAATTTTCCTGGAGTCCTCGGGGCTGCGCGACATACCAAGATTGGGTAACAGCGATTTACGCTCGTGTTCATCGATCAGCTCGCTGGCTTCCTCATCATAGAGTTCCGGGTGGCTTCGATAGACTTGCGTTGCTTCTATAGCCATGGGGCTGTCGAGGAAAATGCTCCAGCGACCGAGTTGCCACTCGTCGAAGTGCTTGCCGAATAAATAGAGCAATTCCTGGCTGCGGCCCACGGCAAAGGCGGGGATCAGCACATTGCCGCGATGGTGGTCGGCAGTAGCGATAATTTCCGCCAGCTCCGCTACGGTATGTGACCGGTCGCGGTGCAAGCGGTCGCCGTAGGTGCTCTCCATAAGCACCAGGTCGGCGGCAGGAATCCGCTCCGGATCGTTCAGAATTGGCGTGTTGTATTGACCAACGTCACCACTAAAGACAATTTTTTTGCGGCTCCCATTCTCTTCCAGGTCCAGTTCAACCAGGCAGGAGCCCATGATGTGGCCGGCATCACGGAAAGTGACTGTCACGCCGGGTGCGACGCTTCGCGCTTCCCCGTAGGCCATGGCATTGAACTGGCGACACGCCTGCTCCGCATCTTCTGTCGTGTACAGAGGATCCAGCGGCTCCAGGCCCTTGCGGGCGCGCTTGCGATTCTCGTTTTCAACATCACGCTCCCCCAGCCCGGCGGAGTCCTTGAGCATGATCCAGCCAAAATCACGTGTGGCTTCGTGTGCGTGGATGGGGCCCGTGAAGCCGCGTTTCACCAGCAAGGGCAGCCGGCCCGAATGATCAATATGCGCGTGACTGAGGACGACCGCATGGATTTCCTCCGGATCAAAGGGAAAAGGATCGCGATTGCGTGCCTCGGCCTTGCGGCCCCCCTGGATCATCCCGCAGTCCAGCAAGATTCGCCGACCGTCGATATGCAGTATGTGGCAGGAGCCGGTGACCTCGCCGGCCGCGCCGAAAAATTCCAGATGCATGATTTTTTTCGCTTTTCTTTTAGGCCTTTCGGGGCCTTGATCGGAACATCAGTCTGCTACACTTTAATACGTCAACAATAATAACTCTTCTAAAGGGGAGATCTAATATGTCTGTTGCACGCACGACAGAGATCGTCGCCGCTTCACCCGATGGTTTCAAGGCCGCCATGAAGGAAGGCATTGATCGCGCCAACAAGACGCTGGATAACGTCACCAGCGCCTGGATAGCCGATCAGCATGTCGTCATCGATAAGGGCAAGATCAAAGAATACCGGGTTCGTATGAAAGTGACCTTTGTACTCAAGGACTAGGCGAGAGTTGGATAAAAGAAAAAGGAGAAGGACAGATGGCAAAAATTGACACCATAGAGGGCATTGGCCCCGCGCTGAGCGAAAAGCTGGCTGCTGCCGGTATCGACACCTGCGAGGCTTTACTTCAATCCGGCGCGAGCAAAAAGGGCCGCTCGGACATCGCCGAAAAATCCGGCATGTCGGAAGCTCAGATTCTCAAGTTCGTCAACGCAGCTGACCTGATGCGAATCAAGGGTGTCGGCGGCGAGTATGCAGAGTTGCTGGAGTGTTCCGGGGTAGACACCGTTCCCGAGCTGGCTCAGCGCAATGCCGCTAATCTGACGGCCAAGCTGACCGAAGTGAACCTGGAGAAAAAGCTGGTCCGCGCACTGCCTACCGAGTCGCAGGTAGAGGCCTGGATCGATCAGGCCAAGTCCCTGCCTAAGACTATTTCGCACTAAGCTCAAAAGAAAAACCCCCTGCAGCGGTGCCGACCGGCGCCTCTGCAGGGGGTTTTTGTTACCCGAAGTCTTTAGCCTGGCTTACCAGCCGACGATGCGGCCCTCCTCATAGTTGAGGAACTGGCCGTTGTTTTCCAGGGTCAGTCCGTCGATGACCTTAATCATCATGGCCACGGAGTCCGGCGGCTCGATGGCATTGGGCATCTTCATGCCCTCCGTTGTATTCACCGTGCCTGGTGAAAGCATGATGGTCGTGATGCCTTTCTTTTTGGTTTCGAAGGCCAGGGTATACATGAACATGTTCAGGGCCGCCTTGCTGCCGCGGTAGCTGTACATCATCGGCATCTGCGGGCCTTCGGCAAAGGAACCAGCTTTGCTGGACAGCACGATGATTTTCTTGCCGTCCGAGGCTTCTACATTGGCCATGAAACTCTGGGCGAGTTTCAGCGGGGCCAGGGCGTTGACCTCGAAGCTCTGCCTGGCCATGTCGAAATCGATACCTTTCACACGCTGGAAAGCGGTTTTGTAGCGGGGCGTGATGGCCGCGTTACTCAGCAGAATATCGATGGACTGATCCGCATAATTTTTGGCCATGGCTTCAACTCGCCCATAGTCCGTGACGTCCAGTGCTTCAATAACGAGATTTGGGTTGTCCGCTGCCAGAGCATTGAGTGCCTCGGCTTTTTCAGGCTTCCGCGCTGTCGCAATCACGTTGAAGCCTTTTGCCAGGAACTGCCGGACAAATTCCAGCCCAATGCCGCGATTGGCGCCGGTAATCAGCACGGTGGGCTGATCGGCCGTAAAGCTCGCCGAACTGCCAGCGAATTCATAGCTTGGTTCAGGTGCAGCGGCTGCCGCTGCGGCCTCGACCTCTGGCGCCACATCCTGGGCCGGGGGCGTTTCAGGTGCCCCGCAGGCCGTCAGCAGGGTAGCCATCAACAGCATGCCCAGTGTGCGTTTCATCAGATCCCCCATCGATTTCTCCCTTTGCCCGGATCTTGGCCGGGTATGGTTTTAAATTGAGGCGCATTCTGCCACGCGAAAGGCCCACTCCGGCGATCTGATACAAATTGTTACGCGACGGGGCCTGCGCCGGGCCTCATTAGAGGCTTTGGCCCGTCTGCCAGGGCCCGATCGGAACTCAGGGCTGAATCCGCCCGGCAGGGGGGCAGCGAAGGAATCTCATTACAGGCATAGGGTCAGGACTGGAATTTGGGCATGATCGGGTAGAATCCCGTCAAAGGCCGGGGAAAAGTATGGAAAGCGCCGACAAAGAGAACGAAGGCAACCGTTTTGCCGCCGAACTGCTGGAACGAAGCGCCTCCGGTTTTGCCGGTTTTGCAACGAACCTGATGTTTGAGAAATCGCCGGGGATCAAACAGCGCTTCCAGCCCGATGCTTTCGCCACCTGGAAAACTTACATGACACAGCGAATTCTGGAACTCGCCGCGGCGGTGGGTACCGGGGAGCCGCTATTGTTCTCATCCAGGGTCATCTGGTCACGTAAGGCCTTCCTGGCCAGGAACCAGCAGGAAGATGACCTGGTGGTGAGTCTGAGCGCACTGAAAGATGTGCTGGCGGACAATCTGCCGGCTGCTGCCAGTCAGCAGGCCGTGGACTATGTTGATCAGGCCATCGATGTCCTGTCCCAGGCGCGTCCGGGCGTAGAGGATTCGGAGCTCAATCCGGAGCGGCCCCACGATCGGCTGGCTCTGCTCTACCTGCAATCTGTGCTGGAAGGGAATGCCGCCGAGGCCATTGATGATGTCCTGAAGCTAAGCCAGGGCGAAATGAGCCCGATGGACGTTTATACCCAGATCTTGTTGCCCGCCCAGCGGGAAGTGGGCCGCTTGTGGCATCTGGGCGATATGAACGTGGCCGAGGAACACTTGGTGACCTTCGCAACCCAGCGCGCCATGGCCGTGTTGGTGCAGTCAGCGACTCTGGCAGCTGCCAACGGCAAGACTATGGTGGCAGCGGCGGCTACCGGTAACGTGCACGACATTGGCTTGCGCGCCGTGAGTGATGTGTTTCAGATTGCCGGTTGGCGGGCTATTTTTCTGGGCGCGGATGTTCCCATGCAGGAGCTGCCGTCCACGCTGACATTCTTCAATGCCGAGCTGCTTGTGCTGACGGCGTCTCTGAGCACCCAGCTGCCCCGCGTCGGTTACACCATCACCGCAGTGCGGGATCGTTGCGAGCACGACGTGAAAATCCTGGTGGGCGGTCCGGCTTTTGATGAAGCTCAGGACATCTGGCGAAAAGTCGGTGCTGATGGTTATGGCCCGACAATCGACCAGGCCCTGACTGAGGCGAATCGGCTGGTCGGTCTCTGAATGTGGCAGTTCCGCGGTCAGCAGCGACCGCCCTTCGCGCTGGAGCCCGGTGCTGAGCAGGAATCAGTCTGGGACTATCCCCGGCCACCGGCCCTGGTCCCGGACGAGCGCCGGGTCCAGGTACGCTGCAGTGATTTCCTGATTGCCGATACCACGCGCGCGATTCGGATCCTGGAAACGGCGAGCCCGCCGACCTTTTACCTGCCGCCGGAGGATGTGCGCCTGGAATGGCTCCAGCCATCGCGGCACCAGTCCTACTGTGAATGGAAAGGGGCGGCCAGCTACTGGTCTTTCGTGCACGGCGCCAAGCGTGAGGTCGATGTGGGCTGGTCCTATCCATCGCCCACGGAGACCTTCAGCCTTATCGCCGGCTACTTCAGTTTCTATCCCGCCCGAGCTGAGTGTTATGTGGAGGGCGAGCGTGTTCGCCCCCAGGGTGGCGGCTTCTACGGGGGCTGGGTGACGGATGAAATCGTCGGGCCGCACAAGGGTGAGCCGGGTACTGGCGGCTGGTAGTCGCAAGGGTGTCAGGCGCGCATCAGGCTTGCCCGCTCAGGCAGTTGTCCCAGTAAGGTGCGGCACCGAAACGCGCCGCCAGAAAATCCACCAGCGCGCGGGTTCGTTGCGGCAAAAAGCGCGTTGTCGGGTAGATCGCCCAGCAACCCAGATCTCGCCAGTCGCAATCCGTCAGCACGGGCTGTAGATCGCCGGCCTCAACAGCCTGGTGAATCAGAAAAGTCGGCTGCAGGATGACGCCCAAGCCGGCGATGGCGGCATCGCGCAGGAATTCGCCATTGCTGGCTCGCAGGCAGGTTCGCAGTCTCACTGTGCCCTGCTGACCATCCGCGGTGGTGTAGTCCCAGCCGGACTGACCCTCATTCGTATACTCCAGGTGCCGGTGGCTGGCCAGTTCGGCCGGTTGCGTCGGCATGCCATGTTCTTGCCACCAGGCCGGGCTGGCCGCAACGACGCGACGCACGGTCGTGAGTCGCCGGGCCGCGAGTTGGGAGTCGCTTGGACGCGCGATCCGGATGGCCAGATCAAATCCCTCGGCCACCAGATCGACTTGCCGGTCGTTGAGATCCACATCGAACTCGATTGCCGGATGCGCCAGCGCGAATTCCCGCAAAGCCGGGCCCAGGTGCGCAATGCCGAAGGACAGGGGTGTGGCCAGGCGAATACGCCCGGCCAGCTGGGCAGATTCCGAACGAACGCTGGCATCCGCAGCATCCGCCGCCGCCAGCACCGCCTGGGCCTGCTCGAAGTAGTTGTGGCCCGCATCCGTCAGGGACATTGTCCGGGTGGTCCGGGTCAGCAGGCGAACGCCCAGGCGCTTTTCCAGTTCAGCCAGACGGCGACTGATGGCAGATTTGGCCAGGTCCAGCTGGTCGGCTGCCGCTGTCAGGCTGCCGGCTTCGACGACCCGCACGAAAACCAGCATTTCCTGAAGGCGGCTCATAGTTCGAAATATTCGAACAAAGAAGTCAGAAAAACAAGGTTTGTTCACGATTAAAGAACTGAGAGTATGGTCTCCCAGGCAACGGGACGGCCCGGCCCGACGAACACTGGCCCTGTAAAGGAGCGCACCGATGAATCAGTTCAACCCCCTTTTCAATCTGGGCGGCCGTGTCCTGCTTGCGGCAATTTTCGTCATTTCCGGGATAGGCAAACTGGGTGCTTATGAAGGCACGCAAAGCTTCATGGCGTCCATGGGTGTCCCCGGTGAATTATTGCCCTTGGTTATTGCTTTTGAAATCGGCGCCGGGTTGCTCGTGGCCGTCGGTTATCAGGCCCGGGTTGCCGCCTTTCTGCTGTCGGGATTTAGCCTGGTGACCGCCGTGTTATTTCATGGTGATCTGGCTGATCAGATGCAGTCCATTCTGTTCTGGAAGAACGTGGCGATCGCCGGTGGCTTTCTGTTTATCGTCGCCAACGGCGCGGGCGCCTGGTCCCTGGACGACCGCCGCGCACGGACGGCGTCCTGATGACTGCCGCGACCCAGAGCAAGCCACGCATTCGGTCTGTGGAGTCAGTTTTCCAGGGTCGACCCGCCACGGACGGAGCCGGGGTGAAGCTCACGCGCATTATTGGTTCGCCGGAAATTAATCGGCTGGATCCCTTCCTGTTGTTCGATGTGTTCGAGTCAGATCAACCGGGTGATTACATTGCCGGCTTTCCGCCGCATCCGCATCGCGGCTTCGAAACGGTGACTTATATGCTGGCGGGCAAAATGGCCCATGAGGACAGCGCCGGACACAGTGGTGTCGTAGAAGCGGGCGGCGTGCAATGGATGACGGCCGGGCGCGGGATTATTCACTCGGAAATGCCACAACAGGCGGCCGGCCTGCTAAGGGGTGTGCAGCTTTGGATCAATTTGCCGGCACAGTTAAAAATGAGCGCACCGGCTTATCGGGAATTTGATGCCCGGCATATGCCCGTGGACGTGCGTGCGGGCAGCGAAGCCAGGATCATCGCCGGCACGAGTTCTGCAGGCCATGCCGGCCCGGTTCAGGGCGTGATTACCGAACCCCTGTTTGCCGATGTCAGCTTGTCACCCGGTGGCAGCTTCACCGAAGCACTTCCCCACGACCATAGCGTCATTCTCTATGTGGTGGCCGGCAGTCTTGAGGTCGGGGAGGTTCCGCTGCAGGCAAGGCAGCTGGCTGTGCTGGGCGCCGGGGAGGTCGTGCAATTGATCGCCGGGGCAGACGGGGCCCGGGTATTGCTAGTGGCTGCGCGGTCCCTGCACGAGCCCGTTGCCCGCGGTGGGCCCTTCGTCATGAATACCCGGGAAGAAATTCAGCAGGCTTTTGCCGACTATTCAGCAGGTCGTTTGCTTGACGCGCCTGCAACAAATCAGGAGTAAGACACATGGGACTTTTAGTCGACGGTCAATGGCATGACCAGTGGTATGACACGGATAGCACGGGCGGTCGCTTTGTGCGCTCCGAATCGCAGTTTCGCCACTGGCTAACGCCGGATGGTTCCCCCGGTCCGACGGGCGAGGGTGGCTTCCAGGCGCAAGCCGGTCGTTATCACCTGTATGTGTCGTGGGCCTGTCCCTGGGCGCACCGGGCCATAATCTATCGACGCCTGAAGGGCCTGGAAGATCTCATTTCAATGTCCGTGGTGAATGCCTACATGGGGCCGGAAGGCTGGACCTTTGAGCCAGGCCCAGGGGTTGTGCCGGACGACGTCAACGGCGCCACCCGACTCCACCAGGTTTATACCCGGGCTGATCCCCAATACTCCGGCCGGGTCACCGTGCCGGTGCTGTGGGACAAGCAGCGCCAGACCATAGTGTCCAACGAGAGCGCGGACATTATTCGCATGCTCAATTCGGCTTTTGATGCACTGGGCGCCAAGCCGTTGGACCTGTATCCGGTGTCACTGCGAGCCGACATCGACGCCCTGAACGATTTCATCTACCCCGCTATCAACAACGGTGTTTACAAGGCCGGCTTTGCCACCGAACAGGCGCCGTACGATGAAGCGGTGACTGACTTGTTTGCAGCGCTGGATAAAATTGAAGTTCGCCTGGGCAGCCATCGGTATTTGACGGGCGATCAGATCACCGAGGCCGACTGGCGCCTGTTTACTACCTTGGTGCGCTTCGACGCCGTGTATGTGGCGCACTTCAAGTGCAACATCCGGGAGCTGCGCGACTATCCAAACCTTTGGGGCTACCTCCGGGACCTTTATCAACAACCTGGGATCGCCGAGACCGTCGACATCGATTACATCAAGGCGCATTACTACCGCAGCCAGGTGGCAGTGAACCCCACCGGTATCGTGCCTGCGGGCCCCGACATCGATTTCACCACGGCCCATGGACGCGAATCCCTGGCTATTGGTGGGGGCGCAGCCGCCTGATTGCCGGAGTCGGTGTCGCGGTCAAAGGCGCGCTGCGCTAGGCTTGGTGAATGGGTACATGGATTGAACTGGAAGCAGCAGACGGTCACCGGCTGGCTGCCTATGAGGCGGAGCCTTCAGGTGAGCCCAAAGGGGGCCTGGTCATGATCCAGGAAATCTTCGGTCTGACCGAACAGATGCAGCACTGTGCCGACCGCTACGCTGACGCGGGTTATCACGTGGTGCTACCGGCACTGTTTGATCGCGTCGAACCCGGTTTGATCGTCGACTATGCGGATTTCAAACGCGGCGGCGAAGCTGCCATGTCTATTCCGCCGCCGCAAATGCTGGCGGATGTGGAAGCGGCCCGCCAGGTCGTGGCGGGCAGCGGCGCCACTGGCATTATTGGCTACTGCTGGGGCGGCACTGTCGCTTACATGGCCGCCGCCGGCCAGCCGTTCAATTGTGCCGTGTCTTACTACGGCGGCGGGATCGGTCGATTGCTGGAGCGGATGCAGCCCAAGGTGCCTGTGCAGTATCACTTCGGGGCAGATGATGGCTTTATTCCGCCGGAGGTGATTGACCAGCTGCGCTCGGCTGACCCCAGCGGTGACATTTACGTGTACGAAGGTGCAGGGCACGGCTTCAATTGTGAAGACCGCGAGGGTTTCGACCCGGATGCCTCACGATCATCTGAACAGCGCAGTCTCGCCTTTCTGGCAAAACACCTGGCTGCATAAGGCTAAAGTGATTGAAGTGGCGCCGGGCAACTGTCCTGGACGGATGCCCGACGCCAAATCCTGACTAGCGACTTACTCCGGTGCAGCCGCCTGACTGCGCATGGCGGCTTTCTTCTTCTTGACGACTTCCTTGCGCCGTTTCTTGGCTTCCTCGAAGAACTCGGGCCAGTCGTCGTCCACATCCTGCTCATACAGGTCTTCGATGTAGACCATGGCCGTCTTCGGCGATTCGGCCCAATGGATGTAGCGCCAGCCCTCCGGCGTATTGCGCAGTACCGCGCTGACCCGTACGGTTTCACCAATAGCATTGCTAAAGCGCATTTTCATGTGGAAGCGCATTTCCCAGATGGCGATGGCCAGATCGGGACCGATCTCTTTCACCTGGATCTGGAACATCTCTTCACGGATGGCGTCCAGGATCGGGTTAGGCATGGCCGGGTCGAGGTATTCATTGAGTCGATCCCAGCCAACGAACCATTGGGCCTGTTCTTCAGCGAGATACGTGGGGAAGGGCTCGTTCTTGTCCCACAGTTCCAGCACAGTCGCAAAGTCCTGGGAATTCCAGCGCTCGGCCGTATCCAGCACGACGGCTTTTACTGCGGCCTCAACTTCCGGATCAACGCTAATGGGGACCATGGGCTGGATGCGCTTATGGGCGCCGGCAAAACTGCCAGGTGCGGCCAGCAGCAGTATGCCCGTCAAGCTGATTAGCAGCGCAACGGAGGAGGGGGCTAGGATTTTTCTGACGGTCATTGACGGGCTCCCGGTGATTTGGGTCAGGCCCAGCAGAGTAATCGCCGCTGAAACGCCCGTGCAACCAGCATTTGGTCCCGGTGCGCGGTTCGGCCAAGTCCTGGTCTGCCTGCGGCGCATCCATGGGTACCGGCCGGGCATCGATATACTCGGGCTGATATCGGCTGATCAGAAGGCGCGACCGTGACCGTTATTCATGTGCAGGGCAGGCGCAACTCGATGAATGTCCAGAAAGTTATGTGGGCATTGGGTGAGCTGGCTTTGGGGTACCGGCGTGAGGATGTGGGTGGCTCCTTCGGTTATCCAGATGATTATCCCGCCAGAAACCCCAATCGTGTGGTGCCGACTCTTCAGGACGGTGAGTTGGTGATGTGGGATTCCAATGCCTGTGTTCGCTACCTGGCGCGAACTTATGGACACGGTGGCCTGTGGCCGGAGGAAACGCGGACTCTCGCCCATGCAGATCAGTGGATGGACTGGCAGGCGACGAGCGCCGGGCCGGCCTTCATGCGTGTCTTTATCAACCAGATTCGCCGGTCATCCGAGCAGGCTGATCAGGCTCAAATGGCGGCAGGGCTCAAAGGCTGCGCACGCTGCTACGAGCTGCTGGACGATCACTTGTCAAAGCAGCCCTACGTCGCGGGTGATGAGTTCAGCATGGGCGATATTCCCATCGGGACCATGAGCTATCGGTATCTGGCGCTGGAGATTGAGCGGCCGGCGCTGGCCCATGTGGATGCCTGGTATCAACGACTGGCTGAGCGTGCCGCTTATCAGCATCACGTCATGATTCCCTTCGGTCGTAACCCTGAAGAATGGCAGGCAGCAGAGGATGAGAATGCCAGGCTGCAGTAGCGACGGAGAGCAGGTACCCGAAGTTTTTTAGCGCTTCGTCATTGTTGGAAGCACAGACATAGACTCCGCAAGTGTCGTTGTTAATCCGCTATCAACTTCGTGCTTGAGCAGGGCGCCGTTATTCTCCATCCACTGCGATAGTTTGTGCTGCTTTGATGTGTAACTCGACGACATCAAGTCCCAGATCTCATCGTCATTAGTCTCAGGGTTATATTTGGTCAGCGCCCATTGCATGTAAACAATAAATCTGAGCTTGGGGTCTTCCTTGGCTTTCCCGCTGATCGAGATAGTCATCTCACTGAGAACCAGGTTGGTTGCGGAGGCTGCGGGCATCGATTTTTCGTCGGGGGATTCCACATAGCGTTCGCCATTCCACGTAGCGGGGACAAATTGTATGGGCGTGCCTTGGTTGCGCATTATCGTCAGGGCTCGGCTCTCCAGGGCTTCGTTAGCCAGGTACCGTTGTGTTATATCCGGCAGCACCTGGTTAACTTCATATAAATGAACCGGCGCAGACTCGATGGGCTTCTCGGGGTCTGCATTTGCGCCAATCACCGCTCCCGTGGTCCCGCCCATCACCGCACCGGCTGTCAGTACTGCCGCCCAGCAGACGGGGGCCACCATAGCCGCTGCTGAGCAACCCAGTATCGCCCCGGCGCCTGCACCCGCGGCCGTGCCAAGAATGGCGCCTTTGCCGGCGCCTGCGGCGGTGTTCCTTAGCTGGCCTTCTCCCGCCGTAAGTTTGTATACCTCCAGAAAGTCTTCGGCATTCTCCGGCTCCGTGGATCCGGTGGGCACAACTACACCAATAGTTTCTACCGTCGAAAGGTCTGCGCGCGGAGAATATTTGGTGGCGCAGCCGCCGGACAGCAGGATTGCGATACAGCAAATCAGAATCCTGATCAGGCCACGGTGTTGGCTACCATGAAGCTTGTTTGGCTGGCTCGTAAATATCTTTTCACGATTCATGGCGGCTCCTTAGTCGATCCTGTTGCGGCTTAGAAAAATGGCCTTGTCCAGGGCCATGAAAAAGTCCTGGTAGGTCTCCGGATCGTCGATGCCCTTCTGGCCCAGCCGGGCGCTGGCTCGAACGGCAACTCGTTTGCCCGGTTGCTCTCGGGTGGTCACCGTCATGCGCATGGTGCGGGCGCGATGACGTGTCGCGGTGATGGCGCCCAGGCTCAGATCCGCGTTGTCGATGGAGAAGCCAAGATCCTGCAGGGTTGCGACTGTAGAGCGCATGGCCAGACGCTTATTAATAGCCTCGTACTCACGCGTTTGAATTTGTCGTATTTCCAGTTGGCTCTGGTCGCCGGCGACATCAGGTGCCTTCGGCATCATGCAGGCAGTGAGGGATGCTATTGCGATCAATGTCAGTAATGTTTTCGTGGGACACATAATATTTGCCTCCTTGAGCAGGGGCGGTTTAGATGGTGGCTTCCATGAAGATTGACTTGCCAAGCCGGTCAAAAATCGCTTGGTAGATTTCCGGGTCATTCAGCGGTTCCTTAAGCAGCACACGTTGCACGGTGTCGTAAACTACGCGTTGCAAAGTCACGCGAGCCACGTACTTATCAGGCGTCGCCAGACTGGGTTGCACCACGAGGGTCAGGGTGATTTGCTGGTCGTCACTGGCCGTGGCCAGGGCACCGCAGTCTTCGCCCCCGAGCATGCAGACCATGTCTACCAGCAGCAGAGCCATCTGCTCACGCGGGGACTCTGCGTCCGACAGCTTCGATGCCGTGATGACACCCAAAGGCGTTTCGATACGATCGATGTTGAACTGCATATCCTGGAGTGCGGCGATGGATGCCGAGAGAACCTCTGTTTCAGAGGGGGCGGCGAAAGTTCGAGTCTGCAGGCTGCGAATCTCCATCGGGCTTTCCCGCAATCGCAAGTCGTCTTCGCGGGTCGGGCTCATTTGACAGGCTTGCAGAAGGCTCAGGGCCAGCAGGCCCAGGCAGCATCGTTGCGTCATTGTCCTCATGACTGATCTCCTCGCGCTCTAGAACCGCGACGTGTGATAAGCAAAGTCACGAACGTAACTATTGCTGTCGAAATGAATAACGACGGTCAGGGTGCGCTGCGAGGTCTTCGTGGCACCCGAGCGGGCTGAACCAATACCCAGGCCGCCGCCGGAGCCGCCGAAAATCAGCCCACCCACGCCGCCGCTACTTTGAGAGTAGGCAACGTCGGTAGAGATCTTGTCGTAGATCCAGGTTTCCCGGTTTTCTTCATCGTTTGTCACGATGTTCGGGGAGCCCAGGACCTCGGCAACCTGTCCAGCCGGCATGCCGACAGTAATTTCACGCTGCACAGTGCCCACGGTCACGCGCTCCGCGCTGTCATCTTCCAGGCCAGCTCGGTGCTGGCTGGCTGTGCAGCCGGCGAGAGCGGACAAAAGCAGGGCTATCAAGCCAAATGTACGCATTATGTTGATCACGCTGTTTGCCTCCCCGGGCGCCCGGCCCGGTGTTCGTAGATCACGATCCAGACCATAGGCCGCACGGTGCTACAGCCCGCAAACAGGGGGCTTACAACTGACTTACAACTTGCCTTGGGAGGCCCCTGGCCATGAGCTGGCTTGCTAGTATTTACCCAGGCATTGAGCCCCAAATATGACTGAACATCCCCACACCCTGGCAAAACTGACCCGGCCCCATCTGGGCGGTATTCTGCCGCGGGACAGGTTGTACAAGCGCCTGGACCAGGGCCGCGAGCGCTCGATCATCTGGGTTGCCGGGCCACCGGGTTCGGGTAAAACAACCCTGGTCGCTGATTACCTGGATACCTGGGCACCGGAGTGCATCTGGTACGAGGTCGATCCGGGTGATGCGGATGTTGCAACCTTTTTCTATTACATGGCGCAGGCTCTGCCCGAGTCCACAGATGGCGAGGAACGCTCACCCTTGCCGCTGTTCACGACTGAGTATCAGAACAACCTGCCGGCGTTTACCCGTCGCTATTTCCGGGAACTGTTCGCGCGCCTGACGCCGCCCTTTGCCCTGGTATTCGACAATTACCAGGAAGTGCCCTCGCAGTCGCGCCTGCACGAAGTTTTACGACACGGGCTGGAAGAGCTGCCCGCCGGTGGCTGTGTGACCTTCATCAGTCGTCGCGACCCGCCAAGATCGATGGCGCGCTTCCGGGCCAATCAGCGCATGGAGGTGATTGACCCGGATGACCTGAAGCTGACCCGCGATGAATCAGCAGCACTGGCACAACTACGTCGGCCCGATCTCGACGACGCCGCGCTGGAAAAGCTTTACGAGAAAACCCAGGGGTGGGCAGCGGGCCTGGTGTTGTTGCTGGGACGTAGTGAGGGTCAGGTACCAATGACAGACGTGCCCCAGGACGTATTGCCCCAGGTTGTTTTTGACTATCTTGCCGGCGAATTGTTTGACGACCTGGATAGCCATACCCATGATTTGCTGTTGAAAACTGCATGGTTCCAGCAGTTCACTGGCGCTATGGCCGCGGAAATCTCCGGTCACCCAGATAGCGACAGCGTGCTGAGCCAACTGACGCGGGAAGACTATTTCGTGACTGCGAGGCACAGCGAGAGCGATACCGTCTATCAGTATCACCCGCTGTTGCGTGAGTTCCTGTTAAGCCGTGCGGAAGAGGAGCTGAGTACCCGGGACCGCACCCAGTTGCGCGCTCGCGTTGCCGACATGCTCGAGGAAGCCGGCCAGATCGAAGAGACGGTGGAGCTGCGTGTTACCAGCCGCGACTGGGACGCTTTGATGCGCATCATTCGTGAGCGTGCGGAAACCATGCTGGCTCAGGGCCGCGGCGAGACCCTCGAACGCTGGCTCGATGCCTTGCCCCCCAGGCGTCGGCAGGCATCTCCCTGGATGCTTTACTGGCTGGCTTCGTGCCGGCTCCCGACAGCGCCGCGGGAGAGTCGCCGGCTTTTTGAGCAGGCTTACGAGTTGTTCCGTGCCGAACCGACGCCCGACCTGACGGGCGTTCTGCTGGCCATGGCCGGCGCCATGTACGCGATTCTCAATGATCTTGATGACATGACCTTGCTGGATCGCTGGATTACCGAAGCACTGGAGCTCACCAGTGAGATTGACGCGTTCCCGTCCCTGGAAGTGGAGGCGCGGGTGACCGCTTATACCTTCATGTCCATGGTTTTCCGCCAACCGTCGCATCCCCGGATCGAGGCCTGGGGCGAGCGCACCGCTGTGTTAATGCAGGCAGATCTCTCCCACAAGCGGCAAGCGGAAGTCACCTTGATCGTCACCGCGGCAACAGTCTGGACCGGGCGTTTTCACCAGACAGAATCGGCTTTGCAAACCATGCGGGCCCTGCTGGGCCGGCCCGATATCCCCTTGGTCATGCACGCGACCCTGTTCAGCATCGAGGCCATGTACTACGCCCTGACCGGTGACTACAAAGAGTGCATGACGGCAGTGGACCGGGGCATTGAGCTGGCTGAAACCAAGGGTGTGCGGTTATGGCGCAATCGCACGCTGGTGTTTGGTATTGGCGGCGCCCTAGGTGCCGGGGATCTGGATAAAGCCAACGAACTGTCCCAGTTGATGGACAAGGAAGCATTGGCCCGCAACAGTTTTGACTCGTGCATCTACAACTACTTCGGTGGCTGGCAGGCCATGCTGGAAAAGGATGCTTTGCGCGCTTACCAGCTGGTGCGTACCAGCCTGCGTATTGCGCGGGAAATCGGCCTGCCTTTCTTCGAGTTGTTGTGCGGCCTTTCCCTGGGTCATGTGCTGATTGCCTGCGGCGATGTGCCCAAGGCCAGGCGTACCCTGACGGAGATTCGGGATATCGGCAGGCGAATTCAGAATCGCCTGCTGGAATTCATGAGTTTCCTCACCTTTGCCGAGATTTCCCTGATTGCGGGCCGGCCACGATATGGTCGCAACGCATTGCGCTACGCCCTGGGCCTGGGGCGTGAAAAAGGCTATATGCACACCCTGTGGTGGCAGCCGGAAGAAATGGCGAAGCTGTGCGCTTATGCCCTGGAGGAGGGCATAGAGGTTGATTACGTTCGCAGCCTGATCCGCCAGCGTGGCCTGGTGCCCGCGCAGGCGAGCCTGCACATCGATGCCTGGCCCTGGCGATTCCGGGTAGAGACCCTGGGGCGTTTCAGCGTGACCCGGGACGGTGCCGATAACCTGCTCTCCGGCCGCAGCCAGGGCCGCCCCCTGGAAGTGCTGAAGGTTGCCATTGCCATGGGTGGTCGCAACACGAGCGTGGATCGCATCACCGACGCCTTGTGGCCGAACATCGACCGTGACTACGCGCACCGGTCCTTTAATACCACGCTGCACCGCCTGCGAAAGCTGTTGGGCGATGAGGGTGCCGTCATTCTGAGCAATAACGAACTGACCCTCAGTGACAAGTTCTTCTGGATTGATACCTGGGCCCTGGATCAGTCCCTTGATGAATTACAGCAGTCGTTGCGTGGTTTGTCGGCGGATGCTGACGGTCTGGGGCAGATCAGCGAGCGAATTCTTGGTCTTTATCAGGGCAGTTTCCTGCCCAGCGACGAAGATAATGCCTGGACCATCTCAAGCCGTGACCAGTACCGTCGGAAATTCATGCGCTTTATTAATGACGTCGGTCACTGGTGGGAAGATCACGATCAACCTGAGAAGGCGCTGGAGCTTTACTACCGAGGCCTGGAGGTTGATCCGCTGGCTGAGGGGATCTACCAGCGCCTGATGCTGTGTTGTCAGCAGACCGGCAGACAGGCAGAGGCTATCGATACCTACAACCGCTGCTGCAAGACGCTGGAGGCTGAGCTTTCGGCCGAGCCCTCCAGGGAGACCCGGGAGATCTATGCGTCACTGACACGGCGTACTTCCGAGAAAGATACGGAATAGGCCGGGCGGACAGGCAGTTTTCTGATTCTGTAAGCCACCTGTAAGTCGTTCGTTTCCGCTTTGTATGGAGTGCCTCGTCATGCTCTGTCCCCGTCCTAACAACGGGAGAGACAGAGATGAATCGACATGAACAAAAACTATTGAGGTGCGCTTTAGTAAGTGCATGCATATCGCTAATGCCAATCTTGGCATTTTCTGAAGAGCAGACAGAACCAGTGCTTGTTGTCTTTGGCGACAGTCTGTCTGACAGTGGCAACTTTCACGCCAATACCGGCCAGTTCAGTGTGCGGCCCTATGACCTGATCCCTGCGGCTCCCTATGCCCATGGAGGCTTTCATTTCAGTAATGGCAGCACCTGGGTGGAGCAGTTGGCTGCACAATTGGCAGACCCGCAGAGCACAAAGCCTTCGCTGCGCTCGCCGCGTGTGTTTACTAACTATGCCTACGGGACTGCGAGGTCGCGGCCGGGTGCCTCAGGTTTTGACCTGGGCAGCCAGGTGAGTCTGTTCCTGACTGACTTTGCCAACCAGGCGCCGGGCGGCACAACCTACGTGCTCTGGACTGGTGGCAATGATGTGAGGGACGCATTAGGTGCGTTGCAGATCGATCCAACCGGCGCGACCAGCGGCGGCATTTTGCAGGCCGCCGTTACAGCCACCGCCGATAACATCATTGCCTTGTATGGCAGTGGTGCCCGGAATTTCCTGGTGGCGAACGCGCCGAATATCGGCCTGACGCCGGCCATGCGAGCACTGGGCCCGCAGGCGCAGGGCGCGGCACTACAATTAAGCGTGCTCTATAACCAGGGGCTGGACCAGGCAATGGATGGCCTGTCAGCCTTGCCGGGTATTCGCATCAATCGTCTGGATATCTTCGCCATCCTGACGGATCTGGTGGCCGATCCGGCCAGCGCCGGGTTAAGCAATTCGACTGATGCATGCATCACGCCCGGGGTTGTAGCTGGCGCTATTTGCGATAGGCCGCAGGACTACCTGTTCTGGGACGGTATTCATCCGACCCGGGCCGCCCATCGTCAGATTGCCGAGGCTGCCCTGGCGAACTTGACTGAGTAATGGGCTTGCCTGCCGGGCCGGGCCCGTATCGGGCCCGGCCCTCTTGATAAGAAGGGTGAGCCTGGGGTCGGAGTCTGGACCAATCGGGGGCTTCGGCTGAACGCAGTCGTTCACCGGGTTTTCTGATTCTGTAAGTCACCTGTAAGTCGTGTGTTAGCGGCCTGTATTGGCAGCGCTGCCATGCTATCTCCCGTCCAGAACGATGGGAGGGGACATGAGCGCAGACACGCACAATCAGTTAAACCAGGGCAGGCGGCGAGCCTTCACCGGGCCTCGGTCACCCCAGACGATGTTTTCGCGGGCATTAGCCTGTTCTCCTGAATCGCGAATGATCGCCAGCGCCGTGGCGGCCCTGTTGGTCGGTAGTGCCGTCTACATTGTCGATCGGGACTGGTCGACAGTGCTGTTTCTCGCGCCCTTCAGCGAGCATGCGCCGCTGGCGGCCGGATTATTCGGCAGCCTGGGCGGCTCCCTGCCAGCGCTTCTGCACGCCTTTGCCATTCCCGTGTTCATGCTCGCTGCGCTGTCGGCCTGGCCGCGGAGCAGGCCCTGGGTTTGCCTGGCCTGGTTTGGTATTGCCGCCGGCCTTGAAATCCTGCAATCCGATGCGGCCGCTGCCTGGTTGTCGGTAGCCGTTAGCTTGCCGGGCAAGTCTTCTTTCTTTGAATACATTGAGGCCTATGCCCGTCAGGGCCGTTTCGATGCCGTTGATTTGATAGCAACGGGTGTTGGCTGCTCCATTGCCTTTACTGTTTCTTTATCAAGTGCGCCGCAGGGTCGAAGGAGATCAGCATGAAGACTTTACGCATCCTGATAGCCCAGTTGCTTCTGGTTGTCGGTATAGCCAGCACTCTCGCCAGCGGTGGTGGTGGCGGTGGCATCAACGAGTGCATTTTATGCGGATTCGTTGCTGATCCATTTCCTGACTCCTTGCCGCCGACCAGGGACTGGGTAGATATTGACGCTGCTAATGCACAGTCGGTTGCCGCTACAGTCGTTCAGGCTGGTAATCTGGTGTTTGATTTTTCGACCGTCATTGGCGGACAAATTTTCCCCAGTCTGCCATCTGCACCGGATCTGCTATCCAGCAACAGCAAGTTTGAGACCATTGCTGCTGTTGCCATCACGGGCGGCCCTATTTCTGAGGCGTGCGCTGAGAGCGGCACGATTACCGTGTCCGGCCGCGCTGAAAACGACCCACTGACACTGTCAGAAAAGGACATATTCGACCTTGAATTCGATGCCTGCGACGATGGTGATGGTTACATCATTGATGGCAGATTCACACTCTGGGTAAGCGAACTCGAGGGTGATCCCCGAACGGATGTTTTCCGGCTCCGCTATGTAATGTGGAATCTTGATGTCATGATTGCTGCGGGTGTCCACAGTTATTCGGCAGCGGAAGATTTGACGCTCATATGGAACAGTCTTGCATTCCCGGAGATCGTACTCAATCCCACTTCCTACCCGGTTCAGCTTAGTTCGCAGGCGGACGGTTATCGCTGGTCCGGAGATCAATCACTGACCTTCAATGCAGATCCTTTTATCACGATGACATCTGCAGAGGGGAGTTCGTTTCTGGGTAGCGAACAGCTAGGCGGCAGCGTGAATTACGAGACCATTGTTCCACTGCAGGCCTCTGCCGGCCAAGCTCCTGAATTGGGCGAGATCCTGGTCTCTGAAGGAGATAACAACGGAACGATTCACATCGTGATTGAGTCCAGCGCCAGCGTCCGACTGGATATCGATGCAGATGGCGATGGAATTCTCGACGATGTTCAGTTCACGACATGGGCGGCTCTGCATGAGTAGGTCGGTGCAGCATCGCACGTTGCTACTGGGTCGGCTCGCTACATGCTGGTTTCCTCAGGGCGCCTTATCGGGGCTGATGCCCAAGGAATGCTGCAACTGCGTCGAATGTCCGGTAACGACCCAAAGCGGACATTCAGCATCGTGCTAATTTGCCCCTATGAAACCCCAATTTCCTGCCCAAAAACGATTCATGTGTTTTGCTAAAAGAAGCGCCGACCTTTGATTCGGAAAACTAAAGCACGCACCAAAATCAGCTGTTGTGCGTAGATAGAGCACCGTGTCCTACGAACCAAAAGGGGTGATTGTTGGCGTTTCAGAACGCGAAAACGTAACAAGAGTTGTGATCGAATTCGATCGCATGGATCCAGGCCCAGTGGCTCCAGCGGGTCTGTATATCGACCCAAGAACAGCAAACGAACAATTCCAATTGCATCGCATAGTTGGAAGTAATGGGCCTGTGTACACGGTTGAGCAATTCAAGTTGCAGCGCGTAGGCGCGAATAATCGGCTTGTGTACACCGCCGAGACATTTAATAGCACTCATCCAAGCCCGAAGGTCGGTGATGTGTTCTCGTATAGGGGCTGGTGGAGTACGGAGGCTTACGAAGCAGCGCTGGACCAAAAAGCAAAATGGAGTAGGCAGAA
This sequence comes from uncultured Gammaproteobacteria bacterium, assembly GCA_937921935.1. Lineage (GTDB taxonomy): Bacteria > Pseudomonadota > Gammaproteobacteria > Steroidobacterales > J054. The sequence continues at coordinate 2,790 of CAKZWQ010000064.1, read as the reverse complement.
ATACCCGGACGATGGCAGCCACGAGCATTGCCTGTTTTACGGGGGGACAATCGCATCCTATACCGAAAATAGCGAAGGGTATTACAACGAAGAGTATTATGGATGGATAACCTGTGATTCATATGAACAGTTTATTCTTGGGGATGTTTACCATCTAAGAGACAAACAAGAAGGGATTCATGCCATTCAGCAACGGCGCTGGTTGGAGAAGCGGATCACGGAAATGGAGGGGCAGCCCTCACACCCTGGGCGGTCCGCAGCAATAAAGCGTTTTCGGCGGATCCTGCAGTCTTTGGAGGATTAACGGAGGGAGCTCCGAACGTCCGCTTTTGGCCGAAAGCAGCCGTTCATAGGGAGTGGGACAAGAATTCTGAATACAACTACGATAGATTGAGCGAATGCCTTTGTCTTTGGTGGTTTGATGCGAAGCAGTTGGCTCGTCGCTATCCTGGTCGCGCTCCTATGGACTCCCGCAGTTGCCCAGCAGGATGTCTATCTCGGCGGTGCCCCGCCCGGTCAGCGTCCCGTTGAGGTTTTAATGGGCTTTAATCTCGTCAACATCACGGATGTGGACGAAAAGAATGAAAACCTCGACTTCGACGGTGCCATATATCTGGAATGGATGGACCCGAGGCTGGCCTATGAGCCCGAGGAATTCGGCATGCCTGGTGACTGGGTCGCCGGCGACTATTCCAATACGCCTACACATATCTACCTGGGGGATTTTGCCGTCAAGGAAATCTTCCAGGGCTGGCGCCCGCACGTCGTGATCCCCAATGGCATAGGGAATCGAATTACCACCAATATGGCCATTAGTATTTGGCCCGATGGTCGGGTTGCCTACTCCGAAAGTTTCTACGCGAAAATCGAAGCGCCCATGGATTTACGGCGCTTCCCTTTCGATTCACAGCGGCTTGAAGTTTTCTTTCACCCCTTCCTTTATCAGCGTGACGAGGTCGTATTGGTACCAGACGATCGTCTGGCCAGAACCTGGGACCAGAACCTCGGGATTGCCGACTGGTCTCGGGGCCAAACCACAATGAGTGAGCGCCCGATAGAAATCGCCTATTTCGACGAGTCACGATCGGAGATATCCGAGTTTGTCGTAACCGTAGAAATCAAGCGTAGGCCGACGCATTTTCTGGTCAGCATTGTGCTGCCCATGATTCTTCTTGTGGCGCTGACCTGGTGTGTTTTCTGGATGCACAATGAGTCCATCGCAAACCGCGTCAACGTCACATTTATTGGCATCCTGAGCGTAGTCGCCTATTACTTCGTGATTCTGGACAATGTTCCGGAGGTCAGCTATCTGACGCTGATCGATGCCTTCATTATTTCAACTTTCATGATTCTTTCCGCGGGAGTCGTGATTCTGGTTGTGGTGGATTCACTGTTTGATGAGCACAAGGCCCACCTGGCAGAGCGGGTAGACCGCATCTGCCGTTGGGCTTTCCCTCTGGCTTATGTGCTGACCACAGCCCTGCTGGCAATCTTTTTCTTTCGCCTCTACTAACGGTCAAACAGTTTGGAAGCGCGGGCTTCCATTAGGCTGGGAATGTCCGCTTTTGGCCGAAAGCAGACGTTCGGCAGGAACTAGCCTAGGTTGAGACGTAGACTCGTTTTAAGTGTCCGCTACCAACCCAAAGCTTGCATCCCATCAAATTCCTATCATTTCACATAACGAGAGACATTGCGCATTGCGGCACCTCAATGCGCCGCGCCGTTTAGAGCTCTTGGGCTGAAAAGACCTGATACCGTTGCCGAATGCTAGCGGAAAAAAAGGATTAGCTATTGGCCTCCAAGATGCGTAGTGTTTAGGTCGATGACGCAAAACCCTCTTCCTGGGGGCTTTGCGTTTTTTTTTGATTAGTAGTTCGTAGGAAGATAGAGGGGAAGAGCGTGGAACGTAGTGTGGGGCTAATATTGCTATTTGTTTTGGCATCAGCCGATGCAGCTTTGATTGACCGGGGCGGCGGCCTGATCTTTGATACTGAAAAAAACATCACGTGGCTGCAAGATGCAAGCCTCGGGGGGCTTGGGGATTGGGCCGAATCCGTGGCATGGGCGGACGGTCTCGTTTACAACGATACTGTTCGCGCTACAACCTGGGACGACTGGCGGCTGCCGGATATTGCGGAACTTAGTTTTCTCATTGACGAGTATTCCATCTCGGGCACTACTCCTGGTCCCTTCGTAAATATCAGCACCACGGTAGGTCAGGATGCCTATTGGGCCGGGCCAGCGGGAACGAGTTCAGGTATTCCCGTTGCCTGGGTCCAGGCCTTCAATTCCCCGTTTACTCGACTTCGAGACGGTCAGACTTTTGATCACGGAGCTTGGGCCGTGCGCTCGGGCGATGTCGTCCCGATTCCCGCGGCAGCCTGGCTCTTCGGCTCCGCGCTTGGCCTGCTCGGCTGGATGCGGCGAAAAGCATCCTAGTACCGAATTTCGGAGGATCGAAAAGCCCGGCCTCGCGCCGGGTTTTTCTTGCCCGGCGAATGTCCGCTTCTGGCCGAAAGCAGCCGTTCAGCAGGCCCCAGGGTGGGGATCAGACTTAGACTGAGTCAAAAGGTCTGCTAACGACCCAAAGCGGACTTTAGCCCTTCTTGCTGTCCCGCAGCTTGTTAACGAATAATTCCAAGCGTAGTTTATTTTTTAGACCGGTCCCGATGACGCAATCGTCGGCCAGGTCATCCAATAAGAAATAGTCGAATGGGAAACAGCGCTGCGCGTTGTGAAGGGGGGATGATGATTAGAATACTCAGCGCTGCGCTGTTAGCACTTGTGCTT
>CAKZWQ010000063.1 GCA_937921935.1 uncultured Gammaproteobacteria bacterium | reverse complement strand
CTGCTCCAGGAACTGCTTGATGGCGAATCTCATACCCAGATACGTCCCGGTGACGTTGGTCTTCATGACCTGTTCGAAACTTTCCAGGGATTCATCGGCCAGCAACTGGAAGTCACCCGGGAACACCGCATTGTTAATAATCGCATCGAGGCGACCGAACTTATCCACGGCGAATTTCACCACCGCTTCATTATCGGCCTCGCTGCAGATATCCATCTTGAAATAGGCAACATTGCCGGCATCACAGCCTGCGGCTTCGACCAGGCGGCCAAGGGCCTCCTCACCGGTATCTGCGTTGCGACTGGTGATAACGACTTTCGCACCATATTTGGCCAGGCGTGTTGCCATACCAAAACCAATGCCCATGGTGCCGCCGGTAACTATCACCACTTTCTCGTCGAGTTCCTTACTGTTTGCCATACCGAGTCCTTTTGATTCTTTACGTTTAACCATTTTTGCCTTGGGCTGCGAGCCATCGCTGGCGGGCGCACTACCCCCGTTTTGTTTTGCCTGTAATTCCTCCAGCAGCGCAACGGTCACGAAATTACTGCCGTTCTCTTTCGCCGCTTTTTCGGCATTCTTGATAATCATGGGCTGCACGAAGCCAGGGGCCTTTTCGACAATCGCCAATGCCGCGTCTTCCCACTCCATTGTTGCCTTGGACTTTGCATCCCGCGGCACAACGGGCTCCGACTTTCCGTAATCCTTCGACCGGGTCGGCTCGATATTGTCGATATCTACAAAGTGCAAATCTTTCACCGAAACGACGTTCGACTCACCCGCCGGAATGCGTGGCAGGGCCGGATAAACCCAACCGTCCGGGTTCGCTTTGCGGTTCGGGGACGGGATGATGCGGACTTCGTGCTCCGGGTCTTGTAGCCGGGATCGGTCGAGCTGCCAGCCTTTGTCACGCATGATTTCCATGAGACGCCAGTAGGTCAGCATGATCTGGTCCTCATCCTGCGTATAGACGCCATCCGGATTTGGACCGATGGGGGCAACCAATGGCCGCTGCGACTCGGCCAATTCCTTATCCTGGTGAACATTCTGCAAATTGCGGCGCGTATGTTCAGCGTCAAACTCATCCTCCATCCGGTAATTGCGGAAAAACAGGTGCCGCATCATCGTTCGGTGTTCATCAATGGGCGTTGTGAACTCGTAAAAAACGTTGAATGTCCCGGAACCAATCCCCCCCAGTTCAACCTGGCCACGCAGTGTCAGGCCGGGCACAAAGAACTTCATGACCGACTCGACCTCGGTTCCCTTTTCGCGCATCTCTGACCACACACCCTCGCTCGGCTTCGGGTTCGGACGCATGACTGACTGAAAGCCATGATCAGTTGAAGTGATGTTGCACGGGGGCGGCTGAATCGGATTCTCGGTCCCCTGGAACATGATCCCGTGGACGACAGGTAAATGAACGGGATCAAGATTGGTGAATTTACAGGTGTGGTAGTCGGCTTCCCAGATTTCTTCGTTAGTGGTGCTCTTCCACTGCTCATCGCCCCACTCGGGCATATCGAAAATGGGTGAAGCGGCATCCGGATCGTCGCCGAGGCAGACCCAGACACAACCGTATTTCTCCACCGTGGTGTAGGCATCGGTACGCATGCGGGGCGCAACCACTTGCGCTTCATGATCCCGACGTGAGGGCACCAGTGTGCAGTCACCCTGGCCATTAAAGCGAAAGCCATGAAACGGGCAGGCCAGCGTGCCGTCCTTATACAGGCAGCCTTCGGCCAGGCTGGAACCCCGGTGGGGGCAAACATTGCTGATACAACGCGCCGCCCCATCTTGGTCACGGAACAGCACCAGATCGGCACCCAGCATTCTGACTTTGACGGGCTCGTTCGTCAGATTCTTACTTAAACCCGCGACGTACCAGACATTCGTATACACCTTGACCTCCTGCGTCTGAAAAAAGCTCGGCGGATCCCCGGTCGGTGACTTTTTGGAGTGCATTCATGCCCATGAGGACCCAAGCTGGTCGCTATTCTTATATGGCACCTGGTACCCCGGAAGGCCAGGTGACTGTTCTGGACAATAGAACACAGCGGGCATGGACGATCCAGCCCCATCACAGCGCCCCTGTAAGAGGGCGGACAACAGCCGCCGGGAAGCACCGCAAGCTTCTAAAAAGACGGATTGTTCAGGCATCGGCCAGAGCCGGCACGATGTGTTCACCGAGCACCCGGATGGTCTGCTCCGGATTTTCGTAGATGCGCAGGGCCATTTCTGTCAGCCCCGCTGCCTTGAACTGCCGAAAACGCTCGATTTCCGTGTCGATGTTGTCCAGGGACGACGCAGAGGTAGCGCGAGCGACGAGCTTGTCGACAATTTCATCCGGCACACCTTCAATGACTGGCGACTTGGTATGGAACGCCTTGACGAAGGCGCTGATGTTCTCGTTCACAACTTTTGCTTCGTCCTCGTCCAGCACATCTTCCAGATAAGGAGGAAAAAGCGTGGCTCTCACCGCCAGCCATATGCTGGCTTCAGCCCGGGCTTCGGCCGGGTCTTCCTTCACATGCCAGGCCCAGAAATTGCTGATGGGGAAAGACGCTTTATCGCGACCCGCTTCATCCAGGGCCGCGTCGATGATGGCACGCGCCTTGCGGAAATGCTCCACAACAAAATCACTGACCATGATCCCATCGGCTACACGAGCCGCCGAGCGCAACATCTGCGGCCCGTTGGCACCGGCGTAAATTCTCGGCGGCGGGCTGGTCGCCCAGGCGGGGTGGTGCCACTTCACCTGAAAAATCTCGCCCTGATACTGGACCGGCTTCCCGCTGGCGCCCGCCTTCAGAATCTCGATACACTCCCGCACGGCGCGGACCACCCGCTCGCGCGGTGCGTTCATCGCATTAGCGGTACCGCCCCCAGCACCTACAACAATCTGGGCTCGCCCATGGGCTAACTCATTCAGTGTCAGCAGCGAGGTGGTCATCTTCATGGGATGCAGTTCGTAGGGGCTGACGGCAATCGGCCCCATGCTGATGCGCTCCGTGCCTTCGGCAAGCTTGGCAAAATTAGTGAAAGGATCCCTCGCGTCACCCATGTTGGAAACCCAGACACCACCCAGACCGCATTCCTCAGCCAGTCGCCCCAGCCTAAGAACTTGTTCCGGCGGATTATTCGCCTCAAGAATGACATCGATTCTCATTAATCGTCCTCTGCCTGAGCTGCCGTGGATTCCTGGGCCAGTCGTGCATTGAGCATGGACTTGAACCATCGCCACAGTTTCCGGCTGTGCGCCAGATCGTTACTGGCACCCTGCGAAACTGCCAGACCAACCAGAAAGACGCCCACCGAATTGATGGCCATTCTGAGTTGTTGTTCATCAATCTTGGATTGAAGGGATTCGGCAAGCACGCCACTCATGATTTCGACCATGTTGCCGAATGAATCTTTTCGCGTGTCGCTGAAGGACGGGTCGAACATGAGCAGGGGATAGAGCTCGGAAATAATTCGCAGCGCCCTCGGATCCTTAAGCAATCGCTCGAACACGACGAGTTCGACCTGGTTGAGGTACTCGTCGAAATTCTTCGGTCGGCTGTTGCGCAGCTCACCCACGATGCTTTTGGCGGTCGCTTCATAAACCGCAATAACGACATCGTTCATGCGGTCGAAATGGTGATAGAGGCCGCCTTTACTGACACCCGCACGGGCTGCCAGGGCTGAAACGGTCAGCGCCTCATAGCCTTGTTCAGCGATGAGGTCGCCGGCCGCATTGACGATGAGAGCCCGGGTACGCGGGCCCGGCGGAGCCGCTCTCCCGGAGTCAGCTGTTGTGCTTGCTGAAGTCCTTGCCGTCACTGTGCATCCATATTGTTGAAAACCGGGCGCCCGGTCGGTATCTTCTGTCAACGAAAATCTGGCGTCAAGCAGGGCCTGGCGGACGCTGGCCGGAACCCGGCGTGGAACGCCTGAGAGTCCGGCCGTGGCACCGCAACAGCCCGCTTGGTGACGGGAGCTGGCGTTAGCGCAGCACAGGTAGCTGATTACAGGACGGGTGATCGATGGAAGCCATGAGCATTAAAGCAGGACTGATTCAGGCAGCCGCTATGGCACTCGCCTGGCAAGGCAGAGCAGCGCAGTGATCTCAGGAGAAGGAGAAGCTCAGATGTCAGATTTACAGCAAGAAATGGACGCGTTCTTTGCCGAATACACAGATCGCTGGAACGACCAGGAAGATTACTCGCACCTGATAGAAATGTGGGACCAGGATGATCCAACACCCTTCTATCGGGGCATGGAAAAACCCGGCGTCTTCATGACCTGGGAAAGGGTAAAGCTTTACTGGGACCCTGTGCATACTCACAAGCTCCTGGTTGCCCTTTGGTACAACTTCATAAACATCCGGCCGAAGTTGGTCACACCGGATGTCGCCGTCGTATTTTTTGATGCTGAATGGGACGTCAAAGCAATCCGGGGTCCGGCGGTCAGCGGCACCGATCCCTGTGTCGCAGTCTTTAAACGCAAGGCTGATGGCTGGAAAATGAATACTTACGTAGAAGCCTGCTCGCACCCGGCCGCCTACGAAAGCGTGTTTGCCGACCTGGATGACCAGGTACGCCCGGCCTTCAGGAAACTGCTGGCGGACAAATGCAAAGTTGATTGCCGCGGGTGCCGGATCCCTTGCCGCGATGATGCCTGAAGCATTCAGCCGGCCCCGGGGCGCGCTGGCCAGCAGTTACGCCACCCGGCCAGTGATCGCAGAACACCGAACTGTGCGCCGTGCCAAGCCAGGAGGCCGGGAGCCGGAGAGTTTGCCTGAGCATCGTGCCATCAGGTTCTGCCGCCAATGAATAGCGGCACACGGCTAGCCCTGGTAACCGGCTGTAGCCGCCCCGAGGGCATCGGTTTCGAAGTCTGCCGGCAACTGGCTCAGCAAAATATTACGGTGTTGTTAACAGCGCGAGATGCCGCCAAAGCCCTCGCCCTGGCCGCTGTGCTGCGTGAGCAGGAACTTGATGTCAGCGGTTATGCCCTCGATATTGCGAGTGCCCAGAGCGTTAAGGCCATGGCCAGACTCATCGACGAGCGCTATGGCCGCCTGGACATTCTGGTGAATAACGCCACCGGCTCTACCCAAAGCCCGGCACCCGCTTCAGCCGCCGACCTGGACTCGGCACAACAAGTCGTTGACGTCACACTTTTCGGGACCTGGCGCTTGATACAGGAAACCCTGCCCCTGTTGCACAAGAGTGAAGCTGCGCGCATCGTTAATGTATCCAGCAGTGCGGGCTTGCACGGGGATCCAGTGCTTGGGCTGAGCGGACAATGGGCGGGACGCCCGGCCTATGGCATCGCCAAGGCGGCGCTTAACGCACTAACCGCAAAGCTCGCCGCAGAACTTCGTGATACGGACATCAAGATAAACGCGGTTTGCCCCGGCCTGACCGCAACCCACCCCGGCATGGCCGAGCGTGGTGCGCGTCCGCTTGCTGAGGGGGTCAGGGGAATTGTCTGGGCCGCAACCTTGACGGCTGATGGTCCCAGTGGTGATTTCTATCGCGACCAGCAACTCCAGGCCTGGTGATACCGGTTAGTTAAGTCGCGTGGGTCGCGACTGCAAATCCGAAGCGGGCGGTTTGTTCCTTACCGTCACTGGATCCGCTGACACCCGGGCAGCCGGAAGCTGATCAGCGATGGCGGGACAGGCCTGTAGAAACCAGGCGGGCGCTACTTGGCTTTGGCGGCGCTCGCTTTGGCAGCGTTGGCTTTTTCAGCGCTCGCTTTGGCGGCGTTGGCTTTGGCGGCGTTAGATTTGCTGCTGCTCAGGTGCACGCGACCGCGCTTGCCGGAACGGCGCTCATTCAGGTCGGCGACGATCACTTTGGCTGCCTTGGTGACAGCAGTCCGTGAGCCTTTCTTGTAGCCGGTAATGGTGTTGTGACCCTGCACGATGGTGTAGCGGCACCACTGGCCCGAATCACCTTCGGACGGGGCTTTTGTCTTTTCAACTTCCTGCAGCTGGTAGGGCTCACCCAGGTTAGGGGCTTCAGCAGCGGCAGCGGCAGTGGCAGTGCGACGGGGCATACGTCTCTCCTTAGTTGGCTCGCCATCGGTTCAGGCTGGGCCGGAACCGGGGCGACATGGACCAGTGTCCCTTAGGCCCATATTAATTCAATTAAATCAGTATCTTAGGCCTGCAGACGACGTTTTGCCGTTCTTATTCTGCGATGCGGTAAGCGGTCCTCAGAAAACGCTCAACGGAACATCACGCGACCGCCGAACAGATTAACATCCGGGCTCTTTTCGGGCAATGGACAAAGAGTCAGACAGCCACCGGCACAGCGTCAAACGCAATGCTGATGCGGGTTTCAGCGCTCTGGAAGTCTAAGGTCCTGTGCCAGAAGTAGGACGGAAAGACCACCAGTCGGTCGGTCGCCGGTGCAATGGCCCGGGCCGGCGGGTCCACCCGACTGGCCAGGCGCGTCGGCAGGCAACCAAATTCCAGCCAGCCCGCCTGGGCGCCCGCGGCCTGCATATCGGCCGGCAAACTCAGATAATAAACGCCGCTGACAAAGCCCAGGGGATGCTGATGGGGCGCCTGGTGCCCGCCGGCATCGAGCACCGTGCCCCATGCACGCAAGCTCCAACGACCCGTGTCATAAGCCATTACCGGATGATCACCCAGACCTGCTGCGCGCCAGGACTCCAGCGTGGTATGGACCGCCTCATCAAACAGCTTGCCCAAAGCGATCAGAGCGGCTGAGCTGCTAAGGTCCAGCTCACCCGTCTGTCGTCCGCCGCGAGTGGCTTTGCTGGCCGGCTCGGCCAGCAGGGATTCATCGTTGAGCACGGTCTGAATCAGCGCCGCGCGAAATTCTTCGGCCTGGGTAAAACCTGGCGGCGATGGCGGCTGGTGAATCTGTATCAACCGGTCCAGATCAACCAGGGCATCGGCCTTGCCAGACTGACCGGCGTCCCGCAGGGCAATCGCCTGGGAGGCCAGCACCAGGCGCTCACCCGGGTGGCGCTCAAGAAATGCCTCGCAAAGCTGCAAGGCAGTCGCGGTGTCACCGCCGGCCGACAACAGGTTCGCCAGATCCGCCGCTGCCCGGGCGTTGTCGGGATTCTGCTCGCAGGCCTTGCGCAGTGCGTTGACCGCCGCCGTCGTCTCGCCCTGCAAGCGATACGCCTGGCCCAGGTTTGTCCAGGCCATATCGTCTTCCGGATGTCGGCCAGTGGCCAGCTGTAAACACTCAACGGCCGCCGCCGCCTCCTCCAGGCCCACCAGTACCGCACCCTTGGCGGCCAGCAGATAGGGATGGCCGGGCGCGAGAGCCAGGGCGGCCTCGCATTCGGCCAGGGCCTCTTCACCCCGACCGGCATCCATCAGCGTGCTGGCCAGATTGCAGCGCACCTCCAGATCATTGGGCTGACGCTGCAGCACCTCGCGGTGACAGTCTGCGGCGGCATGCAGTCGGCCGCGGTACTGCAACAGCGCACCGAGATTCGCCCAGGCTCGTACCGAGTCGGCATCTCGCGCCAGGGCGGCCCGCAATGCGTTTTCGGCGGCACCCAGGTCACCCAGGGCGAAACACGCCAGGGCAAGTTCGTTCAGCGGCGCCGCGTCCTTCGGTGCTGCCGCACAGGCGCGGTCCAACAGGCTCCGGGCACTGGACGCGTCACCCTGATCCCGGGCCAAAGCCCCGGCCAGCCGCAGGGCCTGGGCATTTTCAGGCGCCTCACTCAGCACCCGCTGATACAACTGGGCAGCGATCTCCACTGCACCGTCTCGATGGGCAGCCATGGCCTCGTCGAGGAGCGTCTGGGTATCCGGGGCGGCAGGGTCCATGGTGCAATTGCTTTTAGTCAACGGCCGGGTCGGCAGGTGTGGCTATTCTACGAATTCGGCCACCCCGGCCGAGCCCGAAGTGGTTTCTGGGACCATTTTCTCCTATCTTTCCTCCCCCCAAGGGGCCGGCTGTCGGCCTGAAGGAGATGAGCCGCGTGGATGTAGACCTGATTCTTGAACCCAACCTGACCCCGGAACAGATCACCGAGATCGGCCAGGCGGCAGAAGGCTATGGCATTCGCGCCATCTGGACCTCGAACTACTTCGCTCACTGGGACCCTTTCATCAGTCTGGTTCCCCTGGCGCAGTCCACGCAACGCATCAAGATGGGCGCGCTGGCCGTGAGCCCCTTCGAAATGCATCCGCTGAAGATTGCCAACGCCCTGCTGACCCTTAACGAGATCAGTGACGGTCGCGCGCTGGTCGCAGTGGGTGCCGGCGAAGGCAATCTCGACGCGATGGATCTGAAGAAACCGAAAAAAGTGGTCTTGGCCATTCGTGAGGCCATCGAGATCGTGCAGGCTGCCGGCAAGGGCGGTCTGAAGACCGGCTATGACGGCGAGATCTACAACGTCAATCTGCCGTGCGCCTATGACTGGCTCAAGGCCCCGCCACCCGCCGTGTACGGCACTGCCTATCGCCCCATGATGATGCGCATGGAAGGCCGTATCGCCGACGGCTGCTTTGTCGGCTGCACGCCGCCGGAAATTGTCGAGCCGGCCATGGAAAATGTCCGCACCGGACTGTCACGCCGCGATGACAAACCCGAAGATTTCCGTGTGAATACGTTCTGGGGCTGGCACATCAAGGAAGATCGCGACGCCGCTTTCCGCGAATCACGGCGCGAACTGCCATGGCGTGCCCGCAAGCTCGACCCGGAACTGACCAGCCTTTACCTGGATGAAGACGAAGTAAAAATTGTCACGGATAATTTCCAGAATTATGTGGATGCCTACTTCACCCATTCGGACGAAGTCAAAGGCGTGCCCCAGGAAATTTCCAACAAGCTGGCAACCGGGCTGACCTCCACCGGCGGCCTGGAAGACCTGGACAGGGAATTGGAGCGCTTCAAGAAATTCGGCCGGGCCGGACTGACTGAAATTGCCCTGCGGCTGCATGCCGACCCCATGGCCGGCCTGAAGCTTATCGGCGAGCGGGTCGTCCCCGAGCTGCGGGACATCTAGCCCGCAAACTTGCTGCTAAGCTAGCCGGGTGGCTGATACCAACCTGACTCGCTTTGTCGAAGAAGCCTTGCGGTCCGGTGCATCGCGCACGGATACCGAGCAAGCCTTGATCGAAGCCGGCTGGTCCCGGGAACAGATCCGGGATGCGCTGGCGTCCTACGCGGATATTGCCTTCCCCGTGCCGGTGCCGCGCCCGCGGCCCCAGGTGACGGCCCGGGATGCCTTTGTGTACCTGGTCATGTTCAGCATGCTGTATGTCAGCGCCTGGCAGCTGGGCAATCTGCTGTTTCAATTTATCAATCTGGGCTTCCCGGACAGCTTGTCGAACAACCAGTGGATAGATCAGACCAGCATGGCACGTCGCCAGATCCGCTCCGCCTCGGCCTCGCTGCTCGTTGCTTTCCCCGTTTTTCTGCTGGTGGCTCGCAGTATTGCCCGCCGTGTCAGTGCCGATCCGGCGCAGTGTTCATCGGCCATCCGTCGATGGCTCACCTATCTGACATTATTTGTCGCTGCCTGCATCCTCGTCGGTGACCTGATTGCACTGCTCAATGGCGTCTTGTCCGGCGAACTCACCAGTCGCTTCGTCCTGAAAGTTCTGGTTGTCGGCGGCATCGCCGCAGGTATCTTCAGCTACTACCGCTGGTCCATGCGGGCCGATGACCGGGCCCTGGCGCAGTGAGGATGCATCGTATTGCGGCAGCGATCAGCACCACGGTGGTGATCGTGGCCTTGATCGCCGGCCTGTACCTGAGTGGCTCACCGTCGGAACAGCGGCTGCTTCGCCTCGACGAAAGGCGGGTTGATGACCTCAAGCAGATTGCTATTACCTTGGAAAGATTCTGGGAAGAACAAGGCGAGTTGCCGGCAGACCTGCCGACCCTGGTGGATGGTCGGCGGCTGAATCAATTGCTGGTGGACCCGGAAACCGGGCATGACTATGACTACGCCCACACCACCGATACCTTCAGGCTCTGTGCCGTTTTCAATCGGCCGTCTGAAGAAGCCGAGACAATGCAATTCTGGCAGCATCCCGCTGGCCAACACTGCTTCGACTTCGACACCAGCGAGCTATCCATCAGCCGGGACACGCCAACGGGCCGGCTCGCGCCAGCCCTGCCCATTCGCTAGCCGGTGATCAGCTTTTCGCCGGCGCAGAACACAGCGACGGCAGGCACCGGCTGACCCCGCCGGCGCCCGGATTTCCGGGCCTCAGGCGTCATGCGCGATGAACCAGTCTTCGAGTGTCGACAGCTGCCCAGGCGCAACCATCTCCCGGCAAACTACCTGGTCGGCTTTGGTCATGGCGAAATAGTTGCCGGCCTTGAGGTTGGCATTTATCTGGGATGGATAGCGAAAGGCGGGTTTCAAACCAACAATCACATAGTCGAAGATGGCATTTTCCAGGGCGCTCGCCTGCCGGTAACGCGTCCTGAATGCTGGTTTGATTGCGTGTATTCGCTGGGCGAGCTCAACAGGTGTCAGCACTTCAGAGACACCGTTGATCGTTTTTTTCAGGTACTGCTCGCCGCCGCAAAAAATAGCGGCGACTAATTTACCGAGATCCTCTTCTGCCACATACGCAAGTCGCGCCTCGGGCGCATAGGGATAGACCAACCGGTTTTTCCACTGCATCCCGAACTTTATCTGGCGCATGTAGGCCGGCTGGCGCAGGAAAGTCCACGGCAGGCCCGCGTTCTGTACTTCAGTCTCCAGCTGCCACTTGGTCCGAAAATGGATCGGGCTTTCCAGACCGAAGTCTTCGGGGGGACGATCGAAACGCGTCATGGTTTGCCAGACAAAGTGTTTGAGTGTCTCGCACGCAGCGGCTGCCGCGATCAGGGCACGCCCCTGGGCCAGCTCCTCGGGGTTCTCATGCCGATACTTTTTCGCGTAAATATTGTAGACCGTTGTGCCGTAAATACCGGTCGCGCCGTCGAAAGCTTTCCGCAATGCGGGCTCGTCTTCGTTGGCCGCCTGCACCAGTTCACAACGCCGCCCGTCGACTTCAAGCTGCGCCAGCCGCCGAGACAGTTCGCTGTCAGGCCGCCTGACTGTGGCGCGTACCCGAAAGCGTCCGGTCGCCAGCAACTGAAAAACCGACCAGTAACCTTCGTTAGCGGTTCCGTTCGTAACAACAATTAGAGGTAGTGTCATCCGGCTATCACCACCTTGCCCACATGACCCGCTCCGGCCAGATACTCATAGGCCGCCAGGGTCTCGGCGAAGCTGAAGCGCCGGTCTATCTTTGGCTCCACCTGGTTGGCATCGGCCGCACGCAATAATTCTTCGAGCATGCGTCGGTTCCCCGAGGTGATGCCTTTCAGGACCAAGTTGCCGAGAATAAGGCCACCCAGGTCCGCACCCTGCTCCGGGCGGCCACCCAGGGCCCCAAGCAGTCCAACCCGTGCATTCGGCGCGCAGCAGGACAGGGACTGGGTCAGGGTCGCCAGGCCCACAGTCTCCACGACAATATCCACGCCGCGACCGCCGGTGGCAGCGCGAATCGCGCCAGCCCAGTCAGGATTGCTCCGGTAATTCACGGTGATGTCGGCGCCCAATTCCCGGGCAACGGCGAGCTTGTCATCACTGGATGAGGTAATCGCCACACGCGCGCCGGCCATGGTGGCAATCTGCAAAGCCAGGATGGATACACCGCCGGTGCCGAGGGTCAGAATGGTGTCACCGGGTTTGATCTGGCCCAGGGTCTGCAACACCGTCCAGGCCGTGATGCCGGCCGCGCCCCAGGCAGCGGCAGCCTCAAAGCTCATGCTCTCGGGCAAAGTCACCAGGGCATTAGCCGGCAACAAAATGTACTCGCTGAACCAGCCATCCCGGGAACTGCCCAGGTCAGCCATAAAAACCCCGGGCTGGAATTCACCGTCGATCCAGCTCACGAAGTGAGGCGCCGTGACCCGGGTTCCCACCTCAATGCCACTGACCCCTTCGCCCAGGGCGACCACCTCCCCCGCACCATCGCCACCGGGAATTCGGTTCTCTGGTTTCTTGGGGCCGTAACCACCCTTGGCAATCGTGAGGTCACGATGATTCAGTGCAGCCGCGCGCACGCGGACCAGGACCTCCCCGGGCGGGATAGCCGGCGCCGGACGGGTGACTTTACGCAGGGCGGAAAGGCCCGTTTGCTCACCGACCTCGAAACATTCAAAAGGCTGGGCAACGCTCATGGCCTCTCCCTGGGTTAATCCGGGTGCAGCAGCCAGTGACAGTCCGGCCGCCAGGGCAGATCGCCGCGTTATGGAAAATTGCTTCATACGGCTTCCCCGCGCTTAAAACCCGATTCTATACAAATGCTTGCTGTTTCCTTACTGGCGAGCCTTCTCAGCGGCCATTGACCTGATTTTCGCATATGGGTATTATTAGCCCATATATTAATTCTCTGTTTCTGCCTGCCCGGACCAAACCGGTCACAGGGCGTCGCAGACCCAGGAACCCGGCCCAGCGAAAAGTGCAACAGATCGATAAACAAATAGCCGCATCTGCATGTCGAACACTCATCAAGCCTGTTGTCAGTTTTCTCCTGCGCTGCGGGCTGACCTGGCGAGACTTTGCCGGCATCGCAAAAAAGGCCTTCGTCGATGTGGCCACGCAGGAGTACGGCATTGATGGTCGACCAACCAATGTGTCCCGGGTCGCGATTCTCACCGGCATTGGCCGCAAAGACGTCGGGAAGTTACGTACAGATCCGGCTAATCAAGTCAGGCGACAATCAGACAAGAACACGGGCGCTACGGCGGTGTTATCGGGTTGGCATCAGGATCCCGACTTCCTTACCCGCAGTGGCAAACCGCGGGTACTCAGCACTGACGAAGGCAGGCACTCATTCATGACGCTCTGCGAACGCTATGCCGGTGACATCCCGGCTGGTGCCATGCTCAAGGAACTCGCCCGGGTTGGTGCGGTGGAGCAGAACGGGGCCCGTCTGCGGGTCATCAGTCGCTACTACATGCCCTCCCATGGTGATCAACAGTGGATTCTCAACGCCGCCAGTATTTTTGAAGACCTGGGTGAAAACGTGCGGCACAACCAGATCAACGATGCCAACACGCCTTCGCGTTTTCTCGGCCGCGCGACCAATACTCACATTCCGGAGCATCAACTAGAGGCGTTCCGGACTTTCCTCGAAGACAACGGCGAAGAGTTTCTCGAACGAGTCGATAACTGGCTGACAACGCACGCCGTGGAAAAGTCTTCCGAAACCCGCCAGGTTCGTCTTGGCATTGGCCTGTTTGCCATTCAGGGCAACGGCAACAAAGAGCAGGTATAGACCCATGAAATCAAAAATCCTCCACAGACTAATTACCCTAGTGGCCACGGGCCTCCTGGTTGCCTGCTCCGGCGGCGGCGGCGGTGGTGGTGGGGTCGCAGGCATTGACAGGCTCGGCGTATCGACGGGCGTGATTACCGGCTTTGGCAGCATCATCCTCAACGAGGGCGCAATCGGCACCAACGGAGCTGATTTCATCATCGACGACAGCCCCGGCAGCGAGGATGACCTGGACGTCGGTGACGTGGTCATCGTGACATTCGATCCGACGTCGCCGAACCCGAATGCGACCACGGTCTTCTCCAACGAAATCGTGGAAGGGCCCATCGACAGTATCGATAATGGCCAGAGCCAGCTGGTGGTTGCCGGTCAGACCGTACGGGTCGACGGCGACACCTCTTTTGATGACAGTATCAGCCCGGCATCCCTGGACGGCCTGGCCCCGGGCCAGTTCGTCGAGATCAGCGGGCTGTTTGATGCGAATGGCATCATTAGCGCAACCCGCATTGAACCCGGGACCGGTCAGACCGAGGTACATGGGACCATCGAGAACCTCAATGCCGGCGCTCAGACTTTCCAAATCAATGCTTTGCTCGTTGACTACGGCGCCGTGCCGGCGATCATCGACGACTTTGCCGGCGGTGTGCCGGTACAAGGCGCCTTCGCCGAAGTCAAAGGCACGAACTTTGGCGGCGCCGGCGAATTGCTGGCCACCAAGGTCGAAGCGGATGCCATTGGCATCGCAGCCGATGACCGGATCAACTTCGATGATTTTGACGAAGTCGAGATCGAAGTCGAGGGCTTCATTACCCGCTTCGCCTCAGCCACGGACTTCGATGTCGATGGCATTCCGGTCACCACCAATGGCCAGACTGTTTTCGAATTCGAAGATGACTCCCCGGCAACGCCCGCCGATATTGGCCTGAACACCAAGGTCGAAGTGGAAGGTGATGTGAGTGCCCTTGGGGTATTGGTTGCCGACAAAGTGGACATTCGCCGCGGTAGTTCAGTACGCATCACCGCCTTGGTCGATAGCGCCAACGGTGGCACCGGCATTGTCACCCTGCTGGGTATTGATGTTCGCGTGGATGCCGGTACCCGCATCGAAGACAAGTGGCTGGATGTCGAGCCCTTCACGGTAGGTCAGATCAACGCCGGTGATTACGTGGAAGTGCGGGGTACGGAGGACGTCAATGGATCAGGCGACGTGCTTGCCGCCCGCCTGGAACGGGATGATCCGCCGAATGTCGCCGGCGAAGATACCGAGCTGCAGGGTTTTGTGACGAGTGTGACTGACCCCAGCTTTATCATCCTGGGAGTCACCATTCAGACTAATGGCGGCACGGTATTCCGGGATGAAACGGAAACCGTGATCCCACCGGCGACCTTCTTCGCCCAGGCCAATGGCCGGCTGGTCGATGTCAGTGGATTCCAGTCTTCACAGACTGTGATTGTTGCTGACGAAGTGGAGCTGGATAACTAAGTCAGAAAGGATGGGGTCGGGCCCCAAACGGGCCCGACCCCAAATATCCGAAGGCAAAAGGACTTTAGCCTTTTTCGTTCAGGATCTTGGCGATTTCAGCAATATCGGCATCGCTGGCGCCTTCGAGCACGGGCGGATGACTGGTTTCCCCGGCACCAATGGCTTTGATCTTGCCGGCAATAGCATCGGCACCGCCGCCTTTAAGGCTCATGCCCATGCGCTCATGGCACTGAATGCAGGATTCGGCCTTCGCGATATCGGCGCCTACATCGGCACCCGCGTGGCCACCCGCAAAGCTGACGCTGGTGAGGCTCAATAAAAAAACAGTGAGCAGAATCGTTCTTGTCATTGCTATTCCCCTTAGCTTAGGTCGCACACCAAGTACTGCACCCCGTGCGCTGGTGGTACTCAGAGTAGCCAATGCCCGGTGCCGGGTAAAGCGACGGCCCGGCGCCCTATTGCGCAGCCTGCCAGGCGGTGCGGATATCACCGGCACTGGCTGACCAGACGCCGTCCTGGCTGGTGATATGCGCCAGAACCTCTTCCAGCTTGCCGATCCGGTGAGGCTGACCCAGCATCCACGGATGAATGGACAGGGCCAGCATGCGCCCGCCCTGATCGCCCGCTTCGGCGTACAGGTAGTCAAACGCATCTTTGATCTGATCCGCGTATTCGCTCTCGGAATGCAGATTGGCGTGCATGATGAAGCGATCTTCGAGTTCCGTGGACAAAGGCATTGCCGTGATGTCACCGGCCGAAGTTCTGAAGTTATAAGGCAACTCGTCGTTGATCCAGTCGCACATATACTCCACGCCGTTCTCTACCAGGAGTTCCGGGGTATTCGAACTTTGTGATTTGGAGGGACTGAGCCAGCCGGTTACTGGCTGGCCCGTTGCTTCGCGCAAAGTCTGCAGGCTTTTCTTAACCAGGGTGGCCTCCTCGGCCTGGTCCTGCCCACCGAAATGCGGCGCGTCCATATGCCAGCCATGGGCAATGATCTCGTCACCGCGAGCGACCAACTTCTTGATCAGGTAGGGATAACGCTCGGCCAGGCGCGCCGATACCGCGAAGGTCGGCTTCACGTCATAGCGATCAAAGGCCTGCAGGCATCGAAAAATCCCGACCCGATTGCCGTACTCGCGCAGGGTGTAGTGACGCAGATCCGGATAGGCGGTGGTCATGCCGGCTACAGGCGCAAAGGGCTTGCCGCTCTGGTTCAAGGGGAAGTACTGCAGGGACACATTCACCCACAGGGCCAGTCGCTTGCCGTCGGGCCAGGCCACGGGCTTGCGGTCAGCCAGCATGGACCAGTCATAGCGATCGTGATCCATGCCATAACTGCGGTGGGGGTACTCAAGATAGCTGGGATCCAGGGCCATCAGGCTGCTCCTTTCGCGGTGATGTCAGCCACCGCCTCGTCATAACAATTCTCGATGTAGTACTCGGCGATTTCACGCCCCGTCGTCACCCAGACGTCGGAATGACCGGTGATGTACTCCAGCGCTTCTTCGAAAGCCTTGATCCGGTGCGGGTGACTCACCTGGTAACCGTGCAGGGGAATGCACATGACTACACCGTTGTCTTTACCCTCTTCATAGAGCCGGTCGAAGTTGGCCTTGATCATTTCGCCATAGCGCCGGGGTTCAATCTTGTTGACCACGTAAACGATGGTGTCATTCATCTCCAGGGAATACGGCACGGAGATAAATTTCTTGCCCGAGCGCACATGCACCGGCGTGGGCTGATCGTCATGAAACAGATCACAGGTATAGATGCCGCCGGCTTCGGCAAACAGGTCCATGGTGATATCGGAATGCGTCAGGGCCGGCGCCAGGTAACCGGAACAATCCTGACCCGTGTGCTTGTGGATAGTCTCCACGGCATCCTCGATCATCGCGCGTTCCTGATCTTCGCTCATGCCATAGGTGTAGCGCGTGTTGTAGATACCGTGACTGAAAAACTCCCAGTCGCGCTCCTTGCACATCTGGATGATCTCCGGATGGTGATCGCACAGGGCCGTGGACAATGAAATTGAGCCCCGCACTCCGTACTTGTCCAGCGTGCGCATCATGCGCATGTGGCCGACACGATTGCCGTAGTCCCGGGTGCCATAGCCGCTGATATCCGGCACCGGCCGCGGCCAGGCCTTGCGATGGGGATTTACGGCAGGATCCAGCTCGTAAAACTCGATATTGGGCGCCACCCAGAAGGCCACACGGGCGCCATTGGGCCAGGTAATCTTCGGTCGATTTTCATAGGGCCAATAGTCGTACAGGCCGGGATCTTCTTTCATCGTCTTACCTATCAGTTCTGGTTTTGCTGGTCACTGCCGGGGACATTCTTCTCTTCCCTCCAGACCTCTAGAAATCACAGCCGCGCGCCTGGCGAATGGGTTCGCAACCCGGATGCTGCTCGAACCACGCTTTCACGCTGGCAACGGGCTCGACATCCGCGTACTTGAGCATAATGTCGCAAAGATTGGCGAAATGCGGAATCTCGTGCTTATCAGCCACAGCTTCCTCGGGAACGATGGTGCGATAACCCGTCGACAAGGACGCCACGGCACTGGCACGCACGCACCCGGAGGTACTGCCACCGGTCAGGATTACCGTATCCACCTTATGCCAGACCAGCAGCGACGGAATCAGCGTGTCATGGAACACACTGGCCATTCGCTTGTTAAGAACCGCGTCCTGTTCGTGATCTATCTGCAAACGCGGATCGAGCTCGGCACGCGGATCACCGACTTTAATGTTCTGCAGCGAATCGGGCGTGTTGGTGCGCGTACCCCAGGCACCCGCATCGTCGCCGTTCTTCATGTAAGCCACGTAGGTCCAGATCACCGGCATGTTCTTCGAACGCGCCAGGGCCGAGAGTTCATTGATGTAGTCGATCTGCTTCGGATCCGTCTGGTAAGCCGTCTTATAGGTATCGATATCGGTGTAAGCGCGCTGGCAATCGATATTGATAATCGCGGCCTTTTCGCCGAAGCCGAATTTCGCACGATTGAGATTGGCCTTGACCTCCGCCCAGTACTGGCGCGGGGTCAGGTCCGAGGTCTGCATGACAGGCATGGGCTTTCCTTCCGGGGTTTTTCCTGGTGGCGCAAAATAGTAGCAGGCCCGCCCAAAAAAGGGGTCAGACCGCAATTTCCGACCAGAGGTTAGCAAGTTAACCTGGCAACAAAGAAATTGCGGTCTGACCCCTTTTTTTACTGCGCCGGGCAGCGCAACTTAATCGAGACTCAGGTAGCGCGTGGGCGGCGTCCCCAGGGGCGCGTCGATCCAGCCCTGCACCCGCTCCGCGACCAGGACCTTACCGACATACCAGTAGATCGGGAGCAAGGGTTGATCAGCCATCAGCATGGCCTCGGCTTCACCCAGCATCTGCAGGCGCGCCGCAGGATCGCGATTCTCATTGGCCCGAGCCAGTAATTCGTCATAGGCCGGGTTCTGATAGCCGGACCGATTATCCGTGCTGTCACTTTCCAGCTTTTGCAGAAAGGCATAGGGATCATCGAACACGGCGAACACAGCCGACCGGGCCACCGCGTAGTCATTGCCGCGTAACCGGCCGAACAGGGCCCGGCCTTCCAGACTGTCCAATTCAGTCTGCACGCCGATATCCCGCCACATGGCAGCGATGGCCACCATGATCTTGCGATTTTCTTCCTGGGTGTCGTAGATCACCGGCACTATCAGCGGCTTGTCGGCACCAAAACCGGCGGCGGCCAGCAATTGACGTGCTTGTGACTGCCGCTGCGCCATATTCATGGCAAGTTCCGGCGGCTCGTAGCCCGCGTAGCCACCCACGCCGGCAGTAACCAGGGACGGCGCCGCACGCACGTTGCCGCCCAGAACCTGCATCGCCATCACCTCACGATCCACGGCCAGACTCAGAGCACGGCGCACGCGCACGTCATCGAAGGGCGGCCGATTCACATTGAAGGACAAGACATAGGTCGCCTGGATGGGATTCACATGCAGGGCTTTGGGCATGTTCTCGCGAATCCAGCCCAGTTGATCAGGCGGCGCCATCAAAACGGTGTCCAGCTCTCCGGCACGAAACTGACGAAAGGCGGAGCCGAGATCCTGCACCGGTCGCCAGTACACCTCGTCGATAGCGACTTCATCAGCGGCGAAGTACAAGGGGTTACGCACCAGGCGCATGTGACTCTGCGGGACACGCTCTGCCAGGGTGTAAGCCCCGTTGGAGACCATCAAGCCTGCCTGGGTCCAGTCACGGCCGTGTTTCTCGATGGCGTGACGCGGTACCGGAATACCCTGACTATTTGCCAGCAGTTGAATGAAATAGGGAGCCGGTCGTTCCAGTTCAATAACGACGGTACGCTCGTCGGGCGCCGAAACTCCCAGGCTGGCGGGGGGCGCCTGCTTGCGAGCGATAGCCTGACCGCCCTTGATAATGAAAAACAGCCCGGCCGCGGGTGCAGCCGTGGCGGGATCCACCAGGCGTTGCAGGGAGTACACGAAGTCATCTGCCGTCAGCGCCTTGCCGTCGGACCATTGCAGGCCGTCGCGCAACATAAACGTGTAGGTCAGACCATCGTCACTGACAGTCCAGGACTCAGCACAACCGGGCACCGGATAGCCTGTGTTGCCGCGCCCCACCAGGCCTTCCACGAGGTCAGAAAGAATCGGACCGGCGGCCGTTGCCGTGCCGCGATTAGGATCCAGGCTGGGGGGATCAAAGGCCGCGCCGCGCTGAATGACCGCCGGCTCGGCCATGGCCAGCCCGGCAGCCAGATTCAAAAGGGCCAGAAGGGTCAGAACACGTGCTGTTGATATTTTCATGAGTCCGATGATCTGCAATGACTCAGCGATACGCAATGGGGAAGTCACCTACCCACATTGGCGGCAGAGGATATTGGGGACATTCTGCTTTTTGCGCCCGCGTTCGGCAGGTCTTGACCAGCGTCCGAAAGACGCAAAAAGCAGAATGTCCCCGTTTCTCGGAATTTCGGCTCTGGGCATACCCCCAACCTGGACTGCAGGATGGGGAACTGAGCCGAGGCAGCCAGTCTGAAGACCTCAGCCCACCGAATTAAGTTGCGGCAACGAAATCGCGTTTAGCCGAGCTAGCTCCTGGCTCGATTGCCGGCCGAAACACGGATCCAGAATCTTGACATCAGTATCATTATTGATACTATCCTGATGAAGTCTGCCGAAAAAATCCTGGCGCAAATGCAGCGCAACCCGAAAGGGGTCAGCTTCAAAGACCTCTGTAAGGTCTGCGACCAGTACTTCGGGAAACCCAGGCTGTCTGGAACCAGCCATCGGGTATATCAAACCCCATGGCTGGGTGATCCACGAGTGAATATTCAGAGCGCAAAGGGCAAGGCCAAACCGTATCAGGTGCGCCAGGTGTTACTGGCAATTGCGCGGCTTGAGGAAGGCAATGAGTACAGAGATTGACCGCTATACCTATCGAGTGACCTGGTCGGAAGAGGACGGTGAGCACGTTGGATTGTGCGCCGAGTTTCCCAGCCTTAGCTGGCTGGACAAGAACCCTGAAAAAGCTCTCGTTGGCATCCGCAAGCTCGTGCGAGCCTGCGTTAAAGACATGGTCGCTAATAAGGAACCGGTCCCGGAGCCGATATCGGCTCGCAGCTTCAGCGGCAAATTCATGGTCCGGGTACCGCCTGAAACGCATCGAATGCTGTCAATTCAGGCCGCGGAGTCCGGCGTTAGCCTCAATCGACTGGTGGCAAGCAAGCTTTCATAGCGCTGGCGTGCAATAAATTGTTTCTGACGCCAATCCTGCTTAACGTGCAACATCATATCTATTCGATAAATTCCGACCAGGGCTGAGCAACGACAACCGGGCTGACCGACACAGCTATCAGCACAGTAATCCCTAGCGGCACGACTGCAGGCCAACAACTAATTGACCAGCTACGCAGACTAGCCGGCCCCGCGAATATCCTCAGAGCCGGCCGAGACCACGTGTTTGCGCAGCAGCTCGACCAGGGAGTCCTGCCCTAAGCCTTCGCGCTCGATCAACCCCACGACGCCCCCATTCAGTCGGCGGCGATCCTCTTCGGTCACATCCTTCGCCGTCACCACCACGATAGGTACCTCACTGGTGGTATCGCGCTGGCGCATCTTGAGGACGAAGTCGAAACCGTCCATCACCGGCATCATCAGGTCCAGCAAAATCAAAGACGGTAGTTCACTGGCCACTTCATCGAGGGCCAACTGACCATTTTCTGCTTCACTGACGCGCCAGCCTTCATTTTCCAGTACCCGCCGCAGCACCTCACGATTCTCCGGCTTATCATCTACCACCAGCGCATGTCCGGCGTCACCACCAGCGTAGCGGCCTAGCAGACCCACCAGCTGATCGCGTCGCACCGGCTTGGTCAGGAATTCATTCGCACCCAGGGTGTAACCCAGATTCCGATCATTCGTCATGCTTACCATGATGACCGGTATGTCGCGCGTGGCGGCGTCGGCTTTCAGTTCACTGAGCACTTCCCAGCCATCCATGCCCGGCATCAGCACATCCAGCGTGATGGCCGCCGGTAGCAGTTGCCGCGCCAAGACCAGGGCCTCCTGGCCGTCACTGGCAGTCACCACGCGCAGACCCGCGCCGGTAATGGTGCGGTCCAGCAGTTCCAGGGCATCCGGATCGTCGTCAATCACCAGCACCACGGGACCGTCTCCGGGTTCTTTTACAGCCGCAACGAGACCGTCCGTGACCACCGCTTCTTCCTGCACCTCAATCACCCTCAACGGTAGCTGAATAGTAAAGGTGGAACCTTCTCCGGGCTCGCTGGCAACAACGATGTCTCCACCCATCATGCGGCAGAAACGCCGACTAATCGGCAGCCCAAGCCCGGTTCCGCCGTAATTACGGGTCGTGCTGTCATCCGCCTGGGAAAATTCTTCAAACACACGGTCAATTTTGTCTGACGGAATGCCAATACCGGAATCCGACACCGACATTTCTACCCAGCTTTCGCCATCGATCTGTGCCGCACACACTTGCAGGCCGATTTCACCCTCATGGGTAAATTTTGCCGCATTGCTGAGCAGATTAAACAGAGCCTGACGAACCTTGGTGACATCGGCATGCATTTCGCCGAGGGCAGAATCCACCTGAACCGTGAGTCGATTGCCATTTTTCTTCACCAGCGTATCGATAGTCGACACAACCCCGGAGACGAGCTCACCAACGCCGAAGGTCTCCAGGTACATTTCCATCTTGCCGGCCTCGATCTTCGACAAGTCCAGGACATCGTTAATCAGTGACAGCAAGTGCATGCCGGCGCTTTGAATCTTCTTGAGGTCGTCTACAGCAGTATCATTGCCGTCGTCCTCAGCCTCTTCCATCAACATTTCGCTGTAGCCGATAATCGCGTTCATCGGTGTTCTCAGCTCATGGCTCATATTGGCGAGAAAGCCGCTCTTGGCCCGGTTGGCCTCTTCCGCAGCCTCCATGGCCTCCTTCAACTCTTCCGTTCGCTGGGCAACAGTCTGCTCCAGCGCCGCACTGTGCTGCTTCAATTCGCGGTTCTTCTGCTGAACCTCAGCCATTAGCTCTTCACGGGCGAGGGCCTGAATACGCGCGCTTTGCTCGGCAACGAAAGCGTCATCAATGACAGGCTTCCCACTCGGTAATCGCTTCGCCACGCGCACACCCTGAAATCCCTGCTCGGTTCTCACAGTGATGCTATCGAAAAACCCCGCCAGCCCCGCAAACTCGGGCACGCTGTTGCGCGCCTCAAACACCAGAACCAGTTGCGGAGGGGAAAGATCCATTAATAAGCCCACGGCGATACGCGGATCCCGGCACCGGCGGCGCAGCGCACGCGCCGCCTCACTCACCGCAATCGCCAGGCGGGTCGCTTCAATACTGTTGTAGCCCAGCGAATGGGCCAGGCTGCGCATTTTGCTGCGTGCGTCATAGATCGCACTCTGATGGGCAAGGCCGATGTAACCCAGCTCAATCATTCGCCATACCTGATGGCAATGCAGGCAGAGTCGTCGTGGCTCTTGCCGAATCGGTCCAGTATCGCCCGCACGACTAACTCCGGCGAGTGACTGCGCACACTGGGGTAGTCCACCGAGGAGAATCGATCGCTCACCCCATCGGTATACAGCAGAATCAGGTCGCCTGACTGGAGCTTC
>CAKZWQ010000062.1 GCA_937921935.1 uncultured Gammaproteobacteria bacterium | reverse complement strand
AACTTCCGACGCTGGCCGCATTCCGCGGGCTCAGCGCGTCGCATTCTGGCAGAGACTGCAGGCTCGTTGCTAGCTGCAGGTTCACATTAAAGCAGGTAAATGACCGCCAACAGGCCTGTGGTGGTCATGGTGATGGTATAGGGCAAGGCCAGCAAGACCATACGCCCGTAGGACAGCCGAATCAGCGGCGCCAGCGCCGAGGTCAGCAGAAACAGGAAAGCGGCCTGGCCGTTGGGGGTCGCGACACTGGGAATATTCGTGCCGGTATTGATTGCCACCGCAAGCAGTTCGAACTCCTCCCGAACGATGGTCCCATTTAGCAGGGCCTCCTTGACCTCACCAATGTACACGGTCGCCACGAACACATTGTCACTGATCATGGACAAAACGCCATTGGCGATGAAAAACATGACTACCCGCAGATCCCCTTCCAGACCCAGCACCAGGTTGGTGACCGGATCAAAAAGACTCTGATCCTGGATCACAGCGACGATGCCAAAAAAGACCACCAGTAATGAGGTGAATGGCAAAGCCTCCTCAAAGGCGTGGCCGATTCGCTTCTCTTCAATAACCCCGGTAAGGGAAGTCGCCAGCACGATGATCATTAATCCGATAATGCCCACCTCAGCAAGGTGATTACCCAAAGCGATCACCAGCACGATCGCAGCCGCGGCCTGAACCAGCAGAATCGCCTTGTCACGCACAGTACGGCGTGCGGATTCGAAATCATCATACTCTTCCAGAACCTTGCGGACGCCCGGCCGCAAGTCGGCGCCGTAACCAAACCAGCCAAAGTATTCAAGCATCACGCAGGTCGCCAGGCCCACGACAAACACCGGTAAGGAAATAGGCGCCATGCGCCAGAAAAACTCCATGAACTCCCAGCCGGCCTCCTTGGCAATCAACAGGTTCTGGGGCTCACCCACTATGGTCATCACGCCACCCAGGGCCGTACCCACGGCAGCATGCATCATCAAATTCCGGAGAAAGGCACGAAACTGATCCAGATCTTCACGATACAGGGTCTCAACCAGCTCATCATCAGACGCATCGTGGGATATGTCGTAGCCCTTGCCTGAGGCAACCTTGTGATAGACCGCGTAGAAGCCCTCAGCGACCGTAATCACCACGGCTGTGACGGTCAGCGCATCAAGGAAAGCAGACAGAACTGCCGACACAGCGCAGAAAAGCAGGGACAGCAGAATCTTGGAGCGAACACCGAGGAGAATCTTGGTGAAGGTAAACAGCAGCATCTCCTTAAGAAAGAAGATACCCGCAACCATGAACATCAAGAGCAACAGCACGGGCAGATTGTGCTCGACCTCATAATAAACCTGGTCGGCTGTCGTCATCCCCACAATCACAGCCTGAATAGCCAGCAGACCACCAGGTTGCAGCGGATAACACTTCAGGGCCATGGCCAGGGTGAAAATAAACTCAGCAACCAGCAACCACCCGGCGACAAATGTGCCCAGAGTAAAAATCACAATGGGATTCAGAATAAGAAAACCAATAATGGTCAGCTTGTACCAACTGGGTGCAGTGCCGAGAAAATTTTCGGCGATTGCTTTCGTCAAGGATTGATTCATAGGTCAGTGCGTCTTTGCTTCGCCCCGGCGGCGGAGTTTAGTACGCGACACCCGCAGGTGCCATGCAGAAATTCCAATTCAAGCATCCAGGCGCCGCCACAGGGACCCCTCGCTGCAGGCCTGGTCCATCAGATCCAGGTACTGCTCGTGGCTCCGCAGCTCGGCCGCCGTGGCCTGCCGGACCACCAGCTCGAGATTCTCTCGGTGAATCTGCCGAC
Organism: uncultured Gammaproteobacteria bacterium; assembly: GCA_937921935.1. Lineage (GTDB taxonomy): Bacteria > Pseudomonadota > Gammaproteobacteria > Steroidobacterales > J054. The sequence continues at coordinate 13,729 of CAKZWQ010000062.1, read as the reverse complement.
TGCCAGCTGTCTTGGCATGCTGCCGACTGCTGTCCCTATCCAGGCCCAGCTCCCCCTGACCGCCTGTCATGGCCAGGTACACGTCCGCCAGCAGCTGCGCATCGAGTAAAGCACCATGCAGGTCGCGGCTCGAATTATCGATGTAATAACGACGGCACAGAGCGTCCAGGCTATTTCTCTGGCCGGGGTGCATCTGCCGCGCCAGGGCCAGACTGTCTATCACCGCACAGCGATCTTCAATGCGCTGCTTGCAATCTATCAAGTGCAGCTCGTGATTGAGGAATCCGGCATCGAAATCGGCGTTGTGAATGATCAACTCCGCACCGTCGACGAACTCCAGCAGGCTCTCCGCCACAGCTTCAAATACCGGCTTGTCGGCCAGTTGATCAGAGGTAATACCGTGAACTTCAGCAGCGGCTGGGTCGATTTCGCGCTCGGGATTGATATAGCGGTGAAAATGATTACCTGTCCGCCGACGGTTAACCAGCTCAACACAACCTATTTCAATAATCCGGTGACCCTTCTCATACTCGAGCCCCGTTGTTTCGGTATCCAGTACAACCTGGCGCATGGCGTCAGCCTCTCTCCGTTAGTATTTCATCGAGCCCACGGTTGGCCAGAATATCGGCCCGCTCATTGCCCGGATTGCCGTCATGCCCCCTTACCCACCGCCAGTCGACTTGATGGCGGGCGGCCTGCTCATCCAGGCTTTGCCATAAATCCGCGTTTTTTACGGGTTTTCGGGCGGCCGTTCGCCAGCCCCTCTGCTTCCAGGCCGGCAACCATTCTTCGATGCCGTTACGCACATACTGCGAGTCTGTATAAAGAACAACCTTGCAAGGACGACTTAGAGCCTCCAGGGCCCGAATCGCGGCCGTCAATTCCATCCGGTTGTTCGTCGTGGGCTGCTCGCCACCACAAATTTCTCGCTCGTGATCGCCATAAAAAAGTACCGCCCCCCAGCCACCCGGCCCGGGATTGCCGCGACACGCGCCGTCGGTATAAATTTCTACCTGGTTCATGCAGCGTTGCGGGTCGTGGGATTGACCAATCCGGCCACCAAGCGGCGCCGTCGACGACGCACCGGACGAATCATCGTTGACGTATACATTTCCTTGCGCGCGGTCATCACGTAACAAGCCGCCAAAGGCGGCCAGAGCGGTTTACGCTGCCACACATTCCCGCCAACCGGCAGCAGTTTTCGGTAACTGGCTTTCATCCATGCCTTGGCGCGCGAATCATCAGCCATGGGCGCGGACCAAGACAAGCGGCCAGAACCCATGGGCAACTGGAAATGATAGAAACAAGTGTCCTGGATACTGAAGTTCAACAGACGCAACCAGTCTTTCAAGCGCCGGTCTGAAATCAGGCTTGCCATGCCGGGTGGAAACCGGCCCCGGGACAACATGTGGCGGAAGCCCCAGGTCCCGTGGGGGTTGAAGCCGGCGACAATCAGCTGACCGTCGGGCCGGAGAATCCGGTCCACTTCGCGCAGGATTGCATGGGGATCGCCGTGGGATTCCAGGATATGGGCCAGCAGCACGGCATCGATAGAATCGGCCGGTATAGCCAGATCGTTAGCCCGGCTAATCAGCTGCACCCCGGCGGCCGGCTCCTCGCTAATCACCACCGTGCGACGAGTGCGGGCAGCCTTCAGAAACATGCCACCGGCCCACGGACCGAGTTGAACCAGCTGGTCGCCGAACACGCCGTCCAGAATCCGCCGCATCTCGACGGCCTCAGCGGCCAGCAGATGTCTCCCCTGGGCGGATTCCAGCCACTCGCTGGTCATCGCGCCAATCGCCGGTAAATCGCGACTCACGTGCGCTGGATCGGGGTCTGAGGCATCCCCGGATCATACCGGACAGGACCTGCTGTTGGGCACGGGCTTGAAACCTGACCGGCGACCCAGCGTACAATCCGCGCTGTTGTCTGGAATGTCGGAGTGACCATGGGTTTTCTCGCCGGTAAACGTGCCCTTGTCGTGGGTGTCGCCAGCACCCGCTCTATTGCCTGGGGCGTTGTGCAGGCCCTGCATCGGGAGGGAGCCGATCTGGCCCTGACCTATCAGGGCGATAAGCTGGAGGAACGGGTCGCCAAACTGGGCGACCAGGTCAACGCCAGCGCCTGCCTGTCCATGGATGTGGCAGAAGATAAGGACATCGACCGAGCCTTCGACGAGCTTCGCGAAACCTGGGACCAGTTGGACATCATTGTGCACTCCGTTGGCTTCGCCCCTCGCGAACAGCTGGACGGCCGCTACATCGACTGCGTGACTCGTGAAGGCTTTCGGATTGCCCACGACATCAGTAGCTACAGCTTCCCTGCCGTGGCCAAAGCGGCCAGGCCCATGCTTCGTGATAACGCCTCTCTGCTGACCATGAGCTACCTGGGGGCCATCCGCGCCATACCTAACTACAATGTCATGGGGCCGGCCAAGGCGAGCCTGGAGGCCAATGTGCGCTTCATGGCCGCTGATCTGGGCCGGGACGGAATCCGCGTTAACGGCATCTCTGCAGGCCCTATGAAAACCCTGGCATCGGCAGGCATCAGCAATTTTCGCTATATGCTGAACTATGTCGCCGATGGGTCGGCCCTGAAGCGCAATGCCACCCTGGATGACGTGGGCAATACGGCCGCATTTTTGGGTTCAGACCTGGCCGCCGGCATCACCGGCGAAATCATCTATGTCGATTGCGGCTTCAACATGATGGGCATGGGCTTTCCCGAACAGAGCTGAATCAGACCCCCGCTCTGACGAGCAATTTATCTTCGCCCTCCAACCGCGCCACAATCGCTGCGCAGCAGGCGTCACCAAATACGTTGACGCTGGTCCGCGCCATATCGAGTACCCGGTCGAAGACAAACAGGACGCCTATCGCCTCCACGGGCAGCCCGACCGCTGCGAGAATAATGGCGATGGCGACCAGCGAGGCTGACGGTATACCCGCCACACCAATCGATGTGATCAGAGCAATGGCGACAATGGAAAACTGCACGCCGAAGCCCAGCTCCAGACCATAGGCCTGGGCAAGAAATATAGCCGCAACACACTCATAGAGCGCCGTGCCATTCATGTTGACCGTGGCACCCAGGGGCAGCACGAAACTGCTGACCCGATTGGATACCCCCGCCGTTTTTTCCACGCATTCCATGGTCACCGGCAGTGTTGCCGAAGATGAAGCTGTAGAGAAAGCCGTCAGCATCGCCGGCGCCATAGCCCGAATCATCGCCACGGGTGAGAGGCCGGCAACCAGGCGCAACAGCAGGGGCAAGGTCACCGCAACATGCAAGGCCAGGGATGCCAGGACCACAAGGGCAAAGCTCACCAGCGGCCCGGCCGCATCAAAACCCGTTTGCGCCACGACCTTGGCGACCAGGCCAAATACACCGATGGGTGCAAACATCATCACCCATTCAGTGATCCGCATCATGACCTGGAACACCGCCGTCCAGAAACGAAACAGGGGTTCTGCCAGGCTGTGATCAAGCCGGGTCATGAAATAGCCGAATAGCAGGCAAAAGAAAATAATACCCAGCATTTCGCCGTTGGCGGCTGCGTTCACAATATTGGGCGGCACCATGCGCAGGAAAATCTCTACGACATCACCAGCACCCCGTCCGCCGAGCCGCTCCTCAAGACCCGAGGTATCTCCACCGAGGGCCAGCAACTCCCCCACAGGCGCCCCGTCCAGATAACCAGGTCTGACCAGATTAACCAAGACCAGTCCCAGCAGGATCGCCAGCAGCGTGGTCAGGGCGTAGAAGAGCAAAGTCTTGCCGCCCAGCTTGCCCAGGTTCCCCGACGAACCGATCCCTGCAACGCCGACAATAATCGAAGAGGTGATCAAAGGGACGATCAACATTTTCAGGGCATTGATAAAGAGCGTGCCCAAAAAACCGAAAACAGAGATCAGCGGCACGGATCCAATGGCGCCCGATTCCCCGGCCAGCTCACCAGCAACTGCCGCCAGCAAAATGGCAATCAGGATCTGCCAATGCAGCTTTAGCTTCAGCATGAGACGCCGTCTGAGAGCAGCGGCACCCTAGAGATTCTCTTCCGTGTTCATCGTGTTCGGGGAGACGCGAACATCGGCCTGGGCCCGCAAATCCAGAATCATTGCGCCCAGGGCGTAATTACCCACTTGCTGCGCCAGGGAATTTTTCCGCTGGTCTCGTTCGGCTCGCGGAATCGACTCAGGCCGTCCAGCCTGGACCTCATCGAGGACGAAAACCGTGTAGGACCCATCACCCGAAGCAAATCCGCTGACAGTCGCCAGCCCGTTCACCGGCGGCCTGGCCCGAAAAATTTCCGCTATAACATCCGGCGGTAATACCTCTGATCCACGCGCCAGGGTCAAAGGCTCGCCCACTTGGGCACCGACTTGTGCAGCTGCAGTGGCCAGGTCCTCGCCGGCTTCGGCCCGGCCGAGCAGATCCTCGCCCCGCTCGCGGGCCACCGCTGCAGCAGCCTGCAGACGCAGCTCCTGCTCTATCTCTGCCCTGACCTCATCAAAGGGCCGCACAACGGGCTCGCGATACTCGGCAACCCGGATCACGACAGCCTGACCGTCACCCAACTCGATGAGGGCGCTATTCTCCCCGTCCTCCAGCACGGCAAGGCTGAAGGCCGCCTCTATCAAGGCCTGATTAAAGCCAAAGGGGGCGCCACCGGTTCGGGTGACAAGCTCAGCGCGCTGAATTGGCAGCCCGGTTCCCTGGGCGGCTGACTCAAGACTTCCGGGACTTTCCAGCGCCAGGTCGTCAAGCCGCTCCGCAAGCTCGTAATAACCGTCTTCAGCTTCACGGCTCTGCAATTCCTCGCGCAACTCTGCCTGTACCTCTTCGAAGGGCTGCTGAGATCCGGCGCGAATCTCCAGCACCTGAATCAGGTGAATCCCAAACTGAGTCCGGACTGGCGCGGATACCTGGTCGACCTGTAGAGCGTAGACGGCCTCCTCGAATTCCGGCACGAATACGCCACGACCCGCCCAGCCCAGGTCGCCACCGTCGGCTGCCGAGCCCGTGTCATCGGAGTAAGTGGCCGCGAGTTCGGCAAAAGCCTCGCCCGCATCCAGTCGATCCTTGATTTCTGCCGCCAGCGCATCCGCAGCTGCAGCATCACGCTCGTCGGATACAGCGATCAGGATATGTCTTGCCCGCCGTTCTTCTTCCGTGCGAAAACGATCCAGGTTAGCCTCATAGTAGGAACGCACTTCGTCATCGCCCACGGCGACTGACGCGGCAAACTCGGCCAACTGCACCTCAACGTATTCCAGCGCGACGCTTTCCTCCGTCTGAAAGCGCGATGGCGTGTTTTCATAGAGCGCCAGAACTTCACTCTCCGCGACCTTAATCTCGTCAAGCAGAATGACCGGGTCCAGACGCGCAACGGTGGCGACGCGATTTTCCAGTTCCAGTTCTATAAATCGGCGGTACTCGGCCGGCGTATAGAAGGCGCTGGCAATAATGCCGCCCTGAATCTGTCCGATCTCCAAAGCGTTGCGCTGATCTTCCTCATAGGCCTCAGGGCTGACGCCCTGGCTGGCAAGAATTGCTGTATAGCTTTGCGGGGAAAACTCACCGGCGACCTGAAAAGCCTGCTGCGAGCGAATGAACTCTGCCAGGCGATCATCATCCATGCGATAGCCGCGTTCCCGCGCATATTGAGATACCACGCGATTCTGCACCAGGCTTTCCAGGACATTGGCTCGAATCTGCTGCTGCAGGACCTCGGGTAATTCGCCCTGGAATGCCTCCTGCTGTCGCAGCAACTCGTTCTGATAAATTTCCTGGAACCGCGGCATGGAGATGTCTTCCCCATTCACCGTGGCAGCCGAATTCAGAGAACTGACGTCCGTGGACATGTTGCCGAAAGAAATAACCAGTGCTACGGCAATCAGTCCGAGCAAAAGGAAAGCCACCCAGCCTGATAGCCGGTCTCTGATGGTCTGCAGCATAACTACCCCGTCGAATGCGCAAATAGCCCGGCCCTGGCCAGGCTGCCCCGGATAAACATCCCGGATACGCCATTTTATACGTGCCCGGATAAAAAAATGGCGCCGCGTTGCGGCGCCATGAATTAATGGCGGAGTGGACGGGACTCGAACCCGCGACCCCCGGCGTGACAGGCCGGTATTCTAACCAGCTGAACTACCACTCCGCAGAAGTTCTGGTGGGTGCTGAGGGGATCGAACCCCCGACCTTCGCCGTGTAAAGGCGACGCTCTTCCAGCTGAGCTAAGCACCCTTGAGGAGCGCTGTGTCTTATACCGGAAGAACGGCCGGGAAGCCACGAAAGCTTCTCGGCCGATTCCACAGAACCCACAACACACCGCATGCCGCGGTGCGAAAAGGCGCGCTAGTTTACGGCATCCTTCAGGGCTTTGCCAGCCTTGAAGCCCGGTACTTTGCTTGCCTTGATCTGAATAGTTTCCCCGGTACGAGGGTTACGGCCCTGGCGTGCAGCACGCTTCTTGACCGAAAAAGTACCGAAGCCAACCAGAGACACCTGGTCGCCTTTCTTGAGGGCCTTCGTTACAGACTTAATAATTTCATCGAGCGCACGCGTCGCATCAGCCTTGGACAAGCCAGCCTTATCAGCGACATTTTCAATCAGATCACCCTTGTTCATCAATTTACCTTCATCAAAAAGTTCAATACCCCGCGTCTATGCATCTCCGTAATGGAGTTACCAGACGTTCCCGAATCACTATTCGATGTTCACACACTCCTCGTCCTGACAAAAAAGCCGGGACGATATACACAGAGGTTCAGAGCGTTGCCAGAAGCGAATTAGCGACTACGCGACTTCTTATACAAGCGGCGTCAGGCACTGTCAACAAAGGTCTGTGCGAGGTTTCAATGTGCCCTGACGACCTTCTCACCCTTGCCAACTTTCTGCTGTGCCTTTTCCTCGGACTTGCCCTTGTCATCGGCATCGGGAACAGGCATGTGTTGTAAGGAAAACTCAAGAACCTGATCTATCCATCGCACAGGAACAATGTTCAATTTGTCCTTGATGTTTTTCGGAATTTCCGCCAGATCTTTCTCATTCTCATGGGGAATAAGGCAGGTTTCGATGCCCCCCCGGTGGGCTGCAAGCAACTTTTCCTTCAACCCGCCGATTGGCAAAACCTCGCCACGAAGGGTGATTTCCCCCGTCATAGCCACGTCAGATCGAACAGGAATATCCGTCAGGGCAGACACCAAAGCCGTGCACATTGCGACACCTGCGCTCGGACCGTCCTTGGGAGTTGCGCCCTCGGGAACATGGACATGGAGATCAAAGCGCTGATGGAAATCTTCCGGGATACCGAGCACCTGGGCCCGGCTCCTGACCACCGTAGTGGCTGCCTGAATAGATTCCTGCATCACATCGCCCAACTGGCCCGTGTGAATCAGCTTGCCTTTACCCGCTACAACCGCAGCTTCGATGCTCAGTAACTCGCCACCGACTTCTGTCCAGGCCAGCCCGGTAACCTGGCCGACCTGATCGTTCTCTTCCGCGCGTCCGTAGCGAAAGCGGCGCACGCCCAGATATTTATCCAGGCCCCTGGAGGTAACGTGCGTCTGCTTGTCCGTCGGTTTGAGCAGCAGCTTTTTGACAACTTTGCGGCAGATTTTTGCAATTTCGCGTTCGAGATTCCGTACGCCAGACTCGCGAGTGTAGTAGCGGATACCATCACGAATGGCAGATTCTGCTACTGCAATCTCTGCCGGCTTCAGGCCATTGGCTTTCAGTTGTTTGGGTAACAGATAGTTCTTGGCAATATTAAGCTTCTCATCCTCGGTGTAGCCCGGAATGCGAATCACTTCCATGCGGTCCAGCAAGGGCGCAGGAATATTCAGACTGTTGGCCGTGCAAACGAACATCACATCGGACAGGTCGAAATCCACTTCCAGGTAGTGATCGTTAAAAGCCCCGTTTTGCTCGGGATCCAGCACTTCCAGCAGGGCGGAGGACGGATCACCCCGGAAGTCCATGGACATCTTGTCCACTTCATCCAGCAGGAACAAAGGGTTACGCACACCCGTCTTGGACAGGTTCTGGACAATCTTGCCGGGCATGGAGCCAATGTAGGTCCGCCGGTGACCACGAATTTCCGCCTCGTCGCGGACGCCGCCCAGGGACATGCGTACGAACTTGCGGTTGGTCGCCCGCGCAATGCTCTGGCCAAGGGAAGTCTTACCCACGCCGGGGGGGCCGACCAGGCAAAGAATTGGGCCTTTCAATTTGCGCACGCGCTGCTGCACGGCCAGATACTCAAGAATCCTTTCTTTTACCTTATCCAGGCCGTAATGATCTTCTTCCAGCACGCGCTCTGCGCGCTCAAGGTTGTTATTGATCTTGGTGCGCTTTTTCCACGGCGCTTTAAGCAACCAGTCGATGTAGTTGCGCACCACTGTGGCCTCGGCCGACATCGGTGACATCATCTTGAGCTTATTGAGCTCGGAAACGGCTTTCTCGCGCGCTTCCTCCGGCATACCGGCATCTTCGACTTTCTGCTCCAGCTCAGCGATTTCATTCGGCGCATCGTCCATCTCGCCGAGCTCCTTCTGGATCGCCTTCATTTGCTCGTTGAGATAGTACTCGCGCTGACTTTTCTCCATCTGCTGCTTGACGCGGCCACGAATACGCTTCTCTATCTGCAGCATGTCGATTTCGCCATCAATCAGGCCCATGACGTGCTCTAGCCGCTTCCTCACGTCCTGGATCTCAAGGACTTTTTGCTTCTCATCCAGCTTGAGGGCCATGTGGGCAGCCACGGTGTCGGCGAGGCGACCGGGCTGATCCAGTCCTGACAGGGAGGTCAGAATTTCCGGCGGGACTTTCTTGTTCAGCTTGATGTAATTTTCAAACTGGGTGATGACAGAGCGCTTGAGGACATCGACTTCCCGTTCGTCAAAATCGCCCGAATCATCGATAAATTCGATATCTGCAGAGAAAAACTCATCGGCATGGGTCGCCGTGAGTTCGGCACGGGACCCGCCTTCCACCAGCACTTTGACGGTGCCGTCCGGGAGTTTAAGCAGCTGGAGAATGGTGGCCAGGGTTCCGACTCGATAGATATCTTCGAGACTTGGTTCGTCCACGTCCGCCTGCTTCTGGGCCACCAGCAGTATCTGCTTGCCGGCGCCCATGGCGGCATCCAGGGCCAGGATGGATTTCTCGCGGCCGACGAATAGCGGGATCACCATATGGGGATAAACCACCACATCCCGTAAGGGCAGGATCGGCACGTCCTTGCGGGGTTCGGCTTTCTGTTCAGACATAGTGTTCTTGACCTCGAATCAAGTATTCGTCGGGACTGTCATTCGGGATGTTTACGCCACGGGGAGACCACTCCACCAGGCCGCTGCCTGGCAGATCTTGGGCTGGCATCAGAATTAATCAAGGGCTGTCAGAGCCCGTCGGCAGCCGCTCTTCGTCGACTTTGAGCAACGGAGTCGTATCCTCGGATTCGAAGATAATGTAGGGCTTGGTCTCCCCGGTCACCACAGCCTCATCCACAACCACCTTACGAGCATTAGTCATACCCGGCAGGTCGTACATGGTATCCAGAAGTACCGTCTCCAGAATGGTCCGCAGACCTCGGGCGCCGGTTTTGCGCTGCATTGCACGCTGGGCAACCGCCCGCAACGCATCATCCCTGAATTCCAGATCGGCGCCCTCCATCTCAAACAGCTTGCGATACTGTTTTGTCAACGCATTTCGTGGCTCGACCAGGATCTGGACCAGCGCATCTTCATCGAGCTCATCCAGGGTAGCGACCACGGGCAGGCGCCCGACAAATTCAGGAATCAGACCATATTTAATGAGATCTTCTGGCTCCACATCGGTCAGTAAATCGCCAATATTCGGTGCTTCTTCCGCAGTTTTGACCTCGGCCACAAAGCCAATGCCCCCATGCTCAGAGCGATTCCTGATGATCCGGTCCAAACCCGCGAAGGCGCCACCGCACACAAACAGAATATTGGAGGTATCAACCTGGAGGAATTCCTGCTGAGGATGCTTCCTGCCACCCTGCGGGGGCACCGAAGCGATGGTGCCTTCGATTAACTTCAACAGGGCCTGCTGAACACCCTCGCCGGATACGTCTCGCGTAATGGAAGGATTGTCTGATTTACGGGAAATTTTATCGATTTCATCAATATAGACGATACCGGTCTGCGCCTTCTCAACATCATAGTCGCACTTCTGGAGCAGCTTCTGAATGATGTTCTCGACGTCCTCGCCGACGTAGCCCGCCTCGGTAAGAGTCGTCGCATCAGCAATCGTGAACGGGACATTCAGGGTGCGAGCCAGAGTCTCAGCCAGCAGCGTCTTGCCGCAGCCCGTGGGGCCTATTAGCAGGATATTGCTCTTGGCCAGCTCGATTTCAGCTTTCCCACCCTCGCCTGACCGGCTTTCCAGTCGCTTGTAGTGGTTGTAGACAGCCACCGAGAGAACCTTCTTGGCCTGCTGTTGACCGATCACGTATTCGTCGAGAACGGCCTTGATTTCATGGGGGCGAGGCAGTTTGGTACTGCCCTGCTCAGCCCGGTCTTCCAACTCCTCACGAATAATGTCGTTGCACAGCTCGACGCATTCATCACAGATGAACACCGAAGGGCCAGCGATCAGCTTACGGACCTCGTGCTGGCTCTTGCCGCAAAAGGAACAGTAGAGCAGCTTGCCGTCTTCGCTTCGTCCCCTGGTATCGTCAGCCATGTTGATCCTCAGATCCTGTGCGCGTGAGAGTTACGCGAAACCCCGTAAACCTGTATATAACACGGCTGAATCAGGGCGTGCAAAGCCCTGCGGCCGATTCTGGGGCTGAGTCCCGCTATTCGGCGCCTGAAGTCTCAGGCATCTCGCCGCGCTGCTCCAGAACCCCATCAATCAGGCCATATTCCACCGCTTCGGCCCCGCTCATGAAATTGTCCCGATCGGTATCAGTCTCGATCCGCTCGAAGGGCTGTTTTGCGTGTTTAGCCAGGATCTTATTCAGGCGATCGCGGGTCTGCAGAACCTCCTTGGCGTGGATATCAATGTCTGAGGCCTGGCCCTGGAAGCCGGCGATGGGTTGGTGAATCATGATTCGCGAATGGGGCAGACAGTGTCGCTTCCCGTTCGTGCCACCTGCGAGCAACACGGCGCCCATGCTGGCAGCCTGTCCGACGCAAATCGTGCTGATATCCGGCTTGATGAACTGCATGGTGTCGTAAATCGACAGGCCGGCGCTAACCGAACCGCCCGGAGAATTAATATAGAGGTGAATATCCTTCTCAGGATTTTCCGACTCCAGAAACAACAACTGAGCCACGACCAGATTGGCCATATAGTCCTCGACGGGACCCACCATGAACACAACGCGCTCCTTGAGCAGTCGTGAATAAATATCGTAAGAGCGCTCGCCCCGGGCAGTCTGCTCGACGACCATCGGAACAAGATTCAGTGCTTTGGTTTCCATACTAACGGGTCCCACCATTAAGGCTGAATTGGATATCTCAGTTGCCCATTAAATCGGCAAAGGAGATCTTTTTGTCACTAACTTTTGCGTTTTTCAGGACCAGCTCGATGACCTGATCCTCCAGAACGACACTCTCCACGGATTGCAGAAGACTGGGGTTCTGGTAGTACATTTTGGCGATCTGCTCCGGGTCTTCGTAGGGCGCGCAGACCTCCTCTACCTTGGCTTTGACTTGCGCGCTGTCCGCCTTGATCTGGTGATCGTTAATAACGGCGCCAACCAGCAGGCCCAGCTTGGTGCGCCGCTCAGCGGTGTCACGAAAAGAGGCCAGTTCAGGCGCCTGGCTGGCGTCCTCAATACCTATCTGGCGCATGGCATCCTGCTGCAGGCTGCTGGCTTCCTGCTCAACCAGGACAGCGGGAACCGCAACCTCATTAGCAGTCAGTAAGCCCTCCATGACCCGTTGCTTGATTTCGGCACTTAGCTTCGCATCTGCCTCACGCTGCATATTCCTCTGCACGTCAGCCCGTAGTTCATCGAGTTGCCCGGACTCCACACCAAATGTCTTGATGAAATCCTCATCAAGCTCAGGCAATTGCGGCGCCGCGACTTCCGTGACATTCGCCGTAAACACTGCCTTCTGGCCCGCCAGATGCGTTGCGTGATAGTCGTCGGGAAAAATCAGGTCAAATTTCTTTTCCTCACCGGCTTTCAGGCCACGAAGGTTTTTCTCGAAATCGGGCAACATCTGACTATCGCCGATGACCACAGGAACTTTTTCTCCCTGACCACCTTCCAGGGGCTCACCATTGAGGGTGGCCGAAAAGTCGACCGTAACCTGATCGCCTTCGCCCGATTTGCGATCAACGGCCTCCCAACTGGTCCGCTGGCGGCGCAGACTTTCCAGCATCTCGTCGATATCAGCGTCGCCGATATCCACCACCGGCCGTTCCACGGCCAACTTGTCCAGAGCAGCCAGTTCAATCTCGGGATAGACTTCGAAAATCGCCGTGAAGGTCAGATCCTTGCCCGCCTCCAGGTCCTCGGGTTCGATCCTCGGTCCACCAGCCGGTCGCAGCTTTTCCTGGGTGATGGCCTCGGAATAACTGGACTGCAGAACATCCTGAAGCACCTCCTGGCGCACCTGGTCACCATAGCGCTGCTGGATCACTTTGGCGGGCACCTTCCCGGGCCTAAAGCCCTTGATTTTTGCCGTCCGACCGACCTTTTGCAGGCGCACGGCCACCTCGTTATCAATCCGGGCTGCGGGAACCTGCACCCGGACGGCTCGCTCCAAGCCATCCCGGGTCTCAACAGAAATCTGTAAGTCACTCATCTAATTAAACTTTTCCGATTCTAGAAATATCATTACAGGCAGGCATGGTGCGAAAGGAGAGACTCGAACTCTCACGGGTTACCCCACTGGCACCTAAAGCCAGCGCGTCTACCAATTCCGCCACTTTCGCTTAGTGTCCGCCGCCCAAGGCAACCATTATAGCCAAGCAGGGGGCCTTGCCGGTGCCCGACGGCAACGGCCGGAAAATCCCTGCGCCAGTGCCTGCAACGATGCCCTGATAAGGCTGGCATGAGGCCTGCTGAGGAGCCTCAACCCCGCTGGCACACTACGCACAATCCCGCATTCACGGCCCGCCGCGAGCAGCTTAGCGTGGCTGACAGGAAGCACCGGAGGTACATCGAATCATGTCTAATTCACTGATAAAGGCCATTAGCCTTCTTGCTGCCGCGGCCATCGGTGCTGCTCTACTCAACGCCGCGACAGTCGACAGCCCGGATGCCGTGGTTGCATCATTCAATCAGGCGATTACCGAACGCGATATGGATGCCGCGATGGCGCACTTCGTCCCAGGCGGGGTGCAATTTAACCTGCGGCCCTCCCATGGCGGCCTGGAAACCGGCCCCCTGACCGCAGAACTGGAGGCGCGCTGGCGGATGATCGGCCCGGTACTGTTCAGTGCAACCAGTTCCTACAGCCGCACACCCAAAGTCATTGACGCCCATGTGGACGGAGATGTCGCCACAGTCTGGGTGCAAACTTCCACGAAAACCGTGCTCAGCAGCTCAGGCGAAGCATCAACAGAAAATTTCTCTGAACTCTACCTGTTGTTCAAGACTGAACAGGGCTGGAGAATCGCCGGTGTCGTGGACAATCGGCAACCCGATGACATAGGCATAGGGAGCGCTCAGCCGGCGGGTTGATCGCGCTGAATGGAGCGAATGTAGTCGACAAGGTTGCGAACAATAGTATCGACACGT
>CAKZWQ010000061.1 GCA_937921935.1 uncultured Gammaproteobacteria bacterium | reverse complement strand
CAACACCAGGGAGACACCGACGACGACAAACAGGGAGCGTCCGTACTCCCCGGCGTCGGCCTGTGCGGAGTAAACGGGATAAAATGCCATCGCGGCGACAATGGTGGCGCCCAGCAGCGCGATGCTGGGTTTTGCAGCACTTTCAATGGCCGCATCGAGTTTTTTCATGCCCTGGGCCAGTCGTACCGAATAGTTGTCGGCAACGACAATGGCATTGTCCACCATCATCCCCAGGGCGACCACCAGCGCGCCCAGCGACACACGCTGCAGATCGATTCCCAATATCTTCATGACGATGAAGGTACCGAGGATCGTCAGAATCAACGCCCAGCCGATAACCAGGCCCATGCGCCAGCCCATGGCGATCGTCAGGACGACCAGGACGATCAATACGGCTTCCGCCAGGTTGATCACGAAGCCGTTGATGGACTCGCGTACCAGGTCCGACTGCCAGACAAATTTTTCGACATTGATGCCGGCGGGAAGATCTACGAGCAGCTCTTCGAGGCGTGCTTCCAGGGCCGCGCCGGTGTCCAGCAGGTTGCCGCCGGCGATGTTGGCGACCTGAATGGCCAGTGCCGGTTCACCCTGGTAACGCATCTGTGCGATGGGGGGCTCGAGGTAGCCGCGCCTGACCGTGGCCACATCCTTGATACGGATCAATTCACCTGCAACAGCGGCGGCCCGGCTGCCGGAGGCCGCACTGCCCAGCGGCCGGGTCTGGTCCAGCGCACGCGAGTACGGGCTGAGTTCGGCGCCGATGGTTGACAGGGTATCACCGACACTGCGGCGGATCGTCAGTTCACCGATGTCCTCCGGGGAACTGAACTCGCCGGTGGTTTCTATACGAAACCGGCGACCCGGCACCTCGACGCTACCGCTGCTGACCACCATGTTCTGTTGTGCGAGCGTGCCGACAATGTCTTCCTTTGTTATCTTCAGTTCGGCGAGCTGTGCCTCGGACACGTCCAGGTAAATCACCTTGGGCTGCACGCCCCAGAGTTCTGCCCGGGCAACACCCGGCACCAGGCTGAGTTCCTTCTTGATCAGCTTGACGTAGTCTTCCAGCTCGGCATAGCTGTAACCATCGCCGGTCACCGCCAGCACAAAGCCATACACAAAGCTGAAATCATCGACAATCTCGGGCTTCAGCACACCGGGTGGCATGTGTGGCACCACGTCGCGGATCTTCTTGCGCATTTCATCCCACACCTGAGGCAGTTCTTCCGCCAGGACATTCTGCTTCATGTCCACCTTGATGATCGACAGCCCGGCCTTTGACATCGAATAGAGATAGCGGACCTGGGGCATTTCCTGAATGGCCTGCTCTATGCGGTCGGTCACCTCGAGTTCGACCTCTTCCGGACTGGCGCCGGGATACAGGGTAAAGATAACGCCGGTCTTGACGGTGAAGTCGGGATCCTCGAGCCGGCCGAGATTAAAGTAGCTGAACAGCCCGCCCGCGAGGAGCAGAAACACCACGAAGTTCGTGAAGGTCTTTTTTTCGATGGCGAAGCCGGTCAAGTTCACGGTGCGGTGTCCTCACCCGAGATATCCATGATGCGCACCGTCTGTCCTTCACTGACGGAATGCACACCCTTGACGACCACCCACTCGCCGGCACTGAGGCCCGACCGGATCGTAACGCCATACCCGGTAAGCTGACCGGTTTCCACTGCGCGGCTCTTGAGTGTCTTGCTGGTCGCGTCGATGACCCAGACATAGGATTTTTCCGGATCCTCGCGGGCGAAGATGGCCGTGGCGGGCAATTGCATACCCGTGGCCCTGGCACCCTCCGGAAGCCTTGCGGAAACCCTCGCTGATCCCGCCATGCCGGACATAATCTCGGCATCGTCGGGTTGGTCCATCACGAGCGTGACCGGGTAGGTCCGCGTCGCCTGCGAGGCCTCCCTGCCGATCTCCTTGATCGTCGCGGGTATATCCACACCAGGGAGCGCGTCAAAGTTGACGACGACGTTATCGACGTACGGGGCATAGGAGATCTGGTTTTCCGGCACGCTGATGACAAATTCGATACTGGTCGGATTGAGGAGACGCAGAACCGGCTGTTTGGCAAGCACGGTTTCGAAATTCTCGACGTAGGTTTCCACCACCACACCGGAGAACGGCGCCTTCAGCGAGGTGTAATCCAACTGGTCCTGGGCAGCCTTGACCGCGCTGGTCAGTGAGTTCGCGGCTGCGCGTGACGAGTCGCGCGCCGCACGCGTCAGGTCTATCGCGGTCTGGCTGGTTGCACCCGGATCTTCCTTGAAGACGTTCTGGATTCGTTTGTAATCGGCCGCCGCCTTTCTTGCCGTTGCCTGTGCCGCCTGCAATGTACCGGTGGCCGTGCCGAGAGCATTTACATAGTCCTGTGGATCGATACGGGCGACGACATCCCCTGCCATGACTTCGTCCCCGACATTGGCGGGGAGTTCGATGAGTGGCCCGCTCACTCGAAACGACAGGTTGACTTCCTGGCCGGCCCGGGCCCGGCCGGGAAAGGCGCGCTTGGTCAGTTCCTCGGCGCCGGCCAGGCGCATTGCCGGTACCAGTGGCGACGCCTTTTCGGCTTCGGGTTCCGGGGCGCAGCCGCTGATGAGCATGCCGGCCAGAATCAGTACTGGCCAAGTCAAAGCTGTACAAAGGAAATGAGGGACGCGGTTTCTGTGTGCCATGTTCGTTTACCTGGAAAAAGTCATTGAAGGTTCGACTGTCGCGGGCACTGCATGACCTACAGGTCCGGTGCGCGCCATGATCCGCGCTGGTCGGCAGGTACTGGTTCGACGGCAGCAGGTTCGAGCAGATCACCCCAGTTGGTGCGCTGGCGCATGCTGTCTTTAACCGGATCTGAAATAAAATCCCTGCCCTCCCGAATCTGCCAGCCACCGCCCAGTGCCTTGTAGGTGGCAATCAGACTGCTCGCCACCTTGCCGCGGGCGGATGTCAGCTGGTCTTCATTCAACAGCATGAACTGTTGTGCATCCAGCACCAGGGTGTAGCTGATAATGCCGTCACGGTATTGCGTCTGGGCCAGTTCCACGGCGCGCCGTGATGCCTCCACGCTGTCCGCCAGATACGCCACCTGTTCCTGCGCCTGCAGGAAGCTCACCAGTCCATCTTCAACTTCCCGCGCCGCATTCAATACCGTGTTTTGATAGGCAGCCACAAGTTGCTGGAACTTGGCATCCTGTACACGTACGTTGTTGCGCAGCCGGCCGTAGTTGAGGAACTT
>CAKZWQ010000060.1 GCA_937921935.1 uncultured Gammaproteobacteria bacterium | reverse complement strand
GGTGCAGTCCCGGAAATCACCTCTGCCCGGAAATGCGGCGCCTCTACCGCAACGGCTGACAGCCAGCTGGATCCAGCACACACGCTTGAAGCGCCTTACTGGAAAAACGTCACATGGATCAACAGAAAGACGGCGAGAATGGATTCCTCTGGCAACCCGGTCTGAACGGCTGCTTTCGGCCAGAAGCGAACATTCAGGGCAACCAGCAATCCACGCTGAATGCTGTTGTCTGAGATTCCCGCAAATCTAGCGCGTGCCCTCTTTTTCTCTAAAAAGAGTGGCGGGACTGCCCAATGCCGGCTAGCGCAATCTCCCTAGCAACTAGCTATTTGGCTCTACATTGAAATGGCAACAATTCTCGCTAATCACGATTTCAACGAATTGACAAAGACCAGGTAATCAGCCGAACTCAGTTTATGGGCTTTATCAGTGATCGTCATGAGAGCCATTTGCTCGCTCGAGCGTCCAGGTAACCGTGGTGAGAATCTTCCTGCCGTTCCCCAGATCTAGCTCGAAAGTCTCAATAGGCCCATGACCGGAGATTAGGCGCCCCCACTGTTTTGGCCCTTTCATGCTTATGTCACCGAGGATCCGGTTAGCGACATCGTTTGACGGTCTAGCGCCAGCGTTGCATTTAGGGCTGCGGGGGTTACAACCACTATCATCTTCGCCGCCATCTGTCCCACCCCCACCGTCAAGGTGTGCATAGATAGATTCCAGCATTGCGTAGTCGTGCGTGTCGGGATGTTGGTTGGCCGTCGGATCTACCGAGTAGTCCATGCAGGTTCCGGTCGGAGGGTTGTTGAAGTTTTCGTCGTTATGGCCAAGCCCCCAGATGTGACCAATCTCCTGACACATAACGGACTGGCGCCACGCAGGAGTGTTGTAGGCTGAGGAGTTAAAGTAACTATCATTTACCTTCACGTAGCCTGACTCAATGTGCTCGCCGCTGACTGAAATTCCTGCAATCCCCAGCCAGCCATTAAAGCCATAGGCTTCGTTACATACCTGAATTTCTCCTCGTTTCGGCGAACACCGCCTCAGGCTTTTAACATTTCCGGGCTTGCTCGACAGGGACAAAACAGTCGACTGATGCCAATCGGAAACCGCTACATGAAAATGATCTGGCCAGGAACCAGACAGATTGAACTGCAACTCTTTTTGAAGTGGATTTTGTGACCGCTCCCAGTGGTAATTGCCCCAACTGTGGTTGGCAATGGCAATACTGGACGCAAATGCCAAGCTGGCAGTAAAGGTAAGGGCGCCCTTCGAGATCATGAGGAAATTCTTTGTGCAAGCATTATTACGATTTTAGCTCAGGCTCCCATCAAATAGTTAGCAACCCCTAGAAACGTCGCAGTTTTCATCTAAACCTATGAATTATGTAAGCAGCCATAACTGCTTCATCTTTAATCTGCCCACTTTGGGTCGAAAGCAGACGTTCAGCCTGGCCCGGATCTGGGTCTAGATTAAAGCCAGCTTTAAGGTATCCGCAAATGTCCGCTTACGACCCAAAGTGACGGTTTGCGTTCATCAATAGGCTATTTCTAATCGAGCCTTGAAAAGGCAAGGCTTTGAAAAACGGCGTCAGCCTTTTCGATGAACTTCGGGTCTCTGTACCCGGCGTGATACCTATGCGAATAGGTCAGGTTAACGACCATATTGCTTTGCGAGGGATGGACACAAACCAGCGACATTATTTCCCTGATCATTGGAGTCCGCTCGCCAGTCCGCTTTAGGGCGGCTTTGTCTTCAATGACCTGACGCGAGAGCGAACACAGGGCATCATTTTCCATATAGGCATCCACCTGATGTTCTGTCAGTGTGTAGCGGTTTGGATCTCCGAGATTCTTGCGCTCCGCCTCAACAGTTAAATTGACAAGCTCCTGAGCATTCGCGAGCACCGGCACCTCATAGCGTACGGCGAATACCGTATTCGCTTCGTCCGGGCTGCTTCCATGTTCCTGCAACGTCACATCCGACTCGGCAGTTTTTCCATACAGGCGCCAAGTATCTCCACTTGGCGGGACGAACGAGTAGTTCTCACGAAACAGGCGAAATTTCTGAAATTCCTGATGTAGTGGATTGCATGGCCCAGAAATCAAACCATCCTGCCGGAGAAGCAAATACCTCCCGAGCAGATTTCCCTCTTCCGGGCGATCGGGATAGATAATCAGCCAGTCAACAATGTCTGATTCGGCGAGTTCGTATTTCTTCCCACGGCGATATCGACGCCCGTCAAGATACACGCCATCGGACGCAATCCGCCCTCGAATTTTAGACTTATCGACTTTCTCCACCTCGACATAGAAGTTGGGCGGATGATCGTCGGGGCCTAGTGTACGAAGCATGACGCCCAGAAACGACTTTTTTGCCGGCCCATTTTTGAGACGTAACGCCGCTTCAGAGAAGGTCTCCCGCGCATAATTGGTGCAGGGCTGCATCATGGCATCCAGCTGCGCGTATTCTTCCGGGGAGAACGGAAAGGCACTTCTATTGGGGGTCATCCAAGGGTTTTCGGCCACCGCTATCATCGGGAGAACCAACAACAGGACTAACAGAGGCCCGTAACTCAATGGTGGCGGCTTTCCGGACCAAACCATCCTTCTCCCCCTCTGTGCAGGTGAAATACCACACAGAAAATAAATACGTTAGCTTCCCTAAAATACGCCTATTGTCGAAATCGTCAGTAGGGAAAATTACTGATGGTCGTGCGGCGTGGGCTCGCTTCTGGCTGAAAGCGGACGTTCAGTTGCCGGTCACGCATCAGTGTCTAACCAGAGGCGCCATACAACAGCGTGTTGATAATGCTCATGGCCAGATTGAACTCGGCCGTGGTGTCGACACTGGCCGGCAGGCGTTCATCGTGCACCATGGTTGAATTTTCTGCGCTAGTCACTGACTCTCCGTAGCGATTTTCAAACTCCGGCATTGCTGCTTCGCTTTCATCTAGCACCGTGTATTGAACAATCCCGGACAGGCCGCCGATCAGATCCCGTTCCGGCTCGTATCGGCATTCCAGTGTTCCCACGTAATAGGATTTGTTTCCTTCAGACACGGCGAAGGCGACCTTCGGCGCCACAAAGTAGTTACCAGACCAAGGGTCACGGTAATTGATGCGATTGATCAGGTACGTTCCGGGCTTAAGCGACCAGGTAAAGTTGCCACCCTCATCGATCTCGGCATTGATCCGTTGCCGGTCTTCCAGGCGAATCAACTGCGGGTTAAGGCTCATAGTGAAAACACCGCTGCCGATCTTTTTCTGTTCACCATCCTCAAACCAACGTACCTGGCCAAACACCAACGACTTGCCGTTGGCGGTGGCCTCGACATCAGCCGCGGTCGCAAGGTTGGGCGCTGTTCCCGCACACCCGCCCAAGCCACAAAAGAGCGAAACCAGTATCAGGGAACGCGCACCTCTGATGAGATCATCCATAGCTTTAGCCTAATGGCTGAGCCGGGCCTTGTGACCGAATCGAGTCTAAGTAGATACCGCACATGGGCCTTGTCGCCAATGTCCGCTTTTGGCCGAAAGCGGACGTTCAGCAGGTCCCATTAGCGGCTTCTGGTCCTGTCTGGTCAGTTAACGGTCTTGGGATAGGGCCGAATTAGCCCGAAAAGCAGCAGTTTTAGGGGGCAAACGAGCCTCTAAGCGACGATCCCCCCTGCCCCCTTTGCGCAGCATCCCCTCGGGAAAAGCAGCTTATTAGCCAGCCTGTGAACAAGGGTCCAGTTATCTTGAATAGTGAGGCATACAGGGAAACGGATACCTAACTGGATACCGCGAGCCACCTGTCAGTGTTTGGATTTTTCCAAGGGGTTGATTTAATTGGTCGGGGCGAGAGGATTCGAACCTCCGACCCCCTGCACCCCATGCAGGTGCGCTACCAGGCTGCGCCACGCCCCGACCGCTAACTGATTGTGCCCGCCCTGGGATGGCAGACGGACAGGCCGTCTGAGCGGGCGGCAGATGATACCCCAATGGGGGCAAAAGGATAGGCGTCTAGCGACGCAGCAGCTTGAGGATCTCCTCGAGCTCCGTGCGCATCTGCTTGATGATCTGCTGGCTCTGGGAGACGTCGGTCTTGGCCTCCTCCCCCGTCAGCCGCAAGCGCGCCCCGCCGATGGTGAAACCTTCTTCGTAAAGCAGGCTCCGGATCTGGCGAATGATGATGACGTCCTGGCGCTGGTAATAGCGGCGATTCCCGCGACGTTTCACGGGTTTCAGCTGCGGGAATTCCTGCTCCCAATAGCGAAGCACGTGCGGTTTGACCGCACACAAATCACTAACCTCGCCAATCGTAAAGTAACGTTTGCCAGGGATAGGTGGCAGTTCGTCGTTATTCCCCGGTTCCAGCATAAGCGTCTACTCGGGCCTTTAGTTTTTGTCCGGGACGGAAAGTCACCACACGTCGCGCGGTGATTGGAATCTCTTCCCCCGTCTTCGGATTTCGACCAGGCCTCTGGTTTTTGTCCCGCAGGTCGAAGTTGCCGAAACCCGACAACTTAACCTGTTCCCCACTTGCCAGCGCAGAGCGCAGGTCTTCATAAAAAATATCCACGAGCTCGCGTGCTTCGCGTTTATTCAGTCCCAGTTCGTTAAACAGGGATTCAGCCATATCAGCTTTGGTCAGCGCCATGTGTTTTATTCTCTAATTGAGGCGTTGAACTGGCGACTCAAGCTAGCGACTACGCTTTGCCTGATAGAGTCAGCATCTTCGTCCGTTAGCGTGCGGGATGTATCCTGCAAAATCAAGCCAAAAGCCACGCTCTTAGATCCAGTCTCGACCTTTTCGCCGGTATACAGATCAAACACCCGCAGTTCGGTCAGCCGTTTGCCCACCGCGGATCGGATCGCTGTCATAAGCTCCCCCACCGCCACTTCATCCGCCACCACGAAAGCCAGATCCAGCCGCACGGCCGGAAACTTGGAGACCGGTTCAAAATGGGGCGTGACTGCGGCCAGCAGCGGCTCTGCGCGTAATTCGAACAACACCGGGGCGACGGGCAGGCCCAGCCGCTTGACCAGGCTCGGATGCAATTCGCCGAAGTCACCCACGTGTTCGTCACCGCGCCGGACCTGGGCACTGCGTCCCGGTCTCAGGGCCGGATGCTCCGAGGCATGAAACTGGAAACTGGCGGGCTCACCGCCCAGTCGGGTCAGACCCTCAAGGGTGGACTTTATGTCAAATAGATCCACGGGCGACCCGGCTAAATCCCACTGCTCCGGTTCTCTTGCGCCTGCTGCTAAGCCAGCGATGACCGTTTCCTCTTTTAATTCATTGCCTTGGAGTATAAACCTAACGCCCGTCTCGAACAAGCGAACCCGGTCCTGCTGGCGGGCCAGGTTCCGTTCAGCCGCCTGACACAAGCCGGGCCAAAGGGACTGACGCATCACGGCCAGGGCACTGGAAATGGGATTGGCAAGGGCCAGCCCGGCGTCGCCACCCGCAAAAGCCGTATCCAGTTCGGGATCACCGAAACTCCAGGTGACCGCCTCCTGGTAACCGGCTGCCACCAGGGCGGCACGAACGCGGCCCAGACTCACCCGCGATTCAGTGACCACTGGCAGGGTCCCCGGCATGGTGCCGGTGGCCTCAGGGATATTGTCGTAACCATAAATGCGCGCAATCTCCTCGATGAGATCAACTTCCAGCGCAATATCAAAGCGCGCAGGCGGCGGGGTCACCATCCAGTCATTACCGTTGGTTTCCACGCGCATATCCAGCCGCGTCAGGGAATCGCTCACCACCTCATCGGGCACCGTCACGCCCAGTACCTGCGCCAGGCGATCCCGTCGCAGGCTAACAGCGTGGCGAGCCGGTAAATGCGCCTCGCTGGAAACTTCCGTCACGAAACCGGGCCGGCCACCGGCAATTTCAAGCAGCAAGGCCGTGGCGCGTTCGATCGCGCGCGCCTGATGGGCCGGATCCACCCCGCGTTCGAAGCGCACTGACGCGTCCGTATGCAGGCCATAACGGCGTGAGCGGCCACTGATGGACGCCGGCGTAAAGAAGGCAGATTCCAGAAATATATTTCTGGTGTTGTCTCCCACGGCGGAACCTGCACCACCCATGATACCGGCCATGGCCACGGGGCCCGCGTCATCGGCGATCACCAGCACATCATCGTCCAGTTCCACCGTGCGCCCATCCAGTAACTCC
Organism: uncultured Gammaproteobacteria bacterium; assembly: GCA_937921935.1. Lineage (GTDB taxonomy): Bacteria > Pseudomonadota > Gammaproteobacteria > Steroidobacterales > J054. Next base: position 41,894 of record CAKZWQ010000060.1, on the reverse strand, counting down.
AGGGACTCCCCGGACCTGGCCTGCCTGGCCGTGATGCTCCCGCTCAGGCCATCCAGGTCATAAGCATGCATGGGCTGGCCCAACTCCAGCATCACGTAGTTCGTAACATCCACAATGGGGTTCAGGGGCCGGACACCGGCACGCCGGAGTCGCTCCTTGAGCCATACAGGCGACTCCGCCGCGAGATTCAGATCACGGATAACCCGTCCGGCAAAACCGGGACAGGCTTCAGGATCACCCAGGCTAATGGGCAGGGACTCATCCATCACCGGCAACACGGGCAGTACCCGCGGCACCTCAAGCTCGGCCCCGATGCCGGCAGCAAGATCACGCGCCACGCCCAGCATGGAAAAACAATCGGCCCGGTTCGGGGTCAGGTCCACGTCAATGACCGCATCATCCAGCTGCAGGGCCTCAGCGATGGGCAGGCCGGGTGCCAGATCGGGCGCCAGGGTCAGAATGCCATCAGCTGATTCCGCCAGACCCAGTTCAGCCGCTGAGCACAGCATGCCTTCGGAGAGCACATCGCGGATCTCCGCACGCTCGATCGTCAACCCACCAGGCAGGCTAGCGCCGATCATGGCCAGGGGATAACGATTGCCCGCGGCCACATTGGCAGCGCCGCAGACAATCTGGAGCTCCTGATCCTGCCCGCCGTCCACGCGACACAAGGACAAACGGTCGGCGTTGGGATGCGCCTGCACCTCCAGCACGTGTCCCACGACGATGCCGTCCAGCCCCTCTCCCAGGGCCTGAACCGAATCCACTTCCAGGCCGAGACTGGTGAGTCGCTCGGCGATCCCGGTGGTATCCAGGTCCGTCTGCACCCACTCGCGCAGCCATTGTTCGCTGATTTTCATCGCCGGCTCACGCGAACTGCCGCAGGAACTGCAGATCGTTATCGAAAAACAGGCGCAGATCATCAACGCCGTAGCGAAGCATGGCCAGGCGCTCCACGCCCATGCCGAAGGCATAACCGGTAAATTCTTCGGGATCGATATTCACATTGCGCAACACATTCGGATGCACCATCCCGCAACCCAGAATTTCCAGCCAGCGACCGGACTCTGACAACACATCCACTTCAGCCGACGGCTCGGTGAAGGGGAAATAGGAAGGGCGAAAACGCAGCGTCGCCTGACGCTCGAAGAAACGCTCGACAAACTGGTGCAGCACGGCTTTGAGGTTGGCAAAACTCACGCCGCGATCGATGACCAGGCCTTCGACCTGATGAAACATCGGCGTGTGGGTCTGATCCGAGTCACAGCGATACACCCGGCCCGGCGCAATCAAGCGGATGGGCGCCCCTGCCTCTGCCATAGCGCGAATCTGCACCGGCGAGGTATGGGTACGCAGCAAGCGACCATCGGGGAAATAGAATGTGTCGTGCATGGCCCGCGCCGGATGATCTTCCGGAATATTCAGAGCCGTGAAATTATGAAAGTCGTCTTCAACCTGGGGCCCGTCGTGGACGGCAAAACCGGCACCCCGGAAAATTGTCTCGATGCGTTCCAGGGTTCGGGTAACAGGATGCAGCCCACCGGGGTGCTGACCACGACCGGGTAAAGTGGGATCCACTGCTCCCGCCGCCAGCTCGGCCGTCAGCCGGTCCGATTCCAGGGCTTCACGACGTGAATCCAGGGCTGCTTGCAGCGCTTGCTTGGCCTGATTGATGGCCTGGCCGGCCGCCGGCCGCTCTGCCGCACTCAAGCCGCCCAGCTGCTTGAGCAACTGGGTCAGCTCGCCTTTCTTGCCCAGATACTGCACCCGTGCCTGATCCAGCGAAGCCAGATCGGCAGCCGCAGTCACCTGGGACAAGGCAGCGTCCAGGAGTTTGTCGAGATCTTGCATCCCGCCCCGTCCTGCCCCTGCTGCGCGGCTCAATCAGTCCCGCAGCAGGCGGCTGGAATCAGTTGGCGCCGAGGTTGGCCTTGGCCTGCTCGGCCAGGGCACCAAAGGCAGCGGCGTCGTGAACCGCCAGGTCGGCGAGAATCTTTCGATCCACCTCGACACCGGCCCGGTTCAGCCCGTTGATGAACCGACTGTAAGACAGTCCGTTCAGGCGAGCAGCCGCATTAATCCGCGCAATCCATAAAGCCCGGAACTGACGCTTGCGCTGACGGCGATCACGGTAGGCGTACTGGCCTGCCTTGGTGACTGCCTGCTTGGCAACGCGAAAAATCTTGCTGCGGGCACCGTAGTAACCCTTAGCCTTCTTAAGAACCCGCTTACGACGGGCACGGCCGAATACGCCGCGTTTAACTCTAGCCATGATGAACTCCTGTGTGTTGTTGCAGCGGCGTTTAGTTGGGCAGCAAGCGCCGAACCATCGGCACATCTGCATCACAGACCTGCGTCAGTCCGCGCAGGTTGCGTTTCCGCTTGGAGCTCTTCTTGGTAAGGATGTGGCGAGCATGAGAATGCTTCACCTTAAAACCACCCTTACCGGTGCGACGGAACCGTTTGGCGGCCCCGCGATTCGTTTTGAGTTTTGCTGACATTTTTTTCTCCTTGGGCCTGAACCGCATCCGTGAGGACCGGGGCAGGCGGACTGCGGTAACAGAGCTCTGTCAGAAGCCCTGCACCAACACTCACTTTTTCTTCGGCGCCATCACCATGATGAGTTGCCGGCCTTCTAATTTAGGAAACTGCTCCACTGTCGCCAGTTCAGACAAATCGCTCTCCACTCGCTTGAGTAGATCAATGCCCAGGTTCTGGTGAACCATTTCCCTACCTCTGAATCGCAGCGTAACTTTCGTTTTGTCACCCTGCTCCAGGAAACGAACGAGGTTGCGCATCTTGACCTGATAGTCGCCTTCCTCTGTTCCCGGACGAAACTTTACTTCCTTGATCTGGGATTGCTTCTGCTTCTTCTTGCCTGCATTCGCTTTCTTGTTCTGTTCAAACTGGTACTTGCCGAAATCCATGATTCGACAAACCGGCGGCTCTGCATTCGGTGAAACTTCCACCAGATCCAGACTTTGGCTACTCGCCAACTCAAGGGCTGCCGGAACACTCATTATCCCAAGCTGGCCACCCTCGTCATCGATGACCCGAACCTCTGCAGACTCAATTTCGTCGTTCTTGCGTGAACGCTTTGTCGAAGCGATATTTCAATCCTCCATAACATGACGGCCGCGGCTCGCGAGCTCGGTCCTGAGTAGCTTGACGAACTCTTCAGTTGTCATGCTGCCAAGGTCTTCACCACCTCGCGTGCGCACGGCCAGGGTTCTGCTTTCCGCTTCCCGGTCGCCGACTACCAGCAAATAGGGGATGCGCTGCAGTGTGTGCTCGCGGATTTTAAAGCCGATTTTTTCGTTTCTCAAGTCGGATTGAACCCGAAATCCCTGATTTTTCAGCACTTCCTCGACTTCGCGGACGTAAACGTCCTGCCGATCCGTGATATTCAGCAGCACCGCCTGCACCGGGGCCAGCCAGACGGGCAGATTCCCGGCGTGGTGCTCAATCAGAATGCCGATAAAGCGCTCGAAGGAGCCCAGGATGGCCCGGTGAAGCATGACCGGGGTCTGCTTGCTGCCGTCCTCGGCCACATAGGTGGCTCCCAGCCGGCCCGGCATGGAGAAATCGAGCTGGATGGTGCCCAGCTGCCAGACCCGGCCGATGCTGTCACGCAGGTTGAATTCGATCTTCGGCCCGTAAAAGGCGCCCTCTCCCGGCTGCAGCTCCCAGTCCAGGCCCTTGCTCTCCAGGGCCGCCTGCAGGGCCACCTCGGCCTTGTCCCACTGCGCATCCTCTCCGACGCGCTGGGCGGGCCGGGTGGACAGCTTGGTGGAGATATCCGTAAACCCGAAATCCTCGTAAACACTGAACAGCAGGTCAATGAATTCAGAGCACTCGGACTGCACCTGATCCTCGGTACAGAAAATGTGGGCATCATCCTGGACGAAACCGCGCACCCGCATCAGGCCATGCAGGGTGCCGCTGGGCTCGTTGCGATGACAGGAGCCGAATTCCGCCATGCGCCGCGGCAAATCCCGATAGCTGTGCAGGCGATTGTTATAAATCTGAATGTGGCAGGGGCAGTTCATGGGTTTGATGGCGTAAACCCGATGCTCCTCATCGCCGGTGGTAAACATGTTCTCGCGGAACTTGTCCCAGTGACCGGAGCGTTCCCACAGGCTGCGGTCCACGACCTGGGGCGTGTTGACCTCTTCGTAACCCGCCGCTGACAGCCGGTCGCGGACGTAATTGCGAATGGTGTTGTAGACCGACCAGCCCTTGTCGTGCCAGAACACCAGCCCCGGCGCTTCTTCCTGGAAATGAAAGAGATCCATCAGCTTGCCGAAGCGCCGGTGGTCGCGTTTTTCGGCTTCTTCCAGCCGGTGCAGGTAAGCCTTCAGATCCTTTTTACTTGCCCAGGCCGTGCCATAGATGCGCTGGAGCATTTCGTTGCTGGAATCGCCGCGCCAGTAGGCGCCGGCTAACTTGGTCAGCTTGAAGGCTTTCAGGCGGCCGGTGCTGGGAACATGAGGACCGCGACACAGGTCTTTCCAGTCGCCCTGGCCATACAGGCCGATTTCCTCATCGCCCGGAATACCCTGGATGATCTCGGCCTTATAGGCCTCACCCTGATCAGCGAAAAACTTCACCGCGTCGTCCCGGCTCAGGACCTCGCGCGCCACCGGCAGGTCCGCCTTGGCCAGCTCGGTCATCTTCGCCTCGATAGCGGCCAGATCCTCCAGGCTAAAGGCTTGCTCGCGAGCAAAATCGTAGAAAAAGCCATCCTCGATCACCGGACCGATGGTGACCTGGGTTTCGGGAAACAAGGCTTTGACCGCCTGGGCCAGTAAATGCGCCGTCGAGTGGCGAATCACTTCCAGGCCGGCGTCATCGCGCTCGGTGATGATGGCCAGCCGCGCGTCAGTCTCAATCCGGTGCGACAGGTCGACCAGGCGGTCATCCACCGCGCCTGCCAGGGCAGCCTTGGCCAGCCCGGGGCCGATGTCGGCAGCAACTTCGCCCACGGTCACCGCATCGGCGTAGGTTCGGGCGCTCCCGTCCGGCAGCGTGATCACTGGCATGGTGGCAGTCTCTGGGAAGTGTCTGGCAGGCCCCATGCCCGCCGCGGCCGCGGATTTTAGCAGACGGGCCGGTAGGACCGGGAAAATCCCGGCCGGAGGGGATTGGTAGGCGCGGGCAGAGTCGAACTGCCGACCCCTTGCATGTCAAGCAAGTGCTCTAACCACTGAGCTACGCGCCTATCGGGAGCGGAAACATACCCAACTATGAGGCGGGGGTGCAAGGAACTTAGCCCGCTTTAGCATCAGGCAGTCCCAGGCTGGCCTGGCGCAGGCCATCAATCTCGTCCCGCAGCCGCGCTGCTTCTTCGAATTCCAGGTCGCGCGCATGGCGGAACATGGTCTTCTCCAGCTGCGCAATCTGCTTCAGGGCCGCCGCCGGCGTCATGGGCGGATAACTCGGCCGCGCTTCGGCCGCGCGCCGGTCCCGACCACGGCCCTTGGGCGGCGAGTGCGCCCCTTCCATCACATCGCGCACCGCTTTCATGATGGTTTTGGGCGTAATCCCATGCTCTTGATTAAATTCCAGCTGGCGCTGGCGGCGCCGGTCCATCTCCGCCAGGGCCCGCTCCATGGAGCCGGTAACCCGGTCGGCATACATGATGGCCATGCCCCGCACATTGCGAGCCGCCCGCCCGCAGGTCTGGATCAGGGAACCCTCCGACCGCAGGAAACCCTCTTTGTCGGCATCCAGGATCGCGACCAGGGACACTTCGGGCAGATCCAGGCCCTCGCGCAGCAGGTTAATGCCCACCAGCACGTCAAACGCACCCAGGCGCAGATCCCGGAGGATTTCCATGCGCTCCACCGTGTCGATGTCCGAGTGCAGATAGCGCACCCGGATGCCGTTCTCGCGCAGGTAATCCGTAAGGTCCTCGGCCATCCGCTTGGTGAGGGTCGTAATCAGGACCCGCTCACCGCGCTCTGTGCGACTGCCGATTTCCGAAAGCACATCGTCTACCTGGGTACCGGCAGGCCGGACCTGCACCTCAGGATCCACCAGGCCCGTGGGCCGCACCACCTGCTCCACCGTGGAATCAGAAAACTCCCGCTCGTGGCGACCGGGCGTCGCAGACACATAAATAGTCTGGGGGGAAATGCCTTCAAACTCGTCGAAACGCAGGGGCCGGTTGTCCAGGGCGGACGGCAAACGGAAGCCGTACTCCACCAGGGTCTCCTTGCGTGAGCGATCACCCTTATACATGGCGCCCAGTTGGGGCACCGTGACATGGCTTTCGTCGATGATCAGCAGCCCATCGTCGGGCAGGTAATCAAACAGGCACGGCGGCGGCTCGCCCGGGGCCCGCCCCGACAGGTAGCGGCTGTAGTTCTCGATACCTGTGCAGTAGCCCAGTTCGCGGATCATCTCCAGGTCGAACTGGGTCCGCTGCTCCAGGCGCTGGGCCTCCAGCAGTTTGGCGCCATCGCGTAATTCCTTCAGGCGCAACTTCAGGTCCGCGCGGATCTGATCCACGGCGCCCAGCATGACCTCACGAGCCGTCACATAGTGACTCTTGGGATAGATCGTCAGGCGCGGCACCTTCCGGCTCACCTCTCCGGTCAGCGGGTCAAACCAGGACAGAGCTTCGATCTCGTCGTCGAAAAGCTCTACCCGCACGGCTTCACGATCGGACTCGGCCGGAAAGATATCGATGATCTCGCCGCGGACCCGATAAGTGCCATTGGCCAGTTCGATCTCATTGCGGGTGTACTGCAGTTCAGCCAGCCGCCGCAGCAAGTCGCGCTGATCGATCCGGTCCCCGCGAGACAGGTGCAGCACCATGCTGAAGTAGGCCTCAGGATCCCCCAGGCCGTAGATGGCCGACACGGTGGCCACGATGATCGCGTCATGCCGCTCCAGCAGAGCCTTGGTGGCGGAAAGCCGCATCTGCTCGATGTGCGCGTTAACCGAGGAATCTTTCTCGATATAGGTATCCGAGGACGGCACATAGGCCTCGGGCTGGTAGTAGTCGTAGTAGGAAACGAAGTACTCCACCCGGTTATGGGGAAAGAAATCCCGCATTTCCCCGTATAGCTGGGCCGCCAGGGTCTTGTTGGGCGCCAGCACCAGGGTCGGGCGCTGCAGGCTCTGGATGACGTTCGCCATCGTGAAGGTCTTACCCGAGCCCGTGACGCCCAGCAGGGTCTGCCGGGCCAGGCCATCGCTCAGGCCGCCAATCAGGCTTTCGATGGCCTGGGGCTGGTCGCCGGCTGGTGTGTAATCAGAGACTAGTTCGAAACGGTCCAAGACATTGCCGTTGTGTTGGTAACAGGGACTGAATCCACTAGCATATGGATCCCTTTTTTGCGTCCCCCTATCGATCGAGGAACGGCCAGTGAGTGTATCAGTATCCCAGCGCGTCCAGCGAGTGAAGCCCTCGCCCACCATGGCCGTGACCGCCCTGGCCGCCGAACTGCGGGCCCAGGGTAAGGACATCATCGGCCTGGGCGCCGGCGAACCCGATTTCGACACCCCCGCGCACATCAAGGCTGCCGGTGTAGCAGCCATCGAAGCAGGCCTGACCCGGTACACGGCCGTGGACGGCACCGTGGAGTTGCGTGAGGCCATTGCCGACAAGTTCCGTCGCGACAACGGCCTGACCTACGCCAAGGACCAGATCCTGGTGTCCTCCGGCGCCAAGCAAAGTTGTTACAACGTTTGTGTCGCCGTGCTGAACCAGGGCGACGAGGCCATCGTGCCCGCCCCTTACTGGGTGTCTTACCCGGACATGATCAAACTCGCCGAAGCCGAGCCGGTCATTATTCCGGCCTCCATCAGCGACGGCTTCAAGATCACACCCAAGGCACTGGAAGCGGCCATCACCGACAAGACCCGGATGATGTTTCTTAACAGCCCGTCCAACCCGACCGGTGCTGCTTATACGGCCGGCGAACTGCAGGCCCTGGGCGAGGTTCTCAGCCGGCACCCTGACATCGTCATTGCAGCGGACGACATGTACGAACATATCTACTGGGGTGAAGAACCTTTCACCAGCTTTGCAGCCGCCTGCCCGCAACTGGCCGACCGCACCATCACCATCAATGGCGTGTCCAAGTGCTATGCCATGACGGGCTGGCGCATCGGCTATGCCGGCGGACCCACCGATCTGATCAAGGCCATGAAAAAGGTGCAAAGCCAGAGCACCTCCAACCCCTGCAGTATTTCCCAGGCCGCCAGCCTGGCTGCCCTGACCGGCGACCAGAGCTGCATCGCCCAGATGCTGACCGCCTTCAAGGAACGGCACGACTACCTGGTCGGGGCGCTCAACGAGATTCCGGGCTTCGACTGCCTGCCCGGCGCCGGCACCTTTTATGCCTTCCCCAATGTCTCCGGAGCCATTCAGGCCCACGGGCTGGCGGACGACGGCGCTCTGACGGAACTGCTGCTGAATGAAGCCGGCGTGGCCGTAGTCCCGGGCACAGCCTTCGGCGCCCCCGGCTACATCCGCCTGTCATTCGCCTGCAGTCTGGACACCCTCAAGGAGGCCGTAGCCAGAATCCGCAAGGCCGTGAGTTAAGCGGGACGGGGCTCCTTGACTGGCTTTTCGGCCTGAGGGAGAATCCCGCCTCGCCTCTACAGGCGGTCAATTCCCCGATAGCTCAGTTGGTAGAGCGATTGACTGTTAATCAATTGGTCCCTGGTTCGAGTCCGGGTCGGGGAGCCAAATTAAAAAAGGCACTTACTTCGTAAGTGCCTTTTTTTTCGCCTGCGAAAATGGCGACTAGGCTACAAATCACGCGCACTTCACCGCGAGAGGCGCCGAAATAACAGCACAGTTATTGAGCCACATATAAACGATAGGCCTTGCCAGGCGGTAGGGCAGCATTAGCTGATTTTTGTTTCTTGCTGTCTTTCTTTCTTGCTGCCCAACTTCACGATTGTTGTCTCTACAGGGTTCGGTGAAAAGTTAAATAGTTGATTCACGGTCTCCGCCTGTTTCACGATGTACTGGTTAACCTCACCGCAGGCATCGCAGACACCTCCATGAACATGGTCGAGCATCTTCCGATGCGTATATTTGAGGGCGGTAGAACTCTCTTCCGGTAAGCCAAGCTCCCGAGCAACATTAATCGGAATCTCTATTATCCCTTGATGAACTTCCTTGATTGTACCCATGGTATTTTCAAGTGATTTTTGTGAGAAGTCCGTCACCTTGATAATCCACCCTAAAGGACTCATGTCGAAAAGGCCCATATCATGTCGCTCCCTTGGGTCTCTAAAGATTGGTAAATCAGGGCATGAAAACCAAATCTGTTAATACGGAAGATGAGCAGCTTTCAGGCAGGGATCATTTTTCGGAGTCGAGCCTGGCTGCAGGGCTTAGCTCCTCTTCGCCCTTTTCCTGGCCACTTTTTTCTTAGGCGCCTTCTTTCTGGCTACCTTTTTCTTACCCGCAGTCTTTTTCTTAGCGGCTTTTTTTCTGGCAACCTTCTTCTTAGCGGTTTTCTTTTTCGCCACTTTCTTTTTAGTCACTTTCTTTTTAGCGGTCTTCTTCCTGGCTTTCTTCTTCAGCTTTTTCTTGGGCACAGGCTTTCCGGCTGCCTGCAGCCTGAGATCTCCAGCATCGCTCGCGGCTTTCGCCACCAGTTTTTCGGCGTCCCTGATAGCGCGTTTCAGGATCTTTTCTGCATCTTTCGATGCTCGCATGGTCAGCTTTTTGAGAATTTCCACCTCGAGTGAAGCCTGTTGCACCGCTGCTGTCAGCGCATTCCTTAGCGCGACAATTTCGTCTTTATGATTCGCCGTAATAGCCTCAATATCTTTCATCGCCGAAGCGGCAACCGCCTGCAGAATTGATTGTTCTTCATTAGAGTTATCTGAAGCAGCCATATTCATTTCCCTGTTTGTACTCAATAGTCGGTTCTTGTCTCAATTTAGCGCGTTTGAGGGCCTGCCGACAAGCCGGTTCGGGGCCCCTGTTACTTAGCACGGGCTTTCAGGGGTTGATGGTGGGGTGTTCCGGGCGGGCGCATTCGTAGTGCTGGCGGAACTGGTCTTCGACCCGTTAAAGGTGCGGGGGGTCGCAGGACTGACGCAATCACGGTCGCGCGCCGCACAAACCAGGAATGGCCAGGAATCAGACCCCCGGAGCCACGGCAGCGGCCCGAGGCCATCAGCAGAAGCTCGGCGCCTCGTGATAATCAGTAGTGCGGTGGCTTCTCGTCCTGGGGATTAGCGCTATCCTCCACACCCCCGTCGGTCTGCAGCCGTTCTTTAAGGCGCTCCACATCCCGCTCCAGGGAATCGATATAGGCCTGCTGCTTCACGATTACGTCATTCAATTCATTCACGGTTTGCTCGACGTGCGCGAGTTTGATTTCAATTTCTGTCAATCGGTCTTGCATTGGAGCTCTACCCTGGTGTCATGAATCAGTTTACAGATGTTTCGGGTACCTCAGCGGTCGTCCCGACGGACAATACGCTGACTGTAATAACAAGAAGCAGAAAGAAAGGGCAACCGGCGACCCTCGCGATGGAGGCTCAGGCGGCGGGCGTTACGCCAGGCCAAGCTTTATAGTGCTGTCTACCACGCAACATCCCTCAACCCGGAATTGGTGCCCACCAGCAGAAGATAAGCTCATGAAACTTAGCGATAGACAGAGAAAATTCCTGCGCCGAGAGGCCCATAGCCTGAAACCCGTGGTGACCGTCGGTGACAAGGGGATAAGCCCTGCCCTGGCACAGGAGCTTGATGGCGCCCTGGAGCATCACGAACTCCTCAAGATCAAAGTCAGGATCGGCGACCGCGATGCCAGGGACGAAGCCATCGCCGAACTAGCGAAGACGACCAAGGCGGAACTAATCAGTCGTATTGGCAATATCGCCACGCTTTACAGGCAAAATAAGGAAAAACCCAAGCTTGTGTTACCTAAACGAGGTAATTAGCGCCGCCTGATTAGAGCTAAGACCCTCGCCCATCTGTCAGTCAATGCAGCAGAAAACAGCCCGGCAGGCAGAAAAAAACCCCGCCTGTGCGGGGTTTTTTCCCATCGACAGGTGCCGATGTTGAGAATGGGGTGTCTTAGACCCCGACTGCGGACAATAAGCCCAGAGCTATGATGCCGTTGAGGGAAGCGAGGGTAACGACCAGGCAGATCATCACTTCCGACAGTTTTTCAAATTGCTGATCTAAACGATTGAGAGTCTGATGTGTCATGGCTGCACTCCTTAGCATTTTTAAAATCCGGCCAGGTTTCCCTGGCTGGTGCCCTGAGGGCTGTTATGCGGAACAAGAGCTTGCTTATCAGATGCTTATTCGTTCTATTGCATCCAAGACTCAACATTGCACAGGATTTGTCATAATTCAAGCTTTGCGTTAAGCGGAATCGTTAACGCTTTGAATTAATTACTTTTTTTACCCAATAGGCTACCCAGGTCGCCCCTGCTACCAGGTTAGCTGGGCCAGTAAAATACCCGCTAAGGCACCCGCAAGGCGCTGGGCGCATGGGCCAGCTCCAGTCGCCCTGCCACAGGCGGTGGGTGCTTAGTTGCCCGACTAGCGCGGCAGATTCGCAGCGATATCGGCCGCCAGGGAATCCAGCAACCGGGTCTGCTCGCTGACCAGGGCCTCGTAGCCATCCGCCGTCAGCGCGCCTGTGCGCTCAAAGCGCCGCGTCAACAAGATCTTGCCGGCAGTCACATCTAACAGCATCCATTCCGCCACGATCCGCGCTTCGCCCGTTAAAGCTCCGTGCCATTCGTCAATACGCACATCAATTCGGTACTGCCACGACTGACGCTCGGCCACATCAGCAGAGACCCACTGCCCGAATTTGCTGGCCACGGCATCCCGCAGATAAAGCCGGACCGAGTTATCCAGAGGCTCAGCCCAGAGATGTTGTCGGGCCGGGCGGATCTGGCCGTCACCCGTGGCAACGACAATGCCGTCCTGCGCCAGGTAATCGGCGATGGAAACCCGGCCCAGACCGATACTCACGGGTGCTGTCTGTGCCCCGCTCTGCAGTCCCGAGTCCGCACGCAGCAGATAGTAGGTTGGCTCCGGAACCTTGGAGCCGCCCGAACAGGCAACCACCAAACCAGTCAATAAAAGCAGCAGCAGATTCTTCATGACTATTGTTTCCTCTGCGGCACGGGGTCTTCCGATACCGGCGGCGCGAAGATGATCGAACTGGGTTTCGCGGACAGGGTCCGTGTCAGCGACTCAAGATTACGCAGGGTTTCGTTAAGATTAGACAGTGTCCGATTGATGCGCTCCGCATTCTGAGAATCGGGCGAGAAGCCATCCAGGATTGCGTTTAGCTCCCGCAGCGCCGTTTCAATCGATGCGGGAATCTCCTGCGTCGCATCGCTGCCTACCAGCCCATCCACCGACTCCAGGGTGCTCCGCAAGGACACCAGGGTCGCATTCAAATTCTCCACGGCGGGTTCTAGCGGCAGGGCATTCAACTTCGCCAGCAACTGGTTCAGCTGCTGCTCGAGCCGGGCTACGCCACCTTCCAAGGTGGGAATTTCCGGATAGCCGGCAAAACTCCCCAGTTCCGTCGGGGGCTGATCCGGAAAATACTCGATGGCGACAACCGATGCGCCGGTCAGCAGATTCCCGGACTTCATTGTTGCCCGCAATCCCTGCTGCAAGCCGGCGACCACAGACTCCTTAATCGTGTCAACGGTGGCCGGTACGTCAGGCAATCCCAGGCGCGCCGGCTCAACCCTAATCAGCACCGGGATCGGGTCACCCTCTCCCTTAATACTGTCAGCAGCCAACTCGGCGATCATCAGGCGTTGAACAGAGCCGATGGTAATGCCGCGATACTCCACCGGGGCACCTGGCTTCAGGCCCCTGACGGATTGCTTGAAAGACACGACATAGTCGACATAGTTGGTATAGCTCTTGCGATTGACCGCATCGAGATTGGCGAACAGGGTGAAACTCTCTCCGTCTTCGGCTTTCTTGCCCGCTATGACGCCATCAGGCAAATCAAAAGTCACACCACCAACCAGCAGGGTCTGCAGCGAACCCAGGCGCAGATCCACACCCGAGGCACCGACCTTCAAATTGATGCCGCTCGCATTCCAGAAGCGCGTGTTCTTGGACACCAAGGCGTCATAGGGCTGATCGATAAAGAGGCTATAGCGAACCGACTCGTCAGCGGCGTCAAATTCTGCGCTCTCAACGGAACCCACGCGATAGCCGCGGAACAAGACTGGATCACCAGCGCTGACGGACCCGGCTCTCTCGCTCTTCAGGTAGACCTGCAGACCTGGGGAACCGGCTGGCGTGACCGGGGGATTGTCCAGACCGACAAACTTTTTGCGGCCCGCCTTGCCGGTACCGGCCTCGAGCTTGATGTAGCCACCCGACAGGATAGTACCCAGGCCAGAGATGCCGCCCGGGCCGATGCGCGGTCGTACCACCCAGAACTGAGCATCTTCAGTCAGCAGAGGACGGGCAAAATTCTCCAACTCGGCCGTAATAACTACCTGCTGCAAGTCCTTGCTCAGCTCCACGGTACCCACTACACCCAACTCAACGTTCAGGGCCTTGATCTTGGTCTTGCCGGGTACAATGCCCTCAGCCGTACTCAAGGTGATGGTGACGGTGGGCCCCTGATTCAGGTAGTTATAAACAACCAGCCCGATCCCCAGCAGGGCCGCCACGATGGGCACCAGCCAGATGGCAGGCACTTTGCGCCCGGGTGTTACAGATGCTGTCGCTTCAGTCATTGTCTTCCTTCATGCGATCCCAGATCAGCCGCGTGTCAAAGGCGTGCGCCGCGAGTATTGTAGACACAACTACCCCGGCGAATGCTACAGCGGCGGGACCAGGCAGTATGACCAGTAATCCTGTCAGGTGAATCAACGCCACCAGAATCGCGACCACGAAAACATCCACCATGCTCCACTTACCAACCAGCTCAGTCAGCCGGTAGATTTTTGTGCATTGAATGCCGCTGGCGGGTACTTTGCGGTAACCATTCCAAACAAGGTAGAACAGGGCCATGAGCTTGGCCACGGGCACCATCACGCTGGCGATAAAAATTACCGCGGCGATTGGGTAGGAACCCAGGTTAATCAGCAGCACCACGCCGCCGAGGATGGTGGCCGGTTCGCCCTTGCCCAGCTGCACCGTGTTCATGATAGGCAGCACATTGGCGGGTATATAAAGAATCACCGCCGTAACCAGCAGGGCCAGGGTGCGCTGCAGACTATCCGTCTTGCGCAGATGCAGGCCACCGCCGCAACGGCTGCACTCATGCAGCTCGACCTTATCCAGATGCCCGCAGACATGACAAAGGGCCAGCCCGCGGGCAGCGGCGGTGTTAGCGGGATAATTCAAGGCGTGGCCGCGTCGATGGCCTTCCAGACCTGCAGGCGATCCAGGCCGGACAGGGAGGCGGTCAGACAGATAGCAAACAGGATATAGGCCCAGAATGACAGTCCCAAAATAACCGTGGCCAGCTTGGCGATCTTCACCAGGCTGACGATTGTGCCGATGACGAAGACATCCACCATGGCCCAGTCGTTCAGACCGAACATCAGCTTGCCGACCCCGGGCAGCCACGCAGCCTGCTTATTCAGCACCAGGGGCGTGACCAAGGCGATGATCGTCCCGATCAGGGCAATGGGTAAAGCAATGATGGCCAGGAAAACAATCACCGCCAGCACCGGGTCCTGCTCACGCCAGATAGCAATGGACGCCTCCGGCAGGGTCATCACATTCTCAATGCCGCCATTGGCGAGCGTCAGAAAGGGAAAGGCCAGTGAAATAGCAAAGAACACGCAGGCGGCCAGGGCGAAGGACAGGGAGCGCTCGAAACCCTGCCTGGGGCGCTGGGTCAGGGTGTGACCGCAGCGAGGGCATTCAGCCCGCTCCCCTTCCGCGACGGCCGGCACGGCAATCAGCAGATCACACTCTTCACAGGCCGTGTGGGTCTGGCTCGAAATATCCTGCATTGTTATTTTGCCGCGCGGGTGCTCCGGCGGAATTCTGTGGCCTCTTCACAGACCGGCAAGTCATAGTACAAGGCCGCCCGATTCCCGCTGCGCGCGCCATGATTGCGATGCATGCGCACGCAGTCCGGCTGGGTGCCCTCCTCGTCAGCGACACACTGGGCCACGAGTTCGTCCCGGACTTCATCGATTTTGGCGACGCGGGCCGCTTCACACAGATTGTCCAGATTCCGTTGCTGCGCCTTGCGGGCCTTGTCATCTGCTACGGCAGCAGAGACTGCCAACAGGGCGATACAAAGGGCCAAGAGGCGCCTTGAGTGATGCAACATCCGTGAATCTCCTGGGCTGGTTATCAGGTTCCGGGCAAACCGCGCAGTCCGGCAGCCAACTCTGGATCGGCTAAAGCATAGTCAATATTCGCCTGCACATAACCCAGTTTATTGCCGCAGTCATAGCGAGTGCCGGCGAAGCGATAGGCGCGGACAGTCTGGTCAACGAGCAGGTCAGCAATGGCATCCGTCAGCTGGATCTCGCCACCGGCACCCCGCCCTGTGGTTTGCAGTTTGGCAAATACACCGGGTGTCAGCAAATAGCGCCCGACCACGGCCAGGGTCGACGGTGCCTGATCAGGGGCCGGCTTCTCGACAATCTGCTGCAGGCGCAGCTCATCGTCCACGGCCACAATACCGTAGCTGCCCGTTTTCTCACGGGGAACCTCCTCCACGGCGATCACGCTGTCGCCATGCCCGGCAAATTCCGCTGCCATTTGCGCCAGGCAACCAGTGTCCGCCCGGATCAGGTCATCAGGCAAATGCACAAAGAAGGGCTCATCACCCACGGCGGGTAATGCGCATAACACGGCATGCCCCAGGCCCAGGGGCTCGCCCTGGCGGATATACACACAGCTGGCCTCTTTGGGCAGCAGGCCGCGCAGACTGTCCAGCAATTCGGTCTTGCCCGACTCGGCCAGGGCCCGCTCCAGCTCCGGGTCCATATCGAAATGATCTTCGATCGCGCGCTTGCTGCTGTGAGTGATGAAGACCAGGCGAGTCGCGCCGGCCTCCACGGCCTCCTCAACGGCATACTGAATCAGGGGCCGGTCAACAATGGGCAGCAGTTCTTTAGGCACCGCCTTGGTGGCGGGTAAAAAACGCGTGCCGCGGCCGGCGACAGGAAACACGGCCGTACGAACCTTGGCGGGCATTGGGTACTCCAGAATCCCAGTAACGGGGAATTCTAGCGAATCAAGCCAGCCGGTGTTGGCAGACAGGCGAGCCCGCTCGCGACGGACCCGCCTGCCGGCAGTCTCAGGGCATCAGGGGTTGCGCCTGGATATTGCCGCGGTTGGCATCCAGAATCTGCACACCGATGCCACTGACATTCAGAATGTCTTCCGGGGCCTCAAAGGCGCCAAATTCATCCCGGTAGGCCACAATGGCCTGGGCTCTTGAGGAGCCAACGCCGTTCAATTCCCGCGCCAGGGTGTCGGCATCGGCACTATTGATGTCGACGGCCAGACCCGTCAGAGGGAAAAGACAAACAGCACTCACCAGTGCCAGGGTTATCTGCCGCATAACAAGCTCTCCTTTTTTGAAGTCGTCGGACAACCGAGCGCTATCCGATCAGCCCGGACATGCTAGGCAGTGGGCCGGAGCCGGCCTATAGGAGAAAGGCAGAAAAGCATGGGGGAATAGACCGGCAGGGTCATTATCGGCAAAAGTCGATTAAATGCCTGCGCCGGCGAGTAAAGCTCAGTCCGTGGCAGATCCCGGCAGACTGCGCAGGGCGCGCACCTCGGCTTCGGCTACTACCGTGGCCTTGCGCAGGCGTCGCCGCTCGCTGACTGAACGCAGCAGCACCAGCCCGGCGCACAGCACCCCGAACAGCCAGCCGGCAGCAAAGGCCAGGGTCATAGCCAGGGAGGTCTGCAGTTCAATCGTGGTGAAGGCCAGGTCCAAGGTGATGGGGACCGGATTCAGGGCAGCAAAGGCCGTCGCAGCCAGCAAAGCCGCCACGAGAAGCAGGAAGTAAATGAGATTCCGTACCAGTTTCATTTGATAACGCCCCAGTGGGCAGCAAAGAAGCCTGGTACGGGAGTGTAAAGCAAGCCAGTCCTATTCGCGGATCGGCAGCTCACGGCCCTCGTTGACGCGCTCCCGCAGATCCTTGCCTGGCTTGAAGTGCGGCACGTATTTGCCTGCCAGCGCAACGGCCTCACCCGTCTTCGGATTACGGCCCATCCGCGGGGGCCGGAAGTGCAAGGAAAAGCTGCCGAAACCCCGGATTTCGATGCGCTCGCCCTGCGACAGCGCATCACTCATGAGCTCGAGCAAATGCTTTACGGCCAGTTCTACGTCTTTCGCGGGCAGATGTTTCTGCTTCCGCGCAATGACTTCGATCAACTCAGATTTGGTCATCGCCAATTCTTCTATCCCCCTGACTTAGCATCGCACTACGGCGACCGGATGGACTGGTGCCCGCCAGGGGCGGGCACCCATCGCCTTACTCTTCCGCGCTACCGGAAATCTTTTCTTTAAGCAGATCGCCAAGCGTCGTTCCGCTGGAAGACCCTGTATCGGAGCGATAGCTTTCCACCGCTTGGGCCTCTTCATGCTCTTCCTTGGCCTTGATGGACAGGGACACGAGCCGGTTCTTGCGATCCAGACCGATGAAGCGGGCTTCCACTTCTTCGCCGACCTTCAGTACTGTGCGGGCATCTTCCACGCGATCCCGTGACAGTTCGCTGGCGCGCAGCTGGCCGTCGATACCGACGTCCAGCTCGATGATGGCAGCCCGGGCATCCACTTCTTTCACAGTGCCCTTCATCATGCTGCCCTTCGGATGCTCGGCCAGGAACTTCGAGAAGGGATCCTGATCGAGCTGCTTCACGCCCAGCGAAATACGCTCGCGCTCCGGATCGATGGCCAGAACCACCGCCTCGACTTCTTCACCCTTCTTGTAGTTACGAACGGCCTCTTCGCCCGGCAGATCCCAGGAAATATCGGACAAGTGCACCAGGCCATCGATGTCGCCATCAAGGCCGATGAACAGACCGAAATCCGTGATGGACTTGACGGTACCGGTGACGCGGTCATTGCGGTTAAAGGCGGAAGCAAAATCAGCCCAGGGATTGGACTGGCACTGCTTCAGACCCAGGGAAATTCGCCGACGGTCCTCATCGATATCCAGGACCATGACTTCCACTTCATCACCGATCTGCACAACCTTGGCGGGATTGACGTTCTTGTTGGTCCAGTCCATTTCAGAGACATGCACCAGGCCTTCGACACCGTCTTCGATTTCAACGAAGCAGCCATAATCAGCAATGTTGGTGACCTTACCGAACAGACGCGTCTGGGAAGGATAACGCCGGCCAATGGCTTCCCAGGGATCGGCGCCCAACTGCTTGATACCGAGGGAAACACGATTCTTTTCCCGGTCAAAGCGCAGGATCTTTACGTCGATCTCGTCGCCCACATTGACGACTTCGGAGGGATGACGCACGCGCTTCCAGGCCATATCGGTGATATGCAACAGGCCATCAATACCACCCAGGTCCACGAAAGCACCGTAGTCGGTCAGGTTCTTGACGATACCCTTGACGGTAGCGCCTTCCTGCAGCGACTCAAGCAGAGTCTCGCGCTCGGCACTGTACTCGTCCTCAACGACAGCGCGGCGCGAAACCACCACGTTGTTACGACGCTGATCGAGCTTGATGACCTTGAATTCCAGGTCCTTGCCTTCCAGGTAACTGGGATCGCGCACCGGGCGCATATCCACCAGTGAACCCGGCAGGAAGGCCCGGACAAAATCGATGTCGACGGTAAAACCGCCTTTCACGCGGCCATTGATGACCCCGTTGACGATCTTGCCATTCTGAAATGCGTCGTCCAGCCATTCCCAGGTCCGCGCGCGCTTGGCACGTTCACGCGACAGCTTGGTCTCACCCGTGCCATCTTCGACGGCATCCAGGGCAACCTCAACCTGATCACCAATGGCGCATTCGATGTCGCCCTTATCGTTGCGAAACTGACTGGTGGGAATGACGGCCTCGGACTTGAGACCGGCGCTGACAATTACGACTTCCGGAGATATATCGACAACCAGACCGGTAAGGATAGTTCCTGGCTTGATGCTCTCGCTGGCAAGACTCTCTTCAAATAATTCGGCAAAAGTTTCAGTCATTACTCTTTCCCGCCTCGCGGCGGTTCTGTTTGCGTCACCAACGTCCTGTCGGCAGACGGTTTTACACAATCCGGTTCCGTTCCGATGGAACCAGGGCTATTTTTTCTGCGTACCCGGGTAAACAGCCGCGGCCCAGCGCAATACTTGCGCGACCGCAGCGTCAATGCTCAGGTCTGTCGTATCGAGTCGCCGGGCGTCAGGTGCAGCCTTTAATGGTGCCACCGCGCGTGCGGTGTCACGGCGATCCCGCTCCCCCAGCTCCTCCGAAAGGATCGCGAGGCTAGCATCAATACCCTTTTCTTTCAACTGCTTATAACGCCTGAGAGCCCGTTCCTCGACGCTGGCCGTGAGGAAAACTTTCAGCCTGGCGGCGGGGAAAATCACCGACCCCATATCGCGCCCGTCGGCCACCAGCCCCGGCGGGCGGCAAAAGTCCCGCTGGCGACCCACCAGGGCCTGTCGCACTGCCGGCAGCGCCGCCACCCGCGAAGCCCCCTGCCCGGCCGCCTCGGAGCGAATGGCCAGGCTCACATCCTGCCCGGCAAGCCGGACCGAGCCCTCGTCGCCATCGGGCTGAAAGACCACATCCAGGCGGCGGGCCCGTTCGGCTACGGCCGCTTCATCATCCAGGGCAACACCCGCCCGCTCCGCATCCAGAGCAACCAGCCGGTACAAGGCCCCACTATCTAACAGGTGCCAGCCCAGCTGCCGGGCAACCGCCCGGCACACGGTCCCTTTGCCGGCGCCCCCCGGACCATCAATGGCAATGACGGGGGCTGCTGCCGGCTCAGTCATCGGTGTTAACGCGCAAATTGATGCCAATGTCCTGAGCCTGACGGGCAAAGTCGGGGAAGGACGTGGCGACATTAGCCGTATCGAGAATGCTGACGGGGCCCCGGGCAACGCTGGCCCCGATGGCAAAAGCCATGGCCACGCGATGATCACCCCCGCTGTTCACCTGGCCCGGGCCCAGACCACCGCCGGCAATCAAAGCCCCATCCGGCCGCTCCTCCACCGCCACGCCCAGCGCGCGCAGACCATCCAGCATGACGCTGATCCGGTCACTTTCTTTATGCCGGAGTTCCTCAGCGCCGCTGATCAGGGTCTCGCCCTGTGCCAGGGCTGCCGCTACAAACACCAGGGGGAACTCGTCAATGGCCAGGGGGACCAGTTCCGGGGGCACCTCAATGCCCGCTAATGTAGATGGGCGGACCGTCAATCGGCCAACGGGTTCGGCATGGGACGTCTGACCGGCCTGCTGTTCAACCTGGATATCCGCCCCCATCATTTGCAGGATCTGCAGAATACCGGTGCGGGTGGGATTCAGGCCAACACCGGCCATCTGCAGCACACCGCCTGCCGGGGCCAGGCAACCCGCGAGCAGGAAAAAAGCAGCCGAGGACAGGTCGCCGGGCACGGCAATAGCGTCGGCTTGCAGTGACTGACCCGAAGCCACGCAGACGCGATCCTCGGCGCGGTTAACCGCGACGCCAAACTGGGTCAGCATGCGCTCGGTGTGATCGCGGGTCGGCGCCGGTTCATGCACGCAGGTTTCACCCCCGGCATACAGGCCCGCCAGTAACAGCGCGGACTTCACCTGCGCACTGGCAACGGGCATGGGATAGTCGATGCCGTGCAGGGATGGATTGCCCCGGATGATCAGCGGCGGCCGGTCATTCACCGTGGTGATACTCGCGCCCATTTGCGCCAGAGGCTTCGCTACCCGGCCCATTGGCCGCCGCAACAAAGACTCATCACCCGTCAGCTCGGTATCGAAAGCCTGGCCGGCCAGCAGCCCGGCGAATAAGCGCATGGCCGTGCCGGAGTTACCCATATCCAGCGCACCCGCCGGCGCCTGCAGACCTCGCAGCCCGACGCCTTCGACGACCACGGTTGTCGGCTCCGGCCGTTGGATCTGCACACCCATGGCCTGCAGAGCGGCGAGGGTCGCCAGGCAATCTTCGCCCGCCAGAAAACCAGATATCGTCGTCGTGCCGTCAGCAATCGCACCCAGCAACAGGGCCCGATGGGAAATGGACTTATCCCCCGGCACCTGCAGACGGCCGCCGGCCGGCGCCCTGGGCGTAACGACAAACGCCGTCATCAGGTTGCCTCCGCCAGGCAGCGGGGCAATTCCGCCAGCAATCGAGCATTTTGTTCAGGCAGACCCACACTGATGCGCAAATAATTGGGCAAACCGTAGTTAGCGACAGGGCGCACGATAATGCCAGCCCGGAGCAAGGCTTCGTAAACAGGTCCGGCCGGACGAGCCAGGTCCAGCAGGACAAAATTGCCCAGGGAATCGGGCACGGCAAAGCCCTGTTCGGCCAGGCCCTGTTGCAACTGGGCCAGCCCGGCCTGATTCGTGGCCCGGCTTTGCACCAGAAAATCCGCGTCATCCAGGGCCGCGACGGCGGCAGCCTGGGCAATGCTGTTCGTATTAAAGGGCTGACGGACACGATTGAGTAACTCGGCCACCGTTGCGTGACTCACGCTGTAGCCGATACGCAGACCGGCCAGCCCGAAGGCTTTGGAAAAACTCCGCGTGATAACCAGGTTCGGATACTCCGCCAGCAGTTTCTCGCTGTCCGGATAACCCGGCTCAGTCACGTACTCGGCATAGGCTTCATCGAGCACCAGCAACGCATCAACCGGCAAGGCGTCGAGCAGCCCGCGCAGGGCTGCGTCATCCAGCCAGGTGCCGGTAGGGTTGTTCGGATTAGCGACATACACCAGCCGCGTTCGCGGACCGTAGGCTGCCTTGATGGCCTCGGGGTCGTGGCCCAGGGGTTGGCTTGCATGCCTGGCCGGGAGCGACGGCGCGATGCGCGCGATTGCACCAACGGCTTGTACCGCCAGGGCATACACCACGAAGGCATGCTGATCGTAAATGGCTTCCAGTTCGGCACTGAGAAACGCTTCGGCCATCAAGACCAGCACATCATTAGACCCGTTACCCAGGGTGATCTGTTCGGGGCCGACACCATGACGGGCGGCGAGCCGCAGTTTTAATGCATGACCCGCCCCGTCGGGATACAAGCGAACCTGCGCCGCCGCGGCCTTAATGGCGGCCAGCACCGTCGCTGAAGGACCGAGGGGATTCTCGTTGGAGGCAAGCTTGAGCGTCTGACTGACGCCGTACTCGCGCTCGAGCTCTGCCATGGGCTTGCCTGGCACATAAGGCTGCAGGGCCTGAACCCCGGGGGCCGCGAGGGCCGAGAAGCGGAGCTCCCGCGTCATGCCGGGCCGTTAGCGGATAGCTTTCGGGTATGAACCCAGGACGCGGAACAGTTGCGCCCTCGCCTCGAGCTTCGCCAGCGCGCCGGCGATATTGTCTTCTTCAGCATGACCTTCGATGTCGACGAAGAACACGTAATGCCACTTACGGCGGCGCGACGGACGGGACTCGATCCGGGTCATGTTGACGTCATGTTCAGCCAGGGGCTCGAGCAAGCGATACAGGGCGCCGGCATCGTCCGTATCGGCCGTGGACAGCATCAGGGTCGTCTTGTCCTCACCACTGGCGGGGAACAGGCGCTGACCCACGACCAGGAACCGGGTCGTATTGTCGGGGCGGTCCTCGATGTCCGCGACCAGCTTATCCAGGCCATAAACCTCCGCAGCTGCCTCACCAGCAATCGCGGCGGTGCCGGCCTCGTCCCGGGCGCGACGCGCGCCCTCGGCATTACTACTGACTTCCAGTAACTGCGCATCGGGCAGATATTCCTTCAGCCAGGCACGACACTGGGCCAGGGACTGGGGATGCGCGCAGATCCTGACGACCTTGCTCAGGTCATCCATGGCACCCAGTAGGTGCTGACGAATACGCAGTTCAACTTCACCGCAAATTTTCAGCGGCGAGCCGATGAAGCTGTCCAGCGTGTGGGACACAAAGCCCGCCGTGCTGTTTTCAATGGGCACCACACCGAAGTCGGCGATCCCTGCTTCAACTTCGTGAAAAACTTCGTTGATAGTCGCCATCGACAAGGCCTTCACCGAGTGCCCGAAGTGTTTGTAAACAGCGGACTGGGTGAAGGTGCCTTCAGGGCCCAGATAAGCCACTTTCAGCGGTTCTTCCTGGGCAAGACAGGCAGACATGATTTCGCGGAACAAGCGCGTCATCTCTTCGTCGGTCAGCGGGCCCTGATTGCGATCCAGCACCTTGCGCAGCACCTGGGCTTCGCGCTCTGGTCGATAGAAGTCGGCCGCGTGCTCGCCGCCGCCCTTGGCCACCGCGACCGCCTGCGCGTATCGCGCCCGCTGGCTGATCAGCTCGTGAATGCGGCTATCGACATCGTCGATGCGCGATCGCAGCTCCTCAAGGCTGGGAGTCTTGTCCGTCGATGATTCGTCTGCACCCATAGCTGATCCGCCTGTCGTTAATCCGCAGTCGGCCGCCCGAGATTTCGCACCTTCAGCACACCCTTGATCGCCCGCAGAGAATCAAGCGTGTCTTCCGGGACCGGCCCGTCCAGATCCACAATGGTATACGCCACATCGCCACGTGACTTGTTCAGCAGGTCGGCGATATTCAGGCCGGCGTCTGCCAGGGCCGTCGAAATCTGACCCACCATGTTCGGCACGTTGGCGTTGGCAACCGTGATCCGGTAGGCGTCCATGCGCGGCAGGTCGGACTCGGGAAAATTAACGGAGTGACGAATCACACCATCCTCAAGATAGGCCCGCAGATTATTGGCCACCATCACGGCGCAATTTTCTTCTGCTTCGTGGGTGGACGCACCCAGGTGCGGCAAGGGAATCACTTTAGGATGACCGATAGTCTCGCGAGTCGGGAAATCCGTTACATAGCAACTCAGGTCGCCCGCATCCAGAGCAGCCAGGACGGCCGCCTCGTCGACGATCTCACCGCGCGAGAAATTCATAATGATGGTGCCCTGAGGCGCCAGCTTCAGGCGCTCGGCATTCAGGAGCCCGCGCGTTGCATCCACCAGCGGCACGTGCACGCTGATCATATCGGCACGGCTGATCAGGTCATCCATGCTGCGTGCCTGCTGCACGCCGGAAGATAATTCCCAGGCACGTTGCACCGTAATCTGCGGATCGAAACCAATCACCCGCATCCCAAGGGACAGGGCCGTATTGGCCACCTGCACACCGATGGCACCCAGGCCAATGACACCCAAGGTGCGAGTAGGCAGTTCAAAGCCCACGAACTGCTTTTTGCCGGACTCAACCAGCTTGCCAAGTTCCTTGCCTTCCGCTTCAAGGCCGCGGACATAGGCCCAGGCCGGGGCCAGATTGCGCGCCGCCAGCAACATGCCGCCAATCACCAGTTCCTTGACGGCGTTGGCGTTGGCACCCGGTGCATTGAAGACCGGAATACCACGCTTGGATAATGACTCAACCGGGATATTGTTGACCCCGGCGCCCGCCCGCGCGACACCCTGCACGGTTTCGGGAATCTCCATGTCATGCATGTTGAATGATCTCAGCATGATGGCATCGGGATGGCCGATCTCCGAGGCGACCTCGTAAGACTGTCGGGGCAACTGTCGCAGCCCGCTGACAGAAATATTATTAAGGGTTAATACCTTGTGCATCATCGTTGTCCGTCTCGTAGATTAGGCGCGCTGCGCTTCGAAGTCTTTCATAAAGGCCAGCAAGGCATCCACAGCCTCATCACTGACCGCGTTATAAATGCTCGCTCGCATGCCGCCAACCGAGCGATGGCCCTTCAGGTTGGTCAAGCCCACGGCCTTTGCCTCGGCCAGAAAATCAGCGTCTAGCTCCGGCCTGGCCAGCGTGAAGGGAACGTTCATCCATGACCGATAGCCTACAGCCACCGGGTTGGCATAAAAATCCGAGTTGTCGATGGCGCTGTAAAGCCGTTCCGCCTTGCCCTGATTAGTGCGGGCCATCTGCACCAGGCCACCCTGCTCCTTAAGCCAGCTAAAGACCAGGCCGGCGACATACCAGGCGAAGGTCGGCGGCGTATTCAGCATGGAGCCGCCTTCGGCATGAGCGGCGTAGCTGAGAATACGCGGCAAGTCCGCCTGGGCCTCACGCTCGAGCAAATCGCGGCGGATGATCACAATAGTCAGGCCCGCCGGGCCAATATTTTTCTGCGCGCCGGCGTAAATGACGCCAAAGCGGCTGACGTCGACAGGCCGGGACAAAATCGTCGATGACATATCTGCCACCAGGGGCGCATCACTGACCGCCGGCGGCTCATGGATTTCGACGCCGCCGATGGTCTCGTTAGGCGTGTAGTGCAAGTAGGCAGCACCTGGCGTGCATTGCCAGCTGGCTGGATCGGGTACGTCGGTGTAGCTGGAGTCGCCACCGTCGGCAACCACATTGGTAGCGCGCAACGCTTTGGCTTCCTTCACCGCCTTCTTACCCCAGGCACCCGTCACGAGGTAATCCACGGTTTGATCAGGGCCGGCGAGATTGGCGGGCAGCAGCGCGAACTGCTGGGTGGCGCCACCCTGCAGAAACAACACGGCATAGTCATCGGGAATGGCCATCAGCTCGCGCAGATCGGCCTCGGCTTGTTCTGCAACGCCGATGAATTCCTTGCTGCGGTGGCTTAACTCCATCACGGACATGCCGGTGCCCAGCCACTCGGGCAAATCTGCCTTGATCTGGTCCAGCACCGGCAGCGGCAATGCCGCCGGCCCGGCACTGAAATTAAATACTCGCGCCATAGTGACTCTTTCCTTGTTCCCTGGGATTGCCCGAACCGGGCCTAGTCTTCGTTGCTTTCGTCGTCTTCCGACAGGCTCATGATTCGGTCCAGGCCAACCAGCCGGTAACCGTCGTCGAGCCGAATCAGGCGCACGCCCTGGGTATTGCGACCCTGCACCGAGATATCGGCAACGGGCACTCGTGCCAGCGTGCCACCGCTGCTGATCAGCATGACCTCGTCTTCATCGTCGACTTTGATGGCGCTGACCATGCGGCCGTTACGATCTGAGGTCTGAATGGCAATTACGCCCTGCCCGCCGCGGCCGTGCAGCGGGAAATCTGAAATGGGCGTGCGCTTGCCATAGCCATTTTCCGTGGCCGTAAGAATCTGACCGTCACCGACAATCAGCAGCGCAATAACCTGGTGGTCATCGGGGAGCTTAATACCCCGCACCCCGGCGGCCGTGCGACCCATCGCGCGGACATCGCTCTCGGGGAAACGACTGGCCTTGCCCGTGCTGGCAAACAGCATGATGTCCTGGGAACCATCCGTGATGGCCACGTCAACCAGACGATCACCATCACGCAGGTCCACAGCCCGAATGCCATTGGCGCGCGGGCGGGAAAATGCCTCCAGGCTGGTCTTTTTGACCGTGCCATTGCTGGTGGCCATGAATACAAAGCGATCCGCGTCAAAGCTGCGCGTCGGCAGGACGGCATTGACCCGTTCGTTCTCTTCCAGAGGCAACAGATTAACCATCGGCCGGCCACGTGACCCGCGGCTGCCCCGGGGCACCTGGTAAACCTTCAACCAGTAGACCTTGCCCAGGCTGCTGAAGCACAGCAGCGTGTCGTGGCTATTGGCCACGAAGAGCTTGTCGATGAAATCTTCGCCCTTGACCCTGGCCGCCGCCCGGCCTCGCCCACCCCGACGCTGCACCTGGTAACTGTCCAGGCCCTGGGACTTGGCGTAACCGCCGTGGGAGATCGTAACCACTACGTCTTCTTCGGGGATAAGGTCTTCGATACTCAGTTCGTCTTGAGTCTCGATGATTTCAGTGCGCCGTTCATCGGCGAAGCGTTCGCGAATGTCGGCGAGTTCTTCCCGAATGACATTCAGCAAACGATCCGGGCTTTCGAGAATCTCCTGCAGATCTTCAATCCGGATGAGGATCTCACGGTACTCCGTCAGGATCTTTTCCTGCTCCAGGCCGGTAAGCCGATGCAGACGCAGATCGAGAATGGCCTGGGCCTGCGCAGGAGACAGTCGGTAACCATCGTCCGTTTGACCGTAATCACCCTCGAGCTCCTCAGGCCGCGTGCTGATCGCCCCGGCGCGCGCCAGCATTTCAGTCACCGAGCCCGGTGCCCAGGCTTCCGCTGCCAGCGCAGCCCGCGCCTCTGCCGGCGAAGGTGAGGCCTTGATCATGGCGATGACCGGGTCGATATTAGCCAGGGCAACCGTCAGCCCCTCCAATATATGTGCACGGTCACGCGCCTTGCGTAATTCGTAAATCGTCCGCCGGGTAACGACCTCGCGGCGATGCCGCAGGAAGGCGGCGAGAATCTCTTTCAGGTTCAGGACGCGCGGCTGGCCGTCACGCAGGGCGACCATATTGATGCCGAACACGCTTTCCAGCTGCGTCTGCTTATACAGATTGTTCAGGACCACGTCGGTGTTCTCACCCCGTCGCAGTTCAATCACGATGCGCATGCCATCTTTGTCGGACTCGTCACGCAGCTCGGTAATGCCCTCAATGCGCTTCTCACGCACCAGCTCGGCGATCTTCTCGATCAGCCGAGCCTTGTTGACCTGGTAGGGAATCTCCGTGGCGATGATGGCTTCTTTGCCGCGCGCATCGATGGTCTCGACGTGGGTTCTGCCGCGCATATAAATCCGGCCGCGACCCGTCATATAGGCCGCGTAAATACCCTGCACGCCATTGATGATGCCGGCCGTCGGGAAATCCGGACCCGGCATCTTGGCCATCAAGCCCTGAATAGCAATATCCGGATCATCAATCAGCGCCAGCGTGGCATCGATAACCTCGCCCAGGTTATGCGGCGGGATATTGGTCGCCATGCCCACCGCGATACCGGATGAGCCATTGACCAGCAAATTAGGTACACGGGTCGGCAGAACCGCCGGTTCATGCTCGGAGCCGTCGTAGTTAGCAACGAAGTCGACGGTTTCCTTATCGATGTCTGCCAGCAGCTCCGCAGCCATGCGGGCCATGCGCACTTCGGTATAACGCATGGCGGCCGGGGAATCGCCGTCCACCGAACCAAAGTTACCCTGCCCGTCCACGAGCAGATAGCGCATAGAGAACGACTGCGCCATACGCACAATGGTGTCGTAGACGGCCGTATCGCCGTGGGGGTGATACTTACCGATCACGTCACCCACGACACGCGCGGACTTTTTGTAAGCCTTGTTGTAGTCGTTACCCAGCTCCCGCATGGCAAAGAGCACCCGCCGATGGACTGGCTTCAGCCCATCACGAACATCGGGTAATGCACGCCCGACGATGACGCTCATTGCGTAGTCCAGATAGGACTGCCGCATCTCGTCTTCGAGATTTACAGGTAATACTTCCTGCGCCACTTCAGCCATGGATGGTCCGTTAGTTCGATGAATTGATCAGGGAAAGGGATAAAAAAAGCCGGCGCCACGGATGCTCTCTGAGCGGGGCCACGCCGGGCACTATCGTTTGTTCTTGCGACTCTGTCAGGACAAAAAATCAGCTGGAAATTCTATCACAGGGGCTGCCTGCGACCTACTGCCTGCGACCATTGCCGCTTTGCCTGACCGGGCCGATCAGGCATCATCCCCTTGCCTGTCGCGGCACCCCTCTGAGGCGCATGGAAGAAGCCGATTTCCTTATCTCTGCCCGCTGGATAATTCCGGTGGAACCCCATGGCGTGGTGCTGGAAAACCACGCGCTGGCCGTGCGTGGCGGGCGTATCGTGGCCCTGGAGGATGCGGCCCAGGCGGCCCGTCGCTTCGCCGGAGCCACCCGGCTGGACCGGCCAAACCATGCCCTGCTGCCCGGGCTGGTCAACGCCCATACCCACGCCGCCATGAGCCTGTTTCGCGGCCTGGCCGACGACCTGCCCCTGGGCGAGTGGCTGGGGGAGCATATCTGGCCCGCCGAAGCGCGCTGGGCAGGCCCCGAGTTCGTGCGCGATGGCACCGAGCTGGCCGTGCTGGAAATGCTCCGCGGCGGCACCACCTGCTTTAATGACATGTACTTTTTTCCTGATCAGTCGGCCCAGGCGGCCATCACCCAGGGCATTCGCGCGGCCGTGGGCATGATCCTGATCGAGCAGCCAACCCGCTATGCAAGCACCATTGATGAATACTTCGACAAGGGTCTGGCTGTGCACGATCAGTTTCGCAGTCACCCCTTGCTGAGCACGAGCTTCGCCCCACACGCGCCCTATACAGTCAGCGACGAACCCTTGCAGCGGGTGCGCAAACTGGCCGATGAACTGGACGTGCCGGTGCATATGCATGTGCACGAGACAGCGCATGAAGTCGCCACGGCCATCTCCGATCAGGGCCGGCGACCCCTGGCCCGACTCGAGGAACTCGGGCTGGTGAACTCCGCCCTGGCGGCGGTGCACATGACCCAACTTACGGCGCAAGAAATTGACGCATTGGCTGCGGCC
The DNA here is from genome assembly GCA_937921935.1 of uncultured Gammaproteobacteria bacterium. Classification (GTDB taxonomy): domain Bacteria; phylum Pseudomonadota; class Gammaproteobacteria; order Steroidobacterales; genus J054. The sequence goes on along the minus strand of CAKZWQ010000060.1, from coordinate 12,437 downwards.
GGATCCAGTGTTGTGCACTGCCCGGAATCAAACCTGAAACTGGCCAGCGGCTTTTGCCCCGTGGCCCGGTTGCTGGATGCCGGGGTGAATGTAGCGCTGGGAACCGATGGCGCCGCCAGCAATAACGACCTGGATTTACTCGGCGAAATGCGCACTGCCGCCCTCCTCGCCAAAGCTGTGGCAGAAGATGCCACCGTGGTCGGCGCACCGGACGCCCTGGCCATGGCCACTCTGAACGGCGCCCGGTCCCTGGGCCTGGCTAATGAGATCGGCTCCCTGCTGCCCGGAAAAGCAGCCGATCTGATTTGCATCGACATGCAGCAGCCGGCCACCACCCCGGTTTACAACCCCCTGTCCCAAGTGGTGTATGCCGCCAGCCGCGACCAGATCAGTGATGTCTGGGTTGCCGGCGAAGCCTTGCTGGCCGATGGCCAGTTCACCCGCGCCGCAGCCGCGGACGTGATGGAACGAGCCACCGCATGGCGAGACCGGGTGGTCAGCGGCCATGACTGATTCACCTACGGCTGCGACCAGCAAGGCAGTCAATGCCGACCCGGCAGAACTGGCCCAGTTCGGTGCCCTGGCCAGTCGCTGGTGGGATGCTGATGGCGAGAACCGGGCTTTGCATGCGATTAACCCGTTACGGCTGGACTACATCGAGCAACGCGCCGGCATCAAAGGCCAGCACTGCCTGGACGTAGGTTGCGGCGGTGGCCTGCTGACAGAAGGCCTGGCCCAGCGCGGGGCGAACGCCGTAACGGGCATTGACCTGGCCGAGCCCATGCTAGCCGTGGCCCGGCTGCATGCTGCCGGCAGCGGGCTTGAACAGATCGAGTATCAACAGATCGCCGCTGAAGATCTTGTCACCGCGCGGCCGGGCGCCTGGTCACTGGTGACCTGTCTGGAAATGCTCGAACACGTCCCCGACCCGCAGAGCGTGGTGCAGTCCCTGGCCCACCTGGTGGAGCCCGGTGGCGACCTGGTGCTGTCGACTCTGAATCGCACACCCAAAGCTTTCGCGCTGGGCATCGTGGCCGGCGAATACCTGTTGAAGCTATTGCCGCGGGGAACCCATCGCTACGAACGCTTTATCAAACCATCCGAATTGGCCGACTGGGCACGCCCGGTGGGTCTGGAACTGATGGACCTGACGGGTATGGCGTATCGTCCCCTGGGAGGCAATTTCGAGTTGTCCCAGGATGTCAGCGTCAACTATCTCGTCCACTTCAAAAAGCGCGGCCGCGAGTAGCTCAGCGATGGCCCTGGCCTATTTCTTCGATCTGGACGGCACCTTGCTGGATACGGCACCCGACATGGTGGCCGCCCTGAACGCCCTGCGGGCCGAGCACAATCTGTCGCCACTGGATTACGCGATGGCCAGAACCCAGGTTTCCAATGGTGCCGCCGGTTTACTGTCCATCGCCTTTGCTCACCTGGATGCTGACGGACGCGAGGCCTTGCGAGGACGCTACCTGGATCTCTACGCCGAGCGACTCTCCCGGGAGACGGCACCCTTTCCCGGGATGCTCGATGTGCTGGACGCTCTGGATAACGCCGGGCAACCCTGGGGCATCGTCACCAACAAGCCGGCGTTTCTGACTGAACCGCTGCTGGCCGCGCAAGGGCTTAGCCAACGCTGTGCCTGCATTGTGAGCGGTGATACGCTGGCCCAGCGCAAGCCTCACCCCGAACCCTTGCTGTATGCGGCCCGCGTGGTTGGGGTTGCCAGTGCCACGGCCGTGTATGTCGGCGATGCGCGGCGAGATATCCAGGCCGGCCAGGCGGCGGGCATGGTGACCGTCGTCGCCACCTACGGCTACATGGAGCCGGGCGAAGATCCGCTGCTGTGGGGGGCCGATCATGCGGTGGATCACCCGACAGAATTACTCCACCTCCCTGGTTTTGACAGCAACCCGGACACAATCGAATGACCATCGAACTGCCCTGGCTGACGGAATTCGGTGACCTGGACTGGCGCCTGGCCACGGCGATTGTTTTCGCCCTGGGCATGGTTCTGGGCAGCGTGCTGGTCAGTCTGATCAGCGGGCCGCGCCGGCGACGGCTGGAACGCGAGCTGGCAGCAGCCGAGGCACAACATGCCACGGACGTCGCCGTCGCCGAAGAACGCCTGGCGGCCCTTACCCAGGCGGAAGAACGGCTGACAGGCGTGTTCGGCAAGCTGGCGAATGACACCCTGTCACAGCAAAGCGAAACCTTTTTGCGCCTGGCCCGCGAAAGCCTGGGCCAGCATCAGGAGAAAGCCTCCGCGGCCCTGGGCGAACGCGAGCAGGCCGTGGCAGAGCTGATCAAGCCGATCCGTGAGGCCCTGGCTAAAACCCACGAACAAATCGGCGTCATTGAGAAGGAGCGCGCCGAATCCTTCGGCAGTATCCGCAGCCAGCTTGAAGCCATGGCCAGCAACCAGGACAACCTGCGGCAGGAAACCCACAAACTCGTCAAAGCGCTGCGCCGGCCGGAAGTGCGGGGTCAATGGGGCGAATTCACTCTGCGTCGGGTGGTTGAACTGGCCGGCATGGTGGAACACTGCGACTTTCATGAGCAGGTGCATACCGTCACCGAAGGCGGCGCCATCAGGCCGGACCTGATCATTCACCTGCCCGACGAGGGCCAGATGGTGGTGGACGTCAAAACACCCCTGGATGCTTACCTTGAAGCCACCGAAGCCGAGAGTGATGCAGACAAAAAGGCGGCCATGCAACGCCATACGCGCAATGTATCTAATCGGGTTAAAGAGCTGGCGGCCAAAGCCTACTGGGCGCAGTTCGACCGCAGTCCGGAGTTCGTCATTCTGTTTATCCCGGGCGAACAGTTTTTGTCAGCCGCCCTGGCGGAAAATCCCGCCTTGCTGGAAGAGGCCATGCGACAGCGCGTCATCCTGGCCACGCCGACCAGCCTGATGGCCCTGCTCAAAGCCGTGGCTTACGGCTGGCGGAATCTGGCGCTGGCTGAAGGAGCCGACGAAATTCGGGGCCTGGCCGTGGATCTGTATGACCGGCTCGCAGTCTTTACCAATCACATGCTGCGGCTGGGACGCCAGCTGGACGGGGGCGTGAAAGCCTATAACCAGGCCGTGGGCTCCCTGGAACGCAAAGTCCTGCCTGGGGTCCGTAAATTCACCGAATTGGGCGTGGATCCGAAGCAGTCCATCGAGGAACTGCCCGGCATTGAGACCAGCGCCCGGGAAACCACTGACCTGTCGACGCCCGATGAGCCGGCGGCCGACGATGACGAACGCAGCAAGACGCATTAGATGACAAGCCCCCATGACATTTAATCCAGACAACTACGAACCCGCATCGGACCTGCTCAAGGACCGGGTTGTACTGGTCACCGGCGCCGGGAGCGGAATCGGTCGGGCGGCCGCGCTGGCTTATGCCGCTCATGGGGCGACGGTCATTTTGTCGGGCCGGGTAGTGAGCAAGCTGGAGTCGGTGTATGACGAGATCCTGGAACTGGGTGGTGACCGGCCCAGCATTGCGCCCCTGAACCTGGCCCGGGCAGAAGCCCAGGACTATTTCCAGCTCCGCGATCAGATCCAGGGCGAGTACGGACGCCTTGACGGCTTGCTGCACAACGCCGGCGTGCTGGGCACCCGCACACCCCTTGAGCATTACGACATGTCCACCTGGGCAAAAGTGATGCACGTGAACGTGACGGCGGCGCTGGCCATGACCCAGGTGCTGATGCCCCTGCTCAATGAATCGACCAGTGCATCGATCATCTTCACGTCCAGCGGCGTGGGCCGGCAGGGCCGAGCTTTCTGGGGCGCCTACGCCGTATCGAAGTTCGCCACGGAAGGTCTGGCCCAGGTGCTGGCAGAAGAAACTTCCGGCGCCGGGATCATTCGGGTTAACTGCATCAACCCGGGGGGAACGCGCACCGCCATGCGCGCCGACGCCTATCCGGCTGAGGACCCCCGGACCAAGCCAATGCCGGAAGACATCATGGCGACCTATCTGTATTTAATGGGTCCGGACAGTGCCGGGATTACCGGGGCCAGCCTGGACGCCCAGGTCAAGAAAACAGTTTAACTAATATACTTAATTATTTGTTTTATAAGAACAAATAATACCCTGCCTGCATTTCTCACATAAAGGTCGGGGCCGGCACAGCTGCTGGGCATGCAACACAATCGCCCCGTGCAATGCCTGGTGCTCCGGCGCTGACCAGTCCAGCCGCGCATCCACGAAGTCCTTGGCGCGTCGGTAGGCGCCGGCACCCTCGCCCGCTTCGAACAATCCCCGCCGAGCCAGCCAACGCCGGGCATAGGCATCTGCGAGGAAACCCGGCCGATCAAAAGCAAACAGCAGGATGGCGTCTGCAGTTTCCTCACCAATGCCATGCCACCGCAGAAACTCTGCGCGCAAATCAGCTGTCGGGCGCCCGGCCAGGGCCTGCAAACCACCGCCTTGCAGGACGCCGTCAGCCAGCGCGTGCAAGCGCCGGGCCTTGATCCGTTGGCAACCCGCCGGGCTGATCAGGGTCGTGAGCTGCGCGGCCGATGTCTGAGCAAGGGCCTGCGGGCTTAGCCGATCTGAGTGTCGCAAGACCTCAATGGCCTGGCTGACATTGGTCCACCGTGTGTTTTGCACCAGCACGGCGCCCACCATGACTTCGAAGGCAGAGCCGGCCGGCCACCAGCCGACCGTATCGTAATCCGCAATGAGTCCTGCGCAAGCCTCGCGCAGTGCCTCAGCGTCTGTTGCGCCGACGCGAGCCACGCGAAGCGGTTGGTGGCGGCGCCTGGCGCCGGGGCCGGGGCAGACCGGCGGCGGCGTACGTGCTGGCCAAAGGACTGCCACTGAGTCGTCGGAACTCGCCGGCGGGTAAATCACGCGGCAGCAACACGGCGCCATAACGCACGCGAATGAGCCGGTTGACCCGAGTACCCACAGCTTCCATCAGACGCCGAACGATACGGTTACGGCCCTCCTGCAACACCATGCGATACCAACGATTGCGCCCTTCACCACCGGCCGGCTCAATTCGCAGACAGCGGGCCGGGCCATCGTCCAGTTCGATACCGCGCCGCAGTTGCTCCAGTACCTCGGGAGCGAGCTCGCCCTCAATGCGCAGGGCGTACTCACGCTCAAGCTGGGAACTGGGATGCATCAGGCGAGCGGCCAACTCGCCATCAGTGGTAAAGATCAGCAGGCCCGCCGTCTGCAGATCCAGGCGACCGACACTGATCCAGCGTTGACCTTTGAGGCGCGGCAGTTCATCGAAGACGCTGGGACGGCCCTCGGGATCCCGCCGGGTGCAGATCACACCGGCCGCCTTGTTCATGATCAGGGCCTGATGGGCAACTTCTGCGGCGCCTTCAATCAGGCGCCCATCCACCAGGATAGTTTCCTCGCCGGAGACCTTAAGGCCCAGTTCGGCAACGCGGCCATCAACACTAATTCGGCCGGCTGAAATCCAGGCTTCAATCTCGCGCCGCGAGCCCAGGCCCCGGGCGGCGAGCCATTTCTGCAGCCGCTCGGGCACGGGCCGGCCTGGAGCGTCAGTGGGCCTTGATGGGGACAACGTTCGCGGCCATAGGCAGCTCAGCCGCCTCGACCTCATCCACCAGATCGGCATCGGGTGTCTGATCGAATTCACGCCCGGGTGCCGGGCTTTGTTCGTCGCTGCCCTCGCCATCGGAGCCATCATCAAGCTCAAGCTGGACTTTCAGCGACTCAATATCGGTGAGCGCGCTCAGCTCAGGCAGCTCATTGAGCTTTTTCAGCCCAAAATAGTCTAGAAATTCACGCGTGGTGCCGAACATGGCCGGCCGGCCCGGTACGTCACGATGGCCGACTTCACGAATCCAGCCGCGATCCAACAGCGTGCGAACAATATTTGTGCTGACGGCAACGCCGCGCACATCCTCGATCTCACCCCGGGTTACCGGCTGTTTGTAGGCAATGATTGACAGGGTCTCCATCAGGGCGCGGGAGTAGCGTGGAGGCCTTTCCTCCCACAGCTTGGTCAGCCACTGGGAAAGACTCGCGCGGACCTGCACGCGATACCCACTGGCCACTTCCTTGATCTCGATCGCCCGATCCTCGAAATCCGCCTGCAATTGCGTAATTGCATCACGTAATTCCGCCTTTTCCGGCACCGTACCCTGCACGCGGAACACGTCCCGCAGTTCATCCAGCGATAGCGGTCGCCCGGCTGCGCACAAGGCAGCTTCGACCACATTCTTAAGTTGCTGGCTATCCATCGACTGGCTCCTCCTGCCCGGTCAATCCGCGGGTTGCTGTTCGACGAGGGGCACGGCTGTGGCCCCCCGTATATGAAGGGGTGAATAAGCTTCGGCCTGCACTATCTCGATGTGGCCTTCGCGCAGCAGTTCCAGCAAAGCGATAAAGGTCACCACCATACCCATGCGCCCTTCAGCCGGATCGAAGAGCTGACCGAAATCAAAGAACCCGCCATTTTTGACGGTGGCCAGCACTTGGGACATGCGCTCGCGCACTGACAGCGGTTCGCGTTGCACATGCAGATGGGCGTTGGCCTTAGCCCGCACCAGGACATCCTTGAAAGCAACCAGCAGCTCTTTCAGTGTCATGTCTGGCAGGGGACGATCAATCTTTTTGTCTGCCACCTCGGCCGTAACCTGGTGGGTGTCGCGCTCCATGCGATCAAGGGCGTTAACGTCCTCAGCCGCTTTCTTGAAGCGCTCGTATTCCTGCAGCCGCCGAACCAGTTCAGCCCGCGGATCTTCCTCGTCCGCATCCTCGGAAACCGGCCTGGGCAGCAACATTCGGGACTTGATTTCTGCCAGCATGGCAGCCATCAGCAGGTACTCACCGGCCAGCTCCAGCTGCACGTCTTTCATCAACTCGATGTATTCCACGTACTGGCGCGTGATCTCCGCGATGGGAATATCCAGGATGTCGAGATTCTGGCGACGGATCAGATAAAGCAGCAGATCCAGCGGGCCTTCAAAGGCCTCCAGAAAGACCTCCAGCGCATAGGGCGGAATATAGAGATCCTGAGGCAGCTGGGTGACCGGCTCACCGCTGACTACCGCGAATGGCATTTCACCCTGCGACGGGTTGCCACCGGCTGCTTCTTCGGTGAGCAAAGGATCCTTGTCAGGTGTCTCGACCACGCGCAGCGTGGCGCGTTTCTCGGAGCCCTGCTCCATGTTTTATCCCCCGATGCCGACGAGCGTCAAAAGCAGGTTTTGCAGGGCGAATATGGGCGGCAGCAAAAGCGGCCCCAATACGCCCAACCACAACAACAACACCACCAGTATAAGCCCGAAACGCTCGATTGAATCGAGTCTTCTGCCCAGGCTTTCCGGCACCAGGCCACGAAGTACGCGGCCCCCGTCCAAAGGAGGCAAAGGGATAAGGTTAAAAACCGCCAACAGGCAATTGAAAAATATGCCGATCTTTGCCATCTGAAACAGGAACTCGGCAACGACACCCGCGTCGCCGGCGAGACGGACACTGACGGACAGAATGATTGCCCAGAAAAAAGCCATGACGATATTGGCGGCAGGTCCCGCGGCAGCCACCGCAATCATGTCGCGTTTGGGGTCATTGAGATTGCTGAAATTGACCGGAACGGGCTTCGCCCAGCCAAACAAAAAGGCGCCGCCAGACAGGGTGAAAACCAGGATAGGAACCAGCACGGTCCCCGTTGGGTCCACGTGACGCAGGGGATTGAGAGACAGCCGTCCCAGTATCTCGGCTGTGCGATCTCCCAGGGACTTGGCGGCCCAGCCGTGGGCTACCTCATGCAAGGTGATGGCGAACAGCACAGGGATAATGCCCGCGGACAGGCCCCGCAGTATTGCGGCGATTTCGTTACTCGACATGGGTGCTGATTATAGAGATCGCCGCGACTCGAAATGCTCGGGATCGCCTTTGCCGACCCTTAAAACGACCGGGTTCGAACCGGTCAGGTCCACCACCGTCGACGGCTCGATACCGCAACTGCCCGCATCCACGACCATGTCGACTTGCCCCGCCAGCCGCTCCTGAATCTCAAACCCATCATTCAGGGGCAGATCATCGCCCGGCAGCTGCAGTGTCGTGCTAAGCATAGGATCGCCAAGCTGCTCAACCAGGGCGGCCGTCACTGGATTGTCCGGAACACGAATGCCCACGGTCTTGCGCTTGGAATTTTGCAGGCGCCTGGGGACATCGCGCGTCGCTGCCAGGATAAACGTGTAGGGCCCCGGCGTATGGGCTTTGAGCAGGCGGTAGGCCCAGTTCGGGACCCGGGCGTAAGTGGCAATCTCCGACAAATCCCGGCAGATCAAGGATAGCTCATGGTCTTTGCCGGTCTGCCGAATGCGTTGGATGGTCTTGACGCCGTTGGCCGAGTTCATCGCGCAGCCCAGCGCATAACAAGTGTCCGTGGGATAGGCCAGCACGCCCCCGGCGCGCAAAACATCCGCACACTCGCCAATAAGCCGGCGCTGGGGAGCCGCCGGATGAACCTCAACCCTTACAGTCATAGGCGAATGATAGCCGGGTTACTGGAACAGCTACTGAATTATACGAGGCCGCGTTAACCTCGCGACATGGAAACCGGCCGGGCCGGGACGCCAACTTGCCAACAACAATTAAAGGAGATCAGCGATGCTCTACGCAGTGATTGCCGAGGACGTAGCCGACAGCGGCACAAAACGCGCTGAGGCCAGACCACGCCACCTTGCACGGCTTGAAGCGCTCAAAACCGAGGGGCGCTTGATCATTGCCGGACCTCATCCTGCCGTGGATTCGCCCGACCCGGGCCCCGCCGGCTTTACCGGCAGCCTGGTCGTGGCGGAATTCCCCAGTCTTCAGGCGGCTGAAGCCTGGGCAAAAGAGGACCCCTACGTCGAAGCCGGTGCCTACGCCGAGGTCACCGTGAAACCCTTCAAGCTGGTGCTGCCATGACTGACACTCGTATAACAATGATCCGGGAGCGCCTGAGCCTGGCCCTGGAGCCCGCCTCATTAGAGATCCTGGACGAAAGCCACCTCCACGCCGGCCACGAAGGCGCCCGCGACGGCCGAGGTCATTTCAGAATCCGCATTGCCTCACCAAAATTTGAGGGATTGCGCCCTCTTCAGCGGCACCGACTCGTCTATGAGGCCCTCGGGGACCTTATGGAGACGGATATTCATGCTGCGGCGATTGAGATAACGAACACGCAAATTTAACGTAAGGTAAAGCCTTATAAAGTATCCTCAAATGCTTGATCTTATGTTAATTACACTAAAACTCTAAGCATTAAGATACTTGCGGAAATCATCCAAAAGCGCCTGAAATACACGTCACTCGCCTGATACTGGAAATAGATGTCGTAACCCCAGATTTCTATTACCTAAAACCTTGACTCAACATAAGCCAGCATCTATCTTTAATGAATAGACATTATGTTGATTAATGGACCCAGAGCCAAAGCGGCGCCTAAAAGCGACATACCAACAAGTCCTGCGCCCACTAGTTCGAATCCTTCTTAGGAACGGAATTGAGGCATCTGAGTTTGTTGGTATTGCGCACTTAGCGTTCGTAGATGTCGCTCGAACTTCAATCCTCGGAGAAGGAAGGGAAGTAAAAAATAGTGAACTTGCCAGGATAACTGGCCTGACTGTTGATCAAGTAGAAACAGTCCTAAAAAGCAAAAGTAACAATAACGAACAAGAAGGCAATCTAAACAGAATCATGAAGGTTCTTTCTGGCTGGCACACCGATAACGACTTTACGGGTCCTTACGGTCTGCCTCTGGAACTTACTTTTGAAGACATTAGAAGCCCGAACTTTTGCTCGCTAGTGGGGCGATACGCACCCGAAGCGGGGGCAAGGGAATTGCTGAATGAACTGATTCGACTTGGGGCAGTAAAAGAAACAGACGACAACTGGTTCAAGGTACTGACGAGAACTTATTTACCGAAATTTGATAATCCGGACAGCTTAGATCACCTCGGCCAGTCAATTGAAAACTTTGCAAATACCATCGATTACAACAGAACAGAAAGAGAACCAACAAAAAAACTTTTTGAGCGCGTAGTCGATGCGGATGATGGCATAAGGCCTGAGGATCTACCTCGATTTAGATCATTCATTCGCGAAAGAGCTCAGCTTTTACTGGAGGAAATTGATAACTGGCTCAGCCAATTAGATCCTCCGACGATGAACGACGAATCCGAACCAGTGCGGACTGGACTCGGAATCTACCAGTACATAGAGCGAAAAGATTCCGATGAAAAATTGGATTAAGGGGACGGACTCCATGGAATGCACGCGCGCATTTTCTAACATCAGACAAGCTACTAAAATACTTTCTTGTGCGCTTTTAGCATCGTGCGTATCTTTTTCCGTGGCATCCGCGGAAGATAATTCTGGCGCCCTCCTTCTAGGTGTAGCATCAAACGGCGATCTGCTTGTTTCCAATTCCGGAAGCGAATCTGCGAGCTCAATTCAAAACTTAGAAATTGCTGCCTCCCAGGGCATCCGCGGCAGCGGTATTCGTGGCATCCGCGGCAGCGGCATCCGCGCCGATGAAGATGCTGCCTCCCAAGGCATCCGCGGTAGCGGAGTCCGAGCTGGCGATGGCTCATCCATAGGTGCGCGCGATTCGGGCGCAGGAGTTCCCCTACTCGCCGTAGGGCCGATAACGAGCATGGATGAAGAAGCTATTGGGATTCTAGGATCTGATTTCGGTGTGGACCAGAATACTCAATTGGTTTTTGTGTCTAGTACTGGAGCTATTGATACTGTTAGCTATCAAAGCGGACTAGCTAAGCTTTCTGAGTCCCAGTATGTGGCCGTAGGCGGCTTGAAAACATCCGTAAATACGTGGGTCTCGACAATAGTCGTCGTAACTCCTTCGAACTACTTAGAAGGCTCGACACCCGTTTATATGAGAGGCTCAGTTACGGAATCTGATCCTTCTGTCGCGGTAGCCACGGTTAACAATACTCAGGCTGATTACTCCAACTCGCTTTCGAGCTTTGATGGAAGCGGAGTAATTCATGGAGCAATCGTTGAGCTTACTGGATTGGCTTATGGCAACTCGCTATTCGCCAGTCAGGCAAACGTAGTTCAAGAACCCAGCATACAGACCACCTCAGTCGCCACGGGACTTAAGGGTATTCGCGGTAGCGGTATTCGTGGCATCCGTGGCAGCGGCATCCGCGCCGATGAAGATGCTGCCTCCCAGGGTATTCGCGGTAGCGGTATTCGCTAACGCGAAGCCAGGTCGATAACCACCAAACTAGCTCTTTCGACCAGAGCGGCTATCAAAAAAATACAACCCAAGGCCAACCCTGTCCTTGGGCTTATCGTCTGTTGTTTCAACGTCAGGAATATATCCTGGCGGATTCCGGCGTTCACGCTTTCCAATCCAGCCATCCAAATCCGCAAGCAGCTCTGCAGCTTTTATTTCGGAATATTTCTTAAACTCCGCGACATCTTCGTCGGTCAGGTCTGAACTCCAGACATAGCGCTCTAACAGCCCCTTCGATGCCAAGTCGTCTTTGTTACCGTAACTAGAATACCTTGCGTTCAATACAAGCGTTTCAGATAGATTACCAAGAGAAAATGCCATCGAGCCTAAGAAACGCTCATCAAACTCAATCGGCGTAAAAAATCTTGATACTGGCAAAATAGAACCATCCTGAAGTTCCTCAATTGAACCGGCACGCCTCAGTTCGGCCAACATTGCCCCATGCGGTATATCCCCAGCATATTTCTTACAAAGCGATGCAAAGGAATAGCTTGAGCCGGAAATTGGGAGCTGCCGTGGATGCCCATCTGCGTCCTGAAACTCTGGGTCACTAAACCAAGCATGCAATAGAACTGTTGCAGGGTTTAGCTTCTCTATATCGACAAAGAACTCTTTTCCAGACTTCTCTAAGTCTTTTCTTATAGAACGGATTTCCTTTCTCGTGAGCCCTGTCATTACAGCAATCCGCGAAATATTCGTCGGCCTACCTCTAACCCCATACATATCGCTCGCTCGGCTAACAAACTCCATCTTCAAGACTTGGGCGAGCTCCCTAAATCCGATCCCCGCATCAAGCAAAATGCCAATAAAGGGGCCAAGCAAACTACGAACTGCAGAGAGAATCGCTTCTTTAGGGGCTGTATTCATTTGAGTCAATCTGTTTTTGCAAAAACTTCAGAGTAGCTAATTTAATCAATTATTCGGTCCTATCCATGGGAACCCGCCCCTCCAGCAACTCCTTAAGACCCGCCTCGTCGAGGATCGGCACGCCGAGGGATTCTGCGCGCTGATGCTTTGAGCCAGGATCGATGCCACTGGCGACGAAACTGGTCTTAGCCGATACGCTGGCGGTGACTTTGGCGCCCAGCGCCTCAAGGCCGGACTTCGCCTCGGCCCTGGTAATGCTGGGAAAACTGCCGGTTATCACGATTCTCAGGCCCGCAAGCGGCTGTTCATCCGGGGAATCCATCACCTCT
>CAKZWQ010000059.1 GCA_937921935.1 uncultured Gammaproteobacteria bacterium | reverse complement strand
TGCCGTGGCAGTATCGGGCGACGACTCCGGCAGGCCTGCACGCGAGCGTACTATCAGCGCTACCAGCAACAAAATGCCATTGAGTGCGCCCATGACCGTGAACGGCGTTGCACGCCCCATTGTATCGAACAGCCAGCCGCCCAGGCCGCTGATGACCACAATGCCGACGGCACCGCAGAGGTTGAACACACCGACGATGGTGCCGCGCATACTGGCCTTGGCTTCCTGGCCGAGCAGGGCACCCCCCGTGACGATCACGCTGACTTCGCCGATACCCACCAGCACGGCGATCGGGATGGCGCTGCTCATCAATGGGTCTGGTACCTGGCCCATCCAGCTGTAGCCAAGGGTTGCGAGGGCCAGCGCAATGCACAGAGCCGTCATGCGCGTAGCGCGGTCTGTAATAAAGCCCATGATGCCCGCCCAGGCCAGGGCAGAAATCTGCACGATGCCGAACAGCATGAAAGCACGGCCGCTGGCGGCCGCAGTACTCAGGCCCTGTTCAATGCCGTACTGGGTGACCCACAGCGTCAGGAAATTACCCACGATGACCAGGTCACCACGCCCGATAAAGGCGGCGCCGAAGGCGACGGCCAGGCGCGGATTACGGCGGCCTTCCCGCAGTCCTTCCAGCAATTGCGAGAGCACCGCTTTTTCTTTCTTCGGGCTACTCCCCCGGATTTTCCGCGGTAGACCATTCCACAGCACCACTGCCGCGAGCATGCACAGCGCCGCGGCACACCACAGGGACAGACGACCGGCCATGGCCGGGTCAAAACCCGCTGCCTGAAACCAGGTGGGCGCGCGACCGAGGATGGCTGTTGAAATAACCAGGATACCGAGTCCCTGCACGATATTATTCGTGGCAATCCACTTGCCCCGGGATATCTCCTGGGGGGTGTCTTGCACGGTGATGCTGAGGGTCACGGGGACCGATGCCAGCCCGAAGGCGAACAGGGTTCGGAACAGAAAGAGCTGGAATTCATCCGTCGCTAAGGGGTAAAGCAGGTAGCCGCAGCCGAGCAGCACGAAGCCCAGGGTAAACACCACCCGACGGCCGACCCGGTCGGCGAAAACGCCAACGAACCCGACCATGCAAATGGCGAGCACTTCACTCCACACCACCAGCAGGCCAGTTACCGTGCCCTGGCGTGATTCAGGCACCTGCACAATCTCATTCAGCACATAGGGCTGAATCAGGGCCAGGTAGACCGTCATGGAAATGCTGAGCAACGATGCAAACAGCACCGTCCCAACATTCCCGCGGGTCAGGCCGGGTCGGATCCAGTAGGGCCCGAGCTTTAGCCCGGAGGCGTCAGGGGTGAAATTCAATGGGGACGGTCTGGATCAGTGATAGCGACCCGGTGCATGATGCGCCGGTCGGTATAGAAATCAGCGATGCCGCGGTGAATGGTGCAGCGGTTGTCCCAGAAGGCGACAGAGCCCGGTTCCCAGCGGAAGCGGCACTTGAGTTCTTCCTGGTCACAGTGACGGAAAAGAAATTCCAGCAGGTTGTCGCTCTCGGCCTCACTTAAATCCTTGATGCTCGACGTCATCAGCCGGTTGACGAATAGTGCCTTGCGACCTGTCTCCGGGTGGGTTCGGACGACGGGATGTTCTACAGGCGGTGTCCGGTCCCGGAAGGCCTGCCAGCGCTCGGGCCCAAAGTTCTTGAGGATGCCCGGCCCCATGGTTTCCACCAGGTCATGAACTGCGGTCAATTCATCGAGAAACGCTCGCATGGTTGGAGAAAGCAAATCGTAAGCCAGTTGCATATTGACCCAGGTGGTATCGCCGGCGCCCTCAGGGACTTTGATGGCATAAAGGGCTGAGCACTTCTGTGGGTACTCGCGGAAGCTGTTGTCACAATGCCAGTTAATGTCATTGCCGATCTGGGTGGAGTCCTGGATATCCTGGATCCGGATGTCTTCGTGCTCGGGCAGGGTCGGGATATAGGCAGAGGGGTCGATCTTCCCGAAGCGCTTGCCGAAGGCTGCGTGCTGCTCAGGCGTCAGTTGCTGATCGCGAAAGAACAGCACCAGGTACTTTTGCCAGGCGGCATTGAGTTCGGCAAAGGCGATGTCGTCAAGGGGCTCGGCGAGGTTCAGGCCGGAAATCTCGGCCCCCAGGGCACCGGTGGTGGGGCGAACGTCAAAGCGGGTATAGCGCATGATCTGCCTGTCCTGATTTTGCAGGCGCCTAAATTAAATCAAATGACTTAAATCTGTCAAGCTGCCATTGTCTGGCCTTCAGGCCCCCTTATTGGCTTGTTCCAGGGCATCGCGGGTGGCCTGGGAGATGGGCGCCCCGAGGCCGCCGGCAATGGTATCCACCAGATTACTGGCAAATACCTCTCTGGCGACCAGCCGGCCACCCTGTTCGCCGGCGCTCAGACGCTCCCGGTCTGCCAGGGCATGAATGGCCTGTTCCCACATCAGGCCAAAGCGCTGGCCCAGAATGGGCGGCGGCAGAGCAGGCAGGGCCAGGCGCAGGTGCTCGATAACCCGGGCAAGGCCGGTGCCGAAGGGGCTGTTCCAGATTTCTGTCAGGCTGATCTGCGGATGCCCAACCACCTGCGCCATAAAGCGAATGTAGTGGCTACCCGCTTCGCTGTCCCGAATCTCGTCCATGATGGGGTAAATAACGGTCTCCGCGATGGCGCGAATATCGCGCGTGCGGCCTGCAGCTTCCAGTGCGGCCAGCATGGCCAGGCGCCGGTCATTAACGCGCTCCATGCGATATTCGACCACGGCGCCGACCAACGCCTCTTTAGATCCAAAGTGATAATGCGCGGCGGACGAGTTGCGTTGCCCGGCAGCCGCGTTGATCTGTCGCAGGGAGACTCCATCGATACCCTGTTCGCCGAACAGTTTTTCCCCGGCAAGGATCAGGGCTTCGCGCGTGCGCTGGCTTGCGGGTGTGCCGCCTGGCTCCGATTTGGCGGGGGCGTTCATCGGCATCAGGCTCCGCCTGGTTTCACCGGTAAATCAAGGTCCGCTGCCGCCTGTCTGACCAGGGCCTGGTAGGGGCCGCTGACCGGAACTGAACTACCGTCCAGCATCTCAAGGCTCATTTGGCGACCGCGCTTGCGTACGCTTTGTATGGCTGATTTGTTGACCCAGTAACTGCGATGCACCTGCATGCCCAGCGAACTATCGAGTTCTTGCAGGGCATCCGAGAATCGATAGAGCGTCATCACGCGGCGTTTCGGAAAGTAGGCTTGAATATAGTGTTGTTCCGCCTTAAGCATGACCAGGTCTTTGGCGCTCAGGTTATCTGGCAGCCGCGCCAAGAAACGCGGTGATGCGGCCATCTCCGTCTGGACATCCGTGCCGCCGGCCTGCATCGGTCCCGGGTCACTATTGATGTCGACTGCTGCTTCGGTCACTGGGCGCGAGTAGCGATACCGGGGGAGTCCAACCCAGCGATCAAATACGAGGTTGATCACAATCCAGACAAGACTTGCCCGGACCGCGTAGCTGACGAAGCCCAGGTGCGCTTCGGCGAAGGGAGAGGCCTCCGCATGGCTGGCCTGGTAGTAGCTTTCCAGGGTCCCGGTCACCCAATTGGAGTAGGGAAGAATAATCACACAGGCCAGCAGCGTGCCAACGGTTAGAAGGATCAGTTGCGGCGGTTGCCAGGATCGCAATGCCCACCAGCAGCCCTGGGTGACCAGGCAGGTAGTCCACCAGGGGATAAAGGCATGGGCGAGATAGAAAAGTATCGCACCGGGGTAGCCGACGGCCTCGATAATCGACCAGTTGTTGGCAGCGGCGTAGATGGCGACGATCAGGGGCACGCCGGCGAAAAAGGCCAGCCGTCGCCAGAACAGGCGCGGCAGAGGCCGGGCCGGCTCGCCTTCTGTTGCCTGACTCAGCTGTTGTGCTCCTGTGCTCAGTTTGAAATTCTCCTGCCGCCAGGTCCTGTCGATGGACCTAAAGCGTACCAACTCGTGCCGCACGGATGCGCATTCAGGAATTCTATAGGCATTTCATGCATTTAACGGCCTGCGCATCTTCACAAACTCGCTAGCCGGGCAGATGATGCCTGCTTCGCCGCCGCTGCCGGCAGAAAGACTAGGGGGGAGCATATGCTCAAAAAACTGGAATCCGGGCCGGGTGCCGGCTTGCTAAGCCTGGCGCTGGTCCTGTCGGGACTGGCCCTTGGCCACAGCCTCGTGGTGACCCAGTGGGGGCTGACTGGCGGAATATCGGTCCTGGACTCGATGGTTTCAGCCACCCTCGCGATCACCGGTTTCACGCTCGTCTGGATCGGACTCAAGCGCCCGGAAACGCAGGCCACGATGCTGGGCTACGCAGGCGGCAACCTGATCTGGGTGGGTCTGTTTGAGTGGACGTGGCACTACTTTGGTCACTGGCTGAAGCTCGAACCCATCATGGACGGCGAGTTTGAAATTATCGCTCCCGGTTTGTTAATGATCCAGTCGACGGGATTACTGGTCATCGGTTTGCTGATATTCCTCGGCAGCAACAAAGATACCCGCTGCCGCATGTTCCTGTGGTTCCATCGGAATTTCCGCCTGCGCCCGGGGAGGATGACGCCGGGTTACCAGCGCCAGTTTTCCCGCATCACGGCGATAGAAACGATTTTTCTGATCTGGTTCATCTACCTCTGCGCAATCGTTATCAACGACCCGAGGTTGATCAAGTATGACTCACCGGCAGCCATGGCGATTACCGTCGGCTTTATCGTCTGGGGCCTGTACCTGGCCAACAAGCTGATGAAAATTCGCACGTTGGCCGCGGCATTCCGGTACGCGATTCCGACCGGCAGCATTCTCTGGTTGCCCATAGAAGCCTTTTCGCGCTGGGGCCTGTACCCGGAAATCTGGATCAAACCCTTCCAGTACACGATACCAATGCTGCTGATCGCCGCCGCGTTTCTGCTCGGCGTGTCCTGGATCTACCAGACCGACGCCCGGCGGATGGCAACGAGCGCCGTCGAATTATGACGAAGACTTGAATTTGAGTTTCGCCGGCCCCCGGGTCGGCAGAGTTAGAGCTAGTGACAGGGGGAAATTATGCTGTCTTTGATTAAGCGCGCCGCTTGGGTGCCTGTTTCCGTGGCCCTCACAGGCCTGTTAATAACACCGCAGCTGGCTGCGGCGATGGACGAAATCGTCGTCAAGACGCGCAAGCGCGCCGAGAATCTTCAGGAGGTGCCCATTGCTATCGATGTGCTCTCTGCCGAGGAAATCGAGCGCGAAGGCATCACCGACTTGCGGGAAATTACCAAGCGCGTGCCTAGCCTGCAGTTCCAGACGGGCTTTTCGCCCCAGGATACCAAGATCACCCTGCGGGGCCTGAGTCCGACCCGCGGCCGGGTGAACGTGGCGGTGCTGCTGGACGGCGTGGATATCACCAGCGAATCCATCGAGACCGTTGGCGGTTCATTGCTGATTGATCCGGAGCTCTATGACATCGAGCAGATCGAAGTGGTCAAGGGTCCGCAGAATGCCTTGTACGGCCGTTCTGCATTTGCCGGTGCCCTGAGTTACCGGACGCGTCGGCCCAGTGAGGAGTTTGACGCGGAAATCGGCACTGAAGTCGCCAACGACGACAGGTACCGGATTACCGGCCGTATGAGTGGTCCGCTGATGGGTGAAACCCTGGGCGGCAGTGTCAGTGGTGCCTGGTACGATCGCGGCGGGCGCTACGACAATGGCATTACCGATGCTGAAGTCGGTGGTTCGGATGGCTACTCACTGGCCAGCGACCTGGTCTGGCGGCCGGCAGATAACATCGAGGTTCTCGGCCGGGTCAGTTACTCGGACGACAACTACGATGTTCAGCCCTGGGCTTTTGTTGATCCGAATACCCAGTTCGAGATCCCCCAGGAGGCCTTCGATATCGGGCTGTTCACGCCTGGCTTTTTCCCCGATGCCGGTTCTGATGCGGCCGGCAATCCGGCTTCAGTCTCCGAGCTGCTGCAGATACCGGGTATTTTGGACCTGGAGCCCGGATTCGTGCCTGGGGTCAAGGGTGAGTTCCCCAACGCCGGCAACAAAGGCACCATGTCCCAGGATGCCCGGCGTTGTGTTGACGAGTTCGATCCCAGTACCTGTAACGACTTTGCAGGAGTGGAAAGAGAAGTATCCCGCTATCAGCTCAATGTGGACTGGGACTGGAACGGGTTCCCCACAGGACCGGTGACCTTCTCGTCCATCTCCCACTACGCTGACAGTGATGTCACCCAGGCCCATGACGCCAATGCCACCGGCACGGTGTCGACCCTGCCATTTCAGGGCGAGGTGCGCTTCGATACCAATAACGAGTTGTTTAGTCAGGAGCTTCGGCTGACTTCAAACAGTGAAGGCGCCGTGAACTGGGTAATCGGTGGCCTGTACTGGGACGAGCAGATTGATCAGTCCAGTCGCGGCAACAACTGTATCGCCGTCACGCATCCCCTGGCCCCTAATGACGCCGGTATCGCCGGCTTCACGCCGCCCCTGCCCCTGCTGCCTTGTGCGAGCTTCATGGCGGACATTGGCCCGCAGGGTATTTACCCGGACTTCGCGAAAAAATGGTCGCGGGATACGGAGCACTGGTCGGCGTACTTCCTGGTTCAATGGCAGGTATCCGACAGCTTGAGCCTGGATCTGGAAGGTCGCTACGTGGACGAAGAGCTGACCGTCGGCGGCCCGGACGGAGACACCGTCATTGATCCCTACGGGCTGTTTCTTAACCCGGATACCACCGGTTGTGTTGAATATGAGCCGGCACCTGGGTTTCCTGTACCCGGTTCCTGTATTGCACCCCGGCCTACGGGCGTAACCAAGGCGGACGAGGACGACAATTTCTTTGTGCCCAAGGCAACCCTCAAATGGACTCCGCTGGACAACGTCATGAACTACTTCTATGTGGCGGAAGCGAAAAAAGCCAAAGGTATTGCGGCTCTGAATGGCGGCATAGGGCCTTTCCTGCCCGAGGCTAACCGTTTTGACCGGGAAGAGCAGACGGTCTTCGAACTGGGCACCAAGACTGACTGGTTCGACGGCGCTCTGACCTTTAATGTCGCCGGCTTCTACTACGATTACGATAAAAAGCATGTGCCTACCCAGGTGCAGCTGGAAAATGGCCTGATTACCACCCGCGTCACCAATGCCGGTGGGGCGGAGGTTTACGGCCTGGAGTTGGAATCCACGTGGCAGGCCACAGAGAACCTGTTGCTGTCGGCAGGCTACACCTACCTGGACACCGAATACACGGACTTCAAGGTGAACACGGGTAGTGCAGGTCAGATTGCCTACTCGGGCGGGTGCACGCCTGTGACTTTCGACAACGGCGACCAGCGTTGCCGGATTAGCTATGACGGCAATAATCTGGAAGACGCGCCGGAGAATGCTTTTGTTGGCAGCGCTCGCTATGAGCGCGCCTGGAACAGCCAGGTTGACTGGTTCCTGGAAGGCAATAGCGAATATCTCGATGAACGTTTCGTTGCTGCGGATAACAACCTGGCGCTGGATTCCTACTGGCTCTTTGATGCTCGTGCGGGGCTGACTTCCGACGAGTGGGAAGTTGTCGCCTTCGTCGATAATGTGCTGGACGATGACACGGTCAAGAGCGGCCTCAATAACATCGACCAGCGCTATCTGGCCGTGGATGCCTTGACCTTCGCGGTCCTCGTACCCAACAGTGCCCGCTATCTGTTGCCGGAACCGCGTACCTACGGCGTTCGCTTCAACTATCGCTTCGGCGGTCAGTAGCCACTAAAGATAGAGGCCCGGCACCGTCCAGGTGCCGGGCCTTTTTTATTGTCGACTTACCAGTAGTGGGTCCAGCGGGAATTTTCGCTAAAGACCTTAAAGGCTTCCCGCTTGTCCTTCGGGATGTAATCCAGGTAGCCGCTGTGGTCATAGCGGGTCCGGTACTGGTCGAAGATCGGTCTATACAGCTCCATGTGGACGTCAGGAATCCGATGGGTTTTACGGAACTGGGCGATGGGGATCATGATCGCCTTGCGGGATTCGAACTGGCCGCAGCGCTCCAGTTCCACGCCGCGGGGCCCGAAGATGGCCGAGCGGCCCGGGCCGCCATAGCTCTCGTCTTCAAAGAATCCCGGCACGCGCTCGCCGGTGGACAGGGAGTTGTTGGCGATCATCGTGTAGAGGCTGTTGTGATAAGAGGTGAGCCGCATGTCTTCGTACTCGAAGCCGCCGGTGGCCACACGACAAATGATTTCGGCCCCTTTCAACGCGAAGCAGCGGAATAACTCCGGCTCAAACTGCACCGCTGACATGGCGATGTTGCCGATATCGGTACGCACCACCGGTACGACGGCGTCGAGCCCGTACATTTCGACGAAGCGGTCGTACACATCGTAAATGCTGCTGCTGTATTGCTCGGAGCCGGGAAACAGGCCGCGCACATTGCGTTGCTTCCAGTGCTTGGCGACCACGTTACCTTCCGGGCCGACCATCACCATCAGGTGCAGAATGTGGCCGGGCCAGTTTTCCAGGTCTTTCGCGTAGGTACCAAAGACGATGTAGCAACCGTATTGCTTGGCCTTCTTGGCCACTTCCTCGATCTCCGGTCCGGGGACTTCCAGGGCCAGGTTGTACTGCTGGTCGCGGTCCCAGAAATTGCTGAAACCGGTGATGGGGAATTCGTGGAACAGCAGCAGACTGCTGGGCGGGCCGTAGCCCTGGGCAATGTCGATGCACTCCAGGAAATAGTCGAGATTCCGGCGGATATCCGGCCCCGGATTGGTGCCATCCACCCCGGCCACGCGGGTCTGCACCACGGACGCGAAAAAGGCCGGCTTGCTGAGTTCCACCGTCGGATAGGTGCCGTCTTCCCGCACCATGGGCTGGCTGGCGTCTGCATTCATTGGCTGATATCCCCAGGATTATTTATTATGTGGTCATGATGTTAATACAAATTTCCCGCCAGGCGGGAGCCCGCCGGGGAGGCGCCCGATGAGCAGTCAGCCCGAGGGGTCCGTCGATCTGGCCCTGCGCAGTCCGCGCTACGCCCAGGTCTATTCCGCGGTGCGGGACTGGATCTACAACGGCAGCTACAAGCCCGGGAGCCGGCTACCCACGGAAAGCGAGCTCTGCGAGCTGTTCGGCGTGTCACGTATCACCACCCGCAAGGCTCTGGACATCCTGGTCGATGAGGGGCTGGTGGTGCGCCAGCCCGGCCGCGGCACCTTCGTGGTGGAAGACCTGGCTGACGCGCCGGTCCTGGGTGATATGGAGCAACTGCTGCTGAAGGTAGAGCGCCTGGGCAAGAACACGAGCGTGGCCAGCGCGGAAGTCACGGAGATGGAGGCCGATGCGGAGACCTGCAAGGATCTCGCGCTGCCGCCGGGCTCGCGGGTGCAGCGCGCCTCCCACGTGCGCCTGCTCAACGGCCGGCCCATCGGCTATGTGAGTACCTTTGTGCCGGCGCAGCTGGATGTGCGTTTCGACCTGAATGAACTCAATGCCAGCCCCATGCTGAACTTGCTCGAGCGAAAAGGGGTGGATATTGCCTCCGCCGACCAGGTGATCAGTGCGACCCTGGCTGATGCGCGCCTGGCCACTTTGCTGGACACTGCGGTGGGCGCGCCCTTGCTGCAGGTCCGCCTGGTTGTTTTTGATACCAAGCGCCAGCCGGTAGAGCGCCTGGTGGCGGCTTATCTCGCCGAGCAGTACCACCACCACGTGCACCTGACACGCAAGACGCCCCGCTAATGAAACGGAATCTGCCCGTTGCCGGCATCGTCCGGTTGCTGTTGCTCCTGACAATCTCGATTTCCGCCAGCGCAGAAACCCTGAACCGCGGAACCGCGTCGGAACCCGGCACCCTGGATCCGCATGTGGCCACGGGCAACAGCGCTTCGCCGATTCTCTACGACATGTTTGTTGGCCTGACCAGCTTCGATTTCACCGGTGCCATTGCACCCGGCGCTGCCGAGTCCTGGACCGTCAGCGAGGACGGGCTGAGCTATAGCTTCCGCCTGCGCGAGAAGCTGAAGTGGTCGGACGGCTCGCCGATAACGGCGGAGGATTTCGTCTGGTCTTATCAGCGATTGCTGACCCCGGTGACTGCCGCGCGCTTTGCCTCCTTTTTCTACGCCATCGAAAATGCCCGGGCCGTGGTGCGGGGCAAAAAGCCACCGTCTGCCTTGGGCGTCAGCGCCCCGGATCCCAGGACTGTGGTCTTCAAGTTGTCATTTCCCGCTGCGTACTTTCTGCAGAACATCGCCAGCAATCCGGGCGCGCCCGTACCACGCGCCGTCATCGAGGAACATGGCCGGGGGTGGACGCGTGCGGGACGTATGGTGTCGAACGGGCCGTATCAGCTGGCCGAGTATGTGCCCCAGTCGCATATCACGCTTGAGAAAAACCCCCACTTCTATGCGGCCGATAGCGTGCGCATCGAACGGGTGAGGTACTACCCCACGCAAAACCTGGCTACGCAGTTCAATCGATACCTGGCCGGGGAAATCGACTTACTGCTCGCCTTTCCCCTGGATAAGGTGGATTACATTCTTGAGGAGATTCCACAGCAGCTGTTTATCTGGCCTGGTCTGGGCACCAATTTCCTGATCTTCAATACCCGCCAGGCGCCGTTTGATGATTCTCGCGTGCGGCGGGCCCTGTCCCTGGCGATCGACCGGGCAGGTCTGGCCAAACGCATCCTCGCGCCGGGTGAGAGCCCGGCCTATACCCTCGTGCCGCCTGTGGTCAGTGCTTATGACGTGCAGATTCCCGACTGGGCATCGCAGCCGATGGTCGAGCGAATGGAAGAGGCGCGTCGCCTGATGCAGGCGGCCGGCTACGGGCCCGGCAAACCCCTGAAAATCGACTTCCGCTATGACACCAGCGAATCGGCCCGTCGCCAGGTGGTGGCCTTCAGGGCCATGTGGCGAGGGTTGGGTGTTGAAGTTAATGCGCTGGACAGTGATTTCATCACCCTGAACAAAGCAGCCCGCACCGGGAATTTTCAACTCCTGCGCTACGCGTGGTTCGCCCCGAACAATGACCCGGATACCTTCCTGGGCCTGTTGTCATCCACGAACCCGAATAACTATTCGGGCTTCAACAATCCAGACTTTGATCAGCTTTATCGGGCGGGCAACGCGAACCTGGATCGTATTGCACGCATGCAACAGCTCAGCGAGGCGGAAGCGGTTGCCCTGGCGCAGGACCCGGTGATCCCCATCTATCACTTCACGCGGCGTTTCCTGGTTTCACCTCGCGTGCAGGGATTCGTACCTAATTTGCGCGGACTAGTGCTGACTCGTTACCTGGATGTGCAGCGCTGAATTGTCAGGCTGCAGTGACGGCGGCGGAATCGATTAGCAGCACCTGAAAGTCGCCAATGCCTTCCCGCAGCTTCTTGGCCTCGGCATACTCTGGTGAGTCCCAGAAACGCTGGGCAGCCGCCCGGTCCGGCCATTCCGAGACCAGGGCACTGGGCTGATTGCACCAGGCGTTCTCAAGAAAACTGCCCCCGGCGCCCTTGAGCACATAGCGCCCGCCGAACTTCTCCACCAGGGGTGGTACCGCTTTCGCGTAGCCTTTGAGAAAAGCCTCGCGATCGTGAACTTCGCCGATCACGATCATGTAGCAACGGGTATCGCTCATCGGTTTTCTCCTGTGTCAGCCAGTCGCTGCCAGTGATGACAGGCGACCTCGTGGGCATCGCCAAGCTGCTCAAGAATCGGCACCTGGCTCACGCAGACCGGGGTCGCATGCTCGCACCGGGTGCGGAATACACAGCCTGAGGGTGGGGCCATGGGCGAGGGCACTTCACCGCCCAGGGGTTCCCCATACGTGCTGACAGGGCGGTCCGGATCGGGTTCAGGGACGGCATTGAGCAGTGCGCGGCTGTAAGGGTGCAGCGGCGCCGCAAAAAATGCCTCGCTGCTGGACAGTTCCATCAGCCGGCCGAGATACATCACCATGATTCGTTGCGCCATGTAGCGCACGACGGACAGATCATGCGTGATGAAAATCATCGCGATGCCTGTATCCCGTTGCAGGGTGCGCAACAGGTTGCAGATCTGTGCCTGGATGGATACGTCCAGGGCGCTGACCGGCTCATCACACACAATGACCCGCGGCTGCAGAATCATGGCGCGGGCAATACTGACCCGCTGGCACTGACCGCCACTGAATTCATTCGGATAACGCCGGGTCAGTTCCGGCAGCAGGCCCACGCGCTCCATCATGGCGGTGACTTTTTCTTCGCGTTGAGCGGCAGTGAGTTCCGGTTCGTGAATGCGCAGGGGCTCGCCAATAATTTCCCCAATGGTCATGCGCGGATTCAGGCTGGACAGGGGGTCCTGAAACACCACCTGCAGATCCTTGCGTACCGGCTTGAGTTCCTGGTTGCTCAGGCTGC
>CAKZWQ010000058.1 GCA_937921935.1 uncultured Gammaproteobacteria bacterium | reverse complement strand
TGAACTGGGTTTGCCGGTGCTGCTGCTTATTGGTTTTGCCACCCGCCTGGGCGCGCTGGGCTTGTTCATCCTCAACTACGTCGCGGTGATTTCATTTCCCGACATGGGTGCTGTCGGCATCAAGGATCACATCTTATGGGGTGTGATGCTGGCCATGATCTTTTTCCACGGCCCGGGGCGAATCGCTATTGATGAGTGGCTGCTAAGGCGTCTGACGACTCGCTGAGTCCTCAGTCCAGAATTGGACGAATCACGTCGGCAACATGATGAGCGAACTCCGCCGAAATAGCATTACCGGTATCAGTGCCTGGCACGAATAGCGGAGACTGCTTCGGCCGTAGTAACTCAAGCCAGTGCTCACGGGAGTCACGCGACGGGCCGTCCGGTCGATCAGTGGTAAACAGCAAATGCACCGGACAATCAATGCTTGCCGGAATATAGCCCCGAACAGCCGCTCGATTTGCGGCCAGTACTTTGCGACGACGTAATTCGCTGTCATCACCCCGGAACAGATCACGCTGGCGCAGGATATCGGCGAGTACCCGGAAACGTTCGTTCAGATAGGCACTCCGCTCTGCCGGCGACAGTTCTCGCAGGGTGTGCCAGTAAAGCTTTAGCCGGGAGGCGATGAAGCGGGGAACGGACACCGTGCCCGCTGAACTGCCGCGCTTGCCGGTATTCGCCTGCGTAGCGGGGGGTGGCGGATCCAGCATAAGCAGCCCGGCCACCTCCTGCCCGGCATTGCGCAGCTGCCGGGCGACTTCAAGGGCGGCGGTACCACCCCAGCAAATCCCAAGTAACCAGTATGGCCCTTCCGGCTGCACCCGACGCAAATCAGCCACAAATTCAGCGGCAATCTCTCGCATGTCGGCCAAGGGTTTTTCCCCCGGATTCAGGCCGCGAGACTCGAATCCGAATACAGGTCGATCAGCATTCAGCGCGCTGGCGAGATAGGCCAGACCAACTGCTCCACCGCCGATACCAGGCGCCACGAAAAGCGGCGATTTATTTCCGCTGGCATCAATCGTGATGACGCGACCCGTCGAGACCGGCTGACGCACGCGATAGGCGGCGGCCAAACCTCGGACCGTGGGTGCCCGATACAAGGTGGACAGAGGCAGACTGATTCCAAGATCTGCGCCAAGCTTCGAGAAAATTTCTGCTGCCTGAAGGGAGGTACCGCCCAGGGCAAAAAAGTCGTCCATGGACCCAACCCGATCAAAACCGGTTACCGAACTCCAGCAAGCCGCAATCTTTTCTTCCAGTTCGTCGACAGGCGGCTCATAGGCTCCAAGACTGGACAACTTGTCACGACGCAGGGGCGCCGTTTTCGAGCTCATACCTGTGTCGTGTGCAACTGTGTTCACAAGCGGACCTGCAATTCATTCATACCCCTGTCTGCAGAGGCTGACAGAGCTTATAGTTATTTATTGGAAAAACATTATAACCTATGTTTTCAAGGGCATTTTTCGGCTAAAGCCCTTGGCTGAAGTCGCAGCTAACATAAGCGCGCGGCGGCTTCTGACAACCCCATACGAGGACTTTGATGAACCTCTGTGACGCAATCCTGCAGCAGGCCGGCACATACCCGGAACGAGCAGCCATCATTGAAGACGATCAATGCCTGTCTTACCGGCAACTTGCGCGCCATCTATCCCGGTGGTCGGCGGGACTAACGGGGCTAGGCCTGAGGTCCGGTGACCAGCTGGGAATTTGTCTGCGGGATTCCACGGACTTTGTGCTGGCCATGCTCGGCGCTGCTCACGCGGGTATCACCATCGTGCCTATCGACTGGCGTGCACCGATATCTGAAAGGCACGCCTTAGCGACACAGTTCGATCTGCACTACTTGATGACAGAACCCGGAGCCGGGTTTCACGAGGTGACTCCAACCATCGAGGTCGACGATGCGTGGCGCAATTCTCTGACCGCACAGCCTGCTGATTTATCGACCGTTGATGCCGGGGACACGCCACTTATTTTAAAAATATCGTCCGGAACGACCGGAACGCCCAAGGGTGCCATTGCCACTCACGCCGGCCTGGCCTCGCGCCTGTCTCGCAACCTGGTTAGCTATGGACCCATGCAAGACTATCGCTACTTGTCGGTCTTACCTCTGTGCTTCAGCGGCGGCAATAACTATGTTCTGTTCCACCTGATGTCTGGCAGCACAGTCATTCTCTACCCCACCATGTTCTCAGCGGATGAACTGGTGGCTGCGGTCCGAAACTTCTCGGCCGACTTTCTCTTTGCTGTGCCGACCGTCTTACGATGGCTACTGGAAATAGCAGAAGGTGAAGTCTTGCTGCCGACATTGCGAGTGCTGACTACCGGCACAGCTCAACTCAGCAAGGATGAGAAAGCTCGCGTCCTCCGGCAAGTTACGCCAAAGCTATACGAAGTGTATTCCACATCAGCCGCGGGGCAGATCAGTTACCTGAGGCCGGTAGACATGCTTAGGCACGGAGAGAGCGTTGGGCGCCCAAACCCCCAAATGGAAGTGCAGATTGCCAACGCCGCCGGAAAACCTCTGGCAGCGGGCGAAACCGGCCGAATACGCTGTCGGGGGCCCGGCGTCAGCACCGACTATTACGGCAATCCTGATCAGAGCAGCTTTTCAGAACGACTGGAGGATGGGTGGTGTTATACGGGAGACCTCGGGCACCTGGATAGGGACGGCTATCTGCATGTGTCCGGGCGGGTTGATGACCTGATTATCCGCGGCGGGATCAATATCCAGCCGGGGGTTATCGAAGCGGCCCTGACGAGCCACCCGGGCGTGCGAGAAGCGGCTGTAAAGGGCAGAGCCTCGCCCGCACTGGGCCAGGAAGTGGTGGCATTCGTTGTTCCCCAGGCTGACTTGCAGCCACAAGAATTACTTGGCTACTGCCGAAACCGGCTGGCCCCTCATGAGATACCTGCAGAAATCAGATTCCTGGAAAGCCTGCCCAGAACACGGTCGGGAAAAATCCAGAAAGCTAAGCTTAATACTTGATAACCAGAACATGCCTTGGAAAGCCTTGCATGAATTTTTGTGACACGATTTTCAAAACAGCCGGCGAGCGACCCGACCATCCAGCGCTGATCGAAGATGAGCTGACCATCAGCTACCGGGAGTTGGCAGAGCTGGCCTCGCGATGGTCAGCCGCCCTGCAAGCCGAAGGCCTGCAAACCGGCGATCGGGTCGGGATCTGCCTGCGGGATTCAACGGACTTTGCCATCGCGATGCTGGCGACGGCTCATGCACAGATGACCTTTGTCCCCATAGACTGGCGCGCGCCACCACCTGAAGTCACGCGCCTGGCTGAAGATTTTTCCACCGCAGTTGTGCTGCGTGAGCCAGGCACTGCAGATCTGGGTGAGACCCGAACGCTTGTCGTCGACGAGCAGTGGCGGCAAGGCGTGGCCTCTCAGAATGGAGCAACTCTGCCGGCCGCTATCCAGGATACCCCCCTGTTACTGAATCTGACGTCTGGAACCACAGGCCGGGCCAAGGGCGCCATCGTCACTCACGAAGGGTTCTTACACCGCACTGGGCGAAGCATAGAAGGCCTCGGCGACTATCGGGGCACGCGCTACCTGTCGGTGCTGCCCCTTTGTTTTGCAGGCGGCAGTAGCCTGATCCTGTATCACCTTAGCCTGGGTAACACGGTCGTACTCTACCCGCCATTACTCTCCGCCGAGGAACTGGTTCAGGCCGTTCGCGACTTCAAGATAAGTTTCCTGTTTCTAGTTCCTACGATGGTGCGCCAGCTGCTCGACCTCGACTTCCCCAAGCAACCCCTGTTCCCGGAACTTGAATTTCTGGTGATTGGCGCAGCGCCAATGTCAGCGACTGAAAAGCAGGCGATCGCGGGAAAAATATGTCCACGCACCTGGGAGTTCTACTCTACCTCGGCCACCGCCCGAATATCCTCTTTATCGGCAGCTGAATTCAGAACGCATTCTGGCAGTGTTGGCAAGCCTAGTCCGACGCTAGATATACAGATTGTCGATGCAAACGATCAACTCCTTCCTGCTGGCGAACTGGGACGGCTGCGATGTCGCGGACCCGGCGTATCCACAGGGTATTTTGGCAACCCGGACCAATCGACTTTCTCCGAAAAAATAATCGATGGCTGGTACTACACGGGCGATATGGCATATCTAAGCCAGGATGGCTTTCTTTACGTGGAAGGCCGCGTCGATGACATGATCATTCGCGGCGGTGAAAACATCCAGCCTGGCATCATCGAAAGCACGCTGCTGGAGCATCCGCAAATTGAGGAAGCGGCGGTGATAGGTCGCGCCTCACGGCTCCTGGGTCAGGAACCGGTGGCCTATGTGGTCACGACGGGCCAACTCAGTAAGGCCGAGATCCTCACTTATTGCCGGGATGAACTGAAACCCAACCAGGTCCCGGCGGATGTTCGCCTGCTGCCAAACCTGCCGAAGACTGCGGCCGGGAAGGTCCAGAAGCGAAAACTGCCTGACTAGAACTGGCTACTTGCGGCCTGGACGACCGCGCTGGTGGCGTGGTTTCGCATCGGGCAAGCCAGTGTGCTGAGTCCGAAACGCGCCTGGCTTCTGACGCCGGCCGTCCGCTGTCAAACCCGTCCCCTTGGGCTGCCAGGCCGGCACCAGCTGATGTGCCGCATCACCAATCAGATCGACCCGGCCCATGCGCCGTAAGGCCGCCCGGATCTGCGGCCAGTTCTCTGCATCGTGATAACGCAGGAAGGCCTTGTGCAGCCGACGCACTCTCAGCCCGCGGGGTACGCGAACTCGCTCACTGCGGCGAGAAATCCGCCGCAGGGGATTACGCTTGGAGTGATACATGGCTGTTGCGGTTGCCATGGGTGAAGGCAGAAATGCCTGCACCTGGTCAGCCCTGAAGCCGTTCTGTTTTAGCCAGAGCGCCAGCTCCAGCATGTCATTATCGGAGGTACCCGGATGCGCTGCGATAAAGTAAGGGATCAGGTACTGCTCTTTACCTGCCTCCTTGCTGTAACGGTCAAACATTTCTTTGAAACGGTGGTAGGTCCCAATTCCGGGCTTCATCATCAGGGACAAAGGACCCTCGGCAATAGCTTCCGGGGCAATTTTCAGATACCCGCCCGTGTGATGCTGGGCCAGCTCTTTCACGTACTCGGGCGACTCCACGGCCAGGTCATAACGAACCCCTGAGGCAATCAGTACTTTCTTCACGCCTTCGATCTCACGAGCCTTGCGATACAGTCGAATCAGGGGCTTGTGGTCCGTGTTCAGGTTCGGACAGACCTTGGGAAAAACACAGGACGGCCGACGACAGGCCGACTCGATCTTCCGACTTTTGCAGGCAAGTCGATACATATTGGCGGTGGGGCCGCCCAGATCGGAAATGACACCGGTAAATCCCGGCACCTTGTCACGAACCGCCTCGATCTCACGCAGGACAGATTTCTCCGAGCGATTCTGAATAATTCTCCCTTCATGCTCGGTGATGGAGCAAAAAGTGCAGCCACCAAAGCAGCCACGCTGAATCGCAATGGAAAAGCGAATCATCTCATAGGCAGGAATTTTCGCGTCCCCATAGACCGGATGCGGACGGCGCTGGTAGGGCAGCTCGTATACGCTGTCCAGCTCCTGGGTCTTCAGGGGAATGGGCGGCGGATTCAGCCAGACCTCCCGATCTCCGTGCCGCTGCACCAGGGCGCGGGCATTACCGGGATTGGACTCCAGGTGAAGAATTCGCGAGGCGTGGGCATACAAAACCGGATCGTCACAGACCTGCTCGAAAGCCGGCAGGCGAATGGCTGTCTGGGAGCGTTCCCGACGGGGGATATCGCGGGCGAATTTCACCACGCTCTCCGTTTCCTTAGCCTCACCCTTATCCTTACCCGGGCCCATAACATAGGGGTCCGGATGGGCATCCACCCGTCCGGGTGCATCCAGGTGCGTGGAATCCAGCTCCCGCCAGTCGTCGGGGAAGTCACTGCGCATAAAGGCAGTACCGCGGACATCCTGGATCGAGTGAATCGCTTCGCCTGCGCGCATGCGATGGGCGATCTCGGCAATCTGCCGCTCGCCATTGCCAAAAACCAGTAAATCGCCGCGCGAGTCCAACAGCACGGAACGCCGGACTTTGTCTGACCAGTAATCGTAATGGGCGATTCTGCGCAGGCTGGCCTCAATACCGCCGACGATCAGCGGCACACGGGGGAAAGCTTCCCGAACTCGTTGTGAATAGACGATCAGCGAACGGTCGGGCCGCTGACCACCCTCGCCACCGGGCGTATAGGCATCGTCCCGCCGAACCTTGCGATCCGAGGTATAGCGATTGACCATGGAATCCATGTTGCCGGCCGTGACGCCGAAGAACAGCTTCGGTTCGCCCAGGGCGCGGAATGCTTCCGGGCTGCGCCAGTCCGGCTGGGCAATGATGCCGACCCGAAAACCCTGAGCCTCGAGAAAACGGCCGATGATGGCCATGCCGAAACTCGGGTGATCCACATAGGCGTCACCGGTGACCAGGATGATGTCGCAGGCGTCCCAGCCCAGGGCGTCCATCTCTGCCCGACTCATGGGCAGGAAGGGGCAGCCCACGCCCGGAGCATCCGGGGGGACATCGTAGGAGAATAGCTGGCGGGCGGCCTTCATAAGAGAATTGTCGCACCCTGTGAGGCACGGGCCCAAGCCGGACTTGGCTCAATGCGGGGCAGATCGCAGTCCCGGGGGGCCATTTATCTGCCGCAGGCCCCGGGGCTGCTAAGATCCGCCCATGAATGACGAACCGAAAATTGCCGTTTTTGTCGACTTTGAGAATCTTGCCCTCGGGGTCAAAGACCTCAAAGGCGCAGACTTCCAGATTGAACTGATTATCAAAAGACTGCTGGAGAAGGGGCGCATAGTTTACAAGCGTGCCTACTGCGACTGGGGCCAATACAGCAAGATTGGCCGGGAATTCCATAAGCTCGGGATCGAAATGGTGGACATCCCCAGATCACGGGTCAGTGGCAAAAACAGTGCCGACATCAGAATGGTGGTCGATGCGATCGATCTTTGCTATTCAAAAACGCATATCGATGTTTTCGCCCTGCTGACTGGCGACAGCGATTTTTCTCCCCTGGTCTCCAAGCTCAAGGAAAATAACAAGCGCGTGCTGGGCTGCGGGGTCCGCAACTCGACCTCCGACATTCTGGCAGCCAGTTGCGATGAGTTTGTTTATTACGATGACCTGATCGAGGTTTCCCGGAAACGGAAAACCCGCAAGAAGGCCAGCAAAACCAAGGCCAGCTCGCCGAAGCAGCAGGAAGCGGTAGAGCGCATCGTGGAGACCGTGGAATCCCTGGAATCGGACTACGATCCGATCTGGGGCTCAATGATCAAGCAGACGGTCAAACGGGTTTACCCGGGCTTCAGCGAAGCTTATTACGGTTACAAAAGCTTCTCCGAACTCCTTGAAGACGCCCAGAAGCAGGGCCTGCTGGCCCTGGACTTCGATCAGGATCGCGGCAACTACAAAGTCCGCTCGGCCTGAGAGCCGGCCCAGAACCAAAAGCCACTGCCGCGCGAACCTTTATTCCATGCGCTTCCTATCTTTAATCCTCGCGCTCCTCGGTATGGGCTACAGCACCGGCGCCGTAGCCGTTGAGATCAATCATGTCGCCGTAAACAAGCGAGGCGACGTGTTTCGCCTGGAGGCTGAAACCCTGGTGGAGGCGCCGCCGGACTTTGTTTATGAGGTCCTGACGGACTTCGATCGATTCCATAATCTGGCGGCCGGGATGGTAGCGACACGCTACCTGGAACCCGACGAAAAGGGCGGGCAACTGGGATACACCCAGGTCGCCAGCTGTGTATTCATGTTCTGCAAACGCTTCGAAAAAGTAGAAAGGATGTGGGCCACGCCGAAGAAAAGCCTGGTGACCGTAGCCCTGCCCGAGCGCAGCGACTTTAGTGTTTATGCTACCCGCTGGCGGGTTATCGAAGCAGAGGGGAAAACCCGGCTGGCTTTTGAAGCGAGCATGCAGCCGGATTTCTGGATACCGCCGCTGATCGGTACCTGGGCAGTCGAAAGAAAACTTCGCCTGACAGCCCTGGAGATGGGGCAGGTGGTTGAGTATCTCTACGCCAACGGTATTCCCATGTCGGCGCTCCCCCTGAGCGCCGAAAATCTTTGAGCTAGCGCTTCTTGGGCACCAGTTCGCGATAGTCCGGCCTTGCCTTGGCCCATTCGGCAGCTGTCCGGGAAGAATCAGCCAGACTAACTATGGCTCCACCCACCACGCGCGCCGTACGGTCGCCGCCCGTTGCCGCCTTTTCAGTTTGCTCGTGAGCACCCGCCCAAGCCGTAGAAGAAAAAACCAGAAGACCAGCCAGCAGCCAGGTCGCGCGTCGTGTCAGTGTCATTGGCAAACTCCGTTAATGCTTTCATTATAGACCGGACAGCAACGGATCTGGCACGAGGCGGAGGATGACAGACCTTGAATAAATGGCTAAAGCGCGCCGGCCTCGGACTAGTCCTGCTGTTGGCTGTCTATGGAGCGACCCAGCTATGGCCGCAACCGGACCGTGCCGTGAACATCTTCTACGCGACAAGCTTCGAAGAGAGACCCGATGGCATTGTCGGCTTTCCCAGCTTCAATGCAAAAACCGGCCAGGACTTCGCTGACGGCGGAATCACAGCCATTCAGCAAACAACGGGCGGCACGCTTGTGTTGCCCCCAGGGGCCTCCGCACAGAACAAAGTTCCGCTGATGGTGATTCTGCACGGGTCCGGCGGTGCCTGGGCCGGACGCAGTGTAAACCTGGCCATGCGCCTGGCTCGCAACGGCATCGCCGGCCTTGCGGTGGATACCTTCACCGCCCGGAATCTGCGCAGCACAGACCCGTACCTCGAGCGCCTGAGAAAGGCACCGATCTATACGCAGATGGCCGACGCCCTCAGCGCTCTGCTCGCCCTGCAGGAGCACCCCTACATAGATGCCGAACGCATCGGGGTCACGGGCTTTTCCCTCGGTGCGGGTTCAGCTCTTTACATGATGTTCGAACCCGTCGTCGAAAATGTGCTCGGCAAAGACGGGCCCCGATTTTCCGCTTATGCCATGTTCTATGGCGGCTGTATGGTGGATTTCGACGATTTCCGCGTTGAGGGCAGCCCTGTGCTGATCATGATGGGCGAGGCCGATGAATCCATGTCCATCCCCGGCTGTGAGAAATTCCAGGATCGGCTCCAGAACCTCGGCGTCGATGTCACGCTGAAGACTTATCCCGGTGCCGGACACGGCTGGAACAACCCCTTTCCGCAGGCTTTCGTGGAAGATGCGGTGGTGACGCGGGACTGCCTGATGAAATGGACGAATGAAAACACCAACGTGGAAATGACCAGCGGTTACTCCATGGAGAACCCTGTGGGCGCCATCCTGGCAATCTCAAAGTGTGGCAACAGTGACGGCTACACCATGGGCTTCAATGAAGCTGCCAACCGTCAGTCTTTCATCGACCTTTGGCAATTCCTGCAACGCAGCTGGCAGCTGGCAGGCCCCACCGAACCCCTGCCCTGAGGGACAATCCCATGACACGAATCAGCCCCATGGTCCGCACCGCTTTGTTCGTGGCCGATCTCACCGCTTCACGGCAGTTTTATGAACAGGTCCTGGGTCTGCAGGAGTGCTGGTTCGAAGGCGAACTCACCCAAGGCAATGCCCATGAACTCCTGGGCATGCCGGCCAGCTCGCATACCCGGGCCTGCATCCTGAAAGCACCGGGACCTGCCTGGGGTATGGTCGGCCTGTTTGAAATCACACAGCCTCAGCCGCCACCGCTATCGCGACAACTGGACAGCATCAACCAGGGTGAGACCTGCCTGGTGTTCTATTGTGCTGACCTGGATTCCGTCGTACAGGCTCTGCAGGCAGGGCACCATCAAATACTTTGCGCGCCGGTGCATCTGAAGATCGGCGCCCAGGTCAAACAGCGGGAAATGTGCTGCCGCGACCCCGACGGGGTTCTGATCAATCTGATCGAATGGGA
>CAKZWQ010000057.1 GCA_937921935.1 uncultured Gammaproteobacteria bacterium | reverse complement strand
ATTTTTCCCGCAAGAAAAATCGGTTCGACCCCTTTTCGGAACCTTCTTACTGTGACTAAGCCACCTGGCTGTTGAACCACTCCACTGCCGCCGCCTGACCGGCCTCGGCTTCTGCATCATTCACCCGGGCGCGCATCATCTCCAGGTTTTCCGTGGCATTAAAGTCGCCCTGCAGGCTGGCCATCAGCCAGAGCCGGTAAGCCGTGGAAAAACTCTGTTCAACACCGTGACCATTGGCATGTAAGGCACCGAGATTGAACTGCGCTTTGGCATGGCCCTGCCCCGCCGCCTCCTCAAACCACTTGGCAGCCTCGGCGTCACTTTGCTCGACGCCCTCGGCCTTGTAATACATCAGGGCCAGGTTGAACTGGGCATCAGCCACGCCCTGCTCGGCGGATTTCAGAAACCAGCGCGCCGCTTCGACATCGTCGCGTTCAAAGCCCACGTCGCCGGCGTTGAAAATCAAACCCAGGTGCAGCTGGGCCTGCTCGTGACCCTGATCTGCGGCGAAGCGATACCAATTAGCTGCGGCCACCGGGTCCCGCGGCACCCCTTCAGCATTGTCATAGAGCAGGCCCAGCTGAAACTGGGCCTCGGCTTCGCCTTGTGCAGCGCGCGCCTGCCACGTAGCCAGACCCGTCATGTCACCAGTGACTCGACCCCAAGCTCATGTTTCTTGCTGGCCAGCACGTAGATGGAATCGTTCTCGGCCTGTTTCGCATGCTTGTGCAGGGCGATGATCGTGAACTTGTGTTTGAGCATCGCCGTCAGATCTTTCTCGTTGTGGTAAACGAGCTTTAAGCCATTGAAAGTATCTTCGCCCTCGCCGTACCAGAAGGAATGCATGATCACGCCGTTGTCATTCAGTACATCGTGCTGCCGGTCAAAGGACTGCTGCAACTCGTCAGGGGACAGGTGGATCAGGGCCTTGTTGGAAAAGATCGCGTCAAAAGTGCGGTCGGTGTCCAGAGTGCGCGCGTCCAGGTGCAAAAGATCCGCCTTACTGTCGGTCTTGCGGTAACGCTCGAGAAACAGCTGGGAATAGTCCGAGCCCGTTACCTCAAAATACTCTTTGAGCCGCTTGAGGTCCTTGCCGGGACCGATGCCCAGCTCCAGCACGCTGGCATGGGGCTCAACGTGCTCCCTGAGGGCATCGACCAGCTGGGCGCCGTCATGGGCAGGGGTGAACTTGGTGTAGTTCTCGACGTTCTCTTCGTTCTCGTAGTAATTTTCGTCCATAGCCTCGACCGGGAAAGTTGTGTATCTGTTCATTTTACCTCCGTCGACGGCTAACCGCTCCCAGGTCGGCCGCCAGGCTCGCCAGCCGGCGACCCAGCGTCCATAGTGCCCCGGGACCGGCCAGTGTCATGGCGGCCAGCAAGCAGGCATCGACATAAGCGATTCCGCGACCGAAGCGGTGCGGCTGATCAATCGACTGTGGACAGACCAAGGGCGGCCAGGCCCTCAGCCCAGGGCCTTGAGCTCCGCCTGAATCAGGTCCCATGTAGCCCGGTGCATATCCGCGGGGTAGTCGGCCGGCAGGTACTCGGGCAACTGTTTCACCAGGGAATCGATCTCAGCCGACAGCCGCCCGATGAACCGCAGATTGCCGGCATGATCAGGCGCCGGCGAGTAACCCATGCTGAGCCGGTCAAAGGGCAGGCCCACATGGTCTTTGGCCAGTCTTCCGGCCAGGGACTGCATGGGCCCCACCATATGGGCCTGGGCCATGGCGTTCAGACCCTCGCGACCGGTGCGGTAATAGAGATCCAGCATCATCAGCACCACCCAGTAATGCAGGTTGCTAATCCAGGCCAGCGCCCGGGCTACCCCTTCCGTAATCTGGTTTTCGTGGCCCAGGTAGGCCGTCGGGTTCGGCGCCACAGAGAAAGACGGATAGTCGGGGTCATCCTCGTCCAGATTCCAGGGGTTCGGCTGACCCGCCAGAACCGGATGCAGGCCCAGTAACAGCCGGCTGAAGAACTCGAAGTGCTGTTGCTCGCCTTCCAGGGCGATGTAGTTAAGCTGTTCGAGCCAGTCATCGAGGTCG
Organism: uncultured Gammaproteobacteria bacterium; assembly: GCA_937921935.1. Lineage (GTDB taxonomy): Bacteria > Pseudomonadota > Gammaproteobacteria > Steroidobacterales > J054. The sequence continues at coordinate 14,754 of CAKZWQ010000057.1, read as the reverse complement.
TCGAGTTGCAGGCTGCCCTCTTCGGCCATGGTTTCCAGTTGCCGGATGATGATGGCGTACAGCCCGGCCACATGGTTGAGTTGGGTATCGGCGCCGAGTTCCGCCGTCAGCGCGTCGCACAGCCGCTGATTGGTCGCCGCCATGGGTCCGTCCGTCGGCATGCTCTCGCGCCCGGCTTCCACATAGGTATAGCGAGCCAGGCTGGCGCGGGTCAGGCGTTCCAGGTTCAGGGGAAAGGGGTAGATATCGGGCTCGTGAGGGAAATCCTGCCGATCGAGGTTCGGGCCGGCGCCCAGGGCCACCAGCAGGCGATTCACGATGGCCAGGTGCTGCATTTCCTGGATCGCGATACCCAAAAGGCCATCGCTGGACGGCACAGGCGGGCCCACCAGGGCCTGGTATTTCGGCTTCAGGGAAAAGGCCGCAAACAGGTACTGAATCATCAGCGAATGCTCGATCTCGCTGGCTTCCTTCAGCAGCCGGATCAGTTCCAGGTGGGGATCGAAAAAATCCCGGGCCATAAAACCGTAGCGCCGCTTCTCCTCGCCGGCGTCCGTGCGCCCGCAGCCATGCCGGTGCTCGTCGGCATCGCTCTCGGGCGGCGTCAGTGAATCCGCCTTCGACAACAGGGAGGGCGACAGCAGATAGGCCGACGGCAGCGCAATGCTCTTGATCCAGAGCGACTTCAGAAACAGACGTCTTTTCATATGCAGAATTCTAGAGTCCGGACCCGCATTGGTCTATGACCGGCCCTGCGTTGATCGAGCAACGGACCTTGCTGTCAGAAGGGACGCGATCAGGCAGAGCCCCTACCCGCCCCGGCGCTTGGCCATCTTCTCGCGCAGCCACTTGAGGAACTTCACCAGCTCCTCTTCGTAGTGGGCCAGGGTCTTGCCAGCCACGGGATGGGCCTGCATGGCTTGCCACCATTCGGCCAGTCCGCCGTCCCCGGCCGTGGGGTCCGCCACCTCGGGGAAATTCGCGAAAATGTTTTCCTTCAGCATGATGATGAACGGCGCCAGCGCGCAATCACCCAGCGTGGGCGAATCGCCCACGACAAACGGGCCGGGGCCCATGAAGGCTTCGATGTAGCCAAAGCCTGTGGCAAACAGTGCCGCCTGCTGCGCAATCAGTGCCTCATCACGAGTCGGCCCCATGCGATTCAGCGGCGTGTTGTGCGGCGCCACATACAAATCCGTCATGCGCGCAATCATGCGCGTCTGGGCCTGGGCCATGGGCTCAGCCGGGATCAGCGCCGGCTGCGGGTGGGCCGCTTCCAGGTAATCGCAAATCACCGTGGACTCGGCGATGGTCTGTTTGCCATGCGGGCCGTCTACCTGCAGGGCGGGAATTTTTCCCGTGGGATTGATGGCCTTGTACTCATCGGAGCCCATGCCACCGGGCGCGGCCTCCATGGGCAGTTCAATGCCCTTCAGATCGGCGAACATCACCACACGGGCGACGTAAGGTGAAGCAATGGAGCCGTAGAGTTTCATGGGTGTTGCCCTGGTCCGGACCTTGCACAGAGAATGGCACAAGGATCTGTATAACACGGCGTCATGACGACGCCGGTTCTGTTCATACTGGCAAGCTTATTCGCCTGCCACTGCTTTTCGCTTTGATGCGGCGTCCTGCTCAGCAAGCTGTTCTGCATTATTCGCCACCCGCAAAACCCGCCACGGGGCCAGGGGCATTTCGTGCACGCGCGCACCAATCGCATTGGCCACCGCATTGGCAATGGCCTGCATGGTGCAGACGATGGGCCCTTCACCCACTTCCTTGGCGCCAAAGGGGCCGTTCGGATCGATGGATTCCACGATAATGTGGTCCACTTCCGGCATCTCGTAAGCTCGCGGCATCTTGTAGTCCAGGCGTGACGGGTTCATTACCTGCCCATCTTCCATGATGGTTTCTTCGTAGAGCACCTGGGACATGCCGCTGAAGATCTGGCCGTCGATCTGGCCTTCCACCACGCGCGGGTTGATGGCCCGACCCACGTCATGGGAGGCGGTCATTTTGTCTACGGTCACCACGCCCGTGCCCGGATCCACCGTAACTTCGGCAATCTGCGCACCGAAGGAGAACGCCATGGAGCCTTTCTTCAGGGGCGAGTTGTAGTAGCCACGGCCCATCACGAAGCGGCCCTCCATGCTGTTCAGGGTCTCGTCCACCACTTTGCGGAAGGCAATCTTGTTATCCGGGTTCTGTTTGGAATAGACCTGGTGGTGACGCCAGACCAGGTCCGCCTCTTCGCACTCGAGCAGGCTGGCGGCGCGCCCGGAGAGTTGGTCGCGTGCATCCAGTGCCGCGTTTTTCGTCGCGTTGCCGGTGTTAAATGTGCCGCGCTGGGTGAAGGCACCCACATCAAAGGGATCGGTGTCCGTGTCACCGGACACCACGCGAATGTCCTCCGGGGAAATACCCAGCACTTCGGCGGCAATGATCGCCATGGTGGTATGGGAGCTCTGCCCCATATCCGGCAACCCGATGAACAGCGAGGCCTTGCCGTCGGTATTCACCTGGATCATCGCGGCCGAGGTGTCATGCTTGAACAGGCCCTTCGCACCCGAGGCCATGGCGCCTATCCCCAGGCCGATGCCTTTGTACTTGGGCAGCTTGCCGTACTTGTCTTTCCAGCCGGCGAGATCAGCGGTTTTCTCGATACATTCTTTCAGGCCACAGCTGTGATAGGTGGTCGTGCCGTCCGGCGTGGTGTAACCCTCCTCGACGCCGTTCAACAGACTGAACTGGACGGAGTCCATGCCCAGCTTGTGGGCAAGTTCGTCCATGTGCTGACCCAGCGCAAACTGGAACTGCGCCAGGCCACCGCCATGGTGAAAGTAGTACGGCATGTGATTGGTGTGGATCAGGCGACCGCGATAGCGGGAAGCTTCAATCGGATACAGTGCCCCCAGGTACTTGCTGGTCAGCGTAGTCACGATCATCTGCGACTCGATATAGGCGCCGGTATCGAAGAGCAGATCCACCTCAAGGACTTTCAGGACACCGTCTTTGGTCGCGCCGGACTTCAGCTTGTAAACCACCTCGCCGCCGGCACGACACATGATGAACTCTTCATCGCCCGCCGCCCGCAGGCGCACCGGGCGTCCGGCCTTGCGGGACAACAGGGCGGAAATGAAATGGTGGGGCCGGGCCGAGGTGCGGCCGGTAAAACCGCCGCCCGTGTTGAGTGTCAGCATCCGCACGTCGCTTTCGTCCATCTTGAAGGCAGCGGCGATGGTTTTCTGGAACAGGATTGCGGATTGCGTGGGCGTGTACACCACGAGCTTGCCGGCCTTGGAGAAATCCGACACGCAGACATGGTACTCGGCGTAACAATTGTGCGTCGCGTTGGTGATGAACTCATCTTCATGAATGACATCGCAAGCAGCAAACGCTGCATCCGGATCTCCAAAGTCCTGGGCGACCTCCCAACCGATATTGCCCTTGGCCTTCTCGTGCAACTGCACGGCATCGGGCTTGATGGCATCACGCAGGTCCGTGAGGTCCGGCAGCAGTTCGTACTCGATCTCCACCAGCCCGGCGGCCTTGGCCGCAATGCGTTCGCTGGTGGCCGCAATGCCGACAACCTCGTGGCCCACGTGGTTCACATTGCCTGTGGGCAACAGCGGCTGGTTAATGCCGATGTAGATGCCCTTGGCATCCTCGGGTGTCACCACGGCCTTCACGCCGGGCAGGGCTTCGGCCTTGCTGGTATCGATATTGAGGATGCGTGCATGGGGATGCGGGCTGCGCACCACCTTGCCGAACAACATGCCGGGCAGGCGCACATCGTCGGCAAAGATTGAGCGGCCACTGACCTTGTCCGTACCATCCAGGCGGGCCCAGTTTTTGCCGACTACAGCGAGATCTTCCTTAGGCCTGGCCATCGGCAACTCCTCCTTCACGTTCACGCAGCACTTTCGCGGCCTCGCGGATCGCAATCTTCACCTTGATATGGCCGGTGCAGCGGCAGATCGCGCCGGCCATGGCTTCGTTGATGTCCTTCTCACTCGGGCTGGTGTTCACATCCAGCAGCGCCTTAGCGGACATGATCAGCCCCGGCGTGCAAAAACCGCACTGCACGGCACCGTATTCCAGGAACTTCTGCTGCACCGGATGCAGGTCATTGCCTTCCTGCACGCCTTCCACCGTGGTCAGGCTGCGGCCGTCCCATTCCACGGCCAGCGCACAGCAGGACAGGACCGCTTCGCCCTTCTCGCCGTTCACCGTACACACGCCGCAGCTGCCGGCGGTGCAACCGCGCTTGGTGCCCGTTAACGCAAGATCGTCACGCAGCACTTCCAATAAGGTCTGATAAGGCGCAACAGCAATCTCGTGTTCATCGCCGTTGACCGTCAGGGTGATAATTTGTTTCGCCATTGCTTTAGCTCACACTTGTAAATCACGCAGTTCGCCCAGCGCGTCCTTGACCAGGGCCTTCACCAGCCGGCGCTTGTAGCCGGAGGGCGTGAATAAATTGGTGACCTCACCTAAAGAGGCCCGTGCGGCCAGGGCCGCCGTTTCGATCGATTCTTCGTTCAGCCCGGAAGCTTTGATAATGGCGGCAGAGTCCGCCAGCACTTTCGGTTCCGGACCCACCGAGCCCATGACCAGGCAGACGGATTCGGGCTTTTCGTTACTGCCGACAATGCCGGCCGCAAAGGTGCCCGAGGCGAAGTCCAGGCCGTCGCGCTGGGCGAGCTTGGCGTATACGCTGCGCCCTTTGGGCGGCGGCAGGGTCACACCCACCAGGATTTCGCCTTGTCGCATGACCGTGTGATCCACGCCGTCATTGTTGTAGAACTCTGACACCGGCACATCGCGCGTGCCGTTCACACTGGCCAGGGTCACCGATGCATCCAAAACAATCAGCACCGGCGCGGAATCCGAACTGTTGATGGCATGACACTTATCGGCCGACTTGATCACGTGGCACAACTCATTGTCGGTCTTGAAGCAACCGTCGCGGGTTTCGCGCCAGTTTTCCGACTGGTTCGTGTACCAGCAACGCGTGTCCAGGCAGATATTGCCGCCCAGGGTCGCGGCATTGCGCACGTGCTTCGAGCCCACGGAGAACAGGGCCTGGTGCAGGGCCGGGTATTTCTCGGCCAGCACTTCGCTCTCTGCGAGCTGCGTCAGGGTGCAGCCGGCGCCCAGGCTTAAACCGCCGTCGGCCTGGGGCTCGATAGCTTTCATCTCCTGCACCGCGTTGAAGCTGACCAAGTACTTGGGCGTATCCAGCCGGAACTTCATGTTGATCAGCAGATCGGAGCCGCCGGACATGATGGTGGCGTCCGGACCGTGCTCGGCCAAGGCGGCCAGGCCCTCGGCCAGGGTCTTGGGTCTTAGGTATTCAAATTCAGGGAGCTGCATCTAGGCATTCCGTTCGGGTGACCGCGACACCGCATCGCGGGTTGATTGATCCTGCCCCAGCCATTCTCAGGGCTGGGGCTGTGCGGTCAACCAGCGCGAAGCCCCCTATCCAGAAAATGGACGGCCAGGAGCCTGTTTCCGCTCATCCCACCGCCGTCGCATAGCTCGAGGGCGGCTCGTCCACCCTTGCCCACCAGGCGTCGGGCCGCTGCTTCTGATGCGCGAGCACAAGAATCCGGATGCCTGCCTGATCGATGGAATAGACGAGGCGGTAAGGGAATCGCCACAGCAATACCGAGCGCCGCCCGCCTCTGACCCGGCGCCCGTAGCGGGGATGCCGCAGTAGTATCGACTCAATGCGTGCCACTTCTGCCTGAAATGCCTCGCCGAGTCCCGTTTCCTGCCCTTCGTAAAACTCGACGGCGGCCAGCAATTCGTGGCCGGCAGCCGCGGTATAGCGAAGTTTCACTTCTGCAGCTGTTTGCTCACACCCCGATGGACTTCTTCAGCCGGAATCAGTTCCATCTCGCCCCTCTCAACGGCCGCTTCCCGGCGATCGCATTCATCCATCCAGGCCCGCTCGATCGGGGGGGAGGCGAAGCCATCCGCCAGTGTGTTGTGCAGCAACAGGGCGAGGCGTTCGCGCTCTTCTTCGCTCAGGGACAGCGCCTTCTGGTATATGTCTTCTGCTTTTTTATTCATGGCTGAAGTCTAGCACCGGCAAAGCTATCTGATAGAGGGCCGAATGTGGGGCTATTAGATAGTTTCAGCAGCATGAGCGAAAAGACAGGCCAGGCTGATTGAAGCCGCTGCGTCACCGAGTGACGATTTGAGCTGCCTGCCAAGCGAGCAGCTCAAGTATCCCACTCAGCTGTTCTCGCGCTCCTTGTTCAGCGCCAGCACAAAGTCTTCGTCCACTTCCGTGATGCCCCGCGCCTTGGCCTGCTTCACGATGCCGCCCAGCACGTTCTGCAGGAAGGCATTGGGGATGCCGGTGAGCTGCTTGCAGGCCTCCCAGGTGAACTTCACTTCCTCGTCCATCCGGTTGGCTTCGTAGTGCACCAGCTCGTGGTTCGGGCCCATATCCGGGATCGGCAGCTTGTAGGCGGGCTGCACCTCGCCGAACCAGAAGGTGGCGCCGCCGCGGAAGCCGTAGGTCAGCGGGATGTTCGGCATGCTGTCCTTGGTGCCGTCAATGTGCGCCATCCACTTTTCTTTCACGAGGATGTTGTCGATGTTCAGCAGCAGGTGGGCCGACGGCGAATCGCGCAGGATGGGATTCTCTTCAATGCGCTTCACGTCCAGGGTGCACTCGTAGACTTGGTAGGCGTCCGCCAGGATCTGCGGATGCCGCTCGTCAGGTTCGCGCCCTGGCGTCGGGCTGTCCATAAGTTCAAAGGTGTTGTAGGCCATCTTCTCGGCCGTGGTCTGGCCCGGGTAGCCGAACTTCAGGATGGTGTCGATCTTGTCACGATCGTACTCGATAAAATTCAGCGCGCACTTGTGAGTGCGCCACACATTGGTGGCCGTGTTCGACGTATTCCGACTGATCACCATCCAGGAACGCCCGGTATTCACCTCGAAAGGAAAAGACAGCTGGTAGGGTCCGATGTTGGTCAGCCCGTCTTCACTGACGGAGGTAATCAGTGCAAAGCTGGAACCTAAAAAGGAAGAACGCTGATACCAGTTGTCCCGCATGGGGCTGGAAACAAATTTACCGGCGTCGGACATGGGTATTCCTGACTCATTTAATAGAAGGCGGGCAAGGATAGCAGCGGGGCGGCCAGGTTCAGCGCTGGCTGGCCGGATGGCCGAAGACCGGACAACCGCCGGAAAACGCACCGGACTTGTTGGTCTGGCCAATGGGCTTGCCGCACAATGGCCTTAAGCCCATTGGTCTGCGCCGGCCAATACACAGGGCGCTCCCGTACTTTCTGACCCACAGGCCCCCCATGCACGATCCCAACGGCACCAAACTCGGCTACATCTGGCTCCAGCCCGGCGTTACCCGCCTCAACGGCTGGACTCTTTTATATGTGCTGTTCATCAGCATTGGCCTGCTGGTGTTTTTGAACTTCCAGCAACCCTACGTGCTGGAAATCATGCTGGGCATACCGGAATCCGAACACGGCCGGGTGATCGCCAAGATGGGCCTGGTGCACGAACTGGTGCTCATCAGCCTGGTCGGGCCCTTCGGTGCCCTGGCCGATCGCATCGGTCGGCGCCCGGTGCTGGCCTTTGGTTACCTGATGATCACCGCCGGCTACATGGCCTACCCCTTCGCCACCTCGGTGCTGATGCTAACCGCCTTCCGCGCCATCTTTGCCGTGGGTGCAGCGGCCGTGATCTGCACCTTCACCACGGTGCTGACGGATTACCCGCAGGAAATGTCGCGCGGCAAACTGGTGGCCCTGGGCTCGGTACTCAACGCCATTGGCCTGGCAATACTCGCCGGCATCGGCGGCCAGGTGATCAGCTGGCTGACCCAGGCAGGTTACGACCCCGTCGTGGCCGGCCGCATGGCCATCACCGGCGTGGGCCTGGTCGGCCTGGTGTCGGCAACGATTGTGTGGACGGGTTTACGGGGTGAAACACTCATCCTCGAACACCAGAAAATCCCGCTGGCGCAACTGGTCAAAGAAGGCTTTGGTGCCGCGCGTAACCCGCGCATTGCCCTGGCTTATGCCAGTGCCTTTATCGCCCGCGGCGACAACGTGGTCATCGGTGCCTACCTGTCCCTCTGGGCACAGCAGGCCGGGCTGGCCATGAACATGAGCGCCGGGGATGCACAAGCGGAAGCCGGCAAACTACTGGCCATCGTCATGGTGGCGCCCCTGCCCTTCGCTGCCCTGTTCGGCTATCTCAACGACCGCCTGGATCGCGTCACCGGCCTGATCATTGCCTCGGCCCTGGGCGCGGCGGGCTACCTGGTATTCGGCGGCCTGGAAAACCCGCTGCTGGGTTTAGCCATCCCCGTGGGCATCGTACTGGGATGCGGCATGGTCACCTCGGTCATCGCCGGCCAGACCTTGATTGGCCAGGAAGCCGACCCGCGCATTACCGGCTCGACCCTGGGCGCGTTCAATTTCTTTGGCTCCATCGGCACGCTGGTCAGCACGGTGCTGGGTGGTTACCTGTTCGATATCTGGACCCAGGGCGGCCCGTTTCTGATGATGGGCATTGGCAGCACCGGCATCTTGCTGTTCGCGATCTTTGTGCGCCTGCGCTATGGCACGCTGGCCAAACCGCGCGGTACCGCCCTGTCCGGCGCCAGCTGAACGGAAGCTCGCTACCTGAACCTTGCCAGCGCTGCGACGCCGGTATAACTGCACGGCAACAAGATACGCACGCCAATCAGCATGAGGGCATCGAGCAGATATCCGCGCGAAGGGTGATTTCAGCGTGGTGTACCGCAGTCACTCGGCAATCACCCACGCTGCAAAAAAAACGCGGTTCGAGCCCTATTGCTCTAGCAGTCCGGATCGGCACCGTCGATCAGTCCATCGCCGTCGTTGTCGGCACCATCACTGCACTTTTTACGACCTTTCTCCGAGCCGCCGGTACTGGTGTCACCGCCATCGCCACCATCCCCACCGCCGCCGGCCGAGCCGGACGTGTCACCCCGGTTCTTGATCCTGAATGATGCGCTCGCGCTGTCACTGGCCGACTCAGCATCCGTCACCACCAGGCTGACGGTGTAATTGCCATTGGCTGAGTAGGTGTGTGAGGGACTGGCCAGTATCGAATTGCCACCGTCACCGAAATCCCAGGCGTAACTCACAATGCCTGTGTCGTCAGTGGAGCCGGTTCCGTCAAACACGCAATCCCTTCTCGAACAGCTGTAGGTGAAGCTCGCCACCGGCGGCGCGTTGCCACTGGTGTCACTGACCGTCACCGGCTGACTGTAGGTGTCATCACTGCCCTCATTATCGGTCACGGTGAGCGTGACTGTGTAAGTGCCGGCAGCCGCATAGGTATGGGAAGGATGCTGCGCGGTCGCCGTCTGGCCGTCGCCGAAACTCCAGCTCCAGCCGATCACGCTGCCCCCCGTGTCGGTGCTGGTATCAGTGAAATCAATCGTCAGGCCAGCCGGGCTGGCGTCGAAGCTCGCGCTGGGCGGCGTATTACCTGAGCCCGCCAGCAGATGGGTAATAGCGGCGTCGGCCCGCACAAGGCCGTAGCCGGAGTCGTAGTCGAAGCCGGCAGCGCCCATATCGACGGCAGTCGCCTGCAGTGCATTGCGCAGCTGTGCGGGGCTGGCGGCCGGACTGGCCTGACGCATCAGTGCTGCGATGCCCGCAGCATGCGGGGCGGCCGCTGAAGTACCGAAGAAATCATCGATGCCGTCAATGCCATAGCTGTCGTTGAAAAAGAACGTGGTATTCACCCCATCGACCGCCGTTATCTCCGGCTTCTCGCGGATCTCGGGACTGCTGCGGCGGGTGCCGTTGGCATTGAACAGGATCGGCGTGCCGCCGGCCGACGAATAGGGCTCAAGGGCTGGCGGCGAGACACCGAATTCAGGCGTCTCGGCGAAGAAGGCTGCACCCACCGCCTGCGCGCCGGCCGCATTAGCGTGCCCCATCAGCGTCGAGCTGTTGGTCGCGAACTCATCGATGGTCGAGCTGCCAAACACGACGGTTTTCATCTGATTGGTCGGTGAGCCAACGGAATCCACATCGTCATAAGTAATGATGACCGAGAACGCGGTGCCATTACCCAGGACCCAGGAATTATGAAATTGCAGCACTTCCCAGGCTTCTCCCGATGCGACGTTGTCGTTGGCGCTAATCTCGTAATAGAGACCGCCGGTTTCGTCCAGCAACACGATATCGTAGTCGGTCCTCGACCCGGCGCCCCCGAAAGGTTCATCCCATTGCATGGCAATGGTCAGTACGCCGTCGACGGGTACGGTCACGCGCTGGTAAAGATCAACGCCAGGGCCCGGGTCGAAGTCGTGCATCCGGCCCACCCGCTCGTAGATAGCATTGCAGTCTCCAATGGGCTCAAAAAACTCAATGCAGAAGATCACACCACTGTCCGTGAACCCACCTTCGTAGCTGGCGCGCCCCGAGTTACCCGCGGCCGAGTAATAGGCAACGCCCTGGGCATTCACGGCATCCACGGCCTGCGCCACAACCCCGTCCTCGAACATGGGCTCATTGAGATACATCAGGTCGTCGACGATAACGTCGGCACCGGCCGCCGCCAGCGCGGTAATGGCGCTGGCATAACTGGCGTTGCCGCCCAGGCCTGTGTGGAATAGCAAGTCAGCGCCCGGCGCCAGGTCATGCACGATCTGCAGCATGGCGCGACCTTCGTCGATGCAGGGGGTCAGCGTGCCGCATAAAGTCGACTCGCCGTTCAGGACCTGCACACCCGCGGCCGGGAGGTCGCCGCTGACGATATCCGCAGCGGCGCCATTGAGCGTGTCGTAGGCATCTGACAACACACCCACTTTGACGCCAGTGCCATCCACGCCATGCACACTGCGCGCTGCTGCCGCGCGCAAGGCGATGTCGCCCTGGCTGGTAATGGATCCTGCATGGGTAATGGGCCGTGGCGAGCCGACGATGGAGCGCAGGCTTGTCAGTTCTACAGCCTGGTCGAGGACATCCAGTGGGAGCAGGCCCGACACAATCTCGCCGGCACGCGCGCCCCGGGTCAGGCCCAGTTGCCTGAGCTCCCTTAGCAGTACTTCACTGCTGCCGTTGGCGCGGGCATCGATGACGGTCCGGCCATCGGCGTATTGCAACTGCCGACCACTCGGCGTGAAGGCCCGGGTGCTGCGGCTATTCCTGTGGGACCGGTACTCGGCGAAGGCGCGCGCCAGGGCGCTACCCGCCTTGGTCATTTGCCCAGCCCGGTAGAGGCCGATTTCACCCGGCTGCTGTTGTACAGGTACGGCGCTGCGAGTTTCCTGCGCCTGCACGGCGAGGGTGGATAGGCTGATAAGCAGCGCTGCAATACCGCTGACAATTGTGTTTCGCATAGCGTAGACCGTGATGCTGTGGAGCCGGTAAACCGACCAATCTTTTTATTGTTCCTCGGTCCAACCCTACGCCGATAGTGCGCAGAAACTTTCCACAATTGACATAAACGTCGGTATTGCTTTGCGGCTGGGTCGATTCTGTGACGCGCGTCTAGTGCCAGCGGGGCAAGCCCCTGTAGCTGCCGGTCAGGCACTAAAACATAATGCCCAGACAGCAACTGATCTGCGCGTGAGTCTCGCTGCCATCAGTCACCCCGCGCCTGGACCAAACTCACCAGTGCCAGCATAGCCTTCAGCTTCATTAGCCTGTTTATCGTTGTCTCCTGGCGAAAAATTGAATCAGCCTCTTATTTAAAGTAACGTCCCGGCAATCACAAAACAGGGGTACGACATGAATAAAAGAGTCCTGATCTCAGGTTTGATGGCGTACTTACTGTGCTCACCGCTGACCGCATCGGCAGGCGCTCATGCCGAATCTGTCGACGCGGATAATGGCCCCGGCCGCATTACCCTGATCGGCGCCACCGCACGCTCCGGGCGCGTGATCATTCGCCAGGCCCTCGAACAGGGCTATACCGTCACCGGCCTGGCCCGCAGTCCGGAAAAACTGGGCATTGAACATGAGCGCCTGACCCTGGTCCGTGGCGATGTGCGGGATGTCGAATCACTGAAAAATGCACTCGAGGGTGACGAGGTGGTGATCTGCATGGTCGGCAAAAGCGCGCCCAGCGATCCGTCCGCCGAGATTGGCAAAGTCGATCTTTATACGGTGATGGGTGAAAACCTGATCGCGGCCATGCAAGCGAAAGGCAACCGGCGGCTGATCATGGCCAGCTCCACGGGCGTGGAGCACCGCGTGGACCGTGATGCAACCGCACCGGAGGGCGACTCCATGTCCGATGCCTGGCGGTTTAACGCCCGCTATCTTTACGGCGACATGGCCGACATGGAAACTCAGATCGAAAACAGCGGGCTTGAATACGTCTTGCTACGCCCCGGGTTCATGGTCGAAGACCCTGCACGCAACGACATCCAGGTCGCAGTCGATGGCGGCACCCCAAAACAGCGCACGATTACTTACGAAGACTTTGCTGAATTTACGCTGGAGCAGGTTCACTCAGATGAGTATCTGAACAAGGCAGTTGGCCTGTACTCTGACCAGATCATGGACCCCGCAGCCGAAGTCAAGAAATTCCTGGAACAAATGCGCCAGCAGAAAGAGAAGGAAGAGGCGGCATCTGAGCAACAGCTTTAACGCCAAAGTCAGATGGCGAAGCATTGGCCGGTGAGCAGGCAGTCTCGCCCTCGCCCTCGGTATAGCGCCCCGGCCGACCGCCCGGGTGGATCAGGTCATAAAGCGTGCCCTCGGCTAGTTCCCAGCGACTGTCGCCCGGCGCCTCATGCGCCGGATGCCGATAGCCCCGCCAGGCAGGCCACCCGACCCGCTCGTGTGGCCTTACCGGGCCGCCAGATCCTGATGCGCCTCCAGTGCGGCAATCCGCTCCGACAGCGGCGGATGGCTCATAAACAGCGCGCGCAGCCCCTTCGGTTTGCTGCCGTGGATACCGAAGGCGGCCATTTGTTCGGGCAGCACTGAGGCTTCCGGGGCCGCGCCCTGCAGGCGCTTGAGGGCGCCGATCATGCTGTTGCGACCGGCCAGATGCGCCCCACCGGCATCCGCCCGGTACTCACGACGCCGCGAGAACCACATCACGATCATGCTGGCGAGGATGCCCAGGACAATCTGGGCGATGATGGAACTGACGAAATAACCGATGCCCAGACCCCGGTCGTTCTTGAGGATGACGCGGTCGACGAAAAAACCCACCAGCCGCGACAAAAATATCACGAAGGTATTCACCACCCCCTGGATCAGGGCCATGGTCACCATGTCGCCATTCGCGACGTGGCTGATCTCGTGCGCGAGCACCGCCTCAACCTCGTCTTTGCTCATGGCCCGCATCAGGCCCGTGCTGACGGCGACCAGCGCGTTGTTTTTGTTCGCGCCCGTGGCGAAGGCGTTCGGGTCGGGCGCGTCGAAGACCCCCACCTCGGGCATTCCGATGTTCGCTTGCTGCGCCTGTCGCTGCACCGTGCTCAGGAGCCAGCGCTCCGTGTCATTGCGCGGCTGCTGCGGATCGACAATCTGCACGCCCATGCTGCGCTTGGCCATCCACTTGGAGATGAACAGCGAGATGAAAGAGCCCAGGAAACCAATGACAGCGGACATCACCAGCAAAGCCTGCAAGTTCAGGTCCACCTGGTTCTCGGCCAGGATGCCTTCCAGGCCCAGCAGGTTGAAGACCACGGACAGGACCACCAGGATCGCGACATTGGTCGCCAGAAACAGCAAAATTCTCATAACACTCTCAGCTTGAATGCAGACGATTCAGGGGACGATAGCGTGGCCCTTGCGGGCCGTCCACTGGGGCTTAGATGGGGCTACAAGGCTTTGGTTTCAAGGACTTGGGCGGTACGCTTTCAGCCGCCCCGCTGGCGCTGTTGCACAACAGGGGGCGAGAAAAGCCTGGCTTAAGGCATTTTTGCTCGCCCCCTGGTGTCGCGGTTCAGTATCCCGAATAGCCCCCCTACCAGGGCACGATCGTCCCGTCCCAGTCGAAGAAGGTGCCCGTGTTTGCCACGGTGAAGCGATCGATATTGCGGATCATGTCGGCGGCCGCCACCGGCGGCTCCTGGATGCCCTTGATGGCGCCACGGAACTGTTCGGGAATGAAGTCCGTGGCCGTCGCGCCCGGCGTGACCAGGCCGACGATGACCCGGCGCCGCTGCAACTGGGCCGCCAGGTTGACCATGCACATGTTCAGTGCGGCCTTGCTGGCGCGATACCAGTAGAGCATGGGTGAGGTCACGCTGGCGATGGAGCCCTGGCTGCTGGACACGGCCACCATCTTTTTGTGATCGCTGGCCCGCACGTTCTTGCGGAAGGCCTCGCAGATTTTCATGGGGCCCTGCACATTCACGGCCATCACCAGCTCGAAGGTGTCGAAATTCATGCGGCCAAAAATCTGGTCCGCCGAATCACCGCCGATGCCGGCATTGTTCAGCAACAGATCAATAGGCTGATCCACGTACTGAGCCGCCAGGGCATCGATCCGGTCGTGATCCGTGACATCCAGCTGTTCCACGGTGATGTTCTTGTTGTCCGCCGCCAGGGCATTGAGGGCGTCGGCTTTCTCCGGCTTGCGCGCGGTGGCGATAATGCGCGCGCCGCGATCGGCATACTGTCGAGTGAATTCCAGGCCCAGGCCACGGTTGGCGCCGGTGATCAGGATCACCGCCCCTTCGCCGATGGGTCTGGCAGTCTTGTCTTCCGGCGTCAGCGCCAACGGCGCGCGCACGTGGGCACCGGCCTGAGCCTGGTTCGC
>CAKZWQ010000056.1 GCA_937921935.1 uncultured Gammaproteobacteria bacterium | reverse complement strand
TCGCGCCACAGATTAAGCTTGGATTAAATAGACCAGCGGCCGGCCGAAATGCGCAAAAGCAAAATAACCTGATAACTATACATAGTAAGGAGTTTCAGGGGTCGCAGTTTAAGGGGTCGAACCGATTTTTCCGGTTGCGTGGGCTAAATTGAAAAGCGAAGCGAACCGGAAAAATCGGTTCGACCCCTTAAACTCCCCTTAAACTGCGACCCCTGAAACTCCTTACTATGTATAGTTATCAGGTTATTTTGCTTTTGCGCATTTCGGCCGGCCGCTGGTCTATTTAATCCAAGCTTAATCTGTGGCGCGACAACCTGGGGAGAGATTGGCATGAAATCATTCCTGCGCGAAAATCCCACCATCGCTTTTGGTCTGGGTTTGCCTTTGTTGCTGGTGGTGGTGTTTCTGTTGATTTCAGGAATACCCGCTCTTCTGGTGGATCCACCGCAACATGACGTGCTTTACGCAACTGAATACTACAGCGGCCAGCAAGGCGTGCAGATATCCGTCGTCGACCAGAAGGTACTGGTCAGCTACCGAGGCATTGCGCAGGGCAGGCAAATACCGCGTCTGTGGCGCTATCGTTCGAAAACCGGTGCCGTGCAGGAAATCGCAATCATACTGCCGCCCGGCCTGGCATCGGCAGACACAACAACTGGCGAACCCCGCGATACTCTGGCCTCGACCCCGATAGATGTACCCGATCTGAAGGGCCTGGTCGTCGACTCATCAAGCATTGCGCCGGATGGATACGAGTTCAGTACCGGTAGCGATCGCTACTCGGGCAACATTTTCGGTGACCTGTTTTATTCGCAGCGATATCGCCATCAGGCAACGCTTGCAAAAGATGGCCGCAGCATCCGTGTGCCGAATGCCGACAATAATTATTACCGTCAAAATACCCGGTTTATCGGCTGGGTGGTGTCGCCGTGATTTCGCTGCTGGTCTTAATCGTAATTTTATTGTTTATCGGCGGCGGTATCTGGGGCTGGCCGCTGATTGCTGCAACATTGGGTTTGTCGAGCGTAACCGACAAGCCCGGCGCGCTGAAGCACATCAAACAATTGATGAACACCTACGACATTTTGCCAGCCGAGGTCGAAACCGCATTCAACTCGCCTGACTCTGCACAGGATTCGTCGGGCAAGCGCAGCAAAGGGGACATTGCCAGGACGCTTTTTACTTACCTCGGCGCAATTTTCATTCTCGCGGGGGTTGGCACCTACATCGGGACTTTCTGGGACACCATGGGCAGCACCATGCGGGTGCTGGTGACGCTGGGTACGGGCTACGTTCTGCTCATCGTGCTGGTTGCCGCTCTGCATGAGCAACGTTACCCCAGACTCGTTCTGCCGCTGACGCTAGCCAGCGTGTTCATGATGACCGGTGGCTGGTACGTACTCCTGGAGGAAATGTATCCGACCAGCAGCAACTGGCGAGGCGCAACACTTTTTGTGTTCGGTGTAATGGCCCTGCACCAGGGCGTATTGTTCGGTAAATACCGACGCACGGTGCTGGCGTTTACGTCGTTGTTTTTTATTTACGGCTTCATGCACGTTGGCCTCGACCTGCTCGGGCTCGAGATTGCCTACATCGCCATTGTTCTGGGCGCCTCGTTGTTCCTGGTTGGTACGGCCCTGGAGAAGACGCCTCAGCGGGCGCTAACCGAACCTGCCTTGCTGATTGGGGTTTGCTGGCTGAACAGCGGCTTGTTCGACCGCATAGCTCTGTTCACTTCCGGCAACTGGGCAAGTCTGATTATCGGCGTGAGCGTGATGCTGACGGCGTACGGACTGCATAAATCCGGGCGGTATCCCCGCCTTATTTCCCTCGGTTATTTTGTTGGTTCATTGATGGCCTACGCAGGTTTGTTCGATCTCGTTCAGGACAGCCCCGTCGAGCTGATTTATCTCGCGGTAACTGCCTCCGTCCTTTATGCCTGCGTCGTACTGGAAAGCCGGGCTTTGTTGCTGACCACGGTTATTGCGATGCTTGGCTTCATTGGGTATTACTCCGCGGAACATTTTGCGAACTCCCTGGGTTGGCCGATCACACTGGTGCTCATGGGTGTCGCTTTCCTGGGTGTCGGTGCTATCGCCCTCAAGGTAAAACGACGCATCTAGGCTAAAGGGGTCGAACCGATTTTTCCGGTTGCATGGGCTAAAGTGAAAAGCGAAGCCGAATCGGAAAAATCGGTTCGACCCCTTAAACTATTAATGACTGGAGCCTATCGATGACCGATTTTCTAGTGACCACACTGCGAGAAAATCCGGAACTGGCGATTTTTCTTGCGTTGGGCGTCGGATTTCAGATCGGAAAGATTCGTATCGCCGGCTTTGAAATCGGCTCGGTGGCCGGTGTCCTGATGGCTGGCATTCTGATTGGTCAACTGGATATCACAGTCGCGCCACTGGTGAAGTCCGTATTCTTCATGCTGTTTATCTTCGCCATCGGCTACTCAGTCGGGCCCCAGTTTGTGCGAGGCATCGCTTCAGGCGGTCTAAGCCAGGCACTCTTTGCCGTCGTCATATCGTGTCTTTGCTTGTTGAGCGTTTTCATTGCAGCCAAGATACAGGGGTATGAATCGGGGTTTGCCGCCGGATTATTCGCTGGTTCACAAACCATGTCCGCTGCCATCGGCGTCGCAACGGACACAATTAACGATCTGGGCCTGGGCGCTGGCGAAGCTGACAGATTGATTGCGCAGATTCCAGTCGCTTATGCCGTGGTTTATCTGTGGGGAACCATCGGCGCCGGACTTATTTTGTCGCTTCTGGGCCCAAAGCTGCTGGGCATTGATTTAGCTGAGGAGTGCCGTCGCTACGAGGCGGAGATGTCAGGAGGACTGCCAGCCGATAGTGGCCGGTCTGCATGGCGTCAGGTCGAATTGCGCGTGTTTCGTCTCAAGCCCGATTTTGCGGCGGTGGGGAAAACGATTGAGGAGACCGAATCACTGCTTGCCGAGGGACGAGTGTTTATCCAGGGCCTGCGTCGCGACGACGAGATCGTGGATTTTGGCCCGTCGACCGTCCTTCAGTCGGGAGATGTGGTCGCCGTATCGGCGCGGCGTGAAGCAATGATCGGCTACACCGCCAACGAAGAATTGGAAGACCGCCAATTGCTGGATGTGCAGTCAGAGAAAGACGTGGACGTTATCATCACTAACAAGGCCGTAGTCGACCGGACGGTGATTGAGCTTGGCAAAGAGAAATTTGCTCGCGGCGTTTACTTGAGCAAGATCGTCAGAGGACCTACATCGGAAGAGATTCCAGTCCTGCCGCTAACAACACTCCAGCGTGGGGACGTGCTAACGCTCACGGGCACCCGAAAACACATAGACCGGGTCGCCGAGACCCTGGGCTATATAGACCGTCCAACAGAAGCGACAGACATGGTTTGGGTGGGGCTGGCTATTGCGCTGGGCGGCGTGGTTGGAGCCCTCACAGTCCCGGTATCAGGAATTCCGCTCACCCTCTCTACCGCCGGGGGTGGTTTGATAGCCGGAATCTTGCTTGGCTGGCTTCGCAGCGTCTACCGGGTATTTGGGCGTGTGCCCGGCGGGGCATTGTGGTTGATGCAGTCCTTGGGACTGAATGCCTTTATTGCGGTGGTGGGCATTTCCTCCGGACCGACGTTTGTCAGCGGGCTGAAAGAAGCGGGTCTGGGCCTCTTTCTCTGGGGGGCATTTGCCACGTCCATACCGATGCTGCTCGCGCCATTGATCGGGAAGTACATTTTTCGATTCGACCCGGCGATCAATCTGGGTTGCTGTGGCGGGGCTCGTGCCAGCGTCGCCGCGCCTGCGATGGTCGGCGACATCGCCAAGAGTAAGGTGCCTATGCTGGGTTATGCCGTGCCGTGTGCAGTTTCAACAACGCTCCTGACGATTGGCGGAATGGTTATCGTTCTGCTGACTCATTAGGAATGACATCAAATAGCCCGTAGCCGAACGGGGTCGGACTAAAGGGGTCGAACCGATTTTTCCGATTCGGCTTCGCTTTTCAATTTAGCCCACGCAACCGGAAAAATCGGTTCGACCCCTTAAACTTGTTTTGAGGAATGACATGTCGGCGAAGACAGTGATAGCTCAAACAGCATCCCCTCGCCAGTGGATCAGATTAGTTGTGGCGTATCTCCTTATCCCGCTGATTTTATTGATATGCGGTGGGGACCTCGGTTGGTGGCAGGCGTGGCTCTATTCCCTGTTGATCGTTGTCGCTGGCATAGGGGGCCGCATGTGGGCGGAACAGCGACATCCCGGATTGTTGGCCGAACGACAAAATATTGAAAATATCCAAAACGCAAAACCCTGGGACAAAGTGCTTGCTCCACTGATGGCAGTGAGTGTCGGGTATCCTATGGTCTTTGTAGCAGGGCTGGACCACCGCTATAACTGGTCCGCAGAATTTCCGCCATGGCTCATCGTGATTGGCTTCATTTTGATCTCGCTCGGATACGCTTTCGCTGCATGGGCATTGGCAGAGAACCGTTTTTTCTCCAGCGTGGTGCGCATTCAGACGGATCGAGGGCATGTGGTATGTGACAGTGGCCCATACCAGTTTGTGCGGCATCCGGGTTATGCCGGAAATATTTTTGCGCTGTTCGGTATTGTTCTTGCTCTGGGTTCGGTATGGACACTGATTCCTGCGACGGTGGCATCAATTATCGCGGTGATTAGAACCGCACTTGAAGACCAAACTTTAGAGGAAGAGTTGCCGGGCTATCGAGACTATGCACAACGCGTGCGCTATCGGTTGATTCCCTGGATATACTGACAGACCTAAGTGATGGATTTCCCAGATCAGAGATTAGGGATTGAGGTCCAACCGAGAGAGTTAAGCGCCGCCTAACAAGGGCGTTCAAGTGGACCCAATTCCGCGTCGCGTACGCTCTTTGAATTAGTCCACTTTCGGTCAACGTCAATGTCGGCTATTGACCGAAAGCAGCCGTTCAGGCGCTGCCAGGGCGGGGCTGAGGCTTCGACCATGCCCAATGTCTGCTAACGACCCAAAGGGGGCAGTCGCAGGGTGGCATTTAATTGCGAATTAACTGCTATCCCTACCTGCCTCAGGCTATCTGAGCCTTGGGCTCAGGACGTCAAATAACCTGTAGCCGGACGAAATCAAGCGACTAAAGGGGTCGAACCGATTTTTCCGATTCGGCTTCGCTTTTCAATTTAGCCCACGCAACCGGAAAAATCGGTTCGACCCCTTAAACTCCTTAAACTTTTAACCAACCGGCGGAATCAACGGCATCAACTTTTCGCAATTTTCTTCCGCGATGAATGCCGCAATCACGAGAGTCGAAGCCGCTCGATGCCAGAACTGCGGAACCCCATCAATATATTGGTCCACTATTGCCGTCATTTGGCCAAGGGTCATGTCGCCGGTACATTCATCAAGCGCATCGACCATGGCCTCATCACGCGTGAGAGTATGAATACTGTCCATTACGGCAGACACATAAGCCTGTTTTTCGGTTGCTGTGAATTTTTCGTATTGGGAGCCGGGTGTCAGAATAGAAACGGTATCCCCCACGGTTATCGAAAAGGGTAAGAACAACAGCAGGACAGCAACTGACGCACGCATAGCAATAATCCCGATATAGAAGCTGGCTGGATTATAACTAAAGGGGTAACTACAGGGGTCGTAACTACAGGGGTCGAACCGATTTTTCCGATTCAGCTTCGCTTTTCAATTTAGCCCACGCAACCGGAAAAATCGGTTCGACCCCTTAATCTAGTAGTTGCCCGGACCGCCGCCGGTGACGCCATGACAGGCGGCACACTGGGCCAGGAACTCCCCGTACAGGCCCGCCCGGGCGGGACCGGACGTGACCAGGCTCCCCTGGCGGCCGAGCTCGCTCAGGCGTTCCATCGCCGCTTGCGCTTTCGTGTCGCCGCCAAACTGCTCCGGTGACAGCTTGACCTCGGCGAGCATTTCCGTGCCCCAGCGCCAGGCGTTATCCGAGGGGCCGATAAGGGCGTCCCACATGCGGTCCGCGGCCCACAGGTGACGCTGCATCTGCGTGGTGAGATTCTGCACGTCCACCGGCGGCCGCTGGTCGTAACCGAAGGCTACATCGAAGCCCGTGGCGCGATGGCATTCGCCGCAGGTACGTGCAATCTCACTCACTGCGACGGCGGCCATTTCCAGATCCGCTGCGTCCGCGGCGACGCGCGCGTGGCGACGAAGTTCTTCCACGTACGGCGCCCATGCCTCGGGCATGCCGGGCGGCTCTTCGTGCTCGGCGAGCCAGGTTGCGGGCCGGCGCGCCGCGTCGAGGTCGCCAGCCACGACCCCGGCCTTGACCGCGCTTACCTCGTCCAGGTGGCCATGCATGTGCTCGCGGAAGGTCATGACCTCGTCCTGGGAAGCGACATCAGCAATAAATAGCAGCACGATGCCGATCAGGACAGCGAGCAGGATGGTAAAAACAAGCCGCGTGTTCAGAACCATTACATCACCTCGAGCCAGGGTACCCAACTGCTTTTGGTATGGTCGGTAACCTCAGGCAAGGGGTCGATAGGGGATTTCCGAAGCATCGGGGCGCAGCGGCGACCATTTCAAGGCCGCCCGCTGCCGGGCATTACGCTGACAGTACACTTATTTCCGCGCTGAAGCAGGCAATCACTTGTTACCCGAGCCAGAGATAAGTGAACTGTCACCGTTTCTCAAAGCCCTGCACTAATCCGGCGAAAAAAAAGGCCGGGAAAAAACACCCGGCCTTTTTTCGTTTGCCTTTGAGGCTCTTGCTAGCTCTTCTGCCCCCAGGCCATGCCCGCCAGGAAGGCCAGGGTGATCAGGCCCAGCGAGCCGCCGCCGCCGGAGCTGCCCACAGCCTGGGTGCTGGCCTGCTGCGCTTCCGGATCCGGATCGTCAACGGGATCCCGGGCATCGCTGGTCGGCTGATTCTTCGGCACGACCGGAGGTGGTAACTCATCGAGATTTGGCCTGGAGGTCGTCGCATCGGTGTTGTTGTGACCTTTGCCGCGACCCGTCAGGTAGTCGTGGTCATGATCGTTCAGACGATCCACGTCTTCTTCAATGTTTTGCAGGTCATCTTTCACGGTATCCAGTTCGTCTTCCAGGTCTTCGATTTCCTCGTCGATGTCATCGAGCCGCTCGTTAATTTCGTCGAAGCGACCGAGCAGTTCAGTATCGTCCAGACCCAGCTTCACCTGCAAAGCCGCCAGGCTCACGCCGTAACCTTCGCTTTCCGTGAAGTAGTCACACACGCTGCCCAGGGAATCGCCGGTGACGGCCGCCTCACACTCCAGGGCTAGCAGAAAACGATATTGCTCGCCGCGGGTCAGGACCACGGCCACCGTGTCCGCCGCCCCATCGTCCTGTTCGTCCGGACCCACGTCCGGTGATTCACGATCCAGCAGCCGCTCACTCTTGAGGGTCAGTCCGCTGTCCAGATTAGTCAGTGAATACACGATGGCGACGCCGGCCTGGGACTCGGCGTCCAGCTGCTCGATCAGCCCGCGCCAGATTACGGCATAGCTGACCCACCCCGGGACGGTGTTGCCCTCGGTATCGGTGTTAGCGCCCACCTCAAAGTCCACCCAGAGTGCGCCATCAGCGCTGGTCCCGCCGACTTCAGTCGTCTCGCTGATCTCCACGGCCGCGCCGAGGGTAGCGGCCGCCGCATCACATCGCGCTTCGGTGACGGCCGAAACAAAGCCTGCATCCTCATTGGTGACGCAGTCGTCTGCCCCGGAAAACTCGATGGTCTGACCCGGCTCAATCGTCGTCTGGGCCTGGGTGACGACAGCGAATAGCAACAGCAGCAATGCAAACGCACTGCGAAACGAAACGTTCATCTCGGTTCTCCCCGGCGTCTTTGGCGACGCCTTTTTTCCTTTTTTTCTTTAGCTGGGCCGTGCGTACCGAAAGACTGGTCCTGGGTGGCTACACATCAGCACCTCGCCTGATGCTCAGCTATTCCGCGCCCTGAGAACCATAGCAAATGGATAGTCGCCAGCCAATTACATTCTCGAATTACTGCGGGATTATGTCAACAACACCAGTATGTTTGATCGCCTCTGAATATCTTGTCACTCCTTTGCCCGGGCCAAGTCACTCGATTATGTCGCCAACATCCAGAACGCATAGCTTGCCAAGCTAGAATGTATCTTCAGTTCAGAAAATGAATTGAGCCAATGATCCTCGCAGCAACGTAGATTAGCCACCACGGTCTTGCCTGGCACGAGCACATAACAAAAAGAGATCCGGCGCACTACAGTGAACGCGACAAAACCGCACAGTCAGCCATGACCACTTCCGATCGCCAGAATTTCGCCAACTATGCTGTACCCCTTGCCAGCGCAGGGGCCTTAGTCGTACTGATCTTGTGGCAGATTTACTTTCCAGACTCGATGGATTGGTGGGCCAAAGAGGACGGACCTTTTGAATACGCGACGG
>CAKZWQ010000055.1 GCA_937921935.1 uncultured Gammaproteobacteria bacterium | reverse complement strand
GGTGGTGCTGGCAACGAACAGCAGGTTCCAGCCGACACCCAGGCTGATCATGGCCCAGGCGTAATGCATCACGTCGCGGCCGCTGATGGCCAGGCCCACGCAGGCCGCTTCCAGTAATGCGCCCAGCACCAGCATGCGGACCACGCCCAGTCGGGCCACCAGCCAGCCGCTGAACAGGGATGGCGCATACATGGCGAGGAAGTGCCCCTGGATGACCCCGGTGGTGGCTTCCACCGAATGACCATCCGTGACGTGCATGCTCAGGGGTGTGGCCGTCATGATCAGCGCCATGATGCCGTAGCCGATGGCGGCCCCGCTCACGGCCATCAGAAAGGCCGGTTGCCGGGCAATAGCGCGCAGGGGTCGCGCCGGCTCGTCAGCCTGGTGCTGCACCACGGATGGATTGCGGAACAGCAGCAGGGTCAAGGCAGCCAGGCTATAAGTGCAGGCGATCAGCAGAAAGGACGCGACATATTCGGTCCCGGCCCAGTCGCGCACGTTGACCACCAGAGTCGGGCCGAAACTGGCGGCGACGATCGTGCCCAGCATGACCCAGGCAATCACCCGGCTGACCAGCTCGGGGCCGACACTCTCGGCGGCCGCGAAGCGGTACTGCGCCGTGAAGGCGAGGTTCGTACCGAGCATCACACTGGCAATGCAATAGGCAGTGAAGCTTTGCAGGGCGATGGCAACGGCGGCAGCCACGGCGCCGCAGGTCACAAACAGGGCGCCACCGATAAATACTCGTTGACGGCCAAAGCGGGGCATGGCCAGGGCCGCCGGCAGGGTGGCCAGCGCGACTCCGAGCACGGCGCAACTCACTGGCAGTGTGGCCAGACGAGGGTCGGGCGCCAGGGAGGCGCCGATCAGGCCGCCCAGGGCCACGACCGTGACCTGGCCGATGGCCGTGAAAAACTGCGCAATGCCGAGGATGATGACGTTAGGCATCAGGCAGGCAGTGTAGACTGCGCAGTCCCTCGATGCTGCACCCGGCGAAGACCGGTTCTGATAAGGAAAATCTGACTATGGCTAAGTCATTTCACCCGCCCGTCCGTACCCTGATGGGGCCCGGACCCTCGGATGTTAATCCCCGCATTCTGGAAGCTGTTTCCCGGCCCACCATCGGCCATCTCGACCCGGCTTTCGTAGGCCTGATGGATGAGATCAAGGCGCTGCTGCAGTTTGCTTTCCAGACCAAAAATGCGCTGACTCTGCCCGTGTCTGCGCCGGGATCAGCCGGCATGGAAACCTGTTTCGTCAATCTGGTGAATCCTGGCGACACGGTGATCGTGGCCCAGAACGGCGTCTTCGGCGGCCGGATGAAAGAGAATGTTGAGCGCTGCGGCGCCACGGCGGTCATGGTTCAGGACGAGTGGGGCACCGCGGTGGATCCGCAGAAAGTGGCCGATGCCCTGAAGGCGAATCCCGATGCCCGGGTGCTGGCTTTCGTGCATGCCGAAACATCCACCGGGGCGCGCTCCGATGCGGCCACCCTGTGCAAGCTGGCCAGCGAGCATGATTGTCTGTCTATTGTTGATGCCGTTACCTCCCTGGGTGGCATCGAACTGGATGTTCATGGCTGGGGCGCCGATGCGGTTTATTCCGGCACCCAGAAATGCCTGTCGTGTATTCCCGGCCTGTCGCCCGTTACCTTCAGTGACCGGGCGGCCGCCGCTATTGAAAATCGCGGCCGGCGCGCGCAGAGCTGGTTTCTGGACCTGGAACTGGTCATGGCTTACTGGGGCGAAGGCGCCCAGCGCGCTTATCACCACACAGCGCCGGTGAATGACCTTTACGCCTTGCATGAAGCGCTGGTAATTCTCGAGGAAGAGGGCTTGCAGTCAGCCTGGGATCGTCATCAGCGTAACCATGATGCCCTGGCCGCCGGGCTTGAAGCCCTCGGCATCGAATTTGTCGTGGATCGTGAATATCGTCTGCCGCAATTAAACTGCGTTCGCTTCCCGGACGGGATCGATGACGGCGCGGTGCGAAAAACTCTGCTGAATGACTTTCAGTTGGAGATTGGCGCTGGGCTCGGACCCCTCGCCGGACAAGTCTGGCGCATTGGCCTGATGGGTTTTGCGTCGAACCAGAAGAATGTGCTGCTGTGCCTCGGGGCGCTGGATGCGGTGTTGCGCCAGCAGGGTCTTGCAGTGGATTCAGGCGCCGCGGTGGCTGCGGCGCAGGCAGTTTATGCGGCCCAGAGCTAAGTCGAGGCTGACTTAGCCGGCGGTGGCGGCGCGCAGCCGCACCAGGTTCAGTATTTGTTCAATGGTGGGTGTCGGCACGCCGACCAGGCGCCCCAGTTCGATCACGCCGCCGACCAGGGCGTCCAGTTCCAGGGGGCGCCCGGCTTCCAGATCCTGGAGCATGGAGGTCTTGTGCGCACCCACAGCCACCGCGCCGTCGATACGTTTGTCGATGCTCATGGCAAAGCGCACGCCTAACTTTTCCGCTACGGCCGTGGCCTCTGTCATCATCTGGTGAATCAGTTCCCGGGTAGCGGGGTCCGTGCCCATAGCTTCCAGGGTGGCGCCGGTCAATACGCTGACGGGATTAAAGGTCGCGTTGCCCAGCAGCTTGAACCATGTGTCGTCGCGAATTCTTTTGCGCACCGGTGCTTTGAATCCTGCCTCGGTCAAGACCCGGCTCAGGGCCACGACCCGGTCTGATTTGCTGCCGTCGGGTTCGCCCAGCATGAAACGATTGCCTTCCAAGTGCCTGACCACACCGGGTTCGACAATTTCGCAGGATGGATAGACCACGCAGCCGATGGCGCGCTCCGGTCCCAAAGTGTCCCAGATGCGCCCGCCGGGATCCGCTGTTTCCAGACGTTGATTATTGAGGGGGCCTTCCAGTGCGTAGCAGTACCACCACAAGACACCGTTCTGCGCCGTGACCACTGCTGTTTCCGGACCCAGCAGGGGCTGCATCTGGTCGACAATGGCGGCGACGGAATGGGCCTTTAAAGTCACGATGATGTAATCCTGGGGCCCCGCCTCGGCCGGATTATCGGTCGCTTTGACGGCTACAGTTTTGCTTTGCCCGTTGATTTGCAGGGTCAGACCTTTAGCCTGCATCGCAGCCAGGTGCGGACCGCGTGCAATCAGGGTGACGTCATGACCGGCATCGATCAGCTCGACACCCA
The DNA here is from genome assembly GCA_937921935.1 of uncultured Gammaproteobacteria bacterium. GTDB lineage: Bacteria > Pseudomonadota > Gammaproteobacteria > Steroidobacterales > J054. The sequence continues at coordinate 14,805 of CAKZWQ010000055.1, read as the reverse complement.
GGTAGGCACCAATGGCGCCGGCTCCGTAAATACAGATCTTCACGCCGTATTGGCCAGGCCCAGCTTCTTGGCCAGGCCGATTCTTTGTAGCTTGCCGGTGGCGCCCTTGGGGATTTCATCCAGCAGCAGGATTTTGCGCGGCACTTTCATATTGGCCAGTCGCTCGCTAACAAAGGCCCGAATTTCCTGTGCATCGGCGCTGGCACCTTCTTTCAGCACAACGGCGGCAGCAATATCCTCGCCGAGTTTCGAGTGCGGCACGGCGAAGGTCACTGCCTGGTCCACGGCGGGATGCCGCATCAGCGCCTCATCTACTTCACGCGGTGAGATTTTTTCACCGCCCCGATTGATGATTTCTTTCAGTCGATCGGTCAGCCGCAGGTAGCCTTCATCATCCATGACCCCCTGGTCGCCGGTACGAAACCAGCCATTGGTAAAGGCTTTGTTATTGGCTTGCGGATTGCTCTGGTAACCAGGCGTGATGTTGGATCCCCGAACGACGATTTCGCCGATTTCCCCTGCTTCAAGTAACCGGCCTTCATTGTCCATGATGCCGATCTCGGGGCCGGCGGCCAGCCCGACACTGCCCGGCTTGCGAGCGCCGGGCGGCAGGGGGTTGCTGGCCATCTGATGGGCCGCTTCGGTCATCCCGTAGGACTCAATCACCGGTGCCTTGAAGGTCGCCTCCAGTTGCTCCATTACCGGCGGTGGCAGGGAGGCCGACGAGGAGCGAATGAAGCGCAACTTTGTCTGCTCGATGATGGCCTCGTTGCGACCTGCCCGGCTCAGGATCGCCTGATGCATGGTGGGTACAGCCGTATACCAGCTGGGATTGGCGGTTTCCAGCCAGCCGAAAAACTTCAGCGCATTAAAGCCGGGCGTGCAGGTGACTAAGGCACCGGCGTCGAGGGAGCCGAGCACGGCGGCGATCAGCCCGTGGATGTGAAACAGCGGCATGACATTCAGGCAGTGATCCTGAGCTTGCAGGGCCAGGGTACTGGCAATGTTGTGTGCCGAGGCGCAAACGTTGTCATGGCTCAGGGGGACAATTTTGGGCCGTGCCGTGGTGCCCGAGGTATGCAGCACCAGGGCAACATCGCTTCCCTGGGCGGGGCCCGGTTCCCGCGCCTGGCCGGCGGCTCCGCGCAGTGTGAATGTGCCAGCGGGTTGTTCGGGATTGAAGCTGAGGCGGGCGACGGGGATGCCCAGGCGCTCTGCCGCTCCGGTGGCCGGCGTTTCCATGCCGTCCTGAACCACTAGCAGTTTGCTATCCAGGTCCTGCAGGTAAAACTCGAATTCCTGCGCGGTATAGCCAGGATTGAGGGGCGCGGTCGTCGCTGCTGACGCAATGGCTATAAAGGCCACGGCCATTTCGGGACCATTTGGCAGCACAATGGCAACCGCGTCATTGCGGCCCACGCCGAGCTTGTTTAGTTCGACCAGTGTCTCCTTGACCTGGCTTCTTAAAGCGCCATAGCTCAGCGGTTCACGGTCGGGCGCGCCGATAGCCGGCGCGGCCTCGTCACCGTGTTTGAGGAGTTCCAGGATTGTTGTCATCAAGGAATTTTAGCGGCTTTAGGCGTCCGGGGTGCTGTTGGCCGCACCCACCGATTACCAGGGCCGCAGGTTGGTGCCTACCAGGGCATGCTTTCGCCGAGGTAATTAATGAAGCGGCCATTGTCCGCCGGGGTCAATCCGTCGATAACGGTGAGTAGCTGGCCGACACTATCGGCAGTCTTCAGGGCACCGGGGAAGCGCATCAGGCCCGGATTGGTGCCCACCAGTCCGGGGTGCAGCATCACGACAGTGACGCCCGTGCGCCGTGTTTCAAAATGCAGCGTGTGAAAGTACATATTCAGGGCTGCCTTGCTGGCTTTGTAGTGAAACAGTACGGGGGCCTGGGAGCCGGCGACGAAGGAGCCTGAGTCGCTGGACATGGCCAGCACCAGTTTGCGCTCCGACAGGGCGACATTGGGCATAAAGGCCTGGGTCACCTTCATTGGCCCGATGCTGTTCACCGCAAAACTTTTTGTGGCTACATCAAAATCAAGTTTTGCCAGCCGCGCACCCGCTGTCTGGGGTGTCGGGCCCATGGCCGCGTTCAGCAGCAGGATATCGATGGGCTGATCCAGGTACTTGGCCGCCAGGGCATCAATGCCCTGATGATCTGTTACATCCAGGTACTCCACGATGATGTCCGGGTCTGCTGTTGCCAGGGCATTGAGTTCGTCGGCTGCTGCTGGTCGTCGAGTGGTGGCAATGACTCGCCAGTCCCGAGCTGCCAGCTGGCGAACAAATTCCAGGCCGATGCCCCGGTTGGCGCCGGTAATAAGGACGGTGCCAGTATCTGTCGCGGCGGCCGCGGTTGCCCCAAGTAACAGGCAGATGAGCAAAAGATGTTTCATGGGCGTGTCCCGATCACTGGTTCCACCACTATCATTGTAGTTTCCTCAGGCTTGGGCAAGGCGGTTGAGCTTCCATGCTACGGGCCGGCTGACCTCGCCCTGCTTGCCAGTGGCGCGCGTGTCAGCCACGATAACTCTCACTATTTGGTGCTTACTCTGTCTTGATGGCTATGGACCAGTCAGTTAACGGGCGCTGCCAGGCGCGGAATGCTTTGCCGGCCTTGGGTTGCTGGTTTTTCATGCTGCTGTTGCCGGCATTAAGCTGTGCTGCGCCAGGATTACCGGCGGCGGACTACGACGAGGCCCTGTGCGTGACGGCCCAGCGGCTGTTGGTCAATGATCCCGACATGCCGGTGCGGGTGCAGCGAGGTCAGGGTAACGGCTTTCATACCATTCAGATGAGCGTGGACGAAACTCAGCGCGAGCTGGTCGTCGCCATGAGCACGGCTACCGTCAAAGTCGACGGTGAAAGTTTTCCCGCTGCCATCGCCTGCAAGATGGTCAATCGTGATCGTGTCAACGATCAGCTGGGTTTGTCACTGGACGGGCCACGCCGCAGTTGTCGTGATGTGAATGAGCACACTTTTCAGGTGGCCTTCGCCGGCTTGAGCCAGACTGAGCGCGAACGCTACCTGACCAGCGGACGATCGCTGTCATTTACTAATGACACGGTGGTGACTACCGGCGGTGAATGGCTGCCTGCCCGGGCCGAGAGTTACATCAGTGCCGGCGCAGACCAGGCTTACCTGCAGGTCAGCGCACCCTCGGTGCAGGTGCCCTGGAACAGCGTCGAGGGGGGGTTCTTCCAGGGGACGCATCACTGCAAGCTGATCAGCCTGGCGAGCATGCAGCGCTGGTTGCGGCAGACGGCTTTCCAGGCCCAGGCCCCCCTGTACCCGGTTGGTAAACAGGTCTGCCTGGCGCCATCCGCCACGACGGCAACAGCCGGTAGTTGCGTGTTCTATTTCGCCCCGGCCAACGCCATGTTCTGCACTGATTACAGCGGGCCGGCATGGACCCAGGCCTCGGCTGGCGAAGCTTGCGCCAAGCGCCATGCGAGTCGCGAGGCTTTGCAGGCTGCCGGTAATCGCTACGGAGGCGCCGGCGGGATTTTCCGCCCTGAGGGTTGCGCGGCGCGCAGTGACTCACCCGCCATTGCCGGCACCTGCGTATTTCAATGTAACCAGCCGGATGAAGTCCTGTGGCAGGTGGCCGGCGCGGCGGATGCCATGATGAATCGCGCCTGCGATCTCTATCTGCAAGCGGCTCCCTGAGTCAGGGCAGCTCGGCAGACTTGATTACCAGCATCTTGTCCACTTGCATGTCGTCGATCGTGTGGGGGATGCCGCCCACGCCCAGTCCCGATTCTCGCAGGCCGGCAAAAGGCATGCCATCGACCCGGAAGGCGGTGTGGTCATTGACCATGACAGCGGAGGCATCCAGGCGTCGGAAAATCCTCAGTGCTGTATCCAGGTCCCGCGTGAACACGGCACCCTGAAATGACACGGGCAGGTCATTGGCCTGGGCTATCGCCTGATCCAGCTCGTCGTATCCGTACACGCAGATCACCGGACCGAAAATTTCCTGCCGGCTGACCTTCGCCTCCACCGGCGGATCAAGCAGCACGGTGCAGGCATAACAGTTGTTCGCAAGAATTTCTCCGCCGCAGAGTTTCTCGGCGCCCTGCGCACAGGCCTCCGTGACCCAGGCATGCACGCGCTGCAGTTCGGCCGGACGAATCAGCGGACCTACCGCGGTCTCTGCATGGGTGGGGTCGCCGATTCGCAGCGCGGCGGCTCCCGCCGCCAGTTGCTGAGCAAACTCGCCTGCCTGATCCCTCGGCACAAACACGCGCTGCACCGACACGCAGACCTGGCCGGCGTGATAGAAGCCACCTTTTAAGGCTGCCGCCAGGGCCAGCTCCCGGTCGGCGTCCTTCGCCAGAATCATGGGCGCCACACCGCCGTGTTCCAGGGCGCAACGGGTGCCGGGCGCCAGTTTGGAGCGCAGCATCCAGCCTACGCCAGCGCTGCCGATGAAACTGAAAAAGCCGACACGCGAGTCTGTGACCAGTTGTTCCGCGACCTCCCGGTTTTCAGTCATCAGGACCTGGCACCAGGCAGCCGGCAGGCCGGCGGCATGCAGGATACTGACGAAGCGCAGGCAGGACAGGGGCGTATCGGCGGCCGGTTTCACGATCGCCGGACAGCCTGCGGCCACGGCCGCTGCGACCTGGTGCACGATGAGGTTCAACGGATGATTGAAGGCACTGACCGCAACCACGACCCCAACGGGCTCTTTCTGAGTGAAAGCCAGGCGTTGCACAGATCCCTGGGTCGCGCCCATGGGGATGACGTCTCCGGCCTGGGTGCGCAGGTGCTCAATGCAAATTTTCAGCCCGTCGATGGCGCGGTCTGCCTCGACAGCCGAATCAACCAGGGGTTTGCCGCCTTCGCGTGCGGCTTCCGTGGCGAGCTGATCGCGCTGGGCAGCCATCAGTGCCGCGGCGCGCTCGAGTATCGCAATGCGTTCAGCCAGGGGCAGCCAGGCGTCCCGATCCCGATATAGTCCATGGGCGGTTGCCAGGGCCAGCTCGGCATGTCGCTCATCACCCGTAGCAACTTCCGCAATGGGCGCTCCATCATAGGGTGCCGTGACGGTGAAGCTGCCTGCGGCAGCCGGCGCGCCCGGAATCATCAGGGGGAACTGTTCCATGTGTCTGGCTCCGGTCAGATGGTCGCGGTTATCTCGCCCAGCTTGCGCGTCAGGATCTGGTTCTCACGATAATCGATGGGGATGACTACCAGGGAGGGGCCGTCCTCGTTAAAGGCTTCTTCCAGGGTGGCTTTCAGGTCCGCCGAATTTTCTACGCGATGACCATGCCAGCCGAAGGACTCAGCCAGCTTGAGCCAGTCCGGGTTGCCGAAGCTTAATTCTGTATGCCGGTCAAACTCGTTCTCTTGCTTCCAGGCAATCAGGCCATAGCCACCATCTTCCCAGACCATCACAACCGGACTGACGCCCAGCCGTGTAGCGGTTTCCATTTCCTGCACATTCATTAAAAAGCCACCGTCACCGGCGATGGCGAGCACGCGCCGATCGGGGTCGAGCAGGCTGGCGGCGATCGCCCCGGGCAGGGCGAAGCCCATGGAGCAGAAGCCGTTGGGTATCAGACAGGTATTAGGTTCATGGCACTGGAAATGCCGGGCAATCCACATCTTGTGGGCGCCGACATCAGAGAGCAGCAAGTCATCGGGGCCGAGCACCTCGCGTGCATCCCACAAGGCCTTCTGGGGACGAATGCTGCCACGGGTGTCATCCTCGGCGTGTTCTGCAATATCCGCCCACATCTGCTCGCGCACCTGTTGCTGACGGCTGAAATCAAAATCCAGGGCGGGTTCGGCCGTCACGCGTTCATTCAGCATCCACAGCGTGTGCGCCAGGTCACCAACCAGTTCCACATCGGGGTGGTAGTTGGCATCGATCTCTGCCGGCTGAAAGTCCGCATGAATGATGGTCTTGTCACGGTTGGGGTTCCACAGGAAAGGGTGGTACTCAACCATGTCAAAGCCCAGGGTGATAACCAGGTCGGCATCATCTATGGCCTTGGATACCCGATCCTTGCTGCCCAGACCGATAGTGTAGAGGCAGTAATCAGCATCCATGTCCACGGCGCCCTTAGCCATGAAAGTGGTCATCACGCCAATACCCGTTGCCTCGCAGAATTCGCGTAACTGCTTGCTGGCCCGTTTCCGTATACAGCCGTTGCCTGCGATGATGACCGGGCGTTTTGCATCACGGAGCATGGCGAAGGCGCGATCCACGATTTTGTCGTCAGGTGCCGAGCGCCGGAATCGTTTGGGCTGCATCGGTTCACCGGTGGCCGTTTCGGCGGCCACATCTTCGGGTAACTCGATATGCACGGCACCGGGCTTCTCGGCCCGGGCCAGGCGCACTGACTTGCGGATGATTTCCGGAATGGTGTTGGGATCCCAGATGCTGGTTGCCCACTTGGTGACGGGCTCGAACATGCCCACCACATCCATCACCTGGTGCGATTCTTTGTGCAGTCGGGTCACAGCGCCCTGGCCGGTGAGTACCAGCATGGGGGCGCGATCCATATTGGCGTCGGCTACGCCGGTGATCAGGTTCGTCGCGCCAGGGCCCAGGGTGCCCAGGCAGGCCGCGGGATTACCCGTGAGCCGGCCGTAGACCTCGGCCATGAAAGCGGCGCCCTGTTCGTGACGGGTTAGCACGAAACGAATCTGCTTCGATTGCTCCAGGGCCATGACAAAGTCAGCATTCTCTTCGCCGGGCACGCCGAAAATGTACTCGATACCCTCGGCCTCAAGGCATTTCACGAATAATTCTGCGGCATTCATTCTTATTCCTCTGCAGGTGCTGGCGTGCATGGGCTTCGTCACTCAGACAAGGCTGGGTCCGTCTGGGTTCCCCTCGCCTGGGCCCGCCGGTCAGAGCACCGAGTATGCCACCGCGTCGGCCTTGCCAGTGGCCCGCGAGCAGTCGAGAATCAGCCCATGCGAAATCCGGTGGTCCTACTTTCGTCTGTCTTGCTGGCTGCCTGGCTGGTGGGTAGTTGTTCGGTGCTGGCGCCTGAGTCTGATCGGGAGCTGACGGACCTGCTGGAGCTGCTGCCCGGCATCTACGCCGGGACGGCGCCGGTGCCGGGTGCCCGGGATGGTCGGACCCAGAAGATTTTCCACAAGATCGCCCCCATCGACGCTTCCCAGTTCGGCGCGCGCGCCTTTTATTACCAGCTGAGTGTTGGCGGTCCCGACGGGCAGCCCTTGCAGCAAAAAATCTTTGCCTTCAAAACGAACCCGAATCGTCCAGGCAATCGCATGCGTGCCTGGGTATTCAGTCCCGGCCAGGAAGCGCCGAATCTTGAACAGCGTCCGGATAGCTGGTTTTACCTGGAGGCAGCCAGGCTGATGTCCTTTCCGGACGGCTGCGCCTTTCGCTGGAAACGAGTGCCTGGTGGCTTTGAAGGTCTCGTCAAACGGGAGCGATGTACCTTCCAAAGTGAGGGATTCGGAAAGGCGGTGAGTCCGAATATGCGTTATGCCGTATTCCCAGATCGCCTGGAGTGGGAAGAGACGCTATACGGCCCGGATGGAAAAATCCTGGTCTCCACGGGCGGTAATCTGATCGCTACGCGTCAGCCTGGGAATCCCTGACACCAGGCCCGTCTTTGCAGGCACATGCGGCTCAATGCAAATGCCAATAGTCTGGCTGCGACGTGATCCCATGTCGGTTCCTCGAGGCTCTTGATTTATCCGGGCGGAGCCATTCAGGTATATGCTAAGCCTTCGACGGCGGGGACACTCGGGATGCCATGTTAATTTCTGTAAGAAAGTCATCGCACTATTTACTGCCGGTGCTTGTCTCGCTGCTCGCTGCCTGCACGGCACCGGACGAACAGCCTGAGGACAGCTATCGCGTCGTGAATCGTGTGGATATCGAACTGCGGCCTATGGATGAAATGGTTGAGGATCAGAGCTTCCGGCGCGCTTTTGATCAGCGGGACATTGAAGGTTCTTTCACGGAGTCCGGCGCATGGTCAATCAAGGGTGTAGCGGAGCACAATCGGCTGCGCTGCGGGATCTATGAGATGGGCTTGCAGATAGGCACTGGAGCGCCTGCCTGCACGGCCGTTAAATGGCTAAATGATATTCAGTATCGGACCCGCGAGCGCCAATGCAACAGCGCGTCTTTGCTGCACTCAGGCGGAGGTAATATGAGTCTGTCCCGGGAGCAACTCGCGTCGGCAACGTGTGTGAGAATTGTGACCCGTTGTTCAGGAACCTGTGGCTGACTTGAGTCCGGCTACGAGCATGCTGCCTTGCAGACAGAAATCTTATCCTTGCCTTCTTCCCGCCCGGTTGTGTGCCACGAATCCAGGCTGCCGGTTGCTGGCTTTGGCGGCAATAACACTTCTGCTGAACGCCTGCGGCGGCGCGCCCCGTCAGGTCTGGCACAAGGCAGACCTGGATGAAGAATTCCGCGCTTCCCAGCGCGAGGACGTGCAAAATTTTTCTGACTATCTGGCCCTGGAGGATCGACTCTTCGGCCAGCTACAGGACGAGGTCTATGCTGAGGTCGACACGGGGCCGGAGTTCGGCCTGGTCCGCTACAGTTCCGGCAGCGCGGCTGATCCCCAGGGCCTGAGTCCCAACTGGAATCGTAGTTTTCTATTGCCGGTTAGTAACCCGGTGGGTGGCGTGCTCTTGCTGCACGGCATGTCGGATTCTCCTTATAGCCTTCGCCGACTCGGTGAAACTTTGCAGCAGCTAGGCTACGTCGTTATCGGTTTGCGCCTGCCTGGTCACGGGACTGCGCCGTCGGGCTTGTTGCGCCTGCGCTGGCAGGATATGGCAGCTTCCGTGGAGCTTGCCGTGGCGCGTTTGCGCCGCGAGATCGGCGCCGCTCCTCTGCATATGGTGGGTTACTCTAACGGTGCCCCCCTGGCTTTGAATTTCACTCTCGATGCCCTCGAGGGCAAGGCCGCGCCGGTGCCGGCGAGCCTGGTGCTGATTTCACCGGCCATCGGCCTGGCGACAGGCGCTGGCCTGGCCTCGTGGAAGCGAAGCCTGTCCAGGGTGCCCGGGTTGGGGGGTATGGCATGGCTGAGCATTCAGCCGGAGTTCGATCCTTACAAGTACAACTCCTTCGCCACCAATGCCGGGGCCCAGGTGTATGGGCTGACCAAGCGCGTGGCCCGGCGCATCGCAGCTCGCGCACGGAGCGGCAAGCAGCCGGTTCTGCCGCCTACCCTGGTATTCAAGTCCACCGTGGATGCCACCACATCCACGCAGGCGGTATTGAATAACCTGTTGGGACGTTTGGCCGCTGGCAGTCACGAACTGGTGCTTTTTGATATCAATCGCTTTTCGGCCGCCACGTCACTTTTGGTCGATGATCCCGGCCCGCTGACGCGGCAGGTGATGGCTGATGAAAGTCAGCCTTTCGCTGTGACGCTGATTACTAATCGTGGCCCCGAGACGCTTAAAGTGACTGCCAGGAAGAAGCTACCGTTTTCCGCAGCGGCCACGCTCGTTACGGATCTGGAAACGGACTGGCCGCGTGATGTGCTTTCCCTGTCTCATGTCGCCTTGCCCTTTGCACCTGCTGATCCGCTGTATGGCCGGGGCCCCCCCCGCGAAGATCAGCTGCTATTCCTGGGGCAGCAGGCCATCCAGGGTGAGCGGGGTCTGCTTCGCATTCCCGCAGACTGGCTGCTTCGGCTTCGGCACAATCCCTTCTATTCATATCTTGAGGATCGCACGGCGGCCTGGATGCGGTTAGCCGGCGACACCTGCTGTCAGGATTCCCCTGCCACCTCGCAGAATTGAGTTGCTTCGTCAGCGTGCTCCCTTGGCCTGCCTCGTTGTCGTTTGACACAGGCCGCCCGTTGGGAGGACATTGAGCGTCACTTCGTCAGTTGCCGGAGATGAGCATGAGAAAGATAAAAACTTTTAGTCGGCTTTTTCCGGCTTTGCTGGGCGCATTGATGATAGCCGCATGCAGCACGCAGCCACCCCAGCCTGTAATAGGCGCAGAGGAAAGCTTCGATGGCTTGCGCCGTATTACCAATTCCCAGGCAGACGCAGCCTGGCTGCGTCCCGGCGTTGATCTGGCCGCTTACCGCAAGCTGCGCCTTGAAGGAGCTGGCATCGAGTTCAGGCCTGTCAAGCGAACCGGGTCTAACCAACGAGAGTTTTCCATGTCCGACGCTCAGAAGACGCGCTTAAGGGAGCTTGTGGTTGAAGTATTCCGGGAAGAGCTGATCGCATCGGAGCGCTTTGCCCTGGTGGAGGAATCCGGTCCTGATGTGCTGACGGTCTGGGGCGGTCTTTACGATGTGGTGTCTTTCGTGCCCCCCGAGCAGGCCGGGCGCCGGGATGTTTTTCTCAACGCGGTGGGTGCGGCAACGCTGGTTATCGAGTTGCGGGACTCGGAAACCGGGGCAACCCTGGTACGCGCTCTGGACAGACGGGCTGCCAGTCGGGCCGGGTCTCAGCTTAACTTTTCCAGTTCGGCGTCTAACTGGGCAGAAGTGCGCCGAGTGGCGCGGCGTTGGGCCACGCTCCTGCGTACCCGTCTGGACTCTATTGATAGCTGGTCCGCAGAAGCTCCCTGAACAGGCAGGTCCTGACGGGCTGAATGGCGGGTTCGCCATCCGTGGCGAACCCGACTGCAAATGCCGGAAATACCGGGCCGTGGGGCCGTATTGCTGCCCCGGGCCCTTTGTTCTAGCGCGGCGCTTTCAGGGCGTCACGAATTTCCGTCAGCAACTTTTCTTCTGCTGAGGGTTCAGGCGGTGCCGGCGGCGGCGCTTCTTCTTCCGCTTTCTTCAGCTTGTTCATGCCACGAATCACCATGAAGATGGCGAAGGCGACAATCAGGAAGTCCAAGATGGTGTTGATAAATGCACCGTAGCGAATGACCGCCGCACCGGCTTCCTCAGCGGCTGCCAGGCTGGTGTATTCGGTGCTGCCCAGATTGATGAACAGACTGCCAAAGTCCACGTTCCCCATCAGCATGCCAATGGGCGGCATGATGACGTCGTTGACAAACGAGCTGACGATTTTGCCGAAGGCGCCACCAATGATGATGCCCACGGCCATATCAACCACGTTGCCACGCATGGCAAATTTCTTGAATTCTTCAAGCATGTGATTTCTCCCTATGTCAGTGGACTAGTTGTTCATCAGATCCTGGGCTTTCTTCGTTGCTTCATCTTCAGCAGTATCGGCAGCCTCGCCGGCAGCCTGGGTTGCCGCATCCTCGCCCTGCTGCATGGCTGCATCCGCTGATTCTCCGGCGCTCTTCATGGCTGCATCACCGGCAGCCTCAGCAGCCTCTTCCATGTCAGCCCCTGAAGTCATGGCATCCTGACCGGCCTGTGCGCCGGCTGCAGCAGCATCTGTGGCTGCCTGTTCCGCCTGCTTGCCAGCGTCATCCATCATGGCGCTGGTGCTGTCTGCCGATGATTCCATTTGCTGCTTGGCTGCGTCGGCCGCTTCACCCATTGGTCTGGAGTCATCGCCCCCTCCGCAGCCAGCCAAAGTCAAACCGGCGGTGGCTAGTAATGCTAAGAGTTGTGTCTTCATCATCATTTCCCCTGGAAAAACATTCCTTAATGAGTCGGCCGGCCCTTTGGGAGCAATGTCCCTGGACCCTGTCGGAGAGCGCCAGCCTGTTGAGTTACACATTCGAGTCTACGCAATTTTGCCTTCGGCATCAGCAATTTGGCCCTGCATAGAACTGTGGAAAATACGGATCCGCAGACGGCGTGAATCCAGCTCAGGCTAACTGCGCGGTGTCGTCATGGTGGTTGCGCTGGGCGCGCACGAACTGGGCGACGAATTCATCGGCTGGAGCGTTCAGCATGTCTTCCAGGGTGCCGCGTTGAACAATGCAGCCTTCACGCATCAGCACGATGTTGTCGCTAAGAAACGCCGCTTCGGCCAGATCATGGGTCACCATCACCACGGTCTTTTTGAGTGCAGTGAAGATTGACCGCAGGTCTTCCTGCAGCTCGAAGCGGATCATGGGATCCAGGGCGCCCAGGGGTTCATCCAGCAACAGAACTTCGGGTTCCAGCATCAGGGCCCGCATCAGTCCCACCCGCTGATTCTGCCCGCCCGACAATTCTGTGGGGAAGCGATCCAGGCAGCCCCTGGGGAAGTGGGTCAACTCCGCTAGCTCCAGAACACGAGTTTCACGACGCTGGTCAGACCATCCAAGGTGCCGGGCCATGAGTTCAATATTGCAGCGGGCGGTGAGATGCGGAAAAAGGCCGGCATCCTGCACCACGTAGCCGACCTGCCGCCGCACCTGTGTGTAGCTTTCGCGGTTGAGCGTCACGCCATTGAAGTCGATAACGCCGGTATCCGGGGTCACCAGGCCAATGAGGGCTCTCAGCAGTGTCGATTTCCCGCAGCCGGACGGGCCGATCAGCGCCGTGGTGCTGCCTTGCTGGATATCCAGGCTGAGCTGTTCCAGGGCGGCAACCTCACCGTAGTATTTGGAAATCCCTTTTAGACGTAGCATCGAGCAGCCAGCTTGCTTGGCTCTCTAGTTTAAGCCATGCCGCGGCTGTCGCGTGAAGGTGGCTGGTGAGACCCCGGATCAGGCTTAGCAACAAGAGCAAAGCCAGAGCGTGTAATCTGCCAGCCATGAAAGATTCCCCCGTTCAGTCTGCCGCCGCCGGGGAGCCGTCAACGGTTGGTGGTGGCACGAAGAAGGTTCTGTACACCCTGCGGACTGCCCGGCGCATCGGCCTGAAAAACACCGCCAAGGCTCTGCGTGCCCGGAATGCTTGTAAGGCCTGCGGGCTGGGCATGGGGGGCCAGGCCGGCGGCATGGTCAACGAGCTGGGAGAGTTTCCGTCCGTCTGCAACAAGAGTATCCAGGCCCAGTCCACGGATATTCAGCCGCCGATTCCCGTCGAGGTTTTCTCCCACCCGCTGGCTGACTTAAAGGAGCTGGATGGCCACGAACTGGAACACCTCGGGCGCCTGGGTACACCTATTCACAAGGCGCCGGGTAGTGATCGATATGTTCCCGTGGATTGGGATTTCGCACTGGAGTTGGCGGCCAGCAAACTGCGGGAGACGCAACCGCATCGCAGCTTTTTCTATTCCTCTGGCCGGGCTTCGAATGAAGCGGGCTTCCTGCTCCAGTTGTTCGCCCGCCTGTACGGTACGAACAATGTGAACAACTGCTCGTATTACTGCCATCAGGCCACCAGCGTGGCCTTGGGCGGCACCATCGGCACCGGGACATCTACCGTCGAGCTGGACGATCTCTCGGGCTGCGACCTGGTATTCGTGGTGGGTGCCAATCCGGCCTCCAACCATCCGCGCTTCATACATAAACTGAAAGCTGTGCGTGACCGGGGTGGAGATGTGGTCATTATCAATCCGGCCCGCGAGCCCGGGCTGGTGCGCTTTGCGGTGCCCAAAAGTGCAAAATCCATGCTCAGCGGGGGTACCTGGATTGCCTCGGATTACCTGCAGCCGCGCATCGGTTCCGATATCGCCTTGTTCAAGGGCCTGGCCAAGGCAGTGCTGGAAGCCGGCGGCGCCGATGAAGAGTTTCTGGCCGCGCATACTAAGGGCTACGAGGAATTTCGGGCGGACATCCAGGCGACACCCTGGTCTGCAATAACCAGCGCCACGGGCATTTCGCAGTCTGATATCGAACGGGTCGCGGGAATCTATAGCCGTGCTCGCAAAGTCGTCTTCGCCTGGGGCATGGGCATGACCCATCATTTGCATGGCGTGGATAACATTGAATCGCTGGTTAACCTGGCCTTGCTTCGCGGCATGGTGGGGAAACGCCATGCCGGCCTGCTGCCCCTGCGCGGGCACAGCAATGTGCAGGGTATTGGCACGATCGGCGTCAAGCCTGTGCTGCCCGAGGATGTGTTCGCGCGCATGGAAAAAGAGTTTGGTGTGACCCTGCCGCGCGACCGGGGCTTCGATACCATGGCCGGCATGAAGGCCGCCGCTGCGGGAGAGATCGATGTTGCGGTGCTGATGGGCGGGAATCTTTATGGTGCCAACCCTAATGCGACCTGGGCGGAGGCTGCTTTAGAGCGTATTGACTTCAAGCTTTGTCTGACGACGACCCTTAATCGGGGACATGTCTGCGGCGTCGCGGAAGGCGAGACCCTGGTGTTGCCCGTAACGGCCCGCGACGAAGAGTGGGAACCCACGACCCAGGAGTCCATGTTCAACTATGTACGGCTGAGCGACGGCGGCATAACACGCCTGGAAAATGTGCGGCCTGAGTCAGTGATCCTCAGTGAGCTGGCAGAGCGTGTGCTGGATGATTGCCCCGTCGATGTGCGCGAATTTCGTTTGCATGCGCGAATCCGTGAAGCCATCGCGCGCACGGTGCCGGGTATGGAAGATCTGGCAGACATTGATGTCGCGAAGCGTGAATTCCATATTCGGGGCCGCCTGCTGCACAAGCCTCAGTTCCACACAGACGATGGACGGGCCACCCTGAAGGTCGTGGATTTGCCTGCGGCTGATGCCGCCGGTCAGGACAGGCCCTTCCTGCTTACCACCATTCGCAGTGAAGGGCAGTTCAACACTATTGTGTATGAGCAAAAAGATTCTTATCGGCCCACGCAGGATCGCTGGTCCGTCATGATGAATGCTGCTGACATGGCCGCACTGAAATTGCACGACGGCGATTGCGTCGATCTGGTCTCAGCGCAGGGTCGCATGGCCCAGGTCAAGGTAGCGGCCTTTGATCTCCCGGCCGGCAACCTGATGACCTATTTCCCGGAAGCAAACGTGCTGACAGGAACGGCTGTGGATCCGCGCAGTCGAACACCGGCCTTTAAGGCGACGCCTGTGTC
>CAKZWQ010000054.1 GCA_937921935.1 uncultured Gammaproteobacteria bacterium | reverse complement strand
CCGTCAGATAGATTTCAGGAAAGCGATCAACTCGGCCCGCTGCGTCGCCGGCAGACCGCGAAAAGCAGCCTGGGCCTGTGCGGCCTCGCCCCCATGCCAGAGAATCGCTTCTTCCAGGCTGCGGGCCCGCCCGTCATGCAGATAATACTCAAAGCCATTGACGGTCTGCGTCAGGCCGATACCCCACAGCGGCGCAGTGCGCCACTCACGACCGTTGGCAAGGAAATCATGGCGATGATCGGCCAGGCCGGGACCCAGGTCATGCAGCAACAGGTCGGTGAACGGATGAATGGTCTGGTTCGCCAGTTCTGCCAGTTCGCTCTCGCCGGTCTTCAGCGAGGTCTTGTGGCAGCCGTTGCAGCCGATGCTGGCAAACAGCTTTGCGCCGTTGCGAACCGGTTCTTCATCAGCATCCCGTTGCCGGGGAACACCCACCAGTTGTGTGTACTTCACCAGGGGGTCGAAAAAAGAAGCCATGAACTCCGGTGAGTCGGCCACCGCGGCTGCCAGTTCGGCGCAGGCAGTCTGACCGTCTGCGCAGTTGTCATCCGGGAACACCGGGGTGGTCAGTCCCATGTCACCGATGGCCGCGCCTGCGTTTTGCTGCCGCAGGCTGGGCTGATTGGCTTTCCAGCCGAAACGTCCAACTGACTGGCGCTGATTCTCGACGTCCCAGACTCGATTCACGCGGCCCGAAATACCGTCGCCGTCGTCATCCTCCGGGTCGGCCATGGCGACCAGTGATTCTTCGGGGATCGCCTCGAGGAGGCCAAGCCCGATCAGTGGGTTGGCCACACGCACGGAGGTGCGCACATCCCCGGGCAGGTCACCAAAGGCAAGATCGGCAAAACTGACAATAGGTCGGCGCAGCGAGTAGCTGACGCCATCGCCGTATTCCCCGGGCACTTCTTCCCAGTCCAGTATTGCGCGCCCTTCAGCGGGAATGTCAGCGACGCTGCGGTCCTGCAACTGATCCCCATAGCCCGGTACACCTTTGGGTTCGCCGTTTGGGCCCTCCGCATAAAGACTGATCCGCACCAGCATGGATTCCATCGGAGCGCCGACAGACTCGGGTGGCCGGCCGCGACCGTTATTGACATGGCAATCGGCGCAGGCGCTGCGATTGAAAACCGGTCCGAGTCCGTCCGTGGTTGGCTGAGAACCCGGTGCTGCCTCCCAGACCGTATTAAAGAGCTGCTGGCCAAACGTAAATCGTGCCCGGCTCATGCCGGTGGCGTTAGCTGCGATGCTGCGAAACGCACGCTCGCTGCTGACCTCAACTGTTGTCTCGCCCCCCAGCGCAGGCGTGAGGTCCTCAGCTGCCATGGCGTGGCTGACGAATAGGCCTATCGCAATAAGCTTCAGTACTCTTTGCATGCTTGGTTCCCTTGGCTCCCGTGCCTGATGGTATCGCCAAAGCTGGGATGGAGAAATTTTTCAGCCATCGGCGCGCGCTTGTCACCAGTGCTATCCGCTCTCCGGATATGTATGCCTGCCTGATCCATTTGGCTGCGACGCCCCGGTTGCTCGGTGGCCCTGGGTACTATCGTCAGGTGGTCAGGCGGGCGCGCGCGTTCCGAACGACAACCGCGCCCAGCACCACCCAGAAGCCAAGGTTGAACAGCATATTGAAGAACAGTTTCATGCCGTGCAGAACCAGCGTGGATTGAGCCAGCCAGCCAGGTTCTGCTGGCAGTCCGTTGACGAGAAGTACGAAGCCGACGTTCTCGGCCCAGTCCATCAGCACCGTGAGATAGGCGGCAGCGACTAGTCGCGGATACCAGGCCTGCCAGGTCTCGGGCAGATATCGAAACAGCCAGGCAGTAATGAACAGCATGGTTGTGAAGGTGATGAACGGCCAGGCATAGTCAAAGGCGGACCAGAGCAGATAGAACTCGACGGCCTCGTTGCCATAGCTGCGAATCTGCTCAAACAGAAGCTCGGCTGTTAGCCACGGCTGCATGTCCATGAAGGGCAGCCCGTTGCTCAGCTGCCCAAAGTGGTTGACCGACCAGAACAGGCCGAACCAGGTGGTGCCGAGGGCGAGCAAGAGAAGCGGCACGAACACCGAAAGCTTTAGCTGCCTCTGTATGAGCTCAGCAATTCTGTGCATGGAGCTTTCTCCCGCGTGAGTGTCCGGCCGGCGTAACGTCAGCGGCGGTTAACGGTCGCCCGTTGACAGGTCGATGGTATGCTTGATCGGCGTGGTTAGCACTACCAACAAGAATGAACCGTATTTAAGAGTTGCTGGCCAAGCGTAAATCGTGCCCGGCTCATGCTACTGCGCCTCTAGTACATTATTCAGGATTTCAGCGAGCTTCCGGGTGTTGCCGCGGCGGGAGTATTGCTTAATCGTTTCGTCATCAGCCAAAGGGGCTGTACCCGCTCTGATTAGTTCAATGAAGTCTATCAGCGCCGCTTTTATTGCATCTTTCTGGTCCAGCGGGACCACGGTCGTGATCCCCGCCCTCAGCATTACCTGGCCGGTATTGCCAAGGGGATCTGCCAGCGCGAGCAACGGTTGGCGCGCACGCATGTATTCATAAAGCTTGGCCGGTATCTGATGATTGCAGATGGCGCCTTGGAGTAGTAGCAAACCATCAGCTTGCAGCATCTCCCTGAGTGCGTCCTCATAGGGCACGGTTGGTTCGAGCGTGACTATGTCCGAGAGCCCCTTCTCGGCGAGTATCGGAGCAAATAGGTCGTCGTGAGCAGTGGCGCGCAGTTTTATCTGCAGGGTATCGGCCGAAATGCTCCCGCTGGTCTTTAGTTCGGCCAAGGCCTGGAAGAACTGCGTTGGGTCTCTTTCCACTGGGTAAAGAATGCCACTGTGCACCAGTTCAATCGGGCCGCCGACGCGTGCCTTCGTCGGGCGCCGGGCGGCGTTCTGAAAATTGTCTTCATCGTAGCCATTGGGGATGACTGCCCACTTAGCAGCCGGAATCTCCGGATATCTCTCGGCATACAACTGCATTGCCCCCGGTGTCGTGAATATGAGTTTGCTTGCCCGGGCCACGACTTGCTTTTCGATCCAACGGTAGCTGCGGTGAATCGTAGGGTTTCGCGGATAGTCACCCTCTGTCATGGGGTCGCGGAAGTCCGCTATCCACGGTAGACCGGTAATTCGGTGAAGGGCCCAGGCAATCAAGGACGCCGTGGCGATTGGGTAGGTCGACCAGATGACGTCGGGGCGTTGCTGTCTGATCAGCCTTAGTCCTGACCAGACACCGCCAAGAAACCACGTGGACCAGCGATCCGGTAAGGCGATCGCTAACGGATAACGACCCTTGATCGACAGGTGTCGCGCGGCATCAAGCGCGAAGGCGCGCTTTACTTTGACTTCGGGCGGGATTTCGCAGACTTGATCTGCTCCCGTGCGGTGGTACGCACGGGGGTGCACGGTCAGGATGGTTGCTAACCAGTCGTGCTCCCTGAGATAGCGGGAAAACTTCAGCGTTCGCTGAACACCGCTGCTTATGCGGTCGGGCGGGTAGTGGTATGCCACCATCAAAACGCGGTTCATCATTGCCTCGGTCTGGAGCCCGTCAATCTTTCAAGTCGATGGCGCAGGCCGGTCCCAGCGCGTTTCGTCGTTCGCCAGAGCCCTCTGGTAAAGGGATGGTAGTCCGATCTGTCGAGAAAGGGGAAAGCAGCCTTTTGTCGTTCGAGTTGCCTTCCTTCAGACAGCAGGAAGCGGGCATAGCACAGCGGGTCTTTCTCGGTATCAAACCAACGTGTCTTTCCTGGCGTGGCCGTCGCCTGATAGTTGGCGCCGACCACCTGACAGTATTCAATGTATGGTAGCGGCACACCGTTCTCGATACATACGGAAACGCAAAATTCGGTTCTGCCCACTGTCGGTTCTATCACCCATAGGCTTGACGATGGATCCTTCTTGACTTCCAGTGCGACCGGTCCGGTTAAGTTGGTGTCCGCAAAGAAGTTCCGCGTTACCCGATACAGTTCCTCGTCTACGACAGATTCAAAGATCGTTCCTTGGCCCAGTGCCGGCGGTGAAGACCTGAGCTTATGTCCCTCAATGCGAGCAAGTACATTGCCCTGATCCAGATAAAGCGCGCAAAAAAAGAGTTGGGCATCATCTCCTTCGATCCATTGTTGCGCCAGCACGGGCAGGTCAGCCGGGTGCTTGGCGATCAGGTCTTCAATGTCGGCAATATTGCGGGCCAGGAAGGTTTTGAAAGAGCCCATGGGGCGGCTGGGTTTTAGGACTACGGGATAACTTAGCTGTGTGCGCAATCGGTCGAGGTCTTTGTCTGACTCAATAACCCAGCTCTGCGGGTACAGCAGTTCGCGCTCCTCACAGTGTTGTGCCAGGTGGGATTTGTTGAGCAGTCTGAGGATATTCACGCGACAATCGGACCAGGATAGAAGGTAAAAGGGGCTAAGCTCTTCCCAGTATCGCCCGACACACTGGACCATCTTGTCATTCATCGGGAAAAGCACCGGCTTGGTATCAGGGGAGTGTTGTGCCGCCAGTTCCAGGAGCGCATCGATAAGGCCCCTGCCGTGAATTTCCTTTACCCAGTGAACCTGCGCCAGCCTGGTGCCAAATCCGGGAAGCGATTTGTTCGCTTCGATGGCGTGAACCCTGACACCGGATTTCGCCAGCGATCGGACAGTGGCTAAACCATGAGCGCACAGGCCGATTACGACGGCGGGTGGCATGTGCTTTGGTGGCAGCTTGGTGATGGTGGGTTACCGGAGATTCTGAGAAACGGGTTGATGTTGTTTTCTAAGGTGACTTTGGAAACCGATGAGATTATATAGACGTTCTGTGACCAGCTGCTAAGCACTTTGCAAACCCCCTTCCCTCGTATTCCATTCTGACTGCCGGGGCTTTGCGCCAAAGGTGTGTCGCCAAGCGGCGCAGTGCCAGCTTCCTCGCAGCCCTTGACCAGGCTAACGCTAACGGTGATTCTCCCTGGATAAGCAGCTGATTGTATTATGTGTACTTAGAGGCATAAAGCTGGCCCCGCAAAGACTGAGGGGGCCGTTGTTTTATAGAAAGTTTTTTCCTTTACCTGAAGATGCTTCCAACCGCCGTCTATCAGCTGGATTTTCCTTCTGGGGGGGGTGTGCTTGGCAGCAATGGATTGGGTTTCCATCATTATTTTATGCAGTCAGGGGCTGGGCCAATATAAGGCCTTCCATTTTTGGGGCGCCGTTCATATGCGGGCCCCAAGCTTGTGATGGTCTTCACAATTTTCGGGACAGTATCCCGGTAGTGTTCAACTTAATGGGGCGTTTAGCAGGCCGTTCTTGTGACGGCCCCGTGGGCGGTGGCTGGTGCACCGCTGTCAGGTGCAGTTGTGTGCCTTGCGGCCGACTCGCGCCGAGTCTGGTCTGGCAACACATCTGGTGTTGGAGTGGATATGCGTGGTCTGAAGCTTGATTTAATCTGTGTATCGTTGATGTTTCTCTGCCTGCTGCCGAGTGCTGCCAGTGCTGGCATCATCGATCTTTTCCCCGGCGACAGTTTCGAAGCCGCGGTTGAGGGTTTGCAGCCGGGGGATATCCTGGTGGTGCATGCCGGAACCTACGAGGATTCCGGGCGTATTTCCATCGGGGTAAAAGGCACGGTGAGCCAGCCGGTTTTGATCGAGGGCGCTGCAGGTGAGGCCAGGCCGCTGATCTCTAGGCCGTCCGGGGCTGCGGCGCAGAATGTAATCAATATCGAGGGCGCCACCTATCTCACTATTCGTGGCCTGGAAATTGTCGGTAACGGCGGTGACGGCGGTGATGGCATCAATTTGTCCGGGAACCCGGCCTACATCACCATCGAAGACAACGATATTCATGATATCGATGTGGGCATCAACTTTCGCAGCGATATGCACCACATCGTTGCACGTGATAATCACATACACCGGACCAACGGGACGGGCGAGGGTATGTATGTGGGCTGCAATGAGGCCGCCTGTGTCGTGAGTGATTCCCTGATTGAGGGCAACTGGATTCATGACACCCTGGCTGCATCTCAGGGTGACGGCATCGAGATCAAGCGTGGGTCGCACTCCAACATTATCCGTGACAACGTTATTTACGACACCAACTATCCCTGCATCCTTTTGTACGGAACCGAGGGCAATCCCCGCAATCTCGTTGAAGGCAACGTGATGTGGAATTGTGGTGATTCCGGGATCCAGGTGGCCGCTGATGCCATCGTGCGCAACAACATTATTCTGGAAAGCCCTAATAATGGTCTGAACTCACAACCCCATCAGGGCGTCAGCCCCGGTAACCTGGATTTTGTTCACAACACCATCGTCGGTGGCAGCCCGTGTTTGCGGCTGAGTAGCTGGGACGGTGCGCCAGGGATGGTGTTCGCCAACAATGCCGTGTACTGCCCGAGCGACAACTACGCGGTGGGCAGTATCAGCGGCGTGACGATTACCGGTAATGTTTTCGACAACGCGCCGTCTAACTTTCCAGGTTCTGGTTATAGCGATGGTAGGTCGGCGACACAGGACCTGGTCGACCCGGTAGGGCGCAACGTTTATCCCACCCCGGATTCGCCCCTGCTTTCTGCGGGCGCCGCCGGCATCAATGTGCCCGTCGATTTCAACGGCACGCTGCGAACGGGCGCGCCGGATGTGGGTGCGTACACCTATACGGGTGTCCAGAATCCCGGCTGGCCTGTGGGGCCAGGCTTCAAAGATGCGTCTCCCGGCGCACCGTCGGCCAACGTGACGCTGGATGCGGCCGATGATGAGGTGGCTCATCAAGATGCAACAGAGCTGACCTGGTCTGCCAGCAATGCGGTCTCCTGTTTGGCATCAGGTGGCTGGTCCGGTTCGCGACCACTGAGCGGCAGCGAAAGCACCGGGTCACTGTCTGAAACCAGCAGTTTCAGTCTCGCCTGCCAGAATGCCGATGGCATCGCCACCGCAGCGACCGTTACAGTCGCCGTGGTATTGCCGTTGCCAGGGCCGACACTCAGTTTCAGCAGTGATCCGGCCACGGTGGATTTCGAAGGCTTCGCCAATCTCGACTGGCAGGCTGTGGATGCTGATACCTGCCTGGCCAACGGTGGCTGGACCGGCAGCAAGGCAACGACCGGTCAGCAACTCGTCGGCCCCCTGGTCGTCGATACCAGCTTCAGCCTCGGCTGCTCGGGCCCGGGTGGCCAGGTCAATCGGACCTTGATGGTCAGGGTCAGGGATCCTGTCGCCCAGCCACCGCCCGACATACTGCCGGCCGATAGTTCCTCCGGCGGCGGTAGCGCCCTGGGCTATATCGGGCTGTTGCTCCTTGTCCTGATACCCCGTCGACGCCAGGCCCGCATGGTACCGATCAAAGCCTGAACTAAGGCGCGGTATTTCTGACCGCAGCCACAGCGCCTCGCTGTTCCGCTCAATCTTTCTAATGCTGGTTAATGCTCTTGCGTCATTCAGTTACTGGGGCACAAGCGCCCTAGGCGTCCGTCAGGCCATGCTGGTAGGCTTGCGCCCATGTTGTCTAAACCTTTGCTTGGTCTCGTTGTGCTGGCCATCACCTTGAGTGGTCAGCCCCTGGCGCGGGCCATAAACCGGGTTATTCTTGATGCCGCCGGTGACTGGGCCTTCTGGGGTTTTGTCCTGATGGGGCTGGCTGGTGTGGTTCTGGTGGGTGCGGCCCTGCGCTGGTCAGAGCTGGCGGCGTCAATCGCCGGTTACACCGGCGGCATGCTGATCTGGCATGGTTTGTCGGAGGGCTGCCTGCGCTGGTTTGCCGACCGTTTCCAGGTCCCCGCCGTCGACTACGGTGGCTTTCCCCTCGACGGCCGCTATGCACTGCTCATGTCCACGACAACCATTCTGCTGGGCTTCTTTTGCGTTTATGGCCTGCTCAATCGCGAGACGCGCTGTAATTTCATGCGCTGGATTCTGCGTCGGCTGCACTGGTCGCCGGGTGATCCCTCTGCTGGTGTGCGCCGCAGCTATGCCCGCATCACCGCCATGGAAACCCTGCTGGTGCAGTGGTTTGTCTTCATCCTGTTTCTGTTTCTCGGCGGTTCTCTGGGGACTAACTTTTATCTTGTCATGTTGGCTTGGTGCGTCTTTTTGCTCTGGCAGTTGTTTCGCATTCCGCGGCCGGGTCTGGCCTTCCGCTACTCGGTGCCGGTAGCCATTGTGCTGTTTTCCCTCGCCGAGGTGGGCGCGTTCTTCGGGTTTTATCCGGAGTACTGGAAAGATATTCTGGCTTTTCCGCTGTTGAACGTGGTGACCGCACTGATGTTTGGCGCAGGTGCCGTTGTGATGTTGCGCGGCGCTGGACTAGCGACAGTTGATAAGGCAGCTGACTGAGACTGCGCGTATGATTTTGCAATGTGGGTTAACGATACAGATTATGCCGACGATCCGCGGCAGCGCGAACGCCGCTTTCTCGCTCGGTGCCGTGGAGTTCACACAGAATGAAAGTCCAGGTTTTTCTGGAGGCCGGTATCGCCCCGGCGGCGGTGGCCGAGCTCGGTGGGCTGGCCGAGCAGGCTGGCGTAGAAACT
Source organism: uncultured Gammaproteobacteria bacterium (assembly GCA_937921935.1). Lineage (GTDB taxonomy): Bacteria > Pseudomonadota > Gammaproteobacteria > Steroidobacterales > J054. Next base: position 32,798 of record CAKZWQ010000054.1, on the reverse strand, counting down.
TTATGGGCGTCGAGCTTTCCCGCCCGGCGTGAACCTTTCCTGTGCCTGTCGGCGTTGGCAGCCCGGCAGCCCGGTTTGCGCCTGGGTGCGGTGCCCATTAGTCCGTTTGAACTGCATCCCCTGAAAATTGCCGACTCCCTGCTGACTCTGAATGAAATGTCCGGCGGCCGGGCCTCGGTCACCATCGGAGGTATGGGGCACTCGGTGATGCGGGTGACGGCCCTGGAGCCCACCCGCCGTGTTACCGCCGTCAGAGAATGTGTAGAGATTCTGAAATGCGCGGCCAGCGGTGAGCCCGTGGACTATCAAGGCGAGCTCTACACCCTCACCAATTACCAGGCTGACTGGCTCACCGCGCCGCCGCCACGAGTCTATGTGGGAGCCAACGGCCCGCAGATGTTGAAAATGGCCGGCCGCGTGGCCGACGGGGTGATGCTCAGCGATGTTCCCCTGGCACGCATGGCCGAAGTGCAGGGGTATATTGATGCCGGTTATGTTGCCGCTGGCCGCAGCAGTGCCAAGCCGCGGCTGGCCAACTTTTTTGCCTGGCATATTCATGCCGATCGTAAGGCCGCCCGAGCCGAAGCACGTATGGAGCTAATCTGGCGGGGACTGCTGTTGCCCTGGCACACCTCGCCTTTTCTGGGTGAGAAAGATGCGGCCTTCGTGGATGAGCACCGCGATGCTTTTCTGCAGGCATTCCTGAAACGTTCACCGGAGATTGAAGGCGTGCCAGATCAACTGGTCGATGCGCTGGTGGACAACCTCACCTTCACGGGTGGGCCCGAGGATATTGAAGGTATCGCGACGCAGATTAATGAGTTTGCCCAGGCGGGCCTTGACGAGGTGACTCTGAAAGTCCATGGGGACGTGCGCGAGGCGCTAGCCTTGATCGGTGGCAGGCTGGTGCCGGCCCTGGGATAAGTGCGCGGCCTGGTTGCTGGCCCATCGATGTCATCAGTGTCCTTGACGTGCCATAGCCGCGCTAGAATCAACCAGGGTGAATGGAAACTGGCAGCGGAGACTCAAGCGATGGAAGGACTAAATGCAAAAAATCTGGGCGCCGTCGGCGCCTTCTTCATCGGTTTGTCCTTATTGGCCGGCGCCGCGGTGGCGGATGAAACCTGCATGTCACCCTATATGGCCAAAATTGTTGGCCAGGAAGACTTCGTTTATATCTGGACTGTGGGTATCGAAGGGGTGGGCGACGGGTCGGACAAGCTCGTGACGGTGGATGTGAATCCCGGCTCGCCGGGATACGGGACGGTGGTTCATAGTGTATCCGTTGGTGGGCGCCACGAGGCGCACCATTCAGGTTTAACGGACGATCGCCGCTATCTCTGGGCCAGCGGGTTACAGAGCAATCAGATTTTTATCTTTGACGTGCATACCAATCCGGCGCAACCCAGTCTGCATAAAACGATCACTGACTTCGTCGAGCAAAGCGGTGGCGTCGTAGGCCCGCACACAAACTACGCGATGCCCGGGCGAATGCTGTTTACAGGGCTCTCCAACGCCGAGGACAAAGAAGGCCGCACAGCATTGGTGGAGTACACCAATGCGGGTGATTTCGTGGCGACCTACTGGATGCCTGACGCCGAGAATTTGCGCGGCGCAACCCAGAGTGGGGAATTTGCAGATGGTTACGGCTATGACGTGCGGGCCCTGCCGCGAAGAAATGTACTGGTGACCTCGTCTTTTACGGGGTTTAACAACTATATGCGTAACCTCGGTGAGTTGATGGCCGATGAGCAAGCCATGCAGCGCTTTGGTAATACCGTAGTGATCTGGGACCTGCATACCCGACAGCCCAGAAAAATACTGGATGTGCCGGGCGCGCCCCTGGAAATTCGTTGTGCCTGGGGCGCCAATAGCAACTACTGCTTTACGACCACGGCCCTGACCTCAAAGATCTGGCTCATCTACGAGGACGAGACGGGGGAATGGCAGGCCCAGGCGGTAGCGGATATTGCCGATGCGTCGAAAATCCCGCTGCCGGTGGATATTTCCATTGCCGCTGATGACGGCCTGCTGTTTGTGGATACCTGGAATGACGGCACCACGCGGGTATTTGATGTGTCTGATCCTTTTAGTCCGAAGCAGATCTACGAACGCAAGATCGGCGATCAGGTCAACATGCTCTCCCAAAGCTGGGATGGCGAACGCATTTACTTTACCTCGTCCTTACTGGCGAACTGGGATAAGCAAGCCGGCGAGCCGGGAGAGCTGCAATATTTCAAAGCCTTCAGTTGGGACGGCCAGGCTTTGCAGCCGGGCTTTGCCATCGATTTCCTGGCTGAAGAGCTGGGCGCGCCGCACCAGATGCGCTTCGGTGCCTATGCGCTGTATGGTAAGCAGCGGCCCACGGCGTCCATCAGTCGCGAGGATTGATCCCATCATGGCATACCTGCATCGGCTGGCCGCAGCCTGCGCGGGCGTGGGGCTGGTGCTGGGGGCGTGGTCTGCACTAGCGACCGAGCCGGAAATTTTGGCCCCGGGTTACAAGGCGTTGAACTATCCGGCACCGGTCCCGGGCACCTATCAGCTTCCTGTTTTATGGTCCGCCGCGGACGGGCAGGTGCTCGACGATAGTGGTCGACTGACCCGGCTGCACGCCCTGATGGGCGATAAAGCCGTGGTCATGAGCTTCATTTACACCCGATGCAATGACGTGAACGGATGCCCCCTGGCAACTTTTGTGCTGAGTCAGTTACAGGGGCCTATCAGTGCCGACCCGCTTCTGAAAGATCAGGTCAGGCTATTGACCCTGAGTTTTGATCCCCAGCGCGACACCGTGCAAGTCATATCTGCCTACGGGCAAAAATTCCGGGACGCTGAATTCGACTGGACTTTTCTGACGGGTCAATCGGCGGCGGATCTGGCCCCCGTCCTGGTTGACTACGATCAGTCAACCCAGCTGGTGAGCGGTGGCGATGGCGTCATATCCCATGTGCTGCGCGTCTACCTGATCGACACTAACAAGCGGGTGCGCAACGTGTACAACACCTCGTTTCTGCATGCCGACTCTGTTATCAGTGATCTGCGCACGATTCTAGCCGACAAAAGCTCGAATACCCCGAGACCTGAGGATTGATCAATGTACAAGGCTGTTTTTCATCCCGCTTTACTGGCTGCGGCAGTTGTGTTGGCTGCCTGTTCTGCGCCGGCAGTTCGCACGGGTACAGAGGTCACGCGTTTCCATCGTGATGACATCATCGCGCCCCAGGCAGTCAACCTGGAGTCGGCCGATGAAGCTGACTATGGCAGTCTCGAGTACGAAGCCTACAAAGAGGTTGTTGCGGCCGAATTAATTCGCTTGGGATTTGAGCCCGTTGAAGGTGACGAGGCTGCCCTGATCGGTGTGGTCGATGTGGGCCAGACATTGGAAATGCAGGCACCAAAGCGCTCGCCGTTCTCGATCGGGATTGGCGGTGGTTCATTCGGCAGCAGCGGGGGTGTTGGTGCTAGTACCAGTACTGATCTGGGCGGCACCACGGGCGGTGAGGTCACCACCACTCAATTGGAAGTGCGGCTGGTGGACCGGGCGGATAATGCCGTGGTCTGGGAAGGCCGCGCCGTGCGCACGGCTGAGCCGGGCAGCGACAACCGGCCCGTTGCAACTGTTCAGAGGCTCGCGACGGCTTTGTTCCAGGGGTTCCCGGGGGAATCTGGGAGTACGACGACTGTTCCATGAGCTGGCCCCTTCGGCACGAAAATGGATGCTGCAACTTCGTCGAATGACCGCTTGCGACCAAGGCGGACGTCCAGGCTATTTGGCTAAACGCTGGTGATCTGGAGGAGAAATCGGCTCACTGGCAATTACTGACTGCAATGAAATTGAGTTTCAGATCGAATTACCGCTAACAGGATTTGCCAGATAACATGAACGTTGCAGTATTGCTGCAAACCTGTCATTTTCCTGCGGGCGGACCATGCCTTTGACGAAATCCTCTGTGCGGGTCGTCCGAAAAATCTAGATTTTTAGCGTAAAGGGCTGCCTTGGGAAAGGTTGCTCTGCCGCGCTAATGTGAAATTACAAAGCGAGTATGCGGGATAAAGCAGCTGTTTCCCCAGCGAAGGCGAGATATGGAAAAAGTTAGCCCGGGCGATGCGCCGGAGAAGCGAACAAGGCAGGGCGCGTCATTATCCGCCGCATTGATCAAGAGGGTGGTTTTGGATAATGGCCCAATCGATTTTACTGCTCCGGAGGCGGTTCGAGCCGCACTGGACGAAATCGGCCGGACAGAAGCTGTCGCTGTGTCACCAGGCGGATCCCGGTTGGCCCTCGCTGCCTTCGCGAAAAAGCGCGTCTACGTTTTCTCCCTTGCTATTAAACGGAGTGGTAGCGAAGTATATGTTCAACTGCCTGCTTACGTGTGTCTGTCGTCCAAGACGTTTCGTGAGCCTCACGGATGCACGTTTCTGGATGAAGATCATCTGCTCATATGCGACCGGGGAGGCGACGCGACCGTCGTTCGTGTGCCGGAGCCACAAGCGGCTGGTCAAGAGATCAGTGTTGACCCCCTTCTGGTGATTAATGGGAAAGGCTATTTGCGTGCCATCGTGAAGACGCCCGGATCCGCGGCCGCTTATGGTATTGGTGATAGCCGCTATCAGGCTTTTGTTTGTAGCGACCAATGGAATTTCATCACAAGCCACGTTATCACTCTGGATAAGTCCGCCGGAATCGTTAATGAAGGCATTCGTATCCAGAACACTTTGCAAATCCCCGATGGCATCAGCGTCAGTCCTGATAGGCAATGGATTGCGGTCAGCAATCACGTGCAGGGCAACATCCAGCTTTTCAGGAACTCACCCGACTTGAACCGACAAACGCCACCAGCTGCGATTCTGGAGGGGAGCGTATGTCCGCATGGAGTAAGTTTTGATGGCGACGGTAACGTCTACGTAGCAGATGCAGCCAGCCCCTATATCCACCGTTACCAAAAGCCCCGGAGCGATTGGGGTGAGGAGGAGGCCTTAGTTGATTCGTTCCGGTTGCTAAGCAACGAAGACTTCTACAAGGGGCGATATGCCGGCCGTGAAGGCGGAATAAAGGGGATCCATGTCGACCAGGGGACAAATATTCTCATCACGACGCATAAACTGGGCACGCTGGAATTCCACGATCTCCAGTCCATGCGGGAGTCTGAAGTGGATGCGGAACAATTGGAGAGCCTGCAACGCGAGCGTGACGCCGAGATCACACGAACCAAGACTGATGTGCTCAGACGCAGGTGGAATCTGGCCTCTCGGCTGTGGAGAGAACTGGACGCCGTAACACTGCCAGCTATGGCCAATATCCGCGCAGTTAAGCCACTGCTGGTGCGGCTGCGACTCCAGAGGGTCAATAGACGGTGCAGAGAATCACTTCTTGATCCGGCTGGCCCTGTGGTGTCGTTGACCTCGCACTCCACGCGTATTGCCTGGGCGCACCTGGCAATTGAATCCATTGCGCGAGGAACATTAAAGCCGAAACGTATTATTCTCTGGTTGTCGGACGAAGAGGCGGGTAAGGCATTGCCTGATACGCTCCGTCGCCTGGAAGAGCGGGGGCTTGAAGTTCGCTTCACCCCGGATGTCGGACCACATACAAAGTATTTCCCTTATGTGGCGTCGGAAGCAAAGCTTTCCGAGCCTTTGGTTACTGCAGATGACGACATCATTTATACCAGAAACTGGTTAGCTGAACTAACGCACGCGCGCGAGCTCAATCCAACGTGGATTCATTGTCATAGAGCGCGTCGGATGCGACTCAATCCCTATCATTTTGAGCCCTATGGCAGCTGGGGGCCGGCCACCGACACAGAGCCTTCTCCCCTCAACTTTTTCATCGGTGCCAGTGGCGTGATCTATCCGCCAGAATTTTTGCGTGCACTCAGAGACTACGGCACAGCCTTTCGACAGGTCTGCCCGAAGGCCGATGACATCTGGCTAAATCGAGTGGCTTACCGAGAGGGTTTTCATGTTGCCCAGGTGGCGTCAGAGTGGCTGCAAGTTAAAGATATACCAGCCAGTCAGAGTGTGGCGCTCTATGTGGAGAACATCAATGATGGTGGAAATCAGCTCCAACTCGCCGCTACCTATAGCCCGGAGGACCGAGCGAATCTGTTTCGCATCGCGGATGCGTAGAAGCCGCCTGTCCGTCCAATAAAATCAGAATCTCAGCGCCCATACCGCCGTCGCACCCTGGCCCGGACTCGCGACAAGCAGCAGAATATTACGCATCGAGTCATACTCCATGTTGTAATTCATCCCAATCGCAAACGGCAGCCGCGCTGTTGCAACCCGCTGCCACGCATCGGTACCGAGATCATACGACCATGTTTCGGTGAATGCCGCGGACGATGAGTCGCGCTGATGGTCGGGCACCAATACAATGGTTTTCTCGATACCGGGATGGAATGCCATTGGCGTATGCTGCGCCTTGGGCGGACGATTGCCCGGAGTGGGCATTTTTTGATGCCGCCCGGTTGCGGGTTCATAAATTATCACATCGTTGCTGTTTTCATTGCTGCCGAAACCGATGACGGCTTTATTGGCGGAATCGTAGACGGCGTTATTGTGCCAACCGGCCAGCCCACCGCTAATGACCTGCCGCCAGCTAGCTGGTGAGCGGGATAACTCAAATATGCCGCTCGTCTTGTAACCAATCACGATCGCCCGGTCAGAGTCATAAACTGCCGCGTGCGGAAAAAATGAGATCGCGGGAATCGGCAGCGCTGACCAACTGTTGTCCTTGAGGCTGAATATCCAGGTCGGGTGGCGGCGCACCTGGCCCCAAGGCTCGATTAATGCATCGGTGAATCGTCCCGGCTCCAGGTGGGCCGGGTGACTGGCAATTACGACTTGATCTCGTGCAGCGTCGTAACAAACCGCACCGAACGTGTGCATTGCCCATGGATGATCTTTGTTTACGCCCGCGACCGGCAGCCCCGAGTTGTTGACCGTGTATGTTGCAGCTGAATCTTCGGCGTAGGCTCGTGACCATTCGCCGAGCGCTGGATCGAAGAACAGGGGGCTGTTCTGCCAGTCATATCCATGCGTATCGCTGCCGAACACGATCAAACGGCCGCGTCGAGAATCGAAGGCACTACCCGCGTGTCGTTGTCGAAGGAACCTGATCGAATCGGTCGGCTGTTGTTCGTGCAGTTTGACCCACTTGCCCGCCGGCGATGCAACCAGTAAATCATGATAGTCGAGCGCTGCATCCAGGGCCGGGTAGGAGTCGCGACTCGCCTCCAGACGTCTCAAAATCGCCCGGATATTGGTGCGCTCACGGCTTTCCGACTCCCGATCGACCGCCTGTAAAACTTCGAGGAAAATCCGCCGCGCTGCTACGAAATCACCGCTGCGGTCGAGATCCATGCCTCTGGTAATTTGCTCCTGGGTACCGTCGTCGACTGCCGGAGCAGAAGCTGGCACGGCATTCATCGTCAAGCACAGCAGCACAGAAAGCAGAATTTGGCAGCGGCTACCGTTCACTGAGTGTCCGCAATCTATTTTGAATCATCGAATATTACATGATGATGTCCGCCGCCTTACGGCCGAAATTGGCCGTTTAATAGTCAGGTTTTCAGGCGAACTTCGAGAGTTACTGCAGCTGGGGCTTTCTTGTCGTCGAAGTGTCCGTATAATCGTGGGGCCTTTCATATCGCTTCTGTTGAGTCTGCCGGCATCGTGCCTCCATCCTCTTGAGCGGTCATAGCGCCTTTAGGAGGTCATCATGGGTAGACGTTTATACGTCGGCAATTTGCCGTATTCAGCCAGTCAGGATTCTTTGCAGGATGCATTCAGCCAGTGCGGTACAGTTGAATCGGTCACTGTTATCACGGACCGTGATACGGGGCAGAGTAAGGGCTTTGGTTTTGTCGAGATGTCGAGCGACAGCGAAGCGCAGAAGGCGATTCAGCAGATGAACGGCACGGATATGGATGGCCGTGAAATCAAGGTCAATGAAGCCAGGCCGAGAGAGCCTCGCGGCGGCGGCGGCGGCGGCGGCGGCGGCAATCGCTGGTAGTTAGTATTAGCTGGGTGTGCGATAGCGCCTGATAGTGGCGTTGGTGCTGCAGCCAGGATGCTGAAGGGAAAGCCCGGCCTTGTGCCGGGTTTTCTTTTATTGGGGGATGGCCGTCAGATGAAGCTTGCAGGCGAGATTATTCGCCGCTTGCAGCGGCTCACCCCTTCGGGGCCATCGTCGTGTTGCGACGATGTTCTCTCCCCATCAGTCGTCGCGCTGCGCGCGCCGTTTGCTGGACCCGAGTCGAACTGGGGAGTCCGAACCAAGTCCGCCGGGCGCCCAATAAGCAAAAAGACCCCTCTTTGAGGGGCCTTTTTGTTTATGGCGCGCCCGGAGAGATTCGAACTCCCGACCTTCTGGTTCGTAGCCAGACACTCTATCCAACTGAGCTACGGGCGCGTGATTTTGATCTTTGCCGGCGGGTGTTGGGAACCAGCGGGCGGGCAATTCTCCCGTGCGCGGGGCGGGAGGTCAATGTTGGTTTGCTGTCGGGCCTGCAGGCCTGCCGGGGCATGGGTTTCAGGTGGCTGTCTCGACCTGGAAATCGCCCAGTTCGCCGTTGTAAACGGTATAGGTGATGTGCATCGGGCGGCAGCAGACGCTGCAGTCTTCCACGTAGTCCTGGTCTTCGCCCGACAGGTCCAGCTGCAGATCCACCGGTTCCCAGCAGGAGGGGCAGATGACAGTGCGGTCCAGCAGCATGCTCAGAACTTGTCCTTGCGCTGGCGGGTTTCAGCGAAGACGGCCACCGGGTCGGCGCCGGCCAGTCCCAGGGTGGCCATCAGGCCGGGGCTATCTGGGCGCAGGAAGGGATTGGCGGCTTTCTCTTCGGCCATGGTGCTGGGCACGGTGGCCTGGCCGGCGCTGCGCAGGCGGTCGACTTCAGCGGCCCGGGCCTGCAGGGCCGGGTTATCGGGTTCCACGGTTAGCGCAAAGCGGGCATTGGTCTGGGTGTATTCGTGGGCGCAATACAGTTGGGTGGGGTCTGGCAGGGCATCGCGCAGTTTCTCCAGGGTGGTCCACATCTGCTCATGGGTGCCTTCAACGACCCGGCCGCAGCCCAGGGAGAACAGGGTGTCGCCGACAAAGGCCACTTCGTCGTCGGCGAAGTGATAAATGATATGTCCGCTGGTGTGACCGGGTGTGTCGAACACCCGGGCGATGCTTTCGCCCAGCCGGAATTCATCTCCTTCTCCGACTTGTCTATCGATGCCGGGAATCCGTTCTGCGTCGGCGCGCGCGCCTACCACCTGGCAACCGGTTTTCTTTTTCAGTTCCAGGTTGCCGCCGGCATGGTCCCAGTGATGGTGGGTGTTGAGGATGTAGTTCAGTTGCCAGCCCGTGTCGGCCAGGGCTTGTTCGATAGCCGGTACCTCCGGCGTATCGATTACGGCTGTCAGGCCACTGGCCTGGTCATGAATCAGGTAGCAGTAGTTGTCCTGCAGGGCCTTGAACATGTGTATCTGCAAGCTCATGGTCGGTCCCTCAGCGTTCCGTCAGCCGGGGCATCAGTTCGGCCAGATTGCAGGGTCGGGTGCGATAGTCCAGCTGGGTAACGATCAGGTGATCCCAGCCCGTGGCACAGGCGTTGGACGAACCGGGCAGGCAGAACAGATAGGTGCCGTTGGCAACGCCGGCCACGCAACGCGATTGCAGGGTCGAGGTGCCGATGTCTTGATAAGAGATGGCGCGGAAGACTTCACCGAAGCCGTCGATCACTTTATCGAGTAGTGGCAGCACCGCTTCGGGGGTCCCGTCGCGGCCGGTGACACCGGTACCGCCGGTGGTGATGATCACCTGCACGCCGGGTTCGGCGATCCAGCGCGACACCGTGGCACGGATGCGATACATGTCATCCGGCTCGATGGCTTTCTCGGCCAGTTGATGGCCCGCGCTCTCCAGTCGCTCGCGCAGCAGGGCACCGGATTTGTCCGTGGCTTCAGTGCGGGAATCGGACACGGTCAGCAAGGCGATATTCAGGGGCCGGAATTCGCGGTTTTTATTGTCATCGTGGCTCATAACGTTGCTTCTAGTCTGGCAAAGGTCAATCTACCAGAAGATGGCGTCTGACAGATTAGCTTCGCGGCCAGCGGCGTGGTTGTTTCAGGTGCCGCGCCGGGCAGGCGGTCTAGGGCCTGAGCAGTTCCGGGAAGGTGCTGGCCAGCAGCTGGCGCAGCTCGGGCAGGGCACTTGGGTCCATCAGGTTCATGGCCTGGATGCCAGTCAGCTTCTCGACCAGTTCGACGCCGGCCGTCGTGTTGGTCGCCGGGCCCGTGATCAGGTCCGGCATCAGGCCGAAAGCCGTCTGCACGCCAACCACGGAGTAAGGATCCGAGGCCGACAGGCAGACCATGCGCACCTGCTTGTGCAGGGCATCGATGGCGGCCTCGCCGTTGTAGGGCTCCAGCGGGGAAGCGCCGGCTTCGACCACCAGCACATCCGGCTCCAGGGCGGCCACGCGACTGATCAGATAGCGCAAGGCCTGTTTGAAGGTTTTCTTGGGCACCACCGTTGACGGCAAGCCGGCATCGACAAAGTCGACAATCGCGTCGGCGCCCGCATCCTGGTAAGTCAGGATGTCCCGGTAGCGGGCGGCGCCGGTGAATTTTGCGCCGGCAATGCGCAGGCCGTGTTTCTTAAGTTCGTGAATGATCATCCGGCCGGCCGTCGTTTTGCCGGCGGACATGGAGGTGCCGACAAGCAGGATGACGGGTGCTTTTAACGGCTGGTCCGCAACCGGCGGGACAAAATCCGCCATGCGCACCGGCCGGCCGTCTCGTTCCACATGACCCATGTACTGCAGGCTCATCAGCGTTGGCAGCAGCAGTGATGTCGACGTGGCCAGGCCAAATAGCCCGGCGCCGGTGAGCGCGTGGAATGCTCCGTCCGATCCGATCGCTTCCCAGCTGCCAACGCCTTCCAGGGTCGCGGCGCGATCGCCCAGGGCGCCGACCACCAGGTCGCCGTCCAGCACATCCACCATGCGCCCGTTACGCAGCTCGATTTTGTAAAGGGCCGAGGGCCGACCCGTCACCCGGCCAACGATGTAATCCCCCGTCGCCCAGTCCGCGCGCTCCAGGGCGCTGACGGCGAAGGGCTGTTCCGCCAGGTCCGCGATGCGCGTGACGGACGAGAGAAAATAGCGCTGGCCCTGCCGGTCACCCGTGGTCATGTTTAATCTCCAGGGGCGGAGCAAGAACAAGCAGGGCGAGCAGGGCGGTGCGCTCTATGGTGCGATCTATCAACAGGTGTTCATGCCGCGCATGCGCGCCGTCCCCCACTGGCCCCAGGCCGTCCAGGGTTGCTGTGTATTGGCTGGCGGTGCTGCCATCGGAGCCGCCGCCGGCCAGGCCGTCGGTGAGCTTCAGTTCCAGACTTGCGCCCAGCTCCCGGGCCAGTTGCCACAGGGCCAGGTTGGCCGGCGTGGGTTCCAGCGGCGGTCGACCGATGAAGCCATCGATTTCCAGATTTACCCCGGGCGTTGCCGGCTGAATGCCGGTGATGGCCTTGGCGACTCGTTCGGCATCAGCCTGGGTCTGCACCCGCACATCGATCACGGCGCTGCTCTCGGGGGCGATGACATTGGGGCGAATGCCGCCGTCTATCGTGCCAACATTGACGGACACGCCCCGTTCAGGGTCATTCAGGGCGAACAGTGTCTGAATGACATGGGACAGTTCGAGAATTGCGCTGGCGCCGCTCTCCGGATCCAGACCAGCGTGAGCGGCTTTGCCCTGAGCCCGCACGGTATAGCGACCCACGCCTTTGCGCGTGGTTTTGACCATGCCTTCCGGTCCCATGGACGGCTCCATAACCAGGGCGCGGTTGGCTATGCCGGCCAGCCGGCGAATATGCCGCGTGGATTCCCGGCTGCCGATTTCTTCATCGGAGTTGAGCAGGATTATCGGCGTGACCTGAGCTTGCAGTTGCAGCTCAGCCAGGGCACGCAAAGCAAAGACGATTTGTACGATGCCGCCTTTCATATCGAATACGCCCGGCCCGCTAACGATGTTGCCGCTAACCTGAAAAGGCATATCTCGCAGCGTACCCACGGGCCAGACCGTGTCGTAATGGCCCAGCAGTAGCTGCAGCGGTTGACCTCGGCGGCGCGTCGCGGGCGATGCTGCCAGGGCGCCGCCCGTGCTGCGACCTTTCAGGGACCGCACCCGAAATCCCAGGTCGGCAAGTTCGCCGGCGATGATGTGCTGCACAGCTTGCTGGGTGCTGGCATCCGAGGAGGGGGACTCGAGCAGTGTCAGGCGTTCGAGTAATTGCAGCATCGCACCGCGGTGCTCCTGCACTTGCGCGAGCACCTGCTGGGCGTTCTGCATCACGGGCTAGCGCTGCATGCCGGCCGGCATGGGGAACGCGTTGGTGTCGGCAATGGTGGCGAATCGTTCCGGGTACAGGTAGGCCAGCAGGGGTGACTTGCGCAGCAGTTCCGCATCGTCGGCATCGGATACCCGCAAGGCATCCCGATGGGCGTGGGCGGCGACGATGCGTCCGGTTATCAGGCTGTTGTCTCCAAAGCCGTCGACGATCTTAAATAGTTCACACTCAAGAAATATGTAGCCGCCGGCGACGAAGACGCCGTCGACGCGCTCTGCGGGTGTGGTTTCGAAAGCAGCCAGCACGGGTTTCGCACTGCCGTCGCCGCAGCGAGGGCTGGCAGCCAGGCTGGCATAGAGAATTTGCTCGGGCCGTGGATAAGTGACGGTGAAAACCCCGGTCCGCTGGATGTTTGTATAGGTCGCATGCCGCGGCGTGCAGACAAAGCCGAAGTAGTTCTCCCAACTCATGGGAATGGCCAGGTGCTTGGGTGCGATGTCGGCTTGGCCGTCAGGTTCCCGGGTTGCGACCAGCACCAGGGGCGCAACGGTAAAGAAACGCTCCCAGATTGGGTTGCGCAGGTCCAGGCTGGTGATGTGCGGGTCGGCGTGCTCATTCATGGACGTCTCCCTGTGCTCTCACAGGCTGTTAGATCAGGCGGCAGTATTGCCGCCCGAGCGGCGCAGCTGCTCACCCAGAAACTCGGCAAAGGCCCGGCAGGCATCGGTGGCCGTGAAGACACCGGCCAGTTTGCCCTTGCGCGTGACAATGGCTGAACCCAGGTGATGGTCGGCCATGTGCACCAGCACCTGGTCAACCCGCGTATCCAGATCCACCACATAGGCATCGCGGACCATGGCTTCGCGCACACGCAGTTCGCTGCCGCTGGGATAGGCAAAGTCCGGGCCCAGGATTAGCTTGATGTCGCGGTCGGAGATCATGCCGGCGAGCTGGCCGTTATCGGTCACCGGCAAATGGCGGATTTTGTGCTCACGCATGAAATCCATGGCCTCATCGACTGAAGCGCCGACATCCACCGAGAAGGGGAAGGCCGTCATCACGGACTTGATAGCAGGCATGCGCTTCATAAGTGTCTCCGCTGGTAAAATAACTATTCAGGCTGCTGCCGGCACCGGCAATCCGCAGATTTACCTATCCCGCTGTTGTTGGCAGCGTGGCATGGGTTTACCGTGACGGACAGAGTAGCAGCGCACCTGCCCATGAACCCAATACCCGAGCTTCGCAATTACTGGATGCCCTTCACGGCCAACCGGTATTTCAAGACGCACCCCCTGCTCCTGGAGGGTGCCCGGGGTATGTATTACCAGGACCAGCATGGGCGCCAGATTCTGGATGGCATCGCCGGATTGTGGTGTTGCAATGCCGGGCATTGCCATCCGCAGATCACGGCGGCCATTCAGGCCCAGGCTGGCCGGCTGGATTACGCCACGGCCTTTCAGCTTGGCCATCCGGGTGCTTTTGAGTTGGCCACGCGTCTGGCTGACCTGGCGCCGGCCGGGCTGGATCACGTGTTCTTCACCAATTCCGGTTCGGAGGCCGTGGATACAGCCCTGAAGATCGCGCGTGCCTTTCATCAGCGCAATGGGGAACCCCAGCGGACTCGACTGGTGGGTCGCCAGCGCGGTTACCATGGCGTTGGTTTCGGGGGAATTTCCGTCGGCGGGATTGAAGCCAACCGGCGACTGTTCGGGCCCCTGCTGCCCGACGTTGAGCACCTGTCCAGCACGCATTTGCCTGAGCGCAATGCCTTCAGCCGCGGTCAGCCGGAGCACGGGGTCGAACTGGCCGATGAACTGGCGGACATGATTGCGTCGGGTGAGCCGGACACCATTGCCGCTGTCATCGTGGAACCGGTGGCGGGCTCTGCCGGGGTGCTGGTGCCGCCGGCAGGTTATCTGCAGCGCCTGCGCGAGCTTTGTGACCGCCACGGCATTCTGCTGATTTTCGATGAGGTGATCACCGGCCTGGGGCGCCTGGGGTCGGCAACGGCTGCTGACTATTTCGGCGTGCGGCCCGACCTGATGACCCTGGCCAAAGCCCTGACCAATGGCACGGTGCCTATGGGCGCGGTGCTGGTGGATGGCCGCATTCACGAGGGCTTCATGCAGGGACCCGAGCAGGCCATTGAGTTGTTCCATGGCTACACGTACTCGGGTCACCCGTTGGCCGCGGCGGCGGCCCTGGCCAGCCTGGATGTTTATGCCGACGAGGGACTGTTCGCCCGGGCTCGCGAGCTGGCTCCGATCTTTGAACAGGCCCTGCATCAGCTTGCCGGTGCGCCCCATGTCATCGATGTGCGTAACCTGGGTTTGATGGGGGCCATTGAGCTGGAGCCTCGCGCGGATGCGCCGACCCAGCGCGCCCAGGCGGTGTTCCGGGAAGCCTTCGAGCGTGGCATCCTGATCAGGACTACCGCGGATACCATTGCCCTGACGCCGCCACTGATCATCAGCGAGGCGCAGATCGGGCAAATCGTGGAAACCCTGCAAGGGATTCTGCAGCGCGTGGACTAGAATCCGGACCATGCCGTCAAGCCTTGCCAAGCCGGACTCTGATCAATGCATTGGTCACTGGATTAATGGTGCACTGACGGCAGGTGCGGGCAGTGCGAGTGGGCCTGTTTATAACCCGGCCACGGGTGAACAGGCGGCGAGCCTGCAATACGCCGATGCCGCCACCGTGGAGCAGGCGGTGCAGGTAGCCGCTGCAGCCTTCCCGGCCTGGCGCGATACGCCGGCCGTAAAACGGGCCCGCGTGCTGTTTCGTTTCAAGGCCCTGGTCGAGGCCCATCGCGCCGAACTCGCGGCGCTGATTACGGCCGAGCACGGCAAGCTGCTCAGTGACGCAGACGGCTCCCTGCAACGCGGCCTGGAAGTGGTGGAATTTGCCTGCGGCATCCCGCAGCTTTTAAAGGGTGATTTCAGTGCCAATGTCGGTGAGGGCGTAGACAGCTATTCCCTGATTGAGCCCTTGGGTGTCTGCGTCGGTATCACCCCCTTTAATTTTCCGGCCATGGTGCCCTTGTGGATGTTTCCCCTGGCCATTGCCTGCGGTAACACCTTTGTTCTGAAGCCGTCGGAGAAAGTGCCGTCCTGTGCCTTGCGCCTGGCCGAGCTCCTGACGGAGGCGGGGTTGCCCGACGGCGTGTTCAACGTGGTGCAGGGTGACCAGGTATGCGTGCAGGCCTTACTGGACAGCCCCCAGGTGCGCGCGGTCAGTTTTGTGGGCTCCTCGCCGGTGGCCGAACACGTGTATCGGCATGCATCCGACCGCGGCATCCGGGTGCAGGCACTGGGTGGTGCGAAGAATCACCTGGTGGTTTTGCCCGATGCGGACCTTGAGCAGGCGGCGGATGCCCTCGTGGGCGCCGCTTATGGTTCCGCCGGGGAGCGCTGCATGGCTGTGTCCGTGGCGGTGGCCGTGGGTGATGTCGGTGATGCGCTGCGTGATGCCTTGTTGGACCGGATTTGCGCGTTACGGGTTGGCCCGGGCACTGACGGGGCAGTCGATATGGGTCCGCTGATTACGGCTGCGCATCGCAACCGGGTGCTGGCCTGCATCGACGCCGGGGTGCAGGCCGGCGCTGAACTCCTGGCGGATGGTCGTAAGTTGTCCGTGCCGGGACACGAGCAGGGATTTTTCCTCGGGCCGACTTTTTTTGATCATGCGCGTGCCGATATGGCGATCTATCGTGATGAGATTTTTGGGCCGGTACTGACGTTGCTGCGGGCAGAAAGCTTCGATGCGGCTGTGGCATTGGTCAACAGCCATGAGTTTGGCAACGGGGCAGCAATCTTTACCCGCAGTGGTCAAGCCGCCCGCGAGTTCGGGCAGCGGGTGGAGGCCGGCATGGTGGGCGTGAACGTGGCTATTCCCGTGCCCATGGCGTTCTACAGTTTCGGTGGTCGCAAGCGCTCGTTGTTCGGTGACAGCCGGATCCACGGCGAAGAGGGGGTGCGTTTTTATACCCGCAGCAAGACGATCACTTCACGCTGGCCGGATGAGGGTGCTGATGCCAGCAATGCTTTCGATATGCCCGTGCTTTAGTCGCACAAGGAAAAGTTTTTTTGCTGGAGCCAAGGCTTATGACTACGCCGGAAATTTTCATCGGTTGTCCGAAAGAGATTAAAACAGACGAGTACCGCGTCGGTCTGACGCCAGTCAGTGTGCGCGAACTGACGGCGCGCGGCTGTCGCGTGCTGGTAGAGACGGGTGCAGGGCAGGGCATTGGCATGGCCGATGAGGTATACCAGGCTGCTGGTGCCAGCATCGCTGCTGATGCCGCCCAGGTTTTCGCCAAAGCGCAGTTGATCGTCAAGGTAAAAGAACCCCAGCCGAGCGAGTACCCGCTGCTGCGCGACGGGCAGATCCTGTTCACCTACCTGCACCTGGCCCCGGACCCGGTGCAGGCCCAAGCCTTGCTCGATTCAGGCTGCATCGCGATTGCTTATGAAACGGTTACGGCAAGTGATGGCAGCCTGCCGTTGCTGGCGCCCATGAGTGAGGTGGCCGGGCGCATGGCTGTGCAGGCCGGGGCCAGCTGCCTGGAGCGCGAGGCCGGCGGGGCCGGCATCCTGCTTGGCGGCGTGGCCGGGGTGCCGCCGGCCAATGTGGTGGTGATCGGCGGCGGGACCGTGGGCACTAACGCCCTGCGTATCGCCCTGGGTATGGAGGCGCGGGTGACGGTCATTGATAAGTCCCTGCCCAGGCTGACCTGGCTGGATGAACTCTACGGCGGTCGATTGAATACCATTTTTGCTACCCGGGAATCAGTGGAACAATACGCCCTGGATGCGGATCTTGTGATTGGCGCGGTGCTGGTTCCGGGCGCAGCTGCGCCCAAGCTGATTTCGGTAGAGCAGGTTGGCCGGATGCGTCCTGGTTCTGTGTTGGTAGACGTGGCTATTGATCAGGGCGGTTGCTTTGAAACCAGCAGGGCCACGACCCATTCTGAGCCGACCTATGTACAAGAAGATGTCGTGCACTACTGCGTCGCAAATATGCCGGGGGCGGTACCGCGCACTTCGGCCTATGCCCTGAACAATGCCACCTTGCCTTATGTGTTGGCCCTAGCGCAGCGCGGCTACCCCGAGGCCTTACTGAAAAATGAGGGTCTGCTGGATGGGCTGAATGTGCACTGTGGGCAGATTACCCATCCTGCCGTTGCCGCCGCCCTGGGTCTTGCGTACGTGCCGCCGGTGGATGCCATGCGGGTTTAGCCAGCAGTCGGCGACATTAACCGGTTTAACATAATGTTTCGACTTTTGTTCTGCAGGGAATTCGTGAATCAATTAACAGAGTCTGCAAACGCAGGGGCCTAGGATATGGTTAATTAAGTCCAGATCCAGAGCCTTTGATGCGCCTCCCTCGTTTTAAATTCCTGCGTGCCTTTAGCCGCCGTAAATCGTCTGAACAAGCGGAGGTTAAGGAAGATTCGCCTTATCACGCCGTCGCTATTTCCTGCGGAATGTTTACTTGCGAAGCGGCGCGTGCCCAGCGGGGTGTGCGTTTTTTGGCCAAGCAGGCACCCAATTTGCCATTGGCGGCCTGCGATGAATCAGATTGCACCTGTAAGTACGTGCACTACAGCGATCGCAGGGCAGCCAGCCGGCGCGATGCCGATATGGGTTTGCCCGGTTTTGACCACGCCACAGAGCGACGCGACTCGCCAGGCCGAAGGAAGACGGACGGTGCCTCTGTTTCGCAAGAGGGGGCCGGCAGTTACTTCGACTACGCCAGCACCACGCAGCTGAAGATTCGCAGCGCCGATATCGAGCCAGATCTGGAGGCTCCCGAGGGAGTTTCTTCCCGGCCGGCCAAGGCCTGATGGCCTCTGGCTTAAACGCTTTGCTGGCGCCAGTCTCGCCGTTTCTGCTGCTGCGCGCCGCGCGCGGGATATTGATAACGAATCGATAAACCTGCGCTAAGTGATTGTTAACAGCATGCACGAATTTGCCATAATAAGAAATTTGGACTTAGGCTCAAATATTAGGCATTTTCTAATCCGACGACCGATCCCGATGACGCAATCTCTGGACCAGCCGTCCCATTAAAACTAGATAAGCGCCCATTCAATCTCTAACAGCTGGGAAGACTGTGATGAGAATTTTTTCGAGGCTTCTGGGGAGCCTGTTCATTTATGTGGCTACGGCCTTGCCGGCCAGCGCGGTCTCTATATACGGAGATGCCGCTGATCTGACGGGCACCCGCGGCACGCCGGGTGCCAATGGCATGACCGGCAATAGCAACTGGTCGACGGATTTCACCGTCAGTTGGGAAATTACCGATAACCTGGACGGGACGCTGCACTACAAGTACACGTTTACCGGCTTCGGTGATTCGGACAAGGATATCTCCAATTTTGTCCTGGATATTTCCGACAACTGCGACGTGGATCCCAATTGCGTGACCAACCCTTTGTTTACTGCCGAAGGGATTCCGCAACAGCCGATCACCGACATTGAGTTCGGCGATTTCAACGGCGTAACCGGGGCGATCAAGTTCGACGTGGGCACCGACGGCACCGGCTCAGCGGCAATCTACGAGTTCGATTCCAATCGGAGCGCCGTGTGGGGCCACATCGCCATGAAAGATGGAGTGGGTTCAGGTACCTGTGCCACGCCCATGGGCAGTTGGGGCGATACGGTGCTGGCTTGTAGCAATGCCCTGCTGGGCATTGGCGATGACAGTGATGCCATCAACTATATCGCTCGTCCCAATGGCATGATCACGATGCCGGTACCCGCTGCCGTCTGGCTGTTCGGTTCTGCCCTTGGCCTGTTAGCCTGGGTTAGGCGCCGCAGCTGAATGGGCTAGACAGCGTTAATATAAAAACCGGTTTGATGGCCGGTTTTTTTTGGCTTTGAATTAATACAGCTGGTGTTGATGTCAACTCTTACGAGAGTTCCTCTGACGCAGGCGTTGGAAACTCTGATGGCCGATATCTTCGGTACGGAAGCCGTCGACGGCTGTTTTGATGCCGCTACGATAATTGCGTGCGATGAACCCTTTCCGGGGTTCTGAGGGCAGGCAGGACTCTCTGTTTACCAGCGATAAAGCGGAGCAGTAAAACCGGCGGGGAATTCATCGCGTCCGCGCGGCAGTTCCACCACGCCATCGGTGCCGGCCAGGCCGATGAAGTCGCCCGAGGTATTAGTCGGCGATGGCTGGGCCAGCAGCTCACCGCTATTGGCTACGGTCAGCTTTACGGGCAGGAACCAGGTCAGGTCAGCTTTAAATTGCACGGCTTCAGCCAGGCGGACGGTCGGTGGAGGAGATGATCGCGCACCCATCGCTTGCTGCAGTCCCGGGCACACATAACGAATCAGACAGACCAGGCTTGAGACCGGATTGCCCGGCAGGGCAAAGACAGGTTTGCCGGCTGCGCTGATGCCGAACCACATGGGCAGGCCGGGGCGTTGCAGGACTTTGTAGAACACCAGCTTTACGCCCAGTTCCTTCATGATCTGTGGCACATAGTCGTACTTGCCCATGGACACGCCGCCACTGAGTACCAGTACCTCATGTTCATCATGCAGGCGGGCGATGGCGGCACGCAGCGTGTCGGGGTCGTCAGGCAAATGGGCGCGGGTGGGGGCAGGGCAGCCTCGCTGGGCCAGGGCCGCCGCCAGCGCGTAGTCATTACTTGAGCGAATCTGGAAAGCTTCCATGGGTTCGCCCACGGCCACCAGTTCATTGCCCGTGGATATCACGGCGACCTTTGGCCACTGGGCAATGCGCACTGTTGGTTTGCCCGACACCGTAAGCACTGCCATTTCCGTCGGGCCGATCAGGTGCCCCGGTTCCAGCAAAAGCGAATCAGCTGCGTGGTCCGAGCCTCTTGCATGCACAAACTGCCGGGCTTGCGGCTCATAACCGGTTTCCAGGCTGGCGAGACCATCCCGGGTATCGATCCGTTCAACGGGGATCACGGTATCGGCATCGGCCGGCAAGGACGCGCCCGTCATGATCTCGACGCAGGCATCGTCAGCACCCAGCGAAATTTCGCTGGCGCCGGCGCCCTGGGTGCCACGAATGCGGAACTGCCGCTGGCCGTTGGCAAAGCCGGCGTAGCGAATAGCAATGCCATCCATGGTGACGCGATTAAACGGCGGTTGGTCGCGTTCTGCGCGCACGGTTTCACGCAGGATACCGCCCAGGGCTTCAGCCAGGGGCACTTCAACGGTGTGATAGTCAGGCAGCTGTGCTTGTACGAGCGCGGCCGCTTCGGCCACGTCAATTCGTTGCTGATCGGTCATCAGGCGCAGTCTAGCCCAGGCAAGAGCGTGGCGATGTGCTGTTGAATTTCCGCGATGATGCTCAGGGCAATGCTTTCCGGTGAGTCTACGGGCAGATCGAGGCCAACGGGTCCGTGCAGCCGCCGGCCGAGGCTCTCGCCTGCTGGTCCCAGTTCTGTGAGTAAGCGGTCCCGCCGCGCGCGTGGTCCGAGCAAACCAATGTAGGTCAGTCTGGACTCAGCCAGTTCAGCCAGGTGAGCGCGATCGGAATCCAGGTGATGGGTCATGATCACGGCGGCATGGAATTCATCGGGATTCAGCTGGTCCCTCAGCGCGCCGGGACGGGCTTCGGTGCTGGCATAGGCAGTCTTGAGTCCAGGATTGGCGAGGTAGGCAGGACGATGGTCGGCCACGCTCACGCGCCAGCCAAGTTCTGCGGCCATGCGCACCAGAGGGGCAGCATCGGGGCCGGCGCCGAGAATCAGCAGCCTGGGTATGGGCAGCACCCGACTCATGAGGAGTTCGCAGCGCTGCCCGGCGACTGTCAGCGCTTCATGTTTCGTCGGGGCTTGTTGCGCGAGCAGTGCATCGATCGGCGCACTCAGGTTTTCAGGCAGACCCCAGCTGGTGGTGCCCTCCTGCGTCTGCAGCCGCGTGGCGCCCGCCTGGATGTTGTTCATGTCGCTGTGGGTTACCAGCGCCAGTCGGCCTCCGGCGAAACTGCGATGGCAGGCAGCAATGTCCAGGTAGGGTGCGTAGTGAGTCCCCGGTTCCAGTCGTTGCAGCAGCAGCCGCAGCAAGCCATTGCAGCCAATCCCCAGGCCGAAGACTTCATCGGCCTCGTCGCGAAGGTCATAAGTCACCAGTCGCGACTCACCATCGGCCATGACCTCGCGGGCATGTTCAGCCAGGTCACCTTCCAGGCAACCGCCGCTCACCATGCCGTGATAATGGCCATCGTCAGCCACCACCATGCGATGACCGGGTTTGGTATAGGTGGATCCCTCGGTCTCGATGACCGTCACCAGTACAAGGCACTGGCCGGCCCAGCGCCAGGCGTCGAAAGCGCCGAGGGTACTGGCTAAGCTCACGCCGGCCTCAGTGGCCGGTAGTCAGTACCAGTTTGCCCATGGCTTCGTTGGCTTCCATGATCCGGTGGGCTTCGGCGGCCTGATGCAGGGGGAAACTTGCTTGAATAACCGGTGTCAGTTTGCCGGCATCCAGTAATGGCCAGACCCATTCCTGCAGGGCCAGGGCGATCGCGCCTTTTTCTTCCGGGCTGCGGGCACGCAGGGTGGAGCCCGTAATAGTCAGCCGCTTGGTGAGCACGCGACCCAGGTTGAGTTGCGCATCTGCGCCGCCCAGCACGCCCACCACGCAGAGGCGTCCGTCGGGCGCGAGCAGGCGAATATTGTCCTTGAAATAATTCCCGCCGACGATGTCCAGCACGATGTCGACACCGTAACCGTCCGTCGCGGCCTTGATGATGTCCGCAAAGTTTTCCTGGCGATAATTGACCGCGCGTTCCGCGCCCAGAGACGTGCACAATTGTGTCTTGGCATCGCTGCCGGCCGTGGCGAACACACGCGCTCCGAAGGCTCTGGCCATGGCAATAGCGGTGGTGCCGATTCCGCTCGCACCTCCGTGCACCAGTACGATGTCGTCGGCTTCCAGGCGGCCGCGTTCGAATAGATTGGCCCAGACGGTGAAAAAAGTTTCCGGTAGTGCAGCAGCCTGCACCAGGTCCATATTCAGCGGCACCGGCAGACACTGGCTGGCCGGTGCGACGCAGTACTCGGCATAACCGCCGCCGGCCAGCAGGGCGCAAACAGGATCGCCGAAGCGCAGTCCTCGCACATTGTTGCCGCGCATAACGACATGCCCGGAAACTTCCAGGCCGGGCAAGTCCGAGGCGCCCATGGGGGGTGGGTACAGGCCACGACGTTGCAGGCAGTCCGGGCGATTGATGCCGGCTGCGGCAATACGAATCAGAACCTCGTCGGGTCCAGGCACAGGCATTGGTCGTGTGGCCGCCGCAAGGACATCGGGAGGTCCATGCCGACTGATTTCCACAACCCGCATGCGCTCGGGGAGCGGCGTTTGGGTCATCTTCTTGTTCTTGTTCCAAATGCGTGAATACGAGTATAGACGCTTGCTTTGTGTAAACGGACGCCATTTAACTTGTGTTAGTTTTCGCTGCTCACCAGATGGGCAAGACTGTGTCTGAATTCAACATAATACCTATGACAGACGGCATTGGGTCGCTAAATGACCGCTTCGAGCGGCCCCTGCGAGACCTGCGGATATCCGTCATGGACCGCTGCAACTTTCGATGCCCCTACTGTATGCCGGAGGATAAGTATCACCGGCATTTTCAGTTTTTGCGCAGCAGCGAGCGCCTGTCCTTCGACGAGATAACCCGACTGGCTCATATCTTTGCCGCCCTCGGCGTAAGCAAGTTGCGCATCACCGGTGGTGAGCCTTTGTTGCGTCCTGAGTTGCCGGACCTCATCGGCGACCTGGATCGCATCGATGGCATCGATGACATCGCCCTGACGACCAACGGCATTCTCCTCGGGCAGCAGGCCGCTGCGCTGAAGGCTGCCGGACTGGACCGGGTAACGGTGAGTCTGGATGCGATGGATCAAAGCGTATTCGCAGCCATGAGCGGAGGCCGGGGCAGCGTGGAACGCGTTCTGGCCAGCATCGCCGATGCGCAGGAGGCCGGCCTCTCGCCGTTAAAAATCAATGCCGTGATCAAGCGGGGTATCAACGAAGATGCCGCGCTGGAAATCGTGGAGCATTTCCGGGGCACCGGCATCATCGTGCGTTTCATTGAGTACATGGACGTGGGCACCATCAATCACTGGCAGGCCGGTGAAACAGTGCCCTCTGCAGAACTGTTGGAACGGATCTCATCCCGCTGGGCAGTTGAGGCCGTAGACCCTGGCTATCACGGCGAAGTGGCGCGGCGCTATCGCTTCGCGGACGGCGCCGGCGAACTGGGTTTTATTTCCTCCGTCAGTGCGCCCTTTTGCGGTTCCTGCACCCGGGCCCGATTGTCGTCGGATGGTCAGTTGTTCACCTGTCTGTTTGCCTCTTCCGGCACCGATCTGCGGGGTCCGCTGCGCGCCGGGGCCAGCGACGAAGAGCTGGCCGGCCTGATCCAGGGCATCTGGAGTCGCCGGCAGGATCGCTACAGCGAACTGCGCGCCGGCGGCCAGGGCGCAGACGAAAAAGTCGAGATGTATTACATCGGCGGCTAGACGGGCTCATCCGCTGAGCCGTCCGGGTGCTATCGTCGGCCGGTGAGCGAGACCCTTTTTCACCCTGCCGTGGCGCGCTGGTTCGCGGGCCGGTTTCCCGAGCCGACGCCGGTGCAGTCCCGGGCCTGGCCGGCAATCCATGCCGGTCGCCATGCCTTGCTGGCTGCACCCACGGGTTCGGGCAAGACCCTGGCAGCCTTCCTGGCCGTCATCGATCAACTGGTCCGCGACGGCGAAGTTTTTGGTTTGCCCGATGAGACACGTGTTCTTTATATTAGTCCTCTCAAGGCTTTATCGAATGATATTCAAGTAAACCTTGAAGAGCCCCTTGCGGGTATCCGGGACCAGCTGGGTCCTTTGAGTCCCCTGGAAATTCGCACAGCGGTGCGTACCGGCGATACGCCGGCCAGCGAGCGCGCCCGCATGCGCCGGCAGTCGCCGCACATCCTGGTGACCACGCCCGAGTCCCTCTACATCCTGCTGACCTCGGAGTCCGGCCGCGCCATGCTCCAGAGCGTGCGCACGGTGATCGTGGATGAGCTGCATGCCGTCGCCAACAACAAGCGCGGCGCTCACCTGGCCCTGTCCCTGGAGCGGCTGGCCGCGCTGTGCGAGCGGCCGTTGGCACGCATTGGCATCTCCGCCACCCAGAAGCCCATGCAGGTCATGGCCGATTTTCTGCTGGGTGCTCGCGAAGAGTCCTGCGACATTGTCGATACCGGCCATGTTCGCGAACGCGACCTGGCCCTGGAAATGCCGCGCTCGGCTCTGCAGCCGATCATGGCCACAGAAGTCTGGGCAGAGATCTACGACCGGCTGGCCGAGCTGGCCGGCCAGCATCGGACCACCCTGATTTTCGTGAATACCCGGCGCCTGGCCGAGCGCGCCGCCCGTCACCTGGCCGAGCGCCTGGGGGAGGAGGCGGTTGCCGCGCATCATGGCAGTCTTGCGAAGGAGCATCGGCTGTCCGCCGAGCAGCGGCTTAAGTCCGGCCAGCTCAAGGCCTTGGTAGCGACAGCCTCCCTGGAGTTGGGCATCGATATCGGCGATATCGACCTGGTCTGTCAGCTGGGTTCGCCCCACGCCATCGCCACCTTCCTGCAGCGGGTCGGTCGCTCGGGTCATGGCGTGCAGGCCACACCCAAGGGCCGCCTGTTTCCCTTGTCCCGCGATGACCTGGTGCAAAGCGCCGCTTTGCTGCAGGCCGTGAGTGATGGTGAACTGGATCGCTTGCAGAGCATCGGCCCGGCGCTGGATGTGCTGTCCCAGCAGGTGGTGGCGGAGACGGCGGCCCGAGACTGGCAGGCCGAGGAGTTATTCGAGCAGTTTCGCCGGGCCCATCCCTACCGGAACCTGGCGCGCGAGCAGTTTGATGTGGTCATCCGGATGCTGGCCGAGGGTTACCACACGAGGCGCGGTCGGCGAGGGCGGTTTCTGCACCTGGACGCGGTGAATGGTCGTCTGCGCGGGCGCCGCGGTTCAAGGCTTACCGCCATGACCAATGGCGGGGCCATTCCGGATCAATTCGACTATGACGTGCGCCTGCTGCCGGCAGATCTGTCCGTGGGCAGCCTGAACGAAGATTTTGCTTTTGAAAGCCTGCCCGGCGACATCTTCCAGCTGGGTAACCTGTCCTACCGGGTGCTCAAGGTCGAGACGGGCACGGTGTTTGTGGAAGATGCCCACGGCGCGCCGCCGAGTATTCCCTTCTGGTTTGGCGAAGCCCCGGGGCGGACCGATGAGTTATCCCACGCCGTGTCAGAGCTGCGTGCCGCTGCTGCCACCCGGCTGGCGGCGGGGGATGGCCTGGATGACTGGTTGCAACAAGGGCTTGGTTTGCCGCCCGCGGCTGCATCCCAGCTGGGCGAGTACCTGGCCATGGCCCATGCGGCGCTGAATGGCCTGCCGACCCGGCGGAGCATTATTTTCGAGCGCTTCCTGGATGAGCTGGGTGACATGCACCTGGTTATCCACTCGCCCTTCGGGTCGCGCCTGAACCGGGCCTGGGGGCTGGCCTTGCGCAAGCGCTTCTGCCGCAAGTTCAATTTCGAGCTGCAGGCAGCGGCCCTGGAAGACAGCATCGTACTGTCGCTTGGCCCGACCCACAGTTTCCCCCTGGAGGAGGTCGCCCGCTATCTGAATTCAGGCACTGTCCGGGAGGTGCTGACCCAGGCTTTGCTGACGGCGCCCGTCTTTCCGACCCGCTGGCGCTGGGCTGCTACCACGGCCCTGGCAATCCGCCGCAATCGCAATGGCAAGAAAGTTCCGCCCCAGTGGCAGCGCAGTGATGCCGAAGATCTGCTGGCGGTAATTTTCCCCGACCAGCTGGCCTGCGCCGAAAATCTCGCCGGCGACCGCGAGGTCCCGGATCACCCCCTCGTGGAACAGGCAATGTATGACTGCCTGCACGACTTGATGGATGTGGCCGGGCTGGAGCGCCTGCTCACGGACATTGAACAGGGGGAAGTGACTGTGCTGGCGAGGGATCTGACCACACCTTCCCCCTTGGCCCAGGAGATTATCAACGCCCGGCCTTACGCCTTTCTGGATGATGCACCGGCCGAGGAGCGGCGCACCCGGGCTATTCAGAGTCGTCATCTGCTGGACGCAGCCTCCGCCGCGGAACTTGCCCGGCCGGACGCGGCCGCCATCGCCGCCGTGCAGGCCGAAGCCTGGCCCCTGGTGCGCGATGCCGACGAGTTGCATGACGCCCTGGTGCTCAGCGGTTTTCTGACGGCAGCGGAAGGCGGTGCAGCCTGGCAAGGACACTTCGATGGCCTGTGCGCCGGCGCGCGCGCGGCGGCTATCCAGGTGCCGGGCGGCGAGTGCCTGTGGGTCGCAACAGAGCGCTTGGCTCAGATCGCCGCAGTCTTGCCGGCTGGTGTGGTCTCAGTGGCGTTGCCTGATCTGCCTGTGCCCGCCGGCCAGGAGCCGCTGGTTGAACTGCTGCGTAGCCGCCTGGAAACCCTTGGGCCGGTCACCGCGGCCACTCTGGGGCAGCCTCTTAACTTAGATATAAATCAAATTAATTTAGCTTTACAAGCACTTGAAATAGAAGGTTTTATAATTCAAGGCAATTTCAGGTCTGCACCGCCTGCGCCGGTAGAATGGTGCGAGCGGCGCCTGCTGGCGCGCATTCACCGGCGCACCTTGCAGAGCCTGCGCAAGCAGGTGGAGCCGGTTTCTCCGGCGACCCTGATGCGTTTCCTGTTCCGTCGCCATGGGCTGACCGGCGAGCGCGGGGAGGGCGCCGAGGCCCTGCGCGAAGCTCTCCGGCGGCTGCGGGGTTTTCCCGTGCCGGCCGCCTGCTGGGAGAGTCAGTTATTGCCCCTGCGCGCCGATGCCTATGTGCCGGCGGATCTGGATGCCCTGGTCAGCAGCGGCGAGCTGGCGTGGTTCCGGCCGGCGCCCTCGGCCAAGGCCAGCGCCGTTCGCAACACGCCCATTGCCCTGGTGCCGCGGGCGGACCTCGGGCTTTGGCGCACCGCCCTGGCCGCCGGGTCAGCCCAGCCCGAGCTCAGCGGCGTGGCCGAACGGCTGCGCGACTGCCTGCGGACCAGCGGGGCGCTGTTCTTCGAAGACCTGGTGACGGAGACGGGTTTGCTGCCAACCCAGGCGCAAACGGCACTGGGCGAGATGGTGGCCCAGGGTCTGGTCACCTGTGATGGCTTCCAGGGTCTGCGGGCCCTGGTGCGGCCGAAAGCGGCCCGGCGCCGCCGGCGCGGTCCGGGCATTGCGGGGGCAGGGCGCTGGTCCCTGGTCCGCGCAGCCGAGCCGGATGCCGGGGATGTCCTGATCGAGGCCGTAGCCCGGGCCTTGCTGGATCGCTACGGCGTGATTTTCCGGGCGCTGCTGCAACGCGAATCACGCCATCTGCCGCCGTGGCGAGAGCTGGTCCGAAGCTTGCGGCGTATGGAGGCGCGCGGTGACGTCAGGGGCGGGCGCTTTGTGAACGGTTTCGGCGGTGAGCAGTTTGCCTGGCCCGGGGCGGTGGCTGCCCTGCGCCGCGCACGCACGGCAGACCAGGATCTGGAAGTCGTGGTGCCGGCCGTGGACCCCCTGAACCTGACAGGCATCATTACGCCGGGCGACCGGGTACCGGGCACGCCACGCAATCGGGTTTTGTATCGCGGGGGCGAGCCCATCGCCGTGCAGGTGGGTGGTAACTTTCGCGCCCTGGACCAGCTGGATGCCGCCGCCGAATGGTCGGCGCGCCATGCCCTGGTTCGCAACGATCCGCGCCTGCCCTATCTTCAGCCGCCCGCCCGGTCAATTTAATCGGCGGCCGGGTTCAGACGTTTTGTCGGGGTGAGGCCGAAATGGTCGCGCCCGGAAAATAACCGCAATCATGCGGTTGCGATCGGGTTACTCAGCGAATTACCCAAGGAGTTCAGGCTATGGATTTCAGTCCCATCGAAAATGCCAATGAAGAATTGGTGAATAACTTTTGTCGTGACTGGTCCCTGCGCGATGCCGGTGCGCTGCACCAGTACCTGGCCGACGATCTGATTTATCAGATTGCCCCCGGCCAGCCGCTGATTGAGAGTTACGAGCAATTCGTAAATCAGATGGGCGCCTGGATGAGCGGCCTGGAAAGTATCGAATGGGAAATCCTGCGCTCCCATGCCGTGGGCCCGCTGGTATTGAACGAGCGCATTGATCACTTCAATGCGCCGGAGGGGGGCAAGGGGCCCAGCATGCACTTTCATATCGCCGGCCACTTCCTGATCCAGGACGGCAAGATCAAGGTCTGGAAAGACTGGCCCATGCCGGGTGCCAAGCAAATTATTGGCTAAAGGCCGGCCCCTTGCGGCAAGTCCCCATGGGTCGCTGTGCGACTAACACGTTAGAATCCGCAGACGGCCATTTGGTATTGCCCCGCCAGGGAGCAGCCTGGGCAGATTATTAATTCAAAAAGGTCTTAGGAATGTCTGCTAACCCACAGAATTTACCGGAAATTACTGATCAACTCGTCGAGCTGCTGGGTGCTGACCATGTTCTGCTCAGTGACGCGGATCGCGAGTTTTATGCCATGGATGTCTACACCGCCCGGGAAGTCCCCATGGCGGTAGCGCAGCCTGGCAGCCTTGCCGACCTCCAGGGCATTGCCCGGATTGCATCGGCCGCGGGCGTGGCCATGGTGCCGCGCGGCGGGGGCGCGTCCTATACGGACGGGTACCTGCCCACCACCCCGCGCTCGATTCTGATCGACACCAGTCGTTTGAACCGCATTCTGGAGATCAACGCCGAGGACATGTACGTGACGGTTGAGCCGGGTATCACCTGGGCTGACCTCACAGCCAAGCTGGCAGAGCAGGGATTGCGGACGGCTTTCTGGGGGCCTTTCTCAGGACTGAAGGCTACCGTGGGTGGCTCCATGTCTCAGAATGCGGTCAGCCTGGGGTCCGGTAACTACGGCTGCTCCGCTGAGACCGCCCTGAGTTTCGAGGTGGTCACGGCCGCCGGGGAGGTTGTGCGCACCGGTTCTGCGGCGCTGAACTCGGCCTCACCCTTCTTCCGCTGGTACGGCCCGGATCTGACGGGGCTGTTTACCGGCGACGCCGGTGCGCTGGGCATCAAGGCAAAGATCACCCTGCGCCTGGTCCCCGCCCCGACGCATCACGCCACCGCTTCATTTGGCTTCAACGATTACTACAGCATGGCCGCCGGCATGAGCGCCGCAGCGCGCACGGGTGTGGTGGCCGACTGTTTTGGCCTGGATCCCAAGCTGCAGCAGGGCCAGCTGGGCAGCACCAGTACCAAGGATGCCGTGCAGGCCGTCTGGGCGGTGCTGAAAACCTCCACCAATCCCATTGATGGCCTGGTGCGCGTCACGAAGATGGCAGCGGCAGGTAAACGATTTTTATCCGGCTTCGATTATTCGTCCCATTACGTGGTGGAGGGCACGACGCGAGCCGAAGTGAACGCAAAGCTGGCGCGAGTGCGAGCCGCCGTGAGCGAACACGCTACGGAGATTGCGAACACCATTCCCACCGTGCTGCGCGCCATGCCCTTTATCCCGCTTTATCCGATCCTGGGTCCGCGCGGCCAGCGGTGGGTGCCCATGCACGGCATCTTGCCCTTTTCGAAGTTGCGCGACTTCCACGACCGCATCAACAAGGTCTATGCCGATTACGCCCAGCGCATGGTTGAACACAAGGTGGAGAAAGCGGCCATGTTCACAACCATCAGCACCACGGCCATGCTCTACGAGCCCGTGTTTTACTGGGAAGACGATCGCACGGCTTTTCACAAGCGCTATCTGCCCCAGGAGTACCTGGACATGCTGCCTGAGTACCCGGCGAATCCGGGCGGTCGGGCGCTGGTGAAAGAAATGAAGGCCGCAATTCAGGATGTGTTCACGACCACCGGTGCGACGCACATGCAGGTGGGTAAGGCTTACCCGTATCTGCGTGATCGTCATCCCGAGTCGGAGCGGGTGCTGCGCGAACTGAAGGCGGCCCTGGATCCCCAGGGTCTGATGAATCCGGGCGCACTGGGCCTTTAGGGTCTTGGCGCGCCGGTGCGCAAGGATTAACGGGGAGAGTTAGGTATGGGGGGAGTTGTTTCCCGACGCGGTTTTCTGGCCGGCGCCATAGGCCTGGCTGCCGCCGGCGAAGCCTTGCCGCGCATTGGCGGTGATCTGCCTGCCGGGGCACCCGATCTCACGCTGCCGGCGGAAAATCTCAAAGCCGTCCTGCGGGTACAGGGCAGCCTGGTTGAGGAAGACGTACCCTGGTGGTACGACGGCACGATCTTCGGCATCGTGGGTGAGGGGCAGCCGCGACCCCTGGTGAAGTTCGAAGGCATGGAGCTTTACTGGGTTCGGCATCTGGATAACGGTGAGTTTGAGCTCATTGGCAATACCTGCACATTTTTCCGTGACGTCGATACCGGCAAGATGATCGATGTTTTCAAAAACCCGTTCACGGGCGAGACCAACGAGGTGAAGCCGGCGGTGCAGGGCGGTGGTCCCGGCCGCGGTTTTAATTATTCCGTGCGCGGCATAAGACCCACGCCCTTTCTGGGCCAGATGCCCGAGAAGCCGCTGATCCTGGACTGGAGTTTCGCTCGCGATATGGTCTGGTTGCATAACCAGACCGCCTACCCGCCGGGCATGCCGCCGCCGCGGGCCCAGCGACAGAGCATGTTTGTGCCTGTGGATCAGTTCAGCGATCCCGATATCCCCAATTTGCCGACCGTATTCAGTTCAACGGTGTTCATGCCCTGGCTGAAATGGATGAACATGGGGGATCGTCCGGGGCATGTCATCTGGCACGCATCCGGTGTGAAGCTGCAATCTATTGACGGGCTGCCGGCGGAATACCGCGAGCGCGCCGAACGGGAATACCCGCAGTACCTGACGGCCGACCCGGCGGCGCGGGAAAAGTGGATGAAGCCCACTTACGACTGATCGATGACTTACGCTTATCGCTTGGGGTCTCCTTGACCCTGTTCGATGCATTACCAAGACACTCCAGAAGAGGAAGCTGCAATGCTGAATTCGACGCTACTCGATTCCATCGCCAACCGGCGGGAAGCCCTGAAAAGCCTGATCACCCTGGGCGGCGGTGCCGCCGCAGCCGGCGTCGGGCTCAGTGCCTGTGCCCAGGAAAGTGCGCCGCCGGCGGCTTCACCGGCCCCGCCCATGCCGGCTGGTATTCAGCCAGTCGAGCAGACCATCAATTTTCAGGATCCTGCGCAGAACCTGCGCAGTTTCGTTAAGACCATGGGCAATCTCGATCCGGCCATGGAAACCGTTGGCTGGTTCGGTGGGGACATCTTTGCCGTCACGGGTCCGGACAAACCGCTGCAAAAAATGTTTGGCGTTGAAGGCATGGGCGTACTGCGTACCGAGCCACAGGAAGATGGGTCTTATCGTATTTTTAATCGTGAGTGTGCTTTTTATACGCACCCGTTTACCGGCGCCTACATGGACACCTGGGAGAACCCGTTTACCGGTGAGGAGGTGAAGGTCTCGCCGATTCATAACATGGTGGTCAACGCGGAAATCGCGCCGATCTTCAAAATGGACTTTGACGGGGTGGTGAAGGAAATTCCCTTCACACCGCCATGGTGGGTGCAGGAGAAAATCAACACGGCCATGAGCATGTTTGAAGTGCACATCGTCGCACCCAGTCCTATGCAACCAGCCGAGTGGCCGCGGGAATCTGCTGGTCCGATGAATCGTATCAGCGAGATGTTCCACCGCAGCGTGCGGCTGTCGGAATTGCAGGACGAAGATCAGACTTCAGCCAATTACGATGGCGTGTGGACCCGGATCGGACCGTGGCTGCCATGGATGCTGCAGGGGCAGGCCGACGGGCATCTGCTCTATCGGACTTTCATGACCCGCCCCGGGACTATCGACCTGATGCCTGATCGGCTGCTCACACAGGTTGCCGACAAGCTGGGCGAGGAATACTTTGTTTCGCCGCCGGCCGACACCTGGGGTCAGCAGAACGACTCCAGCTTCAGTGTGTACATGGCGGAGAATGAGCCGGCCCCGGCACTCTGATCGTCAACCTGGCACTTCCGCGCCGGTCCTCAACGGGGCCGGCGTGGCATCCCGGCCTGGTCGATTTTGTTGGTGTTTGACCGCGATGGGGTCGACACTAACAGGGCCTTGATTCGAGCCGACTATGAAAACCCGGGTGCATTTAGCCGGCGAGTTCTAGAATGACCTGTTGACGGGCAAGTCTCCGGTAGCGCGCACCAAGGCGTGCCACCAGAGACTTTTCCGTCTAAACACAAAGCCTCCTGTGGATCAGCGAGTCCTGCGCCTTACCCAGCCAAGCAGGCCAAGAGCGGACCCGAACAGCCAGACCGCGGCGGGTACCGGAACCGTGGTAACAGCGAACGCTTTGGTGTTGAATACTCTGTCAAACGAGCCGTCGAACAGGCTGTCAAATGCCAGGTAAATGC
>CAKZWQ010000053.1 GCA_937921935.1 uncultured Gammaproteobacteria bacterium | reverse complement strand
GGTCGTCGGCGCGCTGTCTGGCGCCCTGAACCGCGATGGCCTGGATATCGGGGCCTCGCGTATCCCGCCCCACGCCCTGGGCGAGCTGCTGCTGCGGATCAAGGACGGCACTATCTCCGGCAAGATCGCCAAGGACGTCTTTGAGGCCATGTGGGCCGGCGAGGGCAGTGCCGACGAGGTGATCGACAAGCGAGGCCTGAAGCAGATCACTGACACGGGTGCCATCGAAACAATTGTGGATGAGGTGATTGCGGCGAACTCCGCGCAGGTTCAGCAGTTCCGCGACGGTAATGAAAAAGTCCTGGGTTTCTTCGTCGGCCAGGTCATGAAGGCCTCCAAGGGCAAGGCAAATCCACAACAGGTAAACGAAATCCTGCGTAAAAAACTCCAGTCCTAGCAGCTATTCAACATAATTCCTGAAACTTCAGTGGTGGCATGAACTGCTTTTGGGGCAGGCTTTTCATTGCAAAAAGGGAATCTGAAAACAATGAAAACGATAGCGGGAATCTTGCTTTGCCTGACGGGCGTAGCGGCCCAGGCCGCAAACGTCCATGTCGTTGCCTCGGGGACTTTTTCCCAGGTCACCGGTGATGCAGGTAAATTACCTTTCGCCATCCCGGCGCCAGGCACTGCGTTCACTCTGACGTTCAGCTATGACGATAGCGCGGTGGATATCACGGAGCTCGGCGGGCCGACGCCGGAAGTGGGCATTTATCGGACGGCCATTAGCACCATGAGTCTGAGTATTGGCGGGGATCTTTATTCTGGTATCTCGCCGAACAGCATTATCTTGCTGGACAATGCCCTGAACGATCAGGATCCGGGCAACACGGCGGACAACTGGTTTGCCTCAAGCGATGTTTTCGTAAGCGGTGATGGCGCCGAGGAGCACGACATCGCCATGACGCTGTTCAATCTTGCGCCCATTGCCGAGAGTCCCATTCCGCCCATGAGCACCACGGAGCTGGTGGAGCCCTTTCTTTCGCCCGACTGGTCAATCGCCGCCATTCGCTATCGGATTAAAGAGCTGACGGAAGTTGAGCCGGGCAAATTTACGTCGGAACTTGTTGCCGCAGCCGAGGCCAATATAGAAAGCCTCGTGGTAACCACGGTGCCGGTGCCAGGGGCCGTATGGCTCTTCGGCTCTGCCCTGCTCCTGCTGGGTCGTTGTCGCCGGCGCAGCTGGGCACTTTAGCCGGGTCTGCCATTCGATTCGGTGCGGCCCTGATCAGTCCTGATCAAGGCATTTAAATAATTTTTTCACGATTTTAGCTGCATTTACCTGCATTTAGTCAGGGCGACGCCGCTGCATCCGTATTTTTGAGACCAGGTGCTGGACGATATATAAAGAAATCTTTATATTTCCCCGCATGTCCATCGACCTCGCAGCCCGCACCCTCAAGGCAGCGGCCGAACCCACTCGCGTCCGCCTGCTGCTGTTGCTGGGCCAGGGTGAGGCCACCGTGGGCGAACTCCAGGAAATTCTCGAGCAGAGTCAGCCGCGGGTATCTCGGCATTTGCGCGTGCTGGCCGAAGCCGGGCTGGTAGAAAGATTCCGCGACGGTCAGTCCATCTATTACCGACTGGCCAGCGACCAACTGCCTGAGGCCATCAGCGGCCTGGTTCGCGATGCCGCCGGCGCAAATGATCCTCTTGTGCTTGCGGATGCCGCGGCCCTTGATCACATGCTCCGTGCACGGCAGCGAGCGGCATTTAGCGGCCCCGCCTTGGTGGCGGCGGCGCAAACGGGCGGGCGTCCGCCGCTGGAAGAATTGCAGGCTGTACTTGATGAACTACTCGCCGGCCTGGATTTCAGTGACGTGCTTGATGTGGGCTGCGGCGGCGGTGCTTTGTTGCCCTGGCTCAGTGCGCGCGCCGCGCAGGTGACAGGTGCAGATATTGCCCGGCCCATGCGCCTGCTGGCGCGCTCGCGTTTGCAGGTGGCGGGTCTGAGTAACTGCACTATTCGTGATGCCGATTTGCACGCGCTCCCTTTCACTGATGACGCCTTCGACCTGGTTTTGCTGGATGAGGTCCTCAGTCGAACCCAGGATCCGGATGCCGCCTGGCGAGAAGTTCAGCGAGTGCTGCGCCCCAGGGGGCGGGTTGTGATTCTTGATCGCATTGAACCGGCGGCCCGCCAGCTGGCCGCGAATCGCCAGGGGCTGGCAGAGAATCAACTCACTGCAGCCCTTGCCGCCGCCGGCTTGCGCGTCATCGAGCGCCGCTGGTTACCGGGCCGCGCGCTGGACTATGCAGCCATTGTGGCCCAACCGGTTTCTGCTGTTGAGCGGACGGGTACTGATGGCT
The DNA here is from genome assembly GCA_937921935.1 of uncultured Gammaproteobacteria bacterium. GTDB lineage: Bacteria > Pseudomonadota > Gammaproteobacteria > Steroidobacterales > J054. Next base: position 17,594 of record CAKZWQ010000053.1, on the reverse strand, counting down.
GAGTCCCCGACACCCCATGTTTCATTTGAGTTCTTCCCGCCTCAGAGCGAGGCGATGGAAGAACGGTTGTGGCAAGCGGTCAAGCGGCTGGAGCCGTTGGCGCCGTCCTTCGTGTCGGTGACGTACGGCGCTGACGGGTCCACCCGCGATCGCACCCACAACCTCGTGAGCCGTGTCTGTAATGAGACCAGCCTGGTGGGGGCTCCCCATCTCACCTGCGTGGGTGCCTCCCGGGCAGAGGTGCTGGATATTGCCCGCCAGTACCAGGCCGAAGGTGTCCGGCAAATCGTTGCCCTGCGCGGGGATCCACCGCAGGGGGCCGAGCACTTCGAGCCTCATCCCGATGGTTTTGAGCACGCGGTGGACCTGGTAGCGGGTCTGCGCGATACCGGGGACTTCAATATTTCGGTTGCAGCTTATCCCGAAACCCATCCCGAGGCGCCGAGTGCCGACTTCGATATCCAGAACCTGAAGCGCAAGCTGGACGCGGGCGCTACGCGCGCCATCACCCAGTTTTTCTTTGAGGCTGACGCCTACCTGCGCTTCCGGGATCGCTGCGCTGTCGCGGGCATCACGGCACCCATCGTTCCGGGCATTTTGCCGATCACCAAGTTTTCGCAAATGCTGCGTTTCGCCAAGATGTGTGGTGCCAGCGTGCCGGCGTGGCTGCATGAACGCTTCGCAGGTCTGGATAACGATGACCAGACGCGACAACTCATCGCCGCTAACACCGCCATTGAACTGGTTACCACCTTGCAGCGCGAGGGTGTTAATGAATTTCATTTCTATACGCTGAATCGCGCTGAGCTCACTTACGCAATCTGCTTCGCTCTCGGCCTGCGGCCGCAGGAACGGGTGGCGTGAACTCGCGCGCCGAGCGTTTTGCGGCCCTGCAATCGCTGCTGGCCGAGCGGATTGCCATTCTCGACGGTGCCATGGGCACCATGGTGCAGGCTTACGCGCTGCAGGAGGCCGACTATCGGGGTGAGCAGTTCAAGGACTGGCCCTCTGATCTGAAGGGCAACCATGACCTGTTGTCCCTGACCCGGCCCGATGTGTTGCGGGAGATTCATGCGGCCTTCCTCGAAGCCGGCGCCGATATTCTCGAGACCAACAGCTTTAATTCCACCGCGCCGTCCCTCTCCGATTACGGCCTGCAGGCTTATGTGCGGGAGCTGAACCTCGCGGCCGCCGCGGTTGCCCGGGAAGTGGCCGATGATTTCACCCGGCGCACGGGGCAGCCGCGCTTTGTGGCCGGCGTACTGGGGCCGACCAGCCGCACGGCTTCCATCTCGCCCGACGTGAATGATCCGGGTCTGCGCAATGTCACCTTTGAAGAGCTGGCGGCAACCTATGCTGAAGCGGCCCGCGCGTTGCTGGAAGGCGGTGCGGATTTCATTGTTATTGAGACGGTGTTCGATACCCTGAACGCCAAGGCCGCCCTCTACGCGGTGGCTACCCTGGGTGACCAGTTGGGTGAGCAGATCCCCGTCATGATCTCCGGCACCATCACCGATGCTTCCGGACGCACCCTGTCGGGCCAGACCACGGAAGCTTTCTGGAACTCGGTGCGTCATGCGCAGCCTTTTCTTATTGGTTTGAATTGCGCCCTGGGCGCCGGTGACCTGCGGCCTTACGTGCAGGAACTGGCGCGTATTGCCGATACGCATGTGAGCGTGCACCCGAATGCGGGTCTGCCGAATGCCTTCGGCGAGTACGACGACACACCCGCCCACATGGCCGGCGTGTTGGGAGAGTTCGCGAGCGCGGGAATGCTCAATGTGGTGGGCGGCTGTTGCGGCACCACGCCGGCGCATATTCGCGCCATTCGTGAGGCCGTTCTGGCCCATCCGCCCCGCGTGCCGGCGCAACCACCCCAGGCCATGCGCCTGAGCGGGCTTGAACCCCTGAACATCGATGCGGATTCCCTGTTCGTGAATATCGGCGAACGTACCAACGTGGCGGGTTCGGCCAAATTTCGGCGCCTGATTGTCGACGATGATTACAACGGAGCCCTGCAGGTGGCTCGTCAGCAGGTCGAAAACGGCGCCCAGATCATCGATATCAATATGGACGAGGGCATGCTCGACTCCGTTGCGGCCATGGATCGTTTCCTGAAGCTGATCGCCGGCGAGCCGGACATCGCCCGGGTGCCGGTGATGATTGATTCTTCTCGCTGGGAAGTGATCGAGACGGGTTTGCGCAACGTCCAGGGCAAGGCGGTGGTGAATTCCATCAGCCTGAAGGAAGGCGAGGAGCCTTTTCTGGAGCAGGCCCGCCTGCTGCGGCGCTATGGCGCGGCCGTCGTGGTCATGGCTTTTGACCAGGCCGGTCAGGCCGACACGGTTGAGCGCCGGCTGGCAATCTGCACGCGGTCATATCAGTTATTGACCGAGCAGGCCGGCATGCCTGCCGAGGACATCATTTTCGATCCCAATATTTTTGCTGTGGCAACGGGGATTGAGGAACACAACGACTACGGTCGTGCCTTTATTGAAGCCACTGCGCAGATCAAAGCCAGGCTACCGGGTGCCCGGATCAGCGGTGGCGTCAGCAACGTGTCCTTTTCATTCCGCGGCAACAATCCGGTGCGCGAGGCCATGCACTCGGTCTTTCTCTACCACGCCATTCAGGCCGGCCTGGATATGGGCATCGTGAACGCCGGCCAGCTGGCCATCTACGAAGATATCCCGACGGAACTGCGCGAGGTGGTGGAGGACGTCATCCTGAACCGCCGCGCCGATGCCACGGACAGCTTGCTGGAAATTGCCGGCCGCTACCGCGATGAGGGCGGCGAGCAGGCTGAAGAGCAGATAGCCGAATGGCGGGCATTGCCGGCGCGGGAACGCCTGATGCATGCCCTGGTGAAAGGTATCGACGAATTTATCGTGGCCGATACCGAAGAGGCCCGCCAGCAGGTGGAGCGGCCCCTGGAGGTCATCGAAGGGCCTTTGATGGAGGGCATGAACGTGGTCGGCGACCTGTTCGGGGCTGGCAAGATGTTTCTGCCCCAGGTGGTCAAGTCGGCCCGGGTCATGAAGAAATCCGTTGCCCACCTGGTGCCGTTCATCGAAGCTGACGGCGGCGACACACGCAAGGTGGGTCGTATCGTGATGGCCACAGTGAAGGGCGATGTGCACGACATCGGCAAAAACATCGTGGGCGTTGTTCTTCAGTGCAATAACTTCGAGGTCATCGACCTGGGTGTGATGGTGCCGTGCGAGAGGATTCTGGAGACTGCCCGGCGGGAGCAGGCCGACATGATCGGGCTGTCCGGGCTTATTACCCCTTCCCTGGATGAGATGGTGCAGGTGGCGCGCGAGATGCAGCGGCAGGAATTTGAGGTCCCTCTGTTAATCGGCGGCGCCACGACTTCACCGGCGCACACGGCCGTTAAGATCGACCCGGAATACAAAGGGGCGGTGGTTTACGTGAAAGATGCCTCCCGCTCCGTGGGCGTGGCCCAGAAGCTGGTCAGCCACAATGATCGCGTGACCTATATGCAAACGGTGCAGCAGGATAATGATCGCCGGCGACGTTTGCATGCCGGCAGCAAGCGGCTCGCGCCGCAGCTGAGCCTGGTTGAAGCTCGGGCCAACAAGGCTCGCCTGGACTGGGATGCTGCCCCGTCAGCTCCGCGCGAGCCAGGCATGCAAACGATTGATATCGAGCTGCCGGCATTGGTGGAATACATTGACTGGATGCCCTTCTTTAATGCCTGGGAATTTCGCGGCCAGTTCCCGGCGATTCTTCAGGATGCCGATACGGGTGAGGCGGCCAGTGCCCTCTATGCAGAAGCGCGCGCCATGCTTGACCGGGTCATCGGGGAAGGCTGGCTGCAGGCAAGCGCCGTGGTGGGCTTGTTCCCGGCCCAGAGCGTGGGGGATGACGACATTCAACTCTACGCCGATCCGGAGCGAACACAGTCCCTGGCCTGCCTGCACCAGTTACGCCAGCAAAAAGCACTGGCCGACGGCAAGCCGAACCTTTGCCTGGCGGATTTCGTTGCGCCGGCTGACAGTGGTAAGCCTGACTGGCTGGGTGCCTTTGCCGTGACCGCGGGTTTGGGCGCCGAGCGTCACGTTGCCGACTTCGAACGTGCCCATGACGACTACAACGCCATCCTGCTCAAGGCTCTGGCAGACCGCCTGGCCGAAGCCGGTGCGGAATACCTGCATGCGCGGGTGCGTCGCGAGTGGTGGGGCTACGCTGACCAGGAGCAACTGGCTAACGAGGCCCTGATCACCGAACAGTACCAGGGCATTCGGCCCGCGCCGGGTTACCCGGCCTGCCCTGATCACACAGAGAAACAGACTCTTTGGCGGCTATTGGACGTAGAACGTCGCACGGGTATCCGGCTCACCGAGTCCTGCGCCATGTTGCCCGCAGCCTCGGTCAGCGGCTGGTACTTCGGTCATCCCCAGGCGCGCTATTTTGCCGTGGGCAAGATTGGTCGTGACCAGGTGGAGGATTACGCCCGCCGCAAACAGTTGCCTGTGGCCACGGTCGAGCGCTGGCTGGCTTCTAACCTGGGCTATGACGCCGTCGCGGCCTGAGCAGGCCGAAACTTCAGTCCTTTGAGGTTTGCTGGCTTAGCGCCGTCGACGACGGGGCCGCCTAAGGTAACTACGTGTATTGACTCCCTGAGCCTGCCAATATATTGGTACTGGTCGACCAACAGGTTCCGGCTCATATCGCGCCGACATGCGGAGGAAGTTTCATGTTTCGTCTCACGAATTTTCTGTTCTGCTTATTTCTTGCCCTGACTACTTCGGCTTGTATGCAAAGTCCAAAATCCGGAAGCGGCTTCCGACTGCCGGACGGCGACCCGGTTATGGGCCAGAAGACTTTCCTCGACATGCAATGCAATGCTTGCCACACGATTCAGGGTTTGGAGCTGCCCGCCCTGGATCTGGAAGCGCCCGTCTCGATTGCGCTCGGTGGGCCAGTTTCGCGGGTGAAGACCTACGGACAACTGGTGACTTCCGTGATCAACCCTTCGCATAAGCTGATCGGGCGATATCCAAAGGATGAAATATCCGGCGACGGTGAGTCACTGATGCCAATCATGAATGACTTTATGACCGTTCGGCAGCTGGTGGACCTGGTGGCTTTTCTCCAGGACCAGTATGAGGTCATGGTGCCGGAGCCTTACCCGTATGGCGTTTACTCCTATCAGGTTGGCGGAGGTACTTAGTCTTCAGCGTAATGGCAACGCAGAGTGGCGAGTGACATAGTCCGGGCGCCGGGCAGGCGGCCTGGTCGCTGACAATCGGATTATTCGTTGCCTGGCGAAGGCCGCCCGTCTCTGATGCTTCAGTCTGGTGACCGTCGATCTGTCACGAAGTGCTGATGCGCCAGCGTGACCACCTGTGCATTAAGATTGCCGTTGCCAGGGCGGTTCGGATTCAGGCTGACGAAACGCCGGCGCCCATCCGCAGGGTCTGTTTCCTCGCGCAGCACGCCGGCGTCCATGAAGGCCGCGACGGCGCGGGTAACCATTGAAGGGGTCAGGCCCAGGGCCTCGCAAATCTCCTTGTGGCTGGTATGGCCCTTACCCTGGCTGCAGCGCATCCCAATGTATTGCAGGATCCTTAGCTGGTTCAGGGTCGTCTCCCCGGGGAAATGCTCGGCGATTAGCTCCAGGTAGGCTTTGACATATTCGTGGGGAAAAGCGGTGGCTTGCGTCATGTCAGGAACATCGAGAAAAATAAATCGTTTGATTCAAATCGTGATTGGCGATTCTTAGCTTAGAGAATTACTTTCGGAAGCGAAAGTAACCTCTGTTTACACAATCGCCTGCGCTATGGTCAGGACAGATTTTTATAGGGTGCCCGCTCTGCTGCGGATTGGTCTCCGGGGGGGCACCATTGTGCGAAAGAATTCGGACGCCGAAAGCGACTTTCTGCGACCTGCTCACGGATAAGCAGGCAGCAGAACGGCTGGTCTGCGCGCTGGAAGAAGCGCCGGGTTCGCTGCGCCACGCCCATCACCTCGCTTTGGAAGAGGGCGGTGCCTATCCGCTCATTGCCTTCCACGAGGTTTGCGCGCGTATTGCCGATGAGATTGACCAGGAACTGATTGTGCCGATTCGCGGCCAGCATGCCGGGATGAAGGAAAGGGCCGTCGTCCTCGCGGTGGAACATGACGGACCAGCCGACCACCTCAACGACTAGAAGAATGGATTTTTAGTTAAATCAATATGACCAAGAAAATTTCAAAGCGCGGTCGCCCCCGTCTGGGTAGTAAAAGAATGGTGACCGTCGGTGTTCGCATCGAGCCGACTGAGCGGGACCGGCTGGAGGCGCTGGCGCAGGCCAGGGGCTTGTCTCTGTGCGCCTATTTGCGTGATCTGGTCCGCCATGAGCTGGGCGAAAATCAGACATCCGGCTCGCCTGTCCGCGCCTGCGGCTGATTCTTCAGGCGCCGCGCCGCGGTTAGCCGGACCGCCGGCCACCCCAGGCTCTCTGACCTGGCGGTAGAATTTTCCGCCTACTTGAAGGGCTTGCCCCGCAGAGGCGTATCAGGATGCTGAAGAATTCCATCATTGCCATCTCGGGCCAGACCTGGAAGCTAGCGGTGGCAGTTCTCGCCCTGGTGGCGGGTAGCATTGTGCCGGCTTTTCCAGCCTCTGGTCTGTCCTGGACGGGCGGTACTATCCTGGCCTGCGTCGGTTATGCCTTTGGCATTCTGATGATCCGCTGCAAGCAATGTGGCGCGCGCTGGTTCTGGGATGCGCTGATGCGCCCCGAAGTTTATAAAGCGGTTTTTACCGAGCCTGACTGTCCCAGCTGCAGCAGCGGGTCGGACAGCACCGGCGACTGAGTTTTCAGGGCTTAGGCGGTTTGCCGCACACGGGGCAGGCCGGATCCGGCGCAATGCCGATGCTGCGCGATGTGCCGGCCAGGCCGTCATACACCCACAGTCTGCCCACAAGGTCCGAGTTCAGGCCGGCCAGAACCTTGATGGCTTCTGTTGCCATCATGCAACCTACCAGGCCGGCAACAGGTGCCAGAATTCCCTGGCCCGCGCAGTCGTCGAGATTCTCATCGGCCTCCGAATAGAGGCATCGGTAACAGGGGCCACCTGCCTGCGCAGGATTGAAGACGGCCAGCTGCCCTTCGAACCGAATCGCAGCGCCGCTGACCAGGGGCTTGCGGGCATCGGCGCAGGCGCGATTGATATCCAGGCGCGTGGCGAAATTATCCGTGCAGTCCAGCACCACATCGCAGGCGCGCACCGCATCGTCCAGTTCATCTGTTGCCAGGCGCCGATTCAGAATGGAAACTTTCAGCTCCGGGTTATAGCGGCATAGGGTTTCGGCGGCCGCATGAGTTTTGAACTCACCCACATCAGCCCCGGTGTACAGGATTTGCCGCGGCAAGTTGGTGGGGTCCACACGATCGAAATCATTAATGACCAGGTGGCCCACACCAGCGTTACCCAGGTACAGGGCAGCCGTGGTGCCGAGTCCGCCAAGACCGATTACCAGCGCACTGCCGCGTGCAATCTGCGCCTGGCCCGTGGGGCCGATCTGGGGCAGGGCGAGCTGCCGGCTGTACCGCAGTGTGTGGGCTTCAGTCATCGTCGCCCAGCCACTGACCTTCAGTTACCCGGGGCTTGCCGGGTAAATCCCGGTAGGTGGCAATGGCGCTGAAGCCGGCTTCCTGAAACAGGCGCGCCGCGACGGGGCCCTGGCGGAAGCCATGCTCAACCAGCAGCCACCCGCCCGGTTTCAGATGCGCGGGCGCTTCGGCCACCACGGGTTTCAGGCACAACAAGCCGTCGCGGCCGGCACGCAGCGCCATGGCCGGCTCATGGCCTAGCTCGAACTGGTTCAGCATCCATTCCTGATCCGTCACATAAGGCGGATTGCTGACAATGGTGTCGAACTGATTATCGGCCGCCGCCTTGTACCAGTCGCCAAAACGAAAAGCGACGTTCGGTAATTTCAGGGTGCTGGCGTTATAGCGGGCGACCTTAAGGGCTTCTTCGCTCAGATCCGTGGCGGTCACAGAGACAGCGGGCCGTTCTGTGGCCAATGCCAGGGCGATGGCGCCACTGCCGGTGCCCAACTCCAGGAGTGTGCCGGGCTCATCGGCAGGGATCCGGTTCAGGGCGCATTCCACCAGCATTTCTGTTTCTGGTCGCGGTACCAGGGTGGCGGGTGTCACGTTAATCAGCAGTGACCAGAACTCCCGGGAGCCAACGAGCTGGGCCACGGGTCGCCCGGCATGGCGTTCTTCAATCATGTCGCGGAAACGCTGCGCAATCTCAGGCCGCACCACTTGGTCGCTGTCGCCGAACAGGCGCACCCTCTGCCAGCCCAAGGCATGCGCCAGCAACAGCTCGGCATCCAGACGCGCGGAGCGACTACTGGACTTAAGTCGCTCGGCACTGTCCTGCAACAGCGCGGCGACTGTGGGCGATTCGTCCTGCTTTCCTGCTTGCATCGCGGCGCCTGTGCTAGCCTGCGAAAAACCTGCAGATGTTGTACCACAGAGCCCCACAGCGGGCGCGCCCACCAGCTTATGGCAGATTCCAGCAAGACCACAGACATCGCGACGCGCTGTATTCACGCCGGCGACACGGTGGACCCGGCCACGGGTGCCGTCATGCCGCCGATTGTCACCAGCAGCATCTATCGGGTGGCCGAGTTCGGTGAGCCCATGCCCCATGCCTATTCGCGGGCCTCAAACCCGACCCGCGATGCCCTGGAGCGCTGCGTAGCGGAACTGGAAGGTGGCACCCGCGGTGTCGCCTATGCCGCCGGTATGGCAGCCACCGCCGGTGTGCTGGATCTGCTGCCCGCCGGTGCTCATGTCGTTGCCCCCCTGGATCTTTATGGCGGCAGCCTGAGGCTGTTTCAGGAAGTCCGCACGCGCACCGCCGGCCTGGAATTTACCTTTGTGGATTTTTGCGACCTTGAGGCCGTGGCCGGGGCGGTGCGCCCTGATACCGGCCTGGTCTGGATCGAGACCCCCAGCAACCCCCTGCTGAAAATCGTCGACATTGCAGCCGTGGCCGCTATTGCCCGCTCGCCTGACACCCTGGTTGCGGTGGATAACACCTTCGCCACGCCCTGTTTGCAGCGGCCGCTGGAAATGGGTTGTGACATCAGCATGCATTCCACCACCAAGTACCTGGGTGGGCATTCCGATGTGATTGGCGGCCTTAACGTCGTGGCTGACCCTGAGCTGGGTAAACAACTGGTGTCTCTGCGCAGTGCCGTGGGTTCCGTGCCGGGTCCTTTCGACGCCTACCTGGTGCTGCGCGGGGTGAAAACTCTCGCCCTGCGCATGGAGCGCCACGAGCAGAATACCCAGTCTGTGGCCGAGTGGTTGCAGGCACAGTCCGCCGTGGCGCGGGTTTACTTTCCGGGTCTGGCGGCTGATCCGGGTCATGCGCTGGCCAAGCGACAAATGTCGGGCTTCGGCGGCATGCTGGCCTTTGAACTGCGCGGTGAGGTGGCAGCATTTATGAATGCGCTTGAAGTGTTCACCGTCGCCGAAAGCCTGGGCGGCGTGGAAAGTCTGGCCGGCCACCCGGCCAGCATGAGTCATTCAAATATTCCGGCCCAGACTCGGCGTGACATGGGTATTGCCGACAATCTCGTGCGGCTGTCCATTGGCATTGAGCACGTCGACGATCTGATTGCTGATCTTGGGGCCGCCCTGGCAGCCGCTGGCTAAGGTCGTTATCAACTGGCCCTCCTGGCGCCCGGGAATCCTTGATCACCTTGACGTACTTCACCCCTGTTAGCGCATTCCTCGGCGGTTGCCTGATCGGCCTGGCGGCTGTGCTGCTCATGGCAATGAATGGCCGGATAGCCGGGATCAGCGGCATCTTCCAGGGCGCCGTTGACGGTACCCGGGGCGATCGCGGCTGGCGCTGGCTGTTCGCCGGGGGTCTTGTGCTCGGGGCCTGGCTGAGCATCAGCATGACAGGCGCCGGTTTTATGCCCCGGCTGGATTACCCGCCTGTCCTGCTGATCGCAGCCGGCCTGGTGGTGGGTTTCGGCACGCGCCTTGGCAGCGGCTGTACCAGCGGTCACGGGGTATGCGGAATCGCCCGGTTATCTCTGCGCTCGGTGGTGGCGACGCTGATATTTATGCTGACGGGCTTTATCACGGTCTTTGTGCTGCGGCATCTTGTGGGGATAGCCGGATGAAGGGGGCGTTGGCCCGGGATGGCGTGGCGTTGCTGGCCGGTGCTCTGTTCGGCGCCGGCCTGAGCGTGTCCCAGATGATCAATCCGCAGAAGGTGCAGGCCTTTCTGGATCTGGCCGGCGATTGGGATCCCAGTCTGGCCTTGACCATGGCTGGCGCACTGCTGGTAACAGCTATCGGTTATCGCCTGGTGCTGAAACGGCCGCGGCCGCTGCTGGATGATGCCTTTCGGCTGCCCGCACGGCAGCTCATCGACAGCCGCCTGTTACTTGGTGCCGCGCTATTTGGAATCGGTTGGGGTTTGGGCGGTTACTGCCCGGGCCCGGCCATTGCCGCCCTGGCACTGGGCACCCTGGAACCGTGGTTATTCATGGGTGCCATGCTCGTCGGCGGTTTGCTGGCTGCCCGGCTCCCCGCCAGGAGCTAACGAGCGTCTTAGATTCTTAGCTGTCAGGGGGCGGGTTTCCTCCGATTCAGGCCCTTTACAGGCATAGCGATCATGATCGCGACCCACTCAATCTGGGTGCATGAAAGTGCGACAAGTGCTGAAACTATTGCGACAGGATGGCTGGCGCGAGGTCACTCGCCGGGGGAGCCATCGGCAATTAAAGCATCCGGATAAAGTCGGCCGCGTGACCGTCCCGGGCAAGCCCGCTGACGACTTGGCACCGGGTACCCTCAACAGTATCCTGAAGCAAGCTGGCCTGAAGGAGTGAACGACAGATGCGCTACGCAATCGTGATTGAAAGAGCGGGTAGCAATTACTCCGCTTATGTTCCCGACTTGCCTGGCTGCGTTGCCACGGGAGCGACGCCTGCTGAAACCGAGAAAGAAATTCGCGAAGCGATCAAGTTTCATCTTGAGGGTCTGCGCGCGGACAATCAGCCGATTCCAGCCGCCTCCAGTCGGGTTGACTACGTCGTTGTTGCTGCCTGATCAGTGCTTCCGGAATACGCGAGGCCTGCATAACTGATTCGGGAATGGCTCCCGCTGTCCCAGGCCATACTAGTCAATCGGGCTGCGCACGCCCCGGCCGCCCTTATTGAGCACGTGGGTGTAGATTTCCGTTGTCGCGATATCCGCATGTCCCAGTAGTTCCTGAATAGTTCGCAGGTCATAGCCATTTTCCAGAAGCCGGGTGGCAAAGCTGTGCCGGAACGTATGGCAGGTCACCTGCTTGTGGATGCCTGAAGCCAGCACCGCTCGTCGCAGCGACTTTCGCACCCAGGCCGGATGCACGTGATGCCGACGTATTACCCGGCTTCGCGGATCGGCGCCGGGTGCTTTCGCCGGAAACAGAAACTGCCACTTTGTTTCCGTCGCTGCGGCTGGGTACTTCCGCGCCAGGGCTTCGGGCAGGTATACCTCGCCATAACCATTAGCCAGATCAAGTGCATGCAGCTGTGACACCAGCCGAATCTGCGCGTGCAAGTTATCAACCAGGGCGAGCGGCAGGACGGTGCGTCGATCCTTATTGCCTTTGCCGGCCCGAACAATAATTTCCGCCATGGAAAAATCGATGTCCTTGACGCGCAAGGAGCAACATTCAGCCTGGCGCAGGCCCGAGCCATACATCAGTTCCACCATTATCCGAACCGGCTCGCGAAGCTCCAAAATAATTGCCAGGGCTTCATCATGCGACAAAACCTGCGGGATCCGCCGTCGTGGCCGGGCTCGCGTGAACCGGAGTTCCCCCAGGGTGACTTCCAGGACCTGTCGATAGAGAAAAACAATCGCGTTCAGCGCGATGGCCTGGGTGCCCGGAGAAACGCGCAGCTCTACAGCCAGCCAGGACAGGAAGGCATCGACCTCTGCCGCACCCAGCTCTTTCGGGTGTCGCCGATGGTGAAAGCGGATATAGCGCCGGATCCAGTGCAGGTAGGTCTTTTCTGTCGTATAAGCCAGCCCCCAATCCTGACTATCGCTGACAGCCGGGCGTTGCGCTTAGTCGTCGAGATCGAGCCAGTCGGGTAACTGCAGATCCTTTGAGGCGAGGAACTCGCGATTGAACAACCGGGCGCGGTAGCGCATGGCCGAGTCACAGAGGATCGTGACGATGGTATGGCCCGGGCCTAGCTCCCGCGCCAGGCGCACGGCACCTGCCACGTTCACGCCGGAGGAGCCGCCCAGCGAGAGCCCCTCCTCACGAATCATGTCGTATACCAGTGGGATGGATTCGCTATCGGGGATCTGGAACGGCGCATCAATGGTCGTGCCCTCCAGGTTATCGGTGATGCGTGAGTTGCCAATGCCTTCACTGATGGAGCCGCCCTCAGCCTTAAGTTCGCCATGCTGGTAGTAGTTATAGAGCGCCGAGCCCGTCGGGTCCGCCAGGCCAATGCAGACATCCGGCTTGCGCGCTTTCAAAGCACGGGCGATACCGGCCAGGGTGCCGCCTGTACCAACGGCACAAATAAACGCGTGCACCTCACCGCCCGTTTGTTCCCAGATTTCCGGGCCGGTGGTGGTCGCGTGGAATTCCCGGTTCGCGGTGTTGTTGAACTGGTTGGCCCAGAAAGCTCTGTTGGGTTCTGTCTCGTTGAGTTCGGCAGCGACGCGTTCGGAGACCTTCGTGAAATGATTCGGGTCTTTTAGCGGCACGGCCGGCACCAGCTGCAGGGTCGCACCATACGAGCGCAGGGTATCGATCTTGTCCTGGCTCTGGTTGTCGGGCATCACGATGACCGTTTCATAGCCCAGGCAATTGCCGACCACGGCCAGGCCAATGCCGGTGTTGCCGGCGGTTCCCTCAACAATGGTGCCACCGGGGTTTAATAGTTCTTTGGCTTCCGCGTCACGCACCATGCCCAGGGCTGCCCGGTCTTTGACCGAGCCACCCGGGTTCATGAACTCGGCCTTGCCGAGAATTTCACAGCCCGTGGCATCGGAAACCCGGTTAAGACGAATCAGGGGCGTGTTGCCGATACAGCCGATGGTGTCCGGGTAGTTCTGCTTGCTCACTTTAATGCTGCTCCAGTGCTGCCAGCTGCGCCGCGTGGTGTTCGGCGGCCAGGGGTTCTACTACGTGATCCAGGTTGCCCTCGAGGATCTCGTTAAGTTTGTAGAGGGTCAGGTTGATCCGGTGATCGGTCACGCGGCCCTGGGGAAAGTTATAGGTGCGGATGCGCTCGGAGCGGTCGCCGGAGCCGACCAGGCTCTTGCGCTCCGCAGCCTGTGCCTGTTGCTGGCGACTTTCCTCGGCATCCATCAACCGTGCCTGCAGCAGTGCCATGGCCCGGGCCCGGTTCTTGTGCTGCGAGCGCTCATCCTGGCACTCGACGACGATGCCCGTGGGTAAATGGGTCAGTCGCACGGCAGAGTCTGTTTTATTGACATGCTGGCCGCCGGCCCCGGAGGCGCGATAAGTATCCACACGCAAATCTGCCGTGTTGATATCGATGTTGTCGATCTCACCCGGCTCCGGCAACACCGCGACGGTGCAGGCCGAGGTGTGGATGCGACCCTGCGCTTCGGTCTCCGGCACGCGCTGCACGCGGTGGGCGCCGGACTCAAACTTAAGGCGCGAATAGGCACCGCGCCCGGCGATCCGGCCGATAACTTCTTTGTAGCCGCCATGTTCGCCCTCGCTGGCGCTGAGAATTTCCAGGGTCCAGCCGCGTTGCTCGGCGTACTTCAGATACATGCGAAACAGATTACCGGCAAAAATTGCGGCTTCATCACCGCCCGTCCCGGCGCGGATCTCCAGGTAAATATTGGCGTCATCGCGGGGATCCTTCGGTACCAGGTAGGCCTGCAGATCCTTTTCCAGCTGGGCCAGGCGCGCTTCGGCATCGGCCACTTCATCTTCGCCCAGCTGGCGAATTTCCGGATCAGCATCTGTCAGCATTTCCCGGGCCGCTGTCTGGTCGGCCTCTGCCTCCTTCAGTTGCGCGGTCAGGCGCACCACGGGCTCAAGCTGGGCGTATTCCTTGGACAACTCCCGAAAGCGGTTCTGATCGCCAATCACGTCGGGGTCGCCCAGCAAGTGGCCCAGCTCCTCTGACCGGGCTGTGAGCTGCTGGAGTTTTTCCGCGATGCTGGCTTTCACAACAGCTATTATCCCCGTTCATGATTGATTCCGCGTACAGGTATGCCGGGCAGCCGGTCCTGCTGGCCTTCCTGGCTGCGTTGCTGTGCGGGTGCGCGGGGACCATGCGTGAGGACACGCAGGCTGTCAATTATGAGCCCGATGGCAACTATCACCTGCTCATGGCCGAGATTGCCGCCCAGCGCGGCGAGCAGCAGACTGCCGCCCAGGAGTACCTCGCCGCCGCCAAAGACGGCAAAGATAGCGATATCGCTCGCCGCGCGACCGAGTACGCCTTTGATTTCGGTTTCGACGACCTGGCCCTGCAGGCCGCGCGTCGCTGGCTGAAACTGGCGCCGGACAGCAGCTCGGCACGGGAATACCTGGGGCGACTCGAGTTACGCCGGCATAACGTCCGCGCTGCGCTGGGGCACTTTGCCGAGCTCCTGGGGCCGGCGGATACTCGCAGCGGTGATGATTACCTGGCCCTGGAGTCAGAACTGTCAGACGAAGCCAATGCCCAGGGCGTCACCCGCCTGATGGTCTGGCTGGGAGCCGGTCAGGCGCCTTCCGCGGGCTATCGGCTGGCCGTCGCGCGCGCGGCCTTCCGTTCCCGCGATGATGACCTGGCCCTGGACTGGGCCCGGCGCGTGTTGGCCGAGAACGACTCCCTTGAGGCCGACCTGCTCATCAGCCGTGTGCTGTTCGGCAGCGGCGATGCCGATGCAGCTCTGCGACACCTGGCTCAGATGCTTCAGGCCAGGCCTTTGCCACTGCTGGAGCTGGAATTTGTGCGCCTGCTCGCGTCCAGCCGGCGCGAAGAGGCAGCCCTGCAGGCCCTGGAACGCATGATCGAGGCCTACGGGCGGCAGCCCGAACTCTTGTTACTGCGCGCGCGCGTCCTGCTTTCAGATGGTGATCTGCCCGCAGCTGCCGACGATTTCCGGGAACTGGCCGACACGGGGCAAAGTGTTTACGAGTCGATTTACTACCTTGGCCAGATTGCCGCGGACGACGGCGATCCCTTTGAGGCGATTCGGCAGTACCTGCGCATTGGCTCAGGCCCCTATCTGTTGCCTGCCCAGTTCCGCATTGCCGCCCTGCGAGCCGAGGCAGGTGACCTGGATGCGGCCCTCGCGCACCTGGATGCCTTTGCCCAGCTGCATCCGCGCTCGGCTTTCGATTTACAGGTAGGCAAGGCGCAGCTGCTTGAACAATACGATCGCGACGAAGCGGCCTTGACGGCTTTTGACCAGGCGTTGCAGTTCAAGCCTGATTCTCCGTCCCTGCTGCTGGCGCGCGGGATCGTCCGTGACCGCCTGGGTGAGACCGACCGCGCGATCCGCGATATGCGGGCCGCCATCAAGCTGGCGCCCTATGACCCGGGCACCCTGAATGCCCTGGGTTACACCCTGTCCAATCACGGCCGCAGTCAGCGTGAGGCGTTCGCGCTGATTCGACTGGCCCTTGAGCAGGACCGCAGCAACCCGGCCATTCTGGACAGCATGGGCTGGGCCCTGTTTCGACGCGGGGACCTGGACCGGGCGCGGGGCTTTCTCCAACTGGCCTATGACGAATTTCCCGACCCTGAAGTGGCGGCGCACCTGGGCGAGGTCCTCTGGCAGAGCGGCAGCCGCGACAAGGCGCGGCTCATCTGGCAGCAAGCCCTGATTAATCACCCGGATAACCAGCCCCTGCAGGAGATCACCGGGAGGTATCCCCTTTGACCCCGCAGTCAGCGGGTTCTTGCCGGCGGGCTGGCGCGCTGCTGATTCTCACCCTGATGACGACCAGCTGCGCCCTGCAGCGCACCGTTCCCGGCACCGTGGTGGCCTGGGACGAGCGGCGGGATCAGCTGCTGGCGCTCGATAGTTGGGAATTGCGGGGCCGCATCGGGGTCAAAACGGAGCAGGGCGGAGGCCAGGGCCGGCTTGAATGGGACCAGTCCGGCACCTCGACTCGCTTGCGCGTTGCCGGCCCCTTTGGCGCCGGGGCCTGGGAGTTGCGTTGGGATGAGCGCCAGGCTGTGCTGAGCAACAAGGCCGGCGAACAGTCCCTGGCCTACACCGGGCCGGATGCCCTGGATCAGATGCTGGCCGAGCAGGTGGGCTGGGATTTCCCCGCCGAGCGCACGCGCTTCTGGGTGCTGGGAATTGCGGCGCCGGGTTCGCGCAGCCGATTGCGCTACGGGCCGGACGGCTGGCTCAATGGCCTGGAACAGGATGGCTGGGAGGTCGGCTTTGACCGCTTCGAGCAGCGGGAAGGATTCTGGATGCCGCGCAAGATCACTGTGGCAGGCGAGGCCGCGCGCCTGCGTCTTGTTGTTGATCGCTGGCAGGCCTCGCCGGCACCCTAATCGCGTTTCCTTTTGGCGCACAGCCATGCAGAATAACGCCGTCGACCCGGAGGTCCCCCGACGTGTTGTCCGGGACAGCGAATGGGGTGTAGCCAAGTGGTAAGGCAGCGGGTTTTGATCCCGTCATGCGCAGGTTCGAATCCTGCCACCCCAGCCAATTTTTCAGCCACCACGACCGCGCAGGACCTGAATTGAAAGCCAAGCAGAATGAGCTGCAGATCCCCAACATGGCCATATTTTCGGGGAATGCCACCCCGCAACTGGCCTATCGGATTGCCCGTCGCCTGACCCTGCCCCTGAGCAAGATCCAGGTGGGTCGCTTCAGCGACGGCGAGGTGAACATTGAGATCCTGGAGAACGTGCGCGGCCGTGATGCGTATATCGTCCAGTCGACCTGTCCGCCCGTTAACGACAATCTGATGGAAACCCTGGTGATGGCCGACGCCCTGCGTCGCGCCTCGGTTGCCCGTATTACTGCCGTGATTCCGTATTTTGGTTACGCCCGCCAGGATCGCCGGCCGCGGGCCTCCCGGGTGCCGATTACCGCCCGGCTGGTTGCCGGCATGATTGCCGAGGCCGGCGTGGACCGGGTACTGACGGTGGACCTGCATGCCGATCAGATCCAGGGCTTCTTTTCCATTCCGGTGGACAACGTCTATGCCTCGCCCGTGCTGCTGGGCGACCTGTGGCGCCAGGAGTACGGCGAGATGGTTGTGGTCTCGCCCGACGTGGGTGGTGTGGTCCGTGCCCGGGCCATCGCCAAGCGCATGGACGATGCAGATCTGGCCATTATCGACAAACGCCGGCCGCGGGCTAACGAGGCCCAGGTGATGAATATTATTGGTGAGGTCGAGGGCAAGACCTGCGTGCTCATCGATGACATGGTGGATACAGCCGGCACCCTGTGCCAGGCGGCCGTCGCTTTGAAGGAGCGCGGTGCTTCGCGAGTGTTGGCCTATATCACCCACCCGCTGCTGTCCGGTCCGGCCGTCGAGCGGGTGATGAACTCGGAGCTGGACGAACTGGTGGTGACCGACACGAT
>CAKZWQ010000052.1 GCA_937921935.1 uncultured Gammaproteobacteria bacterium | reverse complement strand
GGGTCTTTTCAGGCCAGGGCGGCCTGTTCAGCGGATATGGGAGAGAATTCCGTCCAGTTCATCGAGGCTGTTGTAGCTGATAACCAGCTGGCCGCGGCCCTTCGGACCGTTGCGAACCGTCACCTTGGCGCCCAGCTTCTCCGCCAGGTCATCCTGCAGGCGGCGCACGTCCGGATCCTGGCTGCGGCTGGGGGCTTTGGGCTTGCCGGCCAGGGTACGCCGCACCAGCTGCTCGGTTTCACGCACCGACAGGCCTTTGCGGGCAACCTGGGCGGCAACCTCAGCCTGCACCCGGGGACTGACCAGGGCCAGCAGGGCTCTCGCGTGGCCCATTTCCAGCTCACCGTTCTCCAGCAGGGCCCGGGCTTCGGCCCCCAGCTCCAGCAGGCGCAACATGTTGGTGACGGCGGTACGCGAGCGGCCGATGGCATCGGCAGCTGCCTGGTGGGTCAGCTCAAATTCGTCCGTGAGGCGGCGAATGGCCTGGGCCTCTTCCAGGGGGTTTAAGTCCTCTCGCTGGATATTTTCGATCAGGGCGATCGCGATAGCCGACGAGTCGGAGATATCCCGAACCACCACGGGCACTTCGGCCAGACCAGCGATTTGGGCGGCCCGCCAGCGACGCTCGCCGGCAACGATTTCGTAGCGCGCGCCATTGCCACCGCCTGCCAGCGGGCGAACGACGATGGGCTGCACCAGGCCCTGGGCCTTGATGGAGCGGGCCAGGTCTTCCAGGGCCTCCTGGTCCATATGGCGGCGCGGCTGGTAAACCCCGCGCCGCAGCAGATCAACCCCCAGCTGGGTAACCCCGGCCTGCGGGGTAGCCGCTTGTGCCGCGGGCGCCGGCGCCACCTGCACATCGCCCAGCAAGGCATCCAATCCTCGCCCCAGACCTGTTTTTTTCCCTGCCATGCGCCTGCCCTCTGCCTTCGCGACCGTGGTGAGGATTCTATACCCGGGCGGCTGTTTCCCGCGCGATCATCTCGTCGGCCAGGGCCAGGTAAGACTTGGCGCCGGCAGAGCCGCGATCGTGGTACATGGCCGGCAAACCAAAACTAGGCGCCTCGGCCAGGCGAACATTGCGCGGCACCACGGCTCGATAGACGCGATCGTCGAAGTGCTTGATCAGCTGGGCCGAGACTTCTTCCGCCAGCTTGTTGCGCGAGTCGTACATGGTGCGCAGCAGGCCTTCGAGCTGCAGCCGGTTGTTCACAGTGTTGCGGACTTTCTTGATGGTCTCGAGCAGGGAGGACAAACCTTCCAGGGCGTAGTACTCACACTGGATCGGAATCAGCACGCCGTCCGCGGCCGTCAGCGCGTTCAGAGTCAGCATGTTCATGGTGGGCGGGCAATCAATGAGCACGTAGTCATACAGCCCGCGGATAGGCTCAAGGGCTGTGCGCAGGCGCAGTTCGCGACCAATTTCCTGCAACAGCCTGACTTCCGCGGCCGTCAGGTCCGAGTTCGCGGGCAGCAGGGAAAAATCACCGGCGGCCACCGCCAGGATCACGTCCTGGGCCAGGGCATCGCCCAGCAGCACGTCGCAGGTGGTCAGCTCCAGATCCTGCTTGTCGATGCCACAACCCGTGGTGGCATTGCCCTGGGGATCCAGGTCCACCAGCAACACCCGGCGCTCCCGGTCGGCCAGGGAGGCTGCCAGATTGACGCAGGTGGTGGTCTTACCCACCCCGCCCTTCTGGTTGGCGACGGCGATTACCCGGCCCCTGTGTGACCCCTCGTCCATGTTCAGGGCTGCGCCGCTGTCGCCGCGCGCTCGATGAGCACGGCATGGCGCTGGCCGTCCAGACCGGGCACACGCAGGGGCTCGCACCGGGCGAACCAGGGCGGGGCAAGTTCGGTCAATTCCTGGTCGGGATAACGGCCCTTCATGGCCAGTAAGCGTCCATCCTCAGTCATCAGGCGGCCACAGGCCGAGACGAAATCCCCCAGCGAACTGAAGGCCCTGCAGACCACCGTATCGTAACCCTGCTCCGGCTGGTAAGCCTCCACCCGGGAGTGCACCACCGCCACGTTCCCCAGCTGCAGCTCCGCCAGCACATGGCGCAGGAAGCGAATCTTTTTACCGCCTGAATCCAGCAGGGTAAAAGCCCGATCCGGCTCCATCACGGCCAGAGGGATACCCGGCAGGCCGGCGCCGGTCCCTACATCCAGCACCGTCTGGCCCTGGAGCAAACTCCGCACGGCCAGGGAGTCCAGGACATGGCGGACAACCATATCGTTCGCATCCCGCACGGCGGTGAGATTGAAGGCCCGATTCCACTTGGCGAGCAATTGCAGATAAGCGGACAGGCGCTGAACCTGCTCCGTTGATACCGGGTCTCCCAGGGTGGCCAGACCCCCCTGCAAGTGCTCGATGAGGTCCACTTCGTCCATCAGTTGCCCGGCCACAGCGGCAAGCGTCTCACTGCAGGCAGACGATGGTCCGGCCGGTGACGGTACCTTCGATATAGGCAGGTAGCTGGGCAGGCAGCTCAGCCAGGCTGACTTCGCGCGTGGCGATAGCGTCCAGATGTCGCGGCCGCAGATCGCTGGCAATGCGGGCCCAGACTTCGGCACGCTCGGCGGGGGCAACGTCAACGGAATTGATGCCCAGCAGGTTCACGCCCCGCAGAATAAAAGGCATGACCGTGGTCTTAAGCTCCACGCCGGCGGCCAGGCCGATACTGGCAATGTTGCCGCCCGGCCGGACGGTACGGGTAAGCCAACCCAGTATGTCCCCGCCCAGACTGTCCACAGCGCCGCCCCAGACAGCTTTTTCCAGGGGCCGCTGGCCAAAGTCGGTCGTCTTAAGATTCATGACCTGGCTCGCCCCCAGGCCCTGCAGATAGTCCTGCGCGGTCGCCTTGCTGGTCATGGCCGTGACCTCATAGCCCAGGCCACTGAACATATCCACGGCCAGACTGCCCACGCCGCCGGTGGCCCCGTTCACGGCGATGGGCCCGAGGCCCGGATGCTGGCCGTTGTGTTCCATGCGATGAATGGCCAGGGCCGCGGTAAAGCCGGCGGTGCCGATCCCCATGGCGGTGCGGGTGTCCAGTTCGGCCGGCAGCAGGTTCACCGCATCAGCCGGTACCCGGGCGAACTGCGCAAAACCACCGTCGCGAGTTTCGCTCAGGCCACAGCCGCAGACCACGACCCGGTCGCCGGTGCTGAAACGAGGGTCTGCCGACTCAGCCACGGTACCGGCGATATCCACACCACCCACCAGCGGGTAACTGCGCAGAATCCGGCCAGCGCCGGTGCCGGCCAGGGCATCTTTGTAATTGATGCTGGAATACTCGCCGCGAATAACCACTTCACCCTCGGACAGGTCATTCAGGCTGATGGTCTCCACCCGGGCGTCGTCGCCGCCGGCCGGGGAATGAATACGGAAAGCCTTGAAAGAGTCCATGGGCACTACTCTCTAGTGAACGTTATGACGCTCACCGGTAGACCGGACTCGCGCCGGAACCGGTCAGTTCGAATACGCGACGGTGAACAGGCCTGCCTGCTCAGCGTAAAAGGCCGCGATGTCTTTAATATCCTGGTCCGTGAGGTTGATCACCTGACCCATCATGACGGGATCCTTGCGGCCGCCATCCTGGTATTGCTTGATGCTATGCATCAGATAGTCCTTGTGCTGACCGGCGAGATTCGGCCAGTTAGGCGCCGGGCTGATACCGGCCTCGCCATGACAGGCGGAGCAGACAGCCACTTTTTCCTTACCCTTGGCGGCACGGCCACCGGCCACCAGCTCACCCGTCCGGGCTTCGCCCTGGCCGGCGAAATAGGCGGACAGGTCCTTTATGTCCTGCGCGGTCAGGCTCGCGCCCTGCGCATTCATCGTGGGATGGTCGCGCGCATCGCCCTGGTAGCCCTGCAGGGCAAGCACCAGGTAATCCTCATTCTGGCCACCCAGCTTGGGCACCCGGTAATTAGGGTAAGCGTTACGATAGCCCTTGATGCCATGGCAGCCCAGGCAGGTATCCGCCAGCACTGCCCCGCGCTCTGCGTCTTGCGCCATCGCCGGGGTGCCTGTCAGCAACAGGCCAAGCAGGACGGCAAAAGGGGTCAGGAACAAGCGTAGGGGCTTCAGCATGGGACTCATCACTCAGGGTCTTTGGCGGGCTAGCGCAGGGCGCGCTATGTTATTCGCACCGACACCCGGTTTCTAGTGCGAAGGCCGCACGCCGGAACCGCCATCCAAGGAAACGACTATGTCCCGCTCTCTGATAATCCTGTTAAGCCTGCAATTTCTTGTCACCAGCGCAGCTTGGGCCGATGACGACCAGCCGCCTCGCCAGGTCAATGTAAGCGGCAGTGCCGTGATCACCGCTACCCCTGACCAGGCGACCCTGCGACTGGGCATCCAGTCGCGCAATATGAATCTGCAGGGCGCCCGCGATCAGGTGGCCAAGGTGGCTGGGGACTTTCTGCAGCTAAGCCGCAAGCTGGGCATCGACGAAAGCCAGGTGCAGACCACTGGCCTGACCCTGCGCCCCGAGTATCGCTGGGATCGAGAAGGCCAGAAACAGCAGTTCTCGGGCTACTTCGTGCAGCGCTCACTGCAGGTTGAACTGAAAGATATCGAGTTGCTGGGTGAACTCATCGAAGGCGCGGTGAACGCCGGTGTGAATGAAGTGTCGCCGCCGGTCCTGGGCAGCAGCCGCAGACGGGAGCTGGAACGAGAGGCCCTGGCCCTCGCTGCGCAGGACGCACAGGCTAACGCGGAAGTTCTGGCAACCACGCTGAAAGCCAAACTCGGTCGGGTGCGCCAGATCAATGCCATGGATAGCGGGCGGCCGCCGGCGCCCGTTGCCATGCGAGCCATGGCGATGGAAGCCGACAGCGGCGCCGCAGCCACCTACCAGACCGGTGATATTCGTTTCGAGTCGCGCGTGAACGCCAGCTTCGACCTGGAGTAGCGACGGCCAGACCCGTGATTCTTTTGTCTCGCGTCGGCTAAGGCGGGCAAGCAGCTGATTTAGATCTCTTCAGCGCGATGGCAGGCGACCAGGCCACCGTGCAGCTCGTGCAGGACGGGTCGCTCGGCGGCACATCGGGCGTCGGCGAAGCTGCAGCGGGTGCGAAAGGCGCAGCCCGACGGCGGCTGCAGGGGTGAGGGGACGTCGCCGCTGAGCAACTGCCGTTCGCGCCCTCTTTCCAGATCGGGGTCCGGAATCGGCACCGCCTGCAGCAAGGCACGGGTGTAGGGATGCCGGGGTCTTTCATAGAGCTCGTTGGCTGCGGCAAGCTCCACCGCCCGACCCAGGTACATCACCAGCACCCGGTGGCTGATCTGGCGCACCACGGCCAGGTCGTGGGCAATAAAGATCAGCGCCAGGCCCAGTTCCTGCTGCAGGTCCAGCAACAGATCGATAATCTGCGCCTGCACCGAGACATCAAGGGCGCTGACGGCCTCATCGCAAATCACCAGCTTCGGCGCGCAAATCAGCGCGCGCGCAATGCCGATGCGTTGACTCTGGCCACCGGAAAACTCGTGGGGATAGCGATTCAGGTGCGCTGCTTCCAGGCCGACACGGCCCAGCAACTCGGCCACCCGCGCGGTCACGCTGTCGCGATCCAGCTCGGGCTGAAAACTCTCCAGCGGCTCGGCAACGATGTCGCGCACCGTCATGCGCGGATCCAGGGATGCCAGGGGATCCTGAAACACCACCTGCAGATCGCGCCGCGCCGCGCGCAGGCTTTCGCCCTGCAGGGGCAGCAGCTCACGCCCCAGCAAGCTCACCCGACCCGCGCCGGGTGGCACCAGGCGCAACACTGCGCGCGCCAGGGTGGACTTGCCGCAGCCGGACTCACCCACCACGCCGAGGGTTTCACCCGCTGCCAGGGCGAAACTGATGTCGTCCACCGCCCGCAGTTCCCGCGCCCGCCCGGGCCACCGCAGGGGCGGCAGACGAAAGGACACGCTCAGGTCTTGCACGGCCAGCAACTCATCGACTGTATCCGGCAGCGCCTGACGACCGGGTGCATCGATGCGTGGCACGGCGGCCAGCAATCGGCGCGTGTAGTCATGGGCGGGGGTGGTGAAGATTTCCTTCACGCCGCCGTAGTCCCGGCGCTGACCCTGCTCCATGACCAGCACCCGATCACAGTGGCCTGCCACCACACCCAGGTCGTGGGTGATTAACAGCACGGCGGTGTCGAACTGTTCCCGCAGTTGAGATATGAGCGCCAGGATCTGCGCCTGCACGGTGACATCCAGGGCCGTAGTCGGCTCATCGGCGATCAGCAGACGCGGCCGGCAAAGCAAGGCCGCCGCAATCATCACGCGCTGGCGCTGACCGCCGGAAAGCTCGTGAGGAAAACTGTCCAGCCGGTTGGCGGCATCGCTGATATTCACAGAGGTGAGCATTTCGGTGCAGCGGTCCCTCGCCGCGCGGGGCGACAGCTGCTCGTGCCGGCGCAGCACCAGGCTCATCTGGCTGCCAATGCTCAGATAGGGATTGAGCGCCGTCATGGGATCCTGAAAAACCATCGCAATCTGCGCACCGCGCACGGCGGCGAGCTCGGCTGCCGACAAGGCCAGCAGGTCGCGGCCACCGAAATGGGCGCAGCCTGATGCCCTGCCGTTATCGGCCAGCAAACCCAGCAAGGACAGCACGCTCTGACTCTTGCCTGAACCGGACTCGCCGACAATGCCCAGGCATTCGCCGGCTGACACCTCGAAGTTCAGATCCTGGACTGCGGAGACTTCGCCATCGGGCGTCCCGAAACGCACACCCAGACCGGTGACTTCAAGTAAGGACTCGCTCATCACCCTTGCCGATCGCGCGGGTCAAGAGCATCGCGCAGCCCGTCGCCGACAAAATTGAAACAGAACAAGGTCAGGGCCAGCCAGGTTGCCGGGAACAGCAACATCCACGGCGCGTTCTCCAGTTCCTGCGCGCCTTCATTCACCAGCGCGCCCCAGGACGTCATGGGTTCCTGCACACCCAGGCCAAGAAAACTCAGGAAGGATTCCACCAGGATGACTTGCGGCACCGTCAGGGTGGCGTAGACGATCACGACCCCCAGCAGGTTGGGCACGATGTGACGAAAGATGATGCGCCCGGTGCGCACGCCGCCGGCCCGCGCCGCTTCCACATATTCCTTGCTGCGCAGGCTCATGGCCTGACCGCGCACGATACGCGCCATGTCGAGCCAGTTAATGGCACCGATGGCGAAAAAGATCAGCACGATGTTGCGGCCAAACAGCACCATCAGCAGGATCACCAGAAACATGAACGGCAAGGCATAGAGAATGTCGACGATGCGCATCATGACCTGATCCACACGGCCGCCCACGTAACCGGCGATCGCCCCGTAGCTGATGCCGATCAGCAGCGACACCGCCGTGGCCACGGCACCCACCAGCAGAGAAATGCGGCCGCCGTATAAGGTCCGCACAAACAGATCGCGGCCCAGGGCATCCGTGCCGAACCAGTGTCCTGAAGCCAGCGACGGCGGTTCGGAAATGCGGTCCCAGTCCGTCGCATCAAAGCTAAAGGCGCTGAGCCAGGGACCAACAATGACCAGCAAGGTCATGGTCGCGAGTAACAACAGCGCCGTCATGGCGGCACGATTTCGCCGTAGCACCCGCCAGGCATCGGACCACAGGCTGCGACCCGGGGGCGCGACGATTTCGGCAGGGCGATTCATACCTGGCGCAAACGCGGATCCAGCCAGCCGTAAACCAGGTCGACGATAAAGTTCAGGGCGATGATCAGGCTGCCGTAGAACACAACCACCCCCATCACCAGGGTGTAGTCGCGATTCAACGCACCCTGCACAAAGAAACGGCCGAGTCCCGGCACACCAAATATCTGTTCTACGACCACCGAGCCGGTGATGATGGCCGCCAGGGCCGGGCCCAGGTAAGACACCACGGGTAACAAGGCCGGCTTCAGGGCGTGACGCAGAATAATGGTGTGGGTTGCCAGCCCCTGGGCGCGAGCCGTGCGAATGAAGGGACTGCGCAACACTTCAATCATGCTGCCCCGGGTCAGACGCGCAATGTACGCGACCTGGGGCAAAGCCAGGGCGATGACGGGCAGCACGAGATAGCGCAAAGAACCGTCGCCTAAACCCCCTGCCGGCAACCAGCCCAGCCACACGGCAAAGACCAGCACCAGTAACGGAGCCAGCACAAAGTTGGGGATGGAAATACCCGTCATGGCGGCACCCATGATCGTGTAATCCGCCGGCCGGTTCTGGCGCAGGGCCGCCAGGGTGCCGGCCGTGATGCCCAGCAACAAGGCAATCGCCATGGCCAGGGATCCCAGCCGCAGGGAGACTGGAAAACCGGTGGCGATGAGCTCGCTCACGGTGAAGTCGCGGTACTGAAAAGATGGACCGAAGTCGCCCTGGGCAATATTCAGTAAATAGCGGCCCAGCTGCATGGGCAGAGGGTCGTCGAGGTTATAGGCGGCGCGCAGCTTGGTTTCGATTTCCGGCGGCAATTGTTTTTCGCTGTCGAAGGGGCCGCCGGGCGCCAGGCGAATAAGGAAAAAAGCCAGGGCAATGAGCACCAGCAAGGTGGGTATGGCGCCCAGCAGGCGCTGCACGGCAAAGCGAAGCACCGGTTGATTCTGCGGTGCCGCCACGTTGGCGGCAACAAGGAAGCGAACTAGTCGCCGTTCAGGGACAGGTGGCGGGTGGCATGGTGATCCATGATGTTGGGCACGAAACCCTGCACCCTGGGCTTGACCAGGTGCTTGGACACATAAAAGTAGACCGGCATGATGGGCAGGTCAGCCAGCAGCTCCCTTTCCGCTGCCTCCAGGTAGCCGGCCCGGACAGTGGGATCCTGTTCCACAGCGGCCTTATCCAGCAAGGCATCGTATTCGGCGCTCACGTATCCGGAATCGTTCTGTTCGTTCTTGGAGTGCATGAGTTGCGCGAAACTGTAGGCATCGTTGTAGTCGGCAATCCACCCGGCACGAAACACTTGCGTATCGCTCTTTTGATTCCGTGTTTCCAGAAAGACTTTCCACTCCTGGTTCAACAGGCTGGTTTCCACGCCCAGTACCTGCTTCCACATGGAGGCAATGGCGACGCTCATGCGCTTGTGGTTTTCGTTGGTGTTGTAGAGCACTTCCACCCGCAGGGGATTGGTGGCGCTGTAGCCGGCTTCGGCGTACAGCGCCTGCGCTCGGGCGTTGCGTTCAGCCTGGGTCCAATTCGCCCACTCAGGTTGCTGGCCTGTGTAGCCGGCCACAGGCGGCACCCACCCGTAGGCAGCAATTTCACCGGCACCGGCCACGCGTTGCGTGAGAATTTCGCGGTCAATGGCCATGGCCAGGGCCGTGCGTAAAGCCCGCGCGTCTTTAAACGGCGGCCGGGTCAGATTGAAGCCAAAGTAATAACTGCCCAGGTAGGGCGAGATCACCAGCTCTTCGCCAAGGTTCTCACGCACCCAGTCGAGCTGCTGGTAAGGCAGTGCACCGGTGATGTCGAGCTCGTCGGCGCGGTAACGCTTCAGCTCCGCATCGGGATTTTCGATGGCGTAGTAATAAACGGTGTCGATCTGCGTGTTGGCCGCATCCCGGTAATAGGGATTGCGATCCAGGCGCACGTGGGACTGCACGGTCCATTCACTGAGCTGGTAGGCGCCGTTACCCACCAGGCTGCCGGGTCGCGCGAAGCGTTCGCCGGCGGCGGCCACGCTGGCGCGATGCACGGGATAGGTCGTGGAATGCGTCAATAGTCCAGGCAGATAAGCGGTGGGCGAATTGAGTTCGATTCGCAGGGTGTTGTCATCCAGAGCGCGCACGCCGAGTTCCGTCGTGGGTAGCTCACCGTTGATGACGGCTTCGGCATTCAAAATCGGAAACAGGATGCTCGAATAACGTGACAGGGTGGCGGGATCGACACTGCGCCGCAGGCCGAATTCAAAATCGCCGGCGGTCACGGCTTCGCCGTTACTCCAGCGAGCGTCCGGTCGCAGGATGAAGGTGTAAATCAGGCCATCGTCGCTGACCGTCCAGGATTGCGCCGCACCGGGGACCAGGCTGCCATCGGGGGCTTCGCCCACCAGGCCTTCGAACAGGTCCCTGAGGATATTGGACTCGGGCACGCCCTCGGCCCGATGGGGGTCAAGGGTTTGCGGCTCAGCGCCGTTACCGATGCGCAGAATATTGTCGGCGCCGGGCGCCGGCGAGGTGGCTGACTGATCAGCGGGACCGCAGGCAGCCAGCGCCAGGATCAGCGCCCAGACCCAGAACAATCTCACGCGCTGCGGCGCTCGCGCTTCTTCAGGTGCACCAGCAACAAAGACACGGCAGCGGGTGTCACGCCCGCGATGCGCCCCGCCTGCCCGACGGTGGCCGGCCGATGATCAGCGAGCTTCTGGCGCACCTCGTGGGACAAACCGCGCACGGCGCCATAGTCCAGATCATCGGGCAAAGGGTTGTCCGCGAAACGCCGCTGTCGATCGATTTCTTCACGCTGCCGCTTCAGGTAGCCGGCGTAGCGCGTCTGGATTTCCACCTGGGCTTCGATCTGTTCTGCCTCCTCGGCAGTTTCCGTGTCCCTCACCGGACGCGGCCCCACGGTGGCGATGCTCGTCAAGCTGGCGTAACTGCTTTCGGGCCGCCGCAATAACTCAAGCGCGCGCTGTTCGCGCCGCAGGGGGCCGCCGAAAGTTTCTTCATCCGCCGGGCTGAGATCCGCAGGCCGCACCAGCAGTTTCTCCAGGCGGGCGGTTTCGCGGGCGATGGCTTCACGCTTGGTGGCGAACCGTTGCCAGCGATGCTCGTCCACCAGGCCCAGTTCACGGCCGTGCGGCGTCAGGCGTTGATCGGCATTGTCTTCGCGCAACAGCAGTCGATGCTCGGCACGGCTGGTGAACATGCGGTAAGGCTCACTGGTGCCGCGGGTAATCAGGTCGTCCACCAGCACACCGATATAGGCTTCATCACGGCCGGGACACCAGGGCGCCTGCTCCTGCACCGCCAGGGCCGCATTGATTCCAGCCAGCAGCCCCTGGGCACCGGCCTCTTCATAACCCGTGGTGCCGTTGATCTGTCCGGCCAGGTAGAGGCCAGGTACACAAAGGCTTTCCAGGCTCGGACGCAAATCCCGGGGATCGAAATAGTCGTACTCAATGGCATAACCCGGTCGCGTAATACGCGCCTGCTCGAAGCCGGGTATGGCGGCCACCAGTTTTTCCTGCACGTCGTAGGGCAGGCTGGTAGAGATCCCATTGGGATACAGCTCGCGGGTGTTCAGGCCTTCAGGCTCGACAAAAATCTGATGGCTGTCGCGTTCGGCGAAACGCACCACCTTGTCTTCGATGGACGGGCAGTAGCGCGGCCCCACGCCCTCGATGGCACCGCTGAACATCGGTGAGCGATCCAGCCCCTGGCGAATAATCTCGTGCACCTGTGCATTGGTGCGGGTGATAAAGCAGCTGACCTGGCGCGGGTGATCGTCGCGCCGCCCGATGAAAGAAAATACCGGGCGTGGCTCGTCGCCGGGCTGCTCCGTCATGGCCGCGAAATTCACCGATCGACCATCAATGCGCGGCGGCGTGCCAGTCTTCAGCCGGCCCACCCGCAGAGGCAGCTCGCGCAGTCGCATGGCCAGCCCCTGGGCAGCCGGGTCACCGGCGCGCCCACCGGCGGACTGACTCTCACCCACGTGAATGCGACCGGCCAGAAACGTCCCAACGGTTAGCACCACGGCAGGTGCGCGAAAGCGCAGTCCCATCTGGGTAATCACGCCCGTCACGCGTTCGCCGGTAATCTCAAGATCTTCGACGCCCTGCTGAAACAGCGTCAGGTTCGGCTGGGCGTCCAGAAAGCTGCGCACGGCCTGGCGATATAAAGACCGGTCCGCCTGGGCGCGAGTCGCCCTGACGGCGGGGCCCTTGCTGGAATTCAGGGTGCGAAAATGAATGCCGGCCTGATCGGCTGCGCGGGCCATGATGCCGCCCAGGGCATCGATTTCCCGGGCCAGGTGACCCTTGCCGATACCGCCAATGGCCGGATTGCAGCTCATCTGACCCAGGGTTTCGAGATTCTGGGTCAGCAACAGGGTGCGCGCGCCCATGCGGGCCGCTGCTGCGGCCGCTTCGGTGCCCGCATGGCCACCGCCGACGACAATCACATCAAATTCGCGCTGCTGCATGGGACTGATCCCTCCAAGGACGCGGATTCTAAAGCCCCGGGGGTGCGGTGGATAGCACGCCGGGCCGAGTGGGACCTGCTTCACGGACGCCCGGCACGGCCTCTGCGATGCTGGGCAACCACCCGCTATAGCTGCGTTTCCGCACTGGCCCCATGCGCATAAACAGCCTGAATGATGCCAAGGATATCCGCCAGGCTGAGCTGGACGCCCGGCCCATGCTGCAATTTGCCATGGCCTTTGGCCTGTACCTGCTGTGGGCGGGCATCGTCTGGCTCGGCGTGGCCGCCGGGCAGCTTAGCCTGTCCTCCCAGGGCGCCCTGATCCTGCTATCTGGTATCGCGGCCACCAATGCGCTGTTTTTCGGGCTGGCGCGATCGGGCGCCGGGGTTGATCTGGCGCCTGCCGGCTTGGCAACGGCCCAGTGTCTGTTCGGCATTGGCTGGGCTACCGCCTTCATGATGTTGGCCGTCGGTGGCAGTCAGTTGTCCCTGGGCATGTTCGTCTGCGCCAATCTATTCGCCCTGTCGCAGGTGCGTCGCCACAGTTTCATTGCCCTGGCCGCCGTGGCTGGTGTTTGTTACGGCGTCGCAACCCTGACGCGTTATGGCGTAGCCGGCACCATTACCGACCTGCGCCCGGAGCTGCTGAACCTCGTCATCTTCCTGGGCGTCATGGGCTGGCTCACCTTGTTTGCCAGTTACCTGGACGACCTGCGCCAGCAATTGCAGGACCGCAACGCGGAACTGCGCCAGCACATCCGGAAAGTCGTCCGCATTGCCGAGCGGGATCACCTGACCAAATCATTCAATCGCCACTACATCATGGACAGCCTGGCGCGCGAAAAAGGCCGCGCCGATCGTTCCAATACACCGGTCTCAGTCTGTATTTTCGACCTCGATCACTTCAAGGCCTTGAACGACAAGCACGGCCACCTGGTCGGTGACCGGGTATTGAAACGTTTCGCCAAGCGGGTGCGCGGCGAGTTGCGGGCCATGGATTTGGCCAACCCGTCCGAGCATCGCCGCTCATTTGGTCGTTTCGGGGGTGAGGAGTTCATCGCTATCCTGCCCAGTACCACGCTGACTGGCGCCGGCGCCTGTGGCGAACGGATTAGAGCAGCTGTCGCGGACCGCCCCTTCGATGATGTTTACCAGGTCACCGTGTCCGCCGGCGTCGCGCAATACCAGCGGGGCGAAACGGTGCCCCAGCTACTGGCCCGTGCCGATGAAGCTTTGTATCGCGCCAAGGCCGAGGGCCGTAACCGGGTCGAACTGGACGGCAAGCCTGAGCCGTGTAGCGCCGAGGTGCATACCCTGAGACCTTCGAACGGCTGACGGGACCGCCCGCTAGCAGATGCACACGCCACATCCGTCGGGTACGCTGATCCTTTCGTCCCACTCAAGAAGCGTTACTCCCGCTTGCGGGGATCACTGATTACGGGCGCTTATCCTGAGCGGTGATTGAGCATTTACTCCATGCTGAAGGATCCTGAAACCGCAACTCTTGGCGAGCTAATCGAGCTGGCATGGGCCTTGCTGGACGACGGGGTTAGCCGTCGCAACGCGGCATTTCACACACCGGTACTCGCCACGCTGGCTGAACATGGCGCGGATGCGCGCACCGTGGTTTTGCGCGCCGCTGATGCGCACACCCGCGAGGTGATTTGTCACACGGATGCACGCTCGCCGAAAGTGGTGCAGTTGACGGATAACCCAGGCGTAACCTGGGTTTTCTATGACCCTCAACAGAAAATTCAGCTCCGACTGCGGGGCCCGGTCACTCTCTACGACAATGATGAGCTGGCGACCCGTCGCTGGCATGCCAGCGCCCCATCCAGTCGCCTGTGCTATGCGAACTCACCCGGACCCGGGGCGAGAATCGAGCAGCCCGAGTCAGTGAACGCCCTGAATGAGCAGCACGCTTATCGAAATTTTCAGGTCATCAGCTGCCAGGTGCAGCACCTGGACTTCCTGTTCCTGAGCTCAAACCATCATCGCCGCGCTCATTTCAGCTGGCGTGATGGCAGCTGGCAAGCCAACTGGCTGTCGCCCTAGCTAAAGCCTGGTCACCAGGCTCCGGGTCGCGTCAGTAGCCGGGTCAATGCCAGTGCTGATGTTCTTCAGACCAGACTTTGCCCTGACCGGGCCCGGCCGCTTCGTGGGATCGAAAGGCCCCGAACACCGCGATCAGACCGACCAGCATGACCAGGGCGAACAAGGCTATCAGCAGTTTCTGCGATATGGACATGCCGTCGTCCGGCTTCACAAGGCAACAGTTCTTGTATTTCTTCCCGCTCCCGCAGGGGCACGGTTCATTGCGTCCGGTTTTCAATGTCTGGCTCTCCGTGGGTGCGAATGACTGACCGAGTGGATAATACTCCGGGTCAGAGTAGAGAGTTTAAGTCTGCTTTCGGCCAA
>CAKZWQ010000051.1 GCA_937921935.1 uncultured Gammaproteobacteria bacterium | reverse complement strand
CCTGTGCCAGGCGGCCGTCGCTTTGAAGGAGCGCGGTGCTTCGCGAGTGTTGGCCTATATCACCCACCCGCTGCTGTCCGGTCCGGCCGTCGAGCGGGTGATGAACTCGGAGCTGGACGAACTGGTGGTGACCGACACGATTCCGTTGTCCGAGCAGGCCCAGGCGGTCGGCAAGATCCGCCAGTTGGGTGTGGCGGAGCTGCTGGCGGAAACCATGCGGAGAATTAGTCTGGACGAGTCTGTTAGTTCTTTGTACGTGGACTGAGTCTGGTAGGGGGCTGCCGCTTTCGGCGGTATTTCCCTTCGGTCGGAAAAACTCCCTCAGGGAAACACCGCCTGCGCGGCTGCCGGCTACCGTGGTGGTGGGCCACGCGGCAGGGTTGCTGGCGTCCGGCTCGTCCCCTGGGAGGGATAAGAGGGCGGATTAGTCTGGACGCATCTGTTAGTTCTTTGTACGTGGACTGATTCTGGCAGGGGGCTGCCGCTTTCGGCGGTATTTCCCTTCGGTCGGAAAAACTCCCTCAGGGATACACCGCCTGCGCGGCTGCCTGCTACCGTGGTGGGGGGCCACGCGGCGGGGTTGCTGGCGTCCGGCTCGTCCCCTCAGGAGAGTGAGGCGAGGCGAGGGGCCTAAATGGATGGTTGGCCCGCGGGGGTGCTTCGGCTATTATCGCGGCCCCGAATAGCTGCACTGCCAGGTCGAGAAGCAGGCAGCCGATCAATCAACAGGAGGCCATTATGGCTAAGGGTTTCGATCTGGTCGCGGAACTCCGTGAGGATGCAGGGAAAGGTTCGAGCCGCCGCCTGCGCCGCCAAGGAAAAGTTCCAGCGATTATCTATGGTGGCGGCAAGCCGCCGCGCGCGCTGTCGTTTGACCGCAATGCGCTCATGCGCAATATGGAGCAGGAAGCATTCTTCTCCAGCGTCATCAATGTACAGGTGGGCGAAAAACAGCAACCGGCTGTTCTCAAGGACGTGCAGATGCATCCCGCCAAGCGGATGATTTTGCATATGGATCTGCAGCGCATTATTGCTGACGAAAAGATCCGCATGACCGTGCCCATTCATTATCTGAACGAAGATACGGCTGCCGCGGTGAAAACAGGCGGTGGTACCGTCGCGCATCTGTTGAGCGAGGTGGAGATCAGCTGTCTGCCTAAAGATCTGCCCGAGTATCTCGAAGTCGATATTCTCGACCTTGAACTGGATGCCGTGCTGAATCTGTCGGACATCAAGATGCCTGACGGTGTCGAGAGCACCGAGCTGGCCCAGGGCCCGGAGCACGATCGTGCCATCGTTTCCATCCACGTCCTCAAGGTTGCTGCCGAACCGGAAGAAGGCGAAGCTGCGGAAGGCGAAGCTGCAGATGGCGAAACGCCTGCAGCACCGGAAGGCGAAGGCGACAAGCCGGAAGGCGGCGAGTGATATCCGGCGCCGGGCCGTCATGGCCCGGCGCTTTATTCACACCCCAGAGAGGCTGAATTGTGACGGCCCAGACGCCGAAGCTAATAGTGGGTCTTGGCAATCCCGGTCGCGAGCACGCGAAGGATCGCCACAATGTGGGCTACTGGCTGCTGGATGACGTGGCTGCCGGCGGCGGCGAGCCTTTCCGCGCCGATGCCAAGCTCCTGGGTGATAGCTGCCAGGCACTGATCGGCACTACGCCGGTTCGTCTTCTCAAGCCCACCACCTACATGAATCGCAGCGGTGGTGCAGTGCGCCGTGCTATCGATTATTACAAGCTGGATATCGAACAGGTGCTGGTAATCCAGGACGAGATCGATCTGCCGGCAGGCGTGGCGAGACTAAAAATCGGTGGCGGTCATGGCGGGCACAACGGCCTGCGCGACATCATTCAGCATTGCGGGCGCGACTTCATGCGCCTGCGTATCGGTGTTGGCCACCCGGGTACCAAAGAGCGTGTCACCGGCCATGTGCTTAAAGCCCCTGGCCGGGATGAACTGGCATTGATTCACTCAGCGATGGATGAGGGGCGTCGTGCCCTGGAAACACTGGTCAAAGAAGGCTGGGATAGGGCGATAACCGCCCTGCATACGGCGACACCGCCGCCTGAGTAGCCAGGCAAGCGGGAACCCTGCTAGCGCGCCGGCGGATCCTGGATAACCGGAATGCTGGCCGCCAGGTTGTAATCCAGAGCTGCATCCATCTTGCTTTCGACTTGGAAGAATCGGGCAACTTTGGTCTCAGGCAGAATCCGCCGCAGTCGCTTCAGATATTTCTCTCGCAGTTTCACCATTTCTCGCTCGTAACGGAAGCGATCATCGATCAGGCTCTTGGCAATTTCGTTGGTCATGGTGCGGTAGGTTTCTGAATAGCGAATAATGACGTCGACGCGGACGTCATTGACCTTCTGGCGATCCTGAATATATTCGTTGAATAATTGCCAGAACTTGTCCCGTTCTTCATCGGTCAGGTTCATTTCACCGGCCAGCACAATGCGCCGTTCCTTTTCCAGGACATCCCGGGCAGCCGCCATCTTGCTGCGTAAATCGGGTTCGCGGACGTTCTGCTGGGCCGGCGCCGGCAGGGCCAGCAGGCACAATAGCAGCGCGATAAACAGCTTGCCTCGAGTCATTCTTCGTTCCTCCGGGACATTTGCTGACTGATGAAAGCGCCCACGAGTCCGGCCACCAGGATCGCAATGTAGAACTGGCCGACCACGGAGCCGATGTAGGCAACGGCCCTGGCCAGTGGTCCGACGGGCGTGATATCGCCGTAACCCAGCGTCGTCATGGTCACGAAGCTGAAGTAGATCAGGTCAAGACCGACACGACCATCATTAACCGGATCCAGTCCTTTGTAGGAACCGGGCAGCAGTAGTTCAAGCAAAATGTTCAGTACCCCGAAACCAATACCCAGGAGCAGGTAAATGGAGATGGCGCCGACGATATGATTCTGCGTGAGCCTGAAGGTTCCCGTCTGCATTTCAATCAGGTGGGATATGACAAAGGCAATGCTAAGGGCGCAAAACAGAAAGGTGGTGCAAAGTCCGATGACGTCAGCGATAAAGCTGGGGTTGAAATTGGTATAGAGGGTGACCGATCCGTTGATCAGCGCCAGTGCAATGCCGCCGAAGAACCACAGCTTGGAGTCAATGGCGCTCCAGATGCTGACAATTAGTGTGATGGCCAGAACCGTCTGGATGCTGATGCCGGAAAAGTACATATCGAGTTCCAGCAGCACCGGGCCAATGACAAGCGCAATCAACAGGCCGATCAGCATGGCGGTGAAATTGGCTTCGCGATGGAGTTTAGCCATGGCGTCTGTCGCCAGCCTTGCGGGATGCGGGTGAATTTTTCAGCGCCATCTGTCCAGGCATTAGTCGCCAGCCGATTCGAGTGTGAATTTCGATCATAGCGGCTTCGGGCAGCCCTTTCCCGGGTTCGTGTTCAGGGTGAAGTCGGCGGCGGTGGTTCCCAGCCTCCTCCCAGGGCCTTGTAGAGCTGCACGATGGACGTCAGGCTTTCCCGACGGGCGATGGACTCGGCCAGCTCGGCATCGAACAGTGACCTTTCCGAGTCGAGCACTTCCAGGTAGCTGGTGACACCCCCATCGTAACGGGCGCGGGACAGGGTCGCTGCACTGCGCGCTGAGGTTACCTGCCGCTCGCGGGAACTCAATTCATCGCGGAAGGTGCGAATACCGGCCAGTGAATCTTCCACCTCCGCCAGCGCCCGCTGCACCGTCAGGGTGTACTGGCTTACCAGCTGCTGCGTCCTGGCCTTTTCTACCTCGACCTGCTGCTTGGTGCGGCCGGCGTCAAAAATCGGTCCGGTAAAGTTGCCGCCGATGGACCACAGGTCATCATCGAACAGATCATCAATGTTGTCGTCTACGAAGCCAATCTGACCCAGGACATTCAGGGACGGCAGACGGTTCGCCTCGGCTACACCAATTCTGGCTGTTTGGGCGGCCAGGGCCTGTTCGGCCTCGCGAATGTCCGGTCGCCGCTCAAGTAATTCGGCCGGAACGCCGGCGGGCAGTTCCGGGGTGAAGCCCTGTTCCTTGAGGCGATCGCCGCGCGCTACGGCCCCAGGGTTGCTTCCAAGCAGGATACTCAGAGCATTCTCAGCCCGCACAGAGTCACGTTCCGTTTTCGCCAGCGCGACGGCCGCATCCGCGACTTCGATATCGGCCTGATTGACGTCAATGAGGGGCACAGTGCCCTTGTCATAGCGAGCCTGAATAATATCGAGGGAATCAAGCCGGCTTTCCAGGGTCCGCTCTGAAACGCGGCGCCGAGCATCAAGATCCAGCAACAACAGGTAGTTGCTTGCAACATCCGCGATCAGGCTGATGGTCACGGCTCGCTGCGCTTCCTCTGTAGACAGAAGCTGGGCACGCGCGGATTCCGTGGCTCGGCGCAATTTGCCCCAGATATCCAGTTCCCACGCCAGTTGGGCGCCGATCGTCAACTGAGTTTCAGTGCCGGCGTCCGGGGTAAAAGCTTCATTTGTATTGCCGCGTGTGCCTTCCCCGAGTCCGTCTACAGTTGGGAATTGATCTGCTCTCACAACGCCCAGTTGAGCGCGTGCTTCTTGCACTCGGGCAACAGCGATTGCCAGATTCTGGTTCTCTTCCAGCGCGGTGGCGATCAGCACACGCAGCTGCGGATCCTCAAAAATTTCCCACCACTTCAGATTGGCGAGGGAGGCCCCTGTCTCGACGCTTTGCGTGTAGTCGCTCGGCATGGGCAGTTCCGGACGCTGGTAGTCCGGCCCCAGGGTGCAGGCACCCGTCAGCAGGCCCAAAGCCAAGGCTCCCGCGCGCCGCATCATGAGCTTTTGCTTTCCTGAACGGCGGGTGTATCGGATTGGCCGCGGTTGGCTAGCTTGTCTATGAACACGAATAGCGAGGGCACGAGGATGACGCCCACGCAGGTCGCCGCAAGCATGCCGGCGAACACGGTCATACCCATGACCTTGCGGGCTTCCGCGCCGGCGCCGCTGGCCACCAGCAGGGGCAGTACACCGAGGATGAATGAGAAAGCCGTCATCAGGATCGGCCGGAACCGATCCTTCGCCGCCTTCAGCGCGGCGTCCAGGGCCGTGGCCCCCGCTTCGCGCTCCAGCTTCGCAAATTCCACGATCAGGATCGCGTTCTTGGCCGCCAGGCCAATGAGCATCACCAGGCCGATCTGGGCGAATACATTATTCTCATAGCCGCCGATGAATAACCCGGACAGGAAGAGCCCGGCCATGGCACCGAAAACAGCAACTGGCGTACCCAGCAGTACGCTAAAGGGTGTGGACCAGCTTTCATACTGGGCGGCCAGGATCAGGAAGACGAACAGGATGGCCAGCAGAAAGACGGAGGCGCCGGAGCCCGCCGCCGCTTTTTCCTGGAAGCTCATGGCATTCCACGCGTAGCCCATGTCGGACGGAAGAGACTCGGCTGCGACTTCTTCAAGGGCCGTCAGGGCCTGGGCAGAGCTGAAACCGGGTGCCGGCTGGCCGGTAATTTCGGCAGCACGAAAGAGGTTGAAGCGATTCGTGTAGTCCGGGCCATTCGCCCACTCCACATTAACAATGGCAGACAGGGGCACCATTTGCCCCTCTTTGCCGCGCACATAGAAGTACCGCACATCCGTCGCATTGGTCCGGTATTCCTTTTCGGCCTGCACATAGACTTTGAACAGCCGCCCGAAGCGGTTGAAGTCGTTGACATAGGCGCCGCCCAGAAATGCACCCAGGGAATCATTCACGTCCTGCAGTGATACGCCGAATTTCAGGGCCGCGTCGTTGTCCACCTCAGCCAGGATCTGTGGCACTTCGGCCCGGTAGGTGGTGAAGATAGGGCCGATCTCCGAGCGCGCCGCGGCTGTCTGGATAAAGCGCTGGGCCTGTTCCGCAAGGTACTCGGGCGTATTGCCCGCGCGGTCCTGGAGCATCATGGAGAAGCCCGAACCGGTGCCAAGTCCAGGGATGGCGGGCGGACCAAAGGCGACGGCGAGGGCCTCGGGAATCTCAAAGGCCAGGCGCTTGTTGACCTGCTCGATGATTTTTTCTGAGTGCAGTTCGCTGCCGCGTTCGTCCCACTCTTCCAGGGACACGAAGACGAAAGAGGTGTTCGGCCCGAAAGAGCCGGTTAGCAGGCTGAAGCCTGCCATTGAGGTCACGAACTCGATGCCCGGGGTCTCCCCCAGGATCTTCTCAACCCGTTCCGTGACCACATCGTTTCGCTGCAGGGAGGCGGCGTCAGGCAGCTGAATATTCACCAGGAAATAGCCCTGATCCTCCTCCGGCACGAAGCCACCGGGCACCGCCGTGAATAAACCGCCCATCAGCAGGGTTACGACACCCAGGGTGATCAGGCTGAGGGACAGTTTGCGCGCGAAGTGGCCGGCAATGCTGAGGTAGCCGCCGGTGGCGCGCTCGAAGACCCGGTTAAAGCGGTCATAGAAAGGCTGCAGCGGGCTCTTTTTGCTGCTGTCCGGCGGGCGCAACAGCATGGCACTGAGTGCGGGACTGAGCGTCAAGGCATTGATGGACGACAGCGCCACTGAAATCGCAATGGTGATGGCGAACTGCTGGTAGAGCAGGCCGGTTATGCCGGCCAGGAAGGCCACGGGTACGAATACGGCAATCAGGGCGAGCGAGGTGGCCACAATGGGAGCGGACACCTCTTTCATGGCGGCGACCGTCGCTTCTTTCGGGCCAAGACCCTCTTCCATCTTGGCACTGACGGCCTCCACCACCACGATGGCGTCGTCCACCACGATGCCGATAGCCAGGACCAGACCGAGTAACGAGAGCGTGTTGATGGTGAAACCGAAGAGCGGGAAAAAGGCGAAGGTGCCGACCAGCGAGACGGGTACGGCCAGGGAGGGGATGATCGTC
Organism: uncultured Gammaproteobacteria bacterium; assembly: GCA_937921935.1. GTDB lineage: Bacteria > Pseudomonadota > Gammaproteobacteria > Steroidobacterales > J054. Next base: position 30,031 of record CAKZWQ010000051.1, on the reverse strand, counting down.
GCGCGAACATTCTGCAGAAATACAAACACCACCAGGATTACCAGGGCGACGGCCTGGAACAGGGTTACGATGATCTCGTTGATGCCGGCTTCGATGGCCAGGGTCGTATCCAGGGAGATTTCGTACTGCAGGTCTTCCGGAAAATCCTTGGCAATTTCGACCATCTCGGCCTGGATTTTTTGGGCGAGTTCCAGACCGTTGGCATCAGGCAGCTGGTAAAGAGCCAACACTGCGCTGGGCTGGTCGTTGAAGCGGGTCACGGCATTGTAGAGTTGCGTGCCCAGTTCCACCCGTGCCACGTCGCCAATGCGTATCTGCGAGCCATCGGGGTTCGAGCGCAGGACCACCCGCTCGAATTCCTCCGGGGTCACCAGGCGACCGCGGGTTCTCACCGTGTAAGTGAACTGCGTGTCCGGCATGGCCGGGGGTCCGCCGATTTGCCCTGCCGGGACAATCACATTCTGTTCCTGGATCGCCCGCATGATGTCGGGCACCGTCAGGTTGCGTCGCGCCAGCTGATCGGGCTTGACCCAGATTCGCATGGCGTAGTCGCTGCTACCGAAAATAGTTGACTGACCTACGCCCTGGATTCGTGCGATCCGGTCCAGGATATTGATAGTGATGTAGTTGCCCAGGAAATCACTATCGAAAGTCTCATTCGGTGAATAAAGACTGACCAGCATCAGTGGAAAAGAGAGCTTCTTCGACACCGTGATGCCCAGGCGTTTCACTTCCTCCGGCACACTGGCCTGGCCCTCGGAGACCCGGTTCTGCACCAGTACATTATTAATGTCGAGGTCTGAACCCACTTCGAAAGACACGGTCAGGTTCATGATGCCATCGTTTGAATTGATGGACTTTATGTAGAGGCTGTTCTCTACACCGTTGATTTTCTGCTCCAGCGGCGTGGTGACCGACTGTTCCACCGTCACCGCGCTGGCGCCCGTGTACGTGGCTTCGACGTTAATCTCCGGTGGCGTGATGTCCGGATACTGCGCCGTGGGCAGGGAGCTCATGGAAACCAGGCCGATGATCACGATGATGATCGCGATGACCATCGCGACGATGGGCCGGCGAACGAAAAACTCAGCCATTAGGGCCTACGTCTCCTGGAGCGGCGCCCGCGTCGGGCTGTCGTTTGCCAGGGTGGGTTTAACGGCCATGCCCGGCCGAACCTTCTGCAGGCCCTCAACGATGACTCGTTCACCCGCCGAGAGTCCTGACTCGATCACCTGATCGTTTTCCTTGATGGGGCCGAGTTTGATATCGCGCACCTCCACCGTGTCGTCGTCACCGACCACCATCACGCGGAAACGGCCCTGCAGTTCTGAGATGGCCCGGCGGGGCACAACGATGGCGTCTTCCAGGGTGTCGTAGTCCGCCCGGACGCGCGCAAACTGGCCGGGCAACAGGATTCCTTCGGGGTTCGGGAAGGAGGCTTCCACCGTGAAGGTGCCCGTCTGTGGGTCGATGGACTGGGCCGTCGCGTCGGCCTGACCTTTGTATTGGTGCATGGTCCCGTCGGCCAGGATCAGATCCAGGGGGACCTTTTCCTTCTTCTGGCCCTTGGATTCCTGCAGGTTGTCGTCTTCCTGACGCCATTCGGCTTGCGACACGCTGCGCGCCAGAATCAGGTATTCGCGCTCGGAAATCGAGAAGCGCACGCGGATTGGATTGATGTCCGATAGAACGTTCAGTACCACCGGGTTAGGTTCCTTGCCGACGTATTCACCCGGTTTAGCCATGCTCAGGCCAATCAGTCCGTTGATAGGTGCATAGATCTCGGTGTAGCTGAGTTCAATCTCGGCCAGTTCAACCACGGCCTCGGACGCCCGAACATTCGCCTTCGCGGCATCGAACTGTGCCTGGGCACTGTCCAGGTCCTGCTCGCTGACGGCCTTCATCTCGGCCAGCGGCCGGATGCGGGCCAGGTCGCTGCGGGCATTTTCCAGCCGTGTCTGCGCGGCGGCCAGTTGGCTTTTAGCTTCTACCAGCTTCGCCTGGAAGGGCTCCTGGTCGATCCGGTAGAGCAGGTCGCCTTTCTTGACCGTGCGGCCTTCCTTGAAATAGAGGCCCTCCACGAAACCATCCACGCGGGCCCGGATCGGTACGTCCTGGGTGCCCAGGGTTATGCCCACCATTTCCAGGGTCAGGGGTACGTCGCGCTGCTCGGCTTCGGCCACCTGCACGGGCAGGGGCGGCGGGGCAGGCGGCTCGCCCGGGCCACAGGCCGCCAGGGTAGCCAGGGAGATGGCCGCAATTGAGCTGGCCCGAATCAGCCGGAGACACTTTTTATTCATTATTAATACGCGGCTCAGAGAAGTGCCTATATTGGCCGGAGTCGCGGTCAGGGTCCAGTCAGAGTGTCTCCCTGACCAGGGCAGCACCGGCCGCCAGGCTCTTCAGCTTGCCCTGGGCAATATCGTAGGGAATCGGCGTCATGCCACAGTTGGTGCAGGGCAGGATCCGCTCCGGGTCCACATAGCGCATGGCTGAGCGGATGGTGGCCGCCACTTCTTCGGGGGTCTCGATCCGGTCGGGTGTCACCGCTACCGAGCCCACCATCAGCATCTTGTCCTTCAGGATGGCCATCACCGAGTGCGGTACGTGGGAGTCGGCGCATTCCAGGGAAATCTGATCGATGCTGCTGGCATTCAGGCCCGGGAAAATCCTCTCGTACTGGCGCCACTCTTCACCGAGGGTTTCTTTCCAGTCGAGATTTTCCTGGATGCCGTAGCCATAGCAGATATGCACGGCGCGAATGCAGTCCAGGCCTTCGGCCGCCTTTTCCAGGGCCGCGATGCCCCATTCGTTTACATCATCGAAAAAGACATTGAAGGCCGGCTCGTCAAACTGGATAACGTCGGCGCCGGCGGCCACCAGCTCGCGGGCTTCCGCATTCAGCAATTCGGCGAATGCCATGGCCATGTCCGCGCGCTTGCCGTAATGGGCATCGGCGATGGTGTCGCAGATAGTCATGGGGCCGGGCAGGGTGAACTTGAGGCGGCGATCCGTCAGGCCGCGGACGAACTTGAATTCGTCCACGTGAATGGACTTCGGTCGGGAAAGTGGACCCGTGACCGTGGGTACCTCGAGATTATAGCGATCGTCCCGGATGCCCATCAGGGTCTTCTTGTCCTGGTCGATACCCTCAATGCCTTCCAGGAAGGTGTGCACGAAATGCTTACGAAAGACTTCGCCATCCGTCAGGATGTCGATACCCGCCTCTTCCTGGTGCCGGATCCATTCCTCGGCGGCCCGGCGCTTGCCGGCCTCCAGTTCTTCCCCTGCCAGCTTCCAGCCGCCCTTCAGCTTCTCGGGTTCCGCCAGCCAGTCAGGCCGGGGCAGGCTGCCGGCAATGGTCGTTTCGAGCATCGATGCTTCTCCTTATTTAATATCGCGAAGTCTAACCGAAGGCGCCGTCAAGCTGATTGCAGGACAGCCCGTCTCACCACCCTCTCTCCATCTCCGTTTGCAGGGCGGGCGCTTTGCCTGTCAGTCGTTTTGCCGCTGTCAGGGCTTCGGGGTGAAATCTGTCGAAACCAAGCGTGTATCGGGGAGCGACTTTCGACAGATTTCACCCCGAAATACCCCAAGACAGCCCGAACTATCTTCCGCCCTGCTACTATCCCGCCGCCATGGCTATTCGATGCGGAATCGTGGGCCTGCCCAATGTGGGCAAGTCCACCTTGTTTAATGCCCTCACGGCGGCGGAGATTGCCGCCGAGAACTATCCTTTCTGCACCATCGACCCGAACGTGGGCATCGTGCCGGTCCCGGATCCGCGCCTGGATCAGCTGGCAGGGATCGTTCAGCCGCAGAAGACCCTGCCGACTACCGTGGAGTTCGTGGATATCGCCGGCCTGGTGGCTGGCGCTTCCAAGGGCGAGGGCCTGGGCAACCAGTTCCTGGCCAATATTCGCGAGACCCATGCCATTGCCCACGTGGTGCGTTGCTTCGTGAATGATGATGTGACCCACGTGGCCGGCACCATTGATCCGCTGGATGACATCGAAGTCATCAATACCGAATTACTGCTGGCCGATCTGGAGGCCGTGCAACGGCAGCTGGATAAGGCGGAAAAACAGGCCAAGACCGGGAAAAAGGACGACGTGGCCCGGCGAGATTTTCTGCGCCGCCTGGCCGATCACCTCGGTGAGGGTTCGCCGGCCCGCAGCTTCCAGACCCTCAATGATGGCGAGGCGCTGGAAATGCGCCAGCTGTTCCTGCTCACCGCCAAGCCGGTCATGTATGTGGCCAATGTGGATGAGGACGGTCTGGACGGGAACGAACTGGTCGAGCGCGTGCGTGAGTTCGCCGCCGGCGATGCCGCCGAGGTGGTCACCGTCTGCGCCGCCATGGAGGCAGAAATCGCCCAGCTGGATGAGGCTGACAAGGCCACGTTTCTGGAAGATCTCGGTCTGGCCGAGCCCGGGCTGGCCCGCGTGATTCGTGCCGCCTATCGCCTGCTGGGGCTGCAGACTTTCTTCACCGCCGGACCGAAGGAAGTGCGGGCCTGGACCACCCGCACCGGCGCCACGGCGCCCCAGGCGGCGGGCGAAATTCATACGGACTTTGAGCGTGGCTTCATCCGGGCCGAGGTCATCGGCTTCGACGATTACCTGGCCGGCAAGGGCGAGCAGGGTGCCAAAGAGTCAGGCCGCCTGCGCCTGGAAGGCAAGGAATACATCGTCAACGAAGGCGATGTGATTCATTTTCGGTTCAACGTTTGAATCTCTTCAGGCAAATCCTCTGTGCAGTATTGCTGGTCGCTTTACCGGGCATAGTGCTGGCCGGTGAAATTCCCGGCGTACCGCCACCGCGTTTGCCAAGCCTGGAGCCCGTAGCCGAGCTCTATAACTCCAACGACAACCTCGGCCGCGGCAAGCACGTGGACGATTTTCGCACCCAGCAATTCGGCGTTGCCCTGGTCCTGGACGATCGCTGGCTGTTCGCCGCCGACCACAGCATTCTGACTTTCGACAAGTACGCCAACGAGAACCCCGATGGTCGCCTTGATCAAGTCAGCGCATCTCTGGGTTACCGGCTGTTCCGCCGGCGCGGAGAGAATCGTCAGACCAACCTGGATATCGGCGCGGGCTTTCGCAGCACGGATAATTTCGGTGGTTCCCGCATCCAGAACGGCTTCCACCAGCTCGCCAGCGATCGCATCGTGGAGTCGCCCTATGTGGACTCTGATCGCACGGACCTGGCGGGCTGGATCCGGGGTGATCAGGCCGGACCCTTGCCCTGGGGCAATGACCAGGACAGCCCCTGGCGATGGGGTTACTGGTTGAACGGGGCCACGGCCGCCACGAGTGACGGGCAGACGGACGGCACGGGCGCGGCCAACCTGACCCTGAACAATGGCCGCTTCGATGCCTGGCTGGGGCTGCGTGGTGACTGGCGCAGCGGCTACGACCAGGACCAGGTTCAGTCTGCGACCGCCGACAACGAAGAAGGCGGCTATATCAATGTGGGCGTTCGTTACGGCCCGATTCTTGTTGAGACGGTACAGGGTTTTGATGATGACAAGGCCTTCGGTCGCGTCAGCATATTCAGTGGTATGGGTGGCGACGTCAGCAAGCGAGGTTATATCGATGGCCGGGGTGTCACGGTGGCTATCACGGTGCCCCGCACGCAGGTTGTGGCCCAGGGGCGCATCCCCGTCTGTCGCGTGTTCACTTGCGACTGGGGCAGCCGCTGGCGATTGATGGCCGACGGGCGTTACGGCAAACCGTCAGAAGGGACTTCCCCGGACGTCTACCTGGAGATCGTCCAGCTGGGTCTGGGGCTGGAGCTGGAAGATCGTCCCGGTTTCATGCCGCGCTGGTTGGCCGCTTATGGTTCCGTCGGCGCCGGCTGGCGGCGCGAAGAGGTCTTCGGCGAGCTGGATCTGTCTAATGCCCCGGAAACCTCCGAAAGCAGCGCCCTGGTTATGGGCGAGGCGGGTATTCGCGCGGCGCTGCAGCCGGCCGACCAGGCCTGGCGGCTCCGGGTGCAGGTAGGCCTGAGCGGTTGGCTGCCTTTTGATTCCAAACGCGTGGACTTCGCCGACGGCCGCCAGCGTCTATTGAAACCCGACGCCTCCCTGCTGGTTGGCGGGGTCCTGGATTTCGGCTCCTGACCGGGCCTGGCCGCCTCGTGGCGGTTGAGACCGGCGGTATCGCTGCGTCCGTTTCGGCCCCTGGTCGGGTGTTAGCATGGCCTTGGAGTCGCCATGCACAAGCAACCCGTTCTGATCTTCTGCGCTGATACGGATACCGGATACCGGTTGTCCCAGTTGCTGCGGCGCGAAGATAGACGTGTCATTGCCGTCGTACGCGAACGCGCCGATCCGATGCTCCTGGTCAAGCTGAAATGCGAGATCGTCGTCGGTGATCCCACCAGTCGCAAAGCCGTGGATCGCATCGTTTCAGAATACGCTCACGAGCAGCCCGCGGTCGTGTGCATGCTCGGTGGCACGCCGGCACTGAACAGCCAGGGCAACATCAATGTCATCGATGCCGCCCGGGAATTTGGTCTGCGACGTTTCGTCATGCTGACCTCTATCGGCTGCGGCGACAGCTCGCCTGCGGTGGATCCTTTTGTGAAGGCTTTTATCGGCAAAGCCATCCGGGCAAAGAACTGGGCCGAGAAACAATTGTTTGCCACAGAGCTGGACTGGACCGTGATTCGCCCCGGCGGCATGATGCGCCGCGCCAGCCGGGGCCAGCCCGTGCTGGTGGAAAATCCCAACGTGTCCGGGCGCATCAATGTCTTCGACCTGGGAGACCTGGTCCACCAGGTGCTGTCCAGCGACCAGACCGTGCGCAAAGTGTTTACCGCCGTGGATGACGCCCGGGCCTACGACGTCGAGGGCAAGCCGGTAAAGCCCGCCCAGCTCTAGGGCTGCCTTGACAGCCCCGGGCTGCCCGCCGAGAATGCGCGTCCTCCCGATAAGGTGATGTAGCTCAGCTGGTTAGAGCGCGGCACTCATAATGCTGAGGTCGGTGGTTCAAGTCCACCCATCACCACCAATCTAATCAAGCGCTTAGCTTTCCCCTCTGCAAGTTCAAGACCGTGAGTTCGGGAGTTTTTCGGGAGGACACCACACGGTTGGCAGCAACCAGCAAATTGCTTAGTTCCGCTGCACTGTAGTGAGTCGTGATCCGGCCACTCTTGTGCCCCAACAGGTCTTGTCGATCTTCAAAACTCACGCCCGCAGCACGTAGACGCCGACCGAACGTGTGTTTGAGATCGCGCACGCGCAGGTTCGGTAGACCGTTCTGTTGCCGCGCTCGCTTCCAGGAGGAATTGAGCATGCGGGCGACCGGTTGACCGCGTTAGTTGAACACGTGGGTCGGGTGCGTCCCGCGCCGACTGTAAATCACACCACGCGCGATGTCGTTTAGTACGACAAGGCGTTCTTGTTTGTTTTTGACATTCTGTTTTGGGATCACAAATACCGTGGTATCGCGAATCGCTTCTACGGTGAGCTATGCACGCAGGTTCGTTCGATCCCGATTAGGCCATTGACTGAGATTATGAAGCCTAGGCCATTAACCGAATTCAATAAGCTGCGGCAGGAGGCCCTCGAGGCTGCTACTAGAAAGATTCAGTCAATAGCGTCAGTGGCAGTAGATGTGCTGCTCGAAATAGCCTCAGACTCGCCGAATCCTGGAGTTCGTCGAAAAGCGGCATTAGATCTATTGAGGCTGTCTGGTTTCGAGCCGGGTTCTCAGGAAACTTATGGGTGGGGGCTTGGGCCAGTTATAGAAGATGCTGTCAAAGCTCAATGGGGTAGGGAGAAGCTATATGCAGACCTTGTGTAGGAGTGAGCCATCGAATCAATATCCGGTTTCAGTTGTCCAATTAATTGGACGAATTATCAGTGTCCAGTTCAAGCTGTCCAACTAGTTGTACGCTACAGGTTCTTTGAAATCCGCGCACTTGACCCGCCTGCATTAACTGGTCCCCGGTTGCACAGCGGCTTCCCGGAGATTGCTAGTTATCTACTCATATGGCTTTTGCCGCTCTCAATCTGAGCCAGTAGTTTGGGATTGGCTTAGTTGAAACCATATAATGAATATTAAGTTATAGATTATATATCGCGGTGCTCAGTAATTTGGGTCGCGCCCCAATCTGTGACCCGCTGAGGAGGAGTCAGATGAAGCCTGAAGAAGACGGTTATTTGATTGAAGTGAAGCGAGAGTTGCTAGGGGTTGAGGCTAGTCTTTTGCCGATGGACTCCTTGTATGAGGACGCCAAGAAAAATCAGAATGATGCGAAAGCAGAAGTATATAAGGGAGAACGCGCCAAGCTGATCGCGGCCAGAGACAGGTTGCAACAACATGTTAATGAAGTAGAAGCCGAGCTAGATGAGTACAACAAGCTGCATGATCATCATCGGCACTCAATACAGGACGGCTTGAAGGGGCTAAAAGAAAAGCTTGCGAGTCTAATTTCACATCATGGATCGTGAAGCTTATCTTAATATTGGAAATAGTGGAGGCATATTGCTTAGATTCGTGTTCCATGCAACCTGCCATATGTCTCGCCTTCTGCCTTTGTCTAGTCTCCTATCAAAATTCTTCGCCAAGCCGTTCGCGTTTTTGTTAATCGCTGCATTTGCGTTTTCCGCGCATGCGGAAGAACCGATCAGGATCGGTATATTGCATTCTGCAACTGGCACCATGTCTATCAGCGAAACCGCCTTACGTGACACGATGTTAATGCTGATCGAGGAGCAGAACGCTCGCGGCGGTGTGCTTGGGCGTCAACTTGAACCTGTAGTCTACGATCCGGCTTCAAACTGGGGTCTATATGCTCAACAGGCTCGCCGCATGCTAGAGCAGGATGATGTTGCTGTTATATTCGGTTGTTGGACATCGGCGTCCCGTAAAGCGGTGCTTCCAGTTGTCGAAGAACTCGAAGGTTTGTTGTTTTACCCGGTGCAGTACGAGGGGCAGGAGTCATCGCCGAACATTATTTATACCGGTGCAACTCCTAACCAACAGGCTATTCCGGCGGTGGATTATCTGCGCTCGAATGGCGTCGAGCGTTGGATCCTCGCGGGCACAGACTACGTATACCCGCGCACGGTAAACCGAATTCTGATGGCTTACCTGACTTCTCTGGGTGTGCCCGAGGAAGATATTCTCCTGCATTACACGCCCTTCGGTTATCAGGACTGGCAACAGCCGGTAGAGCGCTTCCGGCGTTTTGCTGCCCAGGGGGGGGGAGACTGCGATCGTATCGTCCATTAATGGCGATGCGAATATAGGTTTTTACCAAGAATTGCAGGAGCAGATGGTTGAGGCACGCGACTTGCCGGTGATGGCGTTCTCGATAGGCGAGCAGGAGCTCGCCGGACTGGATTCGTCAGCGCTGGCCGGGCATATGGCTACCTGGGGTTACTTCATGACTGCTGATAGCGCAGCAAATAGAGAATTTATCTCGCGGTGGCGCCGGTATAGTGGCCACAGTTCAGCCGTCACCAGTGACCCGATGGAGGCACATCTGCTGGGCTTTCGGTTGTGGGTGCGCGCGGTTGAAAAAGCAGGTACGGCTGAACCTGCCGCTGTGCGTGCGGTGCTAACGGGCCTGCAGGAAAAGAACCTGAATGGCGAAGTGGTCCAGATACGTGAGAACAATCATGTCGACAAGCAGGCGCTGATTGCACGTATAACACGTGGTGGTGAGTTAGCCATTGTGTCGAAAACCCCCGTCATAGTTGCACAGCCTTGGTCGGAGTACAATTGACTAGACTGCTGTTTGAATGTGAAACCCCGACCCTGGGTGTAATACGAATAGAGATACAATTGAAATGCTAGCCGGATTAAAAATTGGCCCGAAAATTGCCACAGTTGCGGCAGCGATCACGATCGTTGCTGTGGTGATTAGCGGCACGGTGTCTTACGTCATCCTTCGTGAAACGCTGGAGCAAGAGAAGCTGTCCAAACTCACGTCGATCAGTGAACTCAAGGCCGGCCAGATCGAAGACTATGCCCGCCAGATATCCGGTCAGATCCGCACCTTTTCGCAGGACCGTATGGTTATCGATGCGGTTAGGGCTTTTACCGGCGCGTTTGGCAGTATCCGGGCTGAATTGGCAGATCGCAGCAGTGAGTTTGGCAAATTCGATGCTCAGGTTGAGCAGTACTACGAAAGCGAATTTCTGCCCAGGCTCAATCCACGCAGGGAGATGCCCGCATCGGTGCAGGATTATTGGCCGCCGGATGCTTCCGCGCGCCTGTTGCAGTACTTCTTTATTGCAGATAACGACAACCCTACCGGCAGTAAACATCTGCTGGATAGCGCGACGGACTACTCATCTTATAGTGCAACTCATCAGCTTTATCATCCGGCCATCCGCAGTTTTCTTGAGGAATTCGGTTACTACGATATTTTTCTTGTCGAAAACGCTACCGGTCATATTGTTTACAGCGTATTCAAGGAAATCGATTTTGGCACGAGTCTGCTAACCGGGCCGTACAAAGATACCAACTTTGCCAGCGTGTTCCGGCAGGCCCGCGAGGCCGGGAGTCCGAACGAAATCTTTATCGAAGACTTCAGGCCGTATGGTCCTTCCTATGACGCGCAGGCGTCATTTATTGCATCGCCGATTTTTGACGGCACTGAACAAGTCGGTGTCCTGATATTCCAGATGCCCGTTGGTCGCATCAACGATGTAATGACAAGTCAAGGCAACTGGGCATCCGTCGGTATGGGCATAACCGGTGAGTCCTACCTGGTAGGCGCTGACCAAACAGCCCGCAGTCAGTCCCGCGTTCTGCTTGAAGACCCGGCGAGATTTGCAGTTGCGATGCAGGCAGCCGGATTGGCTGACAGCGTCATCGAGCGCATCGTGGAGAGGAAAGATCCGATAGGTTTGCAGCCGGTCAAATCGGCGGCCAGCCAGGCGGCGCTGGGAGGTGAAGCGGGCGCGGGCATCGTCAGCTCCTGGCTTGGTATCGACGTGTTGGCGGCATACCGGCCTCTGGATATTGAAGGCCTTAACTGGGCAATCGTTAGTGAAATAGCCAAGGCGGAGGCGCTTGCGCCTGTTGACCGGTTACGTAATCGCCTGCTGTTGCTAAGTGCGGCATTGCTGTTGGCCGGGGTTGTTATTGCCAGTTGGTTTGCCCGCTCGATAACGCAACCGGTGCGCACACTTGCCGATGCCGCTAAATCGTTGGCTGCCGGTAAGCTGGATGAAAAGGTAGCCAAAAGCAGCAGCGATGAAATCGGTGATCTGGCAGAAAACTTTGAACAAATGCGCCGGCAGCTCCGCAGCACTATTGCAGAGATCGAGCAACAAAAGGGTCAACTGGAAGTCAAGGTGCAGGAACGCACAGCAGAGCTCGATGTAGCGCTGAAACAAAGTGAGGCAAGCGAGGTGCGGGTCACCAGTATTGTGCAGGCCAGCCCGGATGCCATTATCACAATCGATAAGGCAGGCATCGTGCAGATGTTTAGCAAATCCGCCGAAGAGATGTTTGGCTTTAGTGCTGAGGAAATTGTTGGTCAAAACATAAGTCGATTGATGCCTCAGGAATATGCGGTCAGGCATGACGAGCTTCTTGGTCGTTATGATCCGGGCCGGGAGTCATCTGTTGTTGATAAAAGCCGGGAGTTGGTCGGAATGCGGCGCAACGGTGAGCCTTTCCCGATCGAAGAGAAAGTTACCAAAGTCGAAGTAGGCGACGAAATATTTTTTCTGGGACTGATCCGCGATATCACGGAACAAAAAGAACTGGAAGAACGCGAAAAGAAGGCGAATATCGAGCTGGCCGATGCTAAAGAGCAGGCTGAAGCTGCGAACCAGGCGAAGAGTGATTTTCTGGCCAACATGAGCCACGAAATTCGCACACCGATGAATGCAATTATCGGCCTCAGTGATCTGTGCCTGCGCACAGAATTGCAGCCAAAGCAGAAGGACTATCTAACGAAAGTAAAACGGTCAGCTGATTCGTTGCTAGGCATCATCAATGACATCCTCGATTTCTCCAAAATTGAAGCCGGCAAGCTGGATATGGAGGAAATAGACTTCGCCATTGATGATGTGCTGGATAACCTCGGCACGGTAGCAATGGTAAAGGCACAGGCCAAAGGGCTGGAATTGTTGTTTGCACGTGCAGCCGATGTGCCGGCCCATCTGCTGGGCGATCCGCTGCGGCTTGGGCAGATACTCATTAACTTGTGCAACAACGCTGTTAAATTTACCGAAAAAGGTCAGGTGGTTGTCCGTGTCGAGTTAAAGGAGTCCCTGGGCGATAAGGTCAAGCTGCAGTTCTCAGTTGAGGACTCTGGCATTGGTATGAATGAAGAGCAGATGGGTCGGCTGTTTAAGTCTTTCTCTCAGGCGGATACATCAACCACACGTAAATACGGTGGTACCGGGCTCGGGCTGGCGATCTCGAAACAGTTATCCGAAATGATGGGCGGCGAAATCTGGGTGGAGAGCGAACCGGGCAAAGGCAGCGCATTCTGCTTTACGGCAGTACTGGGTGTCGGCGAACCCCAGGAAGACAGGGACTTCGTGCCGTCCCCTGATTTACGTGGCACCCATGCGCTGGTTGTTGACGACAACCCTATCTCGCGCGAAATCATCCGCACTTACCTCGAGTCCATCACATTCTCAGTTCAGGAGGCCGAAAGTGGTGCAGAGGCGATCGAGTTGCTCCAGTCTGCTGCTGACCCGGTCCAGTTTATTGTTATGGACTGGATGATGCCCGGCATGAATGGTCTGGATGTGGCCGCCAAGATCAAATCAGAATTAAATTTGGCTAAAGATCCGAAGATTGTCCTGATTTCAGCTTTTGCCGGTAGCGAGTTGGCGGAGAAGCCGGGCGGCGAGAACATCGAAGTTTTCCTGACCAAGCCAGTTAGTCCGTCGCATCTGTTTGATGCAGCCATGCAGTGCTTTGGTCAGGCACGACGCAAAACACAAACCGCAGATGACGCATTGGCGACGGCCGATCAGTCGATACAGGGCGCGCGGATATTGTTGGTAGAAGACAATGAAATAAATCAGCAGGTCGCTACTGAGTTATTGCAGCAGGCTGGCTTTAGTGTCGACGTGGCCAATCACGGAGAGGAAGCGCTCAGTAAGCTTGAATCGGGCGAGCTCTATGATTGTGTGCTGATGGATATACAGATGCCAGTGATGGATGGCTTTACGGCGACCGCCAGGATTCGGGCGCAAGATAAGTTCAGTGATTTGCCCATTGTTGCAATGACGGCAAATGCAACCAAGGAAGACCGCGATCGATCGTTGGAAGCAGGAATGAACGATCATGTGCCGAAACCGATTGACCCCAAGTTGCTGTTTGCCACTCTTAAACAGTGGATTCATCAGCGGTCGGGACTGGGTGAGGCAGTGGCAGTGACCGAGCCCGGTGTGCAAGCAGAGACCTCTGCAGCTTTGCCAGTCAGCGAGCATCTGGACACGGCAACCGGCATCGAACGTGTGGCAGGCAATGTACAGCTATACCAGAAGATTCTGGCCAAATTTGTTGACAGTCAGGGCAATGCGATTGCTGAAATAAAGGGTCAGATTGCTGCCAATGATTGGGAAGCGGCCGAGCGCAGCGCCCATACACTGAAGGGTGTGGCTGGCAGTATTGGTGCTGCGAGGTTACAGGAGATTGCAGCCCGTTTGGAGGCGAATATCCGCGACGGTGTTAATGATCTTAACGATGTGTATGCACAAACGGAACAGAAGCTGGATGCTGTTGTGGCTACTATTGCATCAGTTAGTAACATGGCAGCGTTAGAGAGCAAACAGCCAGAATTATCAGTGGATGAGTTTGCTCATCTAATTGCTGATTTGCGCTCCAAACTGGAAGCCTATGATGCAGATGCTGATAGTGTCCTGACAAAAATTACCAGCCACGAGTTGCCTGATGAGCAGCGTAGTGCATTCGGTCGGCTGCAACAGAAGCTGGATGGCTATGATTTTGACGGCGCGCTGGAAATTCTTAACGGCCTGGTTGGTTGATATCTAGTAAGTACAGGTAGCGATAATATATATAGATCAAATATTAACGTTGTCTTGAGCAGAGAATAGTCAGGGAATAAACTGGCCAATTTAATTGTGTGCGCTAAAAAAATGGCAAACAACTCCTTAATTATTTCCTGTTGTGGAAGGAAGCATGATTGCAAACTCAGATAAACCAGTCGTGCTTGCGGTTGACGACACTCCGGAGAATCTGGATGTTGTTAAAGGCGTGCTCGGCGATGACTATCATGTAAAAGCAGCAGTTAATGGCAAGATCGCGCTGAAAATTGCAGAAACTCAGTCACCTGATCTGATTCTACTCGATATCATGATGCCGGATATGGATGGCTATGAAGTCTGCCAGCGACTAAAAGCCAACCCGGTCACTGCCAATATCCCGGTTATTTTTCTTACGGCCAAGGATCAGGATACCGATCAGGCTAAGGGCTTTGAGCTTGGTGCAGCGGATTACATCCAGAAGCCTGTCAACGCAATGATCTTGCGATCACGCACGAAGACCCACGTCCAGCTGAAGAAGAACCTTGATGCCCTGCAGGAAGCGTATGCGCTGATCAATGCGCAGAAACAGCGTATGCAGGACGAGTTGAATGTAGGTAAGGATATTCAGATGAGTATGCTGCGGCGGGATTACCCGTTGTTTCCTGATAATGATGAGTTTTCAGTGCACGCTCAGCTTGAACCGGCACGTGAGGTGAGTGGTGATTTTTACGACTTGTTCTTCGTTAACCCTGCTGAACTTTGCCTGGTAGTTGCTGATGTGTCGGGAAAAGGGGTTCCTGCGGCTTTGTTTATGGCTGTGTCCAAAACATTGTTTAGTGCGCGTGCCATCGATGATCGTTCTCCTGCCAGTATCATGACCCGGGTTAATAATGAGCTGAGCAAGAACAATCCCAGTTGTATGTTCGTTACGGTATTTCTGGCGATTCTCAATATTGAAACCGGTGAGCTCCGCTACAGCAATGCCGGGCATAACCCGCCATTGCTTAAGCGTGCCGACGGGCAGGTTTCAGTACTTAAGAAGATTCATGGGCCAGTCGCCGGGGCGATAGAGGAAATAGCCTACGGTGAAGACCGCATTAATCTGGGGCAGGGTGATGTATTGCTGTCGTTCACCGATGGCGTCACTGAGGCGATGAATACAGAAAATGAATTGTATTCGGACGCGCGACTCGAAGCATGGTTTGCAGATACCAGCGGCTTGACGGCCGAAGCCTGGGTGAAGGAGTTGGTTACTTCCGTGAGTGAGTTTGTAGGAGCTGCCGAAGCTTCCGATGACATAACCATCATGGCGTTGAGTTACGACACCGAGCCCGGTGAGAAAACCCAGGACCTGTATTCGATCACGATTCCCAATGAGCTCAAGGCTCTAAATAGTGTTGTTGAAGGTCTGGAAGGCTTCGCGGAAGGCAAAGCTATTCAGCCGGGGGTCATCCAGAAGCTGTGCATCGCATTTGATGAGCTGCTCAACAATATTATCTCCTACGGTTATGTGGATGATAGTCCGCATGAGATCTTCGTGGATGTGGATTATCGTAATGATGAGTTGATCGCGACCATTAAGGATGACGGTATCCCGTTTAATCCATTCATGGGCGATGATCCCGATATATCATTGTCGGTGGACGACAGGGAAATTGGCGGCTTGGGTATCCACCTGGTTAAGCAAATGATGGATGAAGTGTCTTATATGCGCTTTACAGATATGAATATGGTGCGGTTGGTTATAAAGACCACTGCACAGGGTTGAGAGATTTAGTAAGCAGGTATGAAAATGGAAATTATTGAACGAGAAGAGGGTGAAGTGCGTGTGTTAAGTCTTGTGGGTAGACTGGACACGAATACTACGCCTGATGCAGAGGCGCAGATTAATTCAGTGCTGGACTCAGGTGCCAACAAGCTGCTAATTAACTTCGAAAACATTGAGTACGTAAGTAGTGCGGGATTACGTTTGTTACTGGCTACAGCCAAGCGATTGAAGGGTAGTGCCGGCGAGTTGCGGATTTCCTGTTTGAATGAGACGGTTCAGGAGGTTTTCGATATTTCTGGTTTCGCCAGCATACTTACGGTGTTAGCAACCGAGAACGAAGCATTGGATGCTTTTTAGCGTCTGCCATCAGGAAGAGTCTTGGCGAACCCATGTTGACCATGGGGGCGAGTAAGATTTGATGATTGGGGGGCAATCCAAACTTCGCTTGTACTGGGATGTGCTCATTGCCATTCTGGCTTTTTGCAGCGCTGTGTACGTTGTCTGGCAATTGGCTTTTTTCACCGACGCCAGCATTCGTATCTGGTCGCCCATTTATCTGGTTGATTTGATTTTTCTGGCCGATATAACGGCAAATTTCCTTACTTCTTACAGGGATCGGGGTGTAGAGGTTACCGATCCCAGTAAAATCTCGCGCCGCTATGCTCGTACGATGCTGCCGGTTGATCTTATCGCTACCATTCCCTGGGAATTGCTGTTGCTGTCTGTTGGCGGTGAGGTTTGGCTTGGAGCTCCTCTGCTGCTTTGGTTACGGTTACCCAGATTTTTGCGAGTGGTCAGGCTGTTCGCGATCTTCAGGAAGTGGGAATCGCTACCACAGGTAAATCCGGGAACGTTACGCGTCATTCGTTTTGGTATAGCGGCAGCACTTGTCATGCATGTAGTTGCGTGCGGGTGGTTTTTTACCGCGGCTGCGCAGGGGTTTCCGCCAGGTAACTGGGCCGCAACAGCGGGCATCGTAGGCGCGACTCCGGCCGATCAATATGTGCGCTCGCTGTATTGGACGATCACCACTATGACGACGGTCGGGTTTGGCGACATTACGCCGTCGCGCACTTCCGAGTATCTGATCGCCATGATTGTCATGCTACTTGGTGCGTCCTTGTATGCGTTTATTGTGGCAAGTATCGCCTCATTGCTCAGCAGCCTGAATGTTGAGAAAACCCGTCATCGTGACCGGGTACAAAGCCTTAGTTATTACCTGCAACAGCGCGGCGTATCAGCCGAATTGAATAACCGGGTCCGGGGTTACTACGAGTATCTCTGGGCCAGGCGCCGCGGCCTAGCGGAGAGCGAGATCCTCAGCGACCTTCCACGAGGGCTGCAGATTGAGATCAAGGAAAAACTTGCGGAACAGGTGCTAGCGCAGGTTCCACTCTTTGAGTTCTGTAGTCCCGTATTGAAGATGGAGTTACTGTCGGCGCTGTACTTGGAAAGTTATGGACCCGGAAGCGTGGTTGCCAACGAGGGCGAGCGGCCAGGGGATATTTTCTTTGTAGTGGACGGAACGCTCGAAGTTAGTGGCCACGATAATAAATCGTTGCGGGTGCAACTGGGGGCCGGCGAGTACTTCGGCTATTTGTCGTTGGTGCTGGGTGAGCGACGCACAGCCTCGGTGACAGCCACCAGTTACTGTGACGTGATGCGTCTTGCGCAGGACGATTACGATGCGATCATGGCCGCATACCCAGAGTTCAGGAATGCACTGAAGAAAGCAGCTGCACACAAGACTGAGAAGATGGCTGAACTGGTTCTTGAGGGTGTTGTGCTGTGACGATTCCGGCCAAAGGTAATTCGCAGCAGTCATCATCACCGATCCTCATGAGAGTTCTGTTGGCTGCCTTACTTTTGTTGTCGCCCACCGTTTCCTGGTCGGCTATTGAGCTTGGTGCCGGCGAGGATCCGGTTATCGAGCTGGCCGCTTTAATCGTCGGTGGCATAGGGATATTTCTTATCGGCATCCATTTTGCCGGTGAACATTTCCAGCAGATGGCGAGCGGCAGTTTTCGCAACATTGTCACCCGTATCAGCGAACGCGGTATCGGTATGTTGTTCGGTGGCGTGTTTCTGGGCGTATTTACGCAAAGCGGCAAAGCGATTTCTTTTCTGCTGGCGGATTTCGTGCAGGTCAAACTGCTCAAAGCCCGGCAAAGCGGTCCAATTGTTTTCTGGGGTAATGTGGGCGCGACCCTGATCGTGTTTGTCTCCATGCTCTCAATCAAGGTATTCGCGTTGATCGTATTGGGGGTGACGGCGCTGGGGCTGACATTTCACATCCCGAAGAAGTTGGTGCATACCTACGGTGCACTGTTCGGTATTGGCATGATCATGTACGGACTGTTCCTGGTGAAAGAGGGCGCCGGGGGGCTGGCAGGAGCGGAATGGGTAGCCGGTATCTTGGCCGGGCCGTTAGGTTTTGACCTGCTGGCATTTATAGTGGGAACGGTTTTGACGTTGCTGATTCAATCAAATCTGGCAACCACGATGATCGCGATAGCATTGGCATCCGCCGGGCTGCTTAACGTTGCGGAGTCGATGATGGTCATGGTGGGCGCTCAGGCAGGCAACGGAATCCTGACCTGGGTTTTTTCTTCGCACGTGCATGGCCGTGCTCGTCAGGTTGTTATCGGGCAAATTGCTTTCGATATCATCACCACGAGCTTGTTCTTCGTACTGTTCTATACTGAGGTGATAACTGGCCTGCCGCTGATCATGGCTTCTGCCCGTGCTAGTGCTGCTGAATTGAGCGGCCAGGTTATCCTGATCGCCTTTGGTATACAGGTAGGTGGTGCGCTGGTCTGTTTAGCGCTTCGCAAGCAGATCTTCGATGTCATTGAAGCCAGGTTTCCGCCATCACAGGCGGAAGTCTTGTCCGCGCCCCAGTTTCTTCATGAGCGTGCAGCTGATAACCCGAGCACCGCGCTGCTTCTGGTTGAGCAGGAGCAAGTTCAGCTTTTGAATAGATTGCCAGCGTACCTTGACTATGTGCGTCCAGAGACCGCGACGGATGGTCTGCCGAGTCCGGGTGATTATCACCAGGCATTCGAGACCATCAGCGATAACATCGGTACAGCGCTTACATCTTTGTCGCGCAGCAGTTTGACGGTCGATATATCCGACAAACTGATTCTTGTTACAAAATCCCAGGAGCAGCTGGTTGCGCTGGAGGGCTACGTATACCAACTGGCGGCCGATTTCTCGACAATTGGTCATTCAGGTAAGGCTGAAGAACTCGGGCGCAATATCCTTGAGAGTGTCGATTTCATGATACTGACCGCACTTGACGCCATAGCTTCGCGCGACTCTGGAGAGGTGGAAACACTTGCCATGCTCACCCAGGACCGAACTGAATTGATGAAGAAGGTGCGGCGCAACTATTTTGAGAGCGAAGGCCAGCTGTCCGACGAAGAGCGTAACTTCGTTCTGGATGTCACGATGCTGCTAGAGAATGTTGTGCAGGCGCTTGCGCGCTACGGCAGGCTTCTTGAATCCTGATTTTAGAGCTTGGCATATCCACTATTAGTAAACAAAAAAAGGCCAATTAATGCAGGAAAGACAGCCTGCAAACTATGAATTGGTTTAGCAAAAATTTCCTTGTAGCTACCACGCTAAATTAAATTTTATGCATGGGCGCTCGTATGGGCAGTATAGCGTGGCAATAAACAAAGGCATAACTATCAAATAGTTATGCCCTAATTTGGTGGAGGCGGCCTCCACGAAGGAGCGCCGCATGGTTGGGCCCTTTATCTTTTTCGATCACATGGGTCCGGCGGAATTTCCGCCCGCGCAGGGCATCCAGGTGCGTCCCCATCCCCATATAGGCATTGCGACCGTCACCTATCTTTTCGAAGGCGAGATCGTGCATCGGGACAGCCTCGCCTTTGCTCAGCCGATCCAGTGCGGTGCCATCAATCTGATGACGGCAGGCCGGGGTATCGTGCATTCCGAGCGGGCAGGTGATGATCTGGATCAAACCTCCAGACTGCACGGTATTCAGTCCTGGATGGCGCTGCCGGATCATGAAGCAGAGCGGGAGCCCGCTTTCGTTCACTACCCGGCAGCTGACTTGCCGGAACTGAACCTGGATGGAGTCACCGTTCGGGTCATTATCGGTGAGGCTTATGGTCAGGCTTCGCCGGTCGCAACTTACTCGCCGACACTTTATCTCGAGTGCCTGATGCCATCTGGTTCAGAGCTGGCCTTGCCTGACTATCAGCCGGAACTGGCTGCGTATGTGGTATTGGGAAGCGTCAGCATAGCCGGCGAGCAGTATGCCGGTGGCGTGATGGTGGTCGGCTGCCCGGGCAAAACCGTTACCCTGCGGGCGACCGAGGACAGCCGCGTGATGGTGATCGGGGGAGACTCCGTTGGCGAAAGGGATAATTGGTGGAGTTTCGCTGCGAGCTCAAAGGAACGAATCGAGCAGGCCAAAGCAGACTGGAAAGAGAAGCGGTTTGACGCAGTCCCGGGAGAGGATGAATTCATCCCGTTGCCTGAGTAGCCTGATTGAGATTCTTCGAAGAACTCAGGTGGGAGACTACCGGTTTAGATCCGCGGGAAACTCGCGGGATCCGGTTGTGCACCGTTATGCACAATTAGGCACTTAGCAACGGACGCCCCTTGGCAATTGTTAGTTAATACAAATAGTTACAACTGCTAGGTCGCTCTCATAATGCTGAGGTCGGTGGTTCAAGTCCACCCATCACCACCACTCTTTCTCAAGCGTTTAGCCGTTGCCTGGCA
Source organism: uncultured Gammaproteobacteria bacterium (assembly GCA_937921935.1). Lineage (GTDB taxonomy): Bacteria > Pseudomonadota > Gammaproteobacteria > Steroidobacterales > J054. The sequence goes on along the minus strand of CAKZWQ010000051.1, from coordinate 9,518 downwards.
ACTACTGGCTTGTGAATGCGGGAGCTTTTCCGGACTTCACGCCACAGTTGGCGGCGTCGCTCAAATCGTTCAATTCAGGGATGCTGTGGTCGTCACAAAGCCGTTCTCGGCTTGTCGTGGCATAGCTGAACCAGGTCGGCGATCTTGGCTGTGCCAGCACACATGACAGTGTCTGCACCGCCCCAATAGATCTTGAGAGTACCGTCGTCCTCGGCAATGGCCCCGCAGCTAAAAACAACGTTATGCACGTAGCCTGTCAATTCCCAGGAATCTTCGGGTGACAGGATCCAGTCGTCGGCGACACCCAGTACGATCGCCGGGTTGGCAATATCATGCAGCGCCACGCCGAGTCGATAAACCGCACCGTCCATGGTGGGGTAGACACCGTGAAAGATATTGAGCCAGCCGTCCGCGGTTTTTATAGGCGTCGCGCCTGGACCTATTTTCATTTGATCCCAATGATAGGTCACGGGGTTAATCACCGGCTCTGATTCTCCCCAGTGCACCAGGTCCGGAGACCACGACAACCAGATGGACCAATCGTTGATTTCCGAGTGGGGCCGGTCCAGCCGTGCGTAGCGGCCATTGAAGGTTTCCGGAAATAGCACCACATTACGCATGTCCGGTTCGCTGATCAGCGATATTCTCTCAACGGTCCTGAAGTCTGAGGTTCTCGCCAGCCCGATGCGCACACCAAATCGGGAATAGGCGCTGTAGCTAATGTAATAGAAGCCATCTATCAGGCAGATTCTCGGATCCTCGACCCCGTACTCTTCGAATCGTGAGAACTCGCCTGCTGTGGATGGCACCATAAATGGTTCGGGATCGGCGCTAAAATCGTAGCCGTCGTCGCTCCTCGCAACGCCAATAATGGATCGTCCGTTATGCAGGTGGGAGCGAAATAACAGAATGTAGCGGCCCTCGAACTTGGTTGCTCCCGCGTTGTGAACCGTCTCGACAGGATAGGGGATATCGTGTTTCGTGAGGATAGGGTTACCCTCATAGCGCGTCACTAACGGCCTATTAATCATTGTCTGCTTCCAAATCCAGAATTTGCTGATAGACGCGAACATAGTTGCTTGCCATGCGGACCGAAGAAAAGCGCTGTTCAGCATCCTCCCGACAAGCGGAGCGGTCGAGTGAAGGCACTGCAGCGACGGCCTGCACGGCTTGTTCGACGTCTGCAACGATATAGCCGGTCTCGGCGTGCCTGAGAATTTCCGGAATCGAGCCACGGCCAAATGCAATGATGGGCGTGCCGCACGCCAGGGACTCCACCAGGCTCAAACCAAAAGGTTCGTTGAAGCTGATCAGATGCAGCAGCGCCAACGCCCCGCCCAGGACCTTGGAACGCTCCTGTGGCCCCACGGCGCCGATATACTCGACTGCGCCACCGTCCAGGCAAGGCTCGATTTTAGATTTAAAGTAGTCCTGATCTTGTATGATGCCCGCAATGATCAGCTTTCTGCCCGCGCGCTGCGCCACCTGAATGGCTTCGTGGACGCCCTTCTCCGGATGGATGCGTCCGAAGAACAGCAGGTACTCCCCGTGAGTTTTGGAAAAGGCGAATTGTGAAATATCGATACCGTGATGGACGGTGGCGATATAGTCTAGCTCTGGCGATTTGTCCGCCTCACTGATCGCCACATAATGGCTACTGTCATCGTATTTCTTGTAGACCGGAAGGATGGACGGTGATGAGAAGCCGTGAATGGTGGTCAGTACCGGGGTGTCGATCAACCTGGAGTAGGTTAGCGGCAGAAAGTCGAAGTGATTGTGAATGAGATCAAACTCGGTAGACCTTTCGAAAACCTCGGAAATGTGCAGACATTCCGCGACCTTCGGGTTAACGGTGAGATCTTCCGAGTAAGGGCGCGGACATACGGCCACCAACTTCCCGCTGGTTTGCGAATCAGCGGTGGCAAACAGGGTGACATCCAGGTCCATTTGCACCAGCTCCTCGGCGAGCAGACTGACCACCGATTCCCATGGGCCATAGTGACGCGGCGGTGTACGCCATGAAATGGGGCTGAGCAGAGCGATACGAATGGACATGCTGAGATACTTTTCTCTGAAATTGTGACGCCGACATCAAGCTTCTGCTGCACGACACCTCTATAATCACTGAGGTTAGAAACGGGTCCATGATCTTTGGGCCATTGTTAGTCACATTACATCAATGCGCAATCACAGATGAGAGTAAAGGAACAGCGGGGTCAACTCGTTAAACGCCGTCCAACGGTGATGAGCGCCGAGAGTTCTCGCGTCATCACGCGCCCACATATTCCCGGGGACCGGGCGCGCATCAAGGGTTTGATCGAGCGGGTGGCTCAGCTTGGCGATGATGATGTGAATCATTTGATGGAGAACGTACTGCAGGAGTTCTCCGGGCGGCACCGAAACTTTAGAGAGATTCTGCAAGCAAACTTCGAACGTGTATCAGGATACGTGTCAAAACGCCTCACTTTGTCAGCCGAGCAATGCCTTCTGATTGGTGCCTATCTGACCAGTGAGTACTCAGTAGAAGCGGCGGCGCTATTCAATCCATCCATCGTGCACCACCCCGATCAGAAAGGCGTTGACAAGGGGGCACTCCGATTCGTCATGAGTTTCAGAGCGACCGGTGAGGGGCATGTATCGTCCATTGAGTTCCGCAGCGGGATTGTTGACCAGAACCACGATATCTACTTTGATCCCGTGAGTCAGTATGTGGCCACGCCCGAGATGCACACGGATCCCGTCTATCAGCGCCTGCACTTTCGGCGAAAGCTTGAAGAAATGGGAGCACACGACCGGGTCATGAATCATCTTCTGGAGGGCCTGGGAGAACGTTTCACCATCGATGAGCTGGAGGTCCAGATAAGGAATCTCAAATCGACCAAGTATCGGCTCGTCGATAAACGTCATGCGATTGATACGGCCTTGTGGTTGGCCCGGTCAAACTACGAAGTTATTTTTCGCCCCGAGCAACCAATTTCCGAGCGAGTGATTTTTCCCGTGTCGGAGAACGAATCGGGCGGCATCGAGGATGCGCGATTCGTTCGCTTTGTCGATGATGATGCGGCGGTTACCTACTATGCGACTTACACAGCCTACAATGGGTTCGAGATACTGCCTCAGCTGCTTCAGACCGATGACTTTTTAACGTTCGAAATTCATACGCTCAGCGGCAATGCAGCACAGAACAAGGGAATGGCGTTGTTTCCCAGGAAGATCAACGGTCGCTATGTGATGTTGTCGCGGCAGGATGGCGTTAACAACTACATCATGTTCTCCGATAGCCTGCGTTACTGGAATGACGCGGAGCTCCTTCAGGAGCCGGTGCATCCTCTGGAGTTTCTTCAAGTTGGCAATTGTGGTTCGCCAGTGGAAACGTCAGAGGGGTGGCTGGCCCTGTTTCATGGCGTCGGACCGATGCGCAAGTACAGCATCTGGGCTGAGCTTTTAGACCTTGATGACCCCAGAAAAGTGATCGGACGACTCGAAGAGCCCATACTCGCGCCTGACGAGCATGAACGAGATGGCTACGTCCCCAACGTGGTCTATACCTGCGGAAGTATGATCCACGGGGATACATTAATTATTCCATACGGCATCGCCGACCAAAGATGCAGAGTTGCCACCGTCTCGATTCCAGAGCTATTGTCACGGCTCAAGAAAGCTCAACAGGCTTGAGTTGCGAACCAGTGCTATCAACCGCATGACGTTCGAACTCTTGCTGCTCCTCGTCTTTGTTGTGCGTTTTCAATCCTCGTAGGTTGTACAGGGCGAGCAGTGAGAGGATGTAAGACAGCGTCGATTCCGCCCCCTGATTTTCGTTGACACCGTTTGCTTCGAGGCCATCACGACATCCACCGCTGGCGTGATCATAGAGTTTCAACTGTTGATCGTTTTTGCCGAGGTACCAGTTGAAGCACGTGCTCGCCAACTGGACCCATTCCTCGCCGTGGGTGCATTCATAGGCTTCAATACAGGCACCGATCATGGCGGCAGCCTCCAGGGGCTGTTGATCGTATTGGGCTTTGGAACCATCCTTCTCATGCCAACCCTGGTTACCAACCGGTGAAAAACACCCATCGGGGTGATCAAGCTGCATGTCCCTGAGCGAGTTGAGTACGTTGATGCCGAGGGAGACCATCTCATCATTGCGGATGGCCCGGCCGCAGGCCATGAGTGCCTGCGGCAAGCGAGCGTTGTCATAGGCCAGCATATCTTCATGCCAATTCCACTCTTCGGTCGCGTATTGCGTGAATCGGCTGCTAAGTCTGTCGCCAAGTGATCGCAGCACCGACCAGGCTCGCTGGTCCTGGTCGTGTCGCCGGAGGTAGGCCTGAATGCCAAGAATAGGGAAGGCAATGGCGCGGGAATCGCCGAAGGTCTCCAGCGCAGGCAGGGCTTTATTGAAGAGCTCCGTCGCGAGAGCAACTTGACCGCTGCTACGTCCCCAACCTGCCGTTATGCCCAATGCCCACAACGCACGGCCGTGAGAATCCTCCGAGCCAAATTCCTCAAGCCATTTACGCTCGTAAGTCATGAAGTTGCGAAATCTGCCAGTATCCGGATTGAATGCATCATCCAGGAAGCTCAGATAGATAGCAGATAAATCGGCCACTGAAGCGTCTGTTCTATTCAGATCATCTACCCTGGTCGTGACTATCAGTGCACGGGCGTTGTCATCGACACAATATCCATGGCTTCGGTTAGGAATCGTGAACCGGGCGTGCTGGAGCATGCCGGTGTCATCGGTCATTAGGCGGAGATGTTTCAGATTGATTTGCGGCAGTCGTTGTTCGCGCTGGCCAAGAGGTTCCAGAACCCCTAGATCCACCGATCGCGAGGGCTGGGACTTGCTGTGTGAGAGTAGTTCCAGATAGCGCTTACCCATCTCCTTCATGACCATCGGCCGACAGTACTGATAGGCCGCGCGTCGCATCGCCAGACGCTCCTTCGGGTGGTCCAGAAGTTGATTGATCTCGTGGGCTAAAGCCTTGGGGTCTCTGAAGGGAACTAACTTGCCTCGGTTGTTGGCTAGCATCTCCTTGGCATGCCAATAGGGAGTCGATACCACTGCTTTGCCGGCCCCCAGCGCGTAGGCCAGGGTGCCTGAGACCACCTGGGCTTCATTTAAATAGGGCGTTACGTAGAGGTCCGCAGCGCGAATGATTTCGAGCAATTCGTCTCGCTCGAGGAAACGGTCATGGAACACGATGTTGTCGGCGACGCCTAGCTCCTTTGCCCGCAGGTGCAAGCCCAGCCTGTATTCTTCTCCTTGTTCGGCTTTGGAATGCGGATGCGTTGCGCCAACGACGAAATAGAGTACTTCCGGATGTGAGCTGACAATTTCCGGTAAGGCATCGACCATGTACTCGATGCCTTTGCCTGGCGAGAGCAAGCCGAATGTAAGAATTAGAGTCTTGCCATCTACGACGACCCTGCTCTTGCAAGGGTCGGGATCCAGAAAAGGCACGTCCAGGATGCCGTGATGAATCAGGGCAATCTTGGACTCGGGCACGTGATACACATCGCGAAGAAATCCGGCCCCGCACTCGCTCATCACTACCAATTTATCCGACAGCTCTGAGAGCCGCTTGATGATTTTTTGTTCCTGCGCCGAAGGATCTCTGAGCACAGTGTGCAAGGTCGTTATGACAGGTACCTTCAGATCTTGGAGCAGTTCAACAATAAAGCCGCCCCGTTGGCCACCGAATATGCCGTATTCATGCTGTAGACAGACGACATCCGGATTGCGCAGGTTGAGAAAGCCCGCCGCGAGGCCGTATTCGTTCAGTTCGTTCTGGCCGATCTGGAAGCGCACCTCAGGCGGATACTCATAGCCCTCGGGACGATCATTCATCGCCACGATCGAGCAGTCGATATGTGGGTCGTTGTCAAGAATGGCGGCGGCGAGGTCGGCAGTGAATGTAGCGATGCCACATTGCCGCGGCAGGTATGTGCCGATAAGTGCGACTGATTGTATGGCGGGCAGCATGCTGGGATGGCCTCTATGGTCCATTCATCTACTATCGAATGGCTGAAACAACTTTAACATGTATGAACGGCTGGGTTCGCACGGTACTCCTTGGGCCTTGCAGGTCGAAGCCATTGAAAGCCCTGACTTTCTTGCTTCTCAGCTCGCTAAATCATATTGACCCAATACCGCCCTGGGCTTCGCCCAGGCTTGCTTGTTGTCAAATGAGTAGCACGGGTTTTTGAGGCCCGGGCCCTGTCCGGCCACCAAAGAGTCGGGTATCCTGACCCGCATCAGGCTTGGCAACCTGGATCTCCTTGAGCCGTAGCACGCCGCCTTGAATATATTTATTACCAAGCGCGCCATACTGTCTCAATACAGTGATGCCGAGGAAATTGCGCACGTAATCAGCCACGGTGCCGGCGTTCTGCTGAGCATTACCGGCCTTTTTTGGATGCTGCTTCTGTCGAGCGGCGCCTCTGATCCTTGGCGAATCATCGCCAGCTCCGTTTATGGTGTCAGCCTGATCAGTCTGTTCCTGGCCTCAACGCTCTACCACGCTTTGCCTGCATCGGAACGAAAACAGCAATTGAAAGTGCTTGATCACTGCGCAATCTATTTGCTGATTGCCGGCACCTACACGCCCTTCGTGCTTATCGCGATGCGAACCGAAATCGGATGGTGGTTGTTTGGGACCATTTGGTCCTTAGCAACGGCAGGGATTTTTATAAAAGTAAGATTCCGGCATCGTTTTCCACGCTTTTCCATGATCACTTATCTTCTCATGGGCTGGCTCGTCGTTATCGCGGGGCCCCAGGTTGCGGAAGCGATCGGCGCGAACGGCATGTTCTGGGTGGTTGCCGGGGGCGTCAGCTACACCGTGGGCACTGTGTTTTACATGGCAAAGCGGGTGCCCTTCAGCCACGCTATCTGGCATGTGTTCGTACTGGCCGGGGCCATCTGCCATTTTCTCGCCATCGTCTGGTACGTGCTCCCTGTATTGCCGGCTCCCCCGATCAATGGCTAGCCATAAGTCGAGTGTTGGGCGTTGGCATTTGGCCGAAAGCGGACATGCGGGAGATTTGCGGGACCCGGTTGTGCACCGTTATGCACGGTCATGCAATTGGCAACGGACGCCCCTTGGCGATTACCTATTAAAACAATTACTTACAAGTGCCAAGTCGCTCTCAGCCGCTCCCGGCCATCCCTGGCCTCCGCGGCACTAATGCATCCCTGCATGTCGTAATGCTGAGGTCGGTGGTTCAAGTCCACCCATCACCACCATTTTTCGCAAGCACTTGCGCGTCATGCAACGAGTTGCTCACGACTCGTGCGGGAGGTTTGCGGGAGTTTCCGACCACAGAAGTCAGCCTGTCTTTACAGAACTCATTGATCTGTGCCTGATCAGCTCCGTCTGTGACAATGCGGCGAGGGCTACGCGTATTGGGTATCCTTAATAACGATTGGCGGAGGATCCACAGAAAATGATACGCGTCACCTTTATAGCCTTTGCCAGTTGGGTGCTTGTTGCGTGCTCTGGTAGTGACTCCGAGACTGGCATTGGCGAATCAGTGGTCGCTCGTTCAACCTCTGCTGATCTGGTCTTTACCAACGGGCGAATCTACACGGTCAATGAGAACACGCCATGGGTCGAGGCTGTTGCGATCAGGGACGGGGGGTTCATTGTCGTGGGTTCGAATGCTTCGGTGGCCGCGGTGACGGGCACTGAAACCCAGGTTATCGATCTGCGTGGCCAGTTCGTTATGCCGGGTTTGCATGATGCCCATGTGCACCTCGAGGCAGCCTATGCAGCACCCATGCTGGCGGGGAGCATGCTGACGTACGGGCCCGACCAGAACACGATTGAGCAGCTGCAGAAGACATTAGCCGGGTACGCAGAGTCGCAGCCAGATCTTCCGGTGCTGTTCGTTGAGCAGTTGCCGCTGGAGATTTTCCCGAATCAGTCTCCAACCAAAGCATTTATTGATGAAGTTGTGTCAGATCGTCCCGTAGTGATGCTCACAAATACCGAGCATGAGGCGCTCCTGAACTCGAAAGCTCTTGCGATGGAGGGCATCACTGCTAATACACTGGCCCCCAAGGGCGGCGAGTTGATCAAAGATCCGGATACCGGCGAACCTACTGGCTTTATGACAGAGACGGCCGCCGGAAAGTGGGGCTGGAAACATTTCCCTGAGTTGTCCCGGGAGAATCACGAAAAGGGGATGCTCGGGACTATCAAGTACCTGAATTCGGTTGGCATCACGTCCGTGAAGCAAGTGCACGCGAAGCGTCCGGTGGCGACAGCCTTGCTTGATCTTGAGTCGGACGGCAGCTTAGCGATGCGTGTGGCTCTGGCCTGGACTTACAAGGGCCCCCTTGAACCCATGCCGCTGGAAGATCAGGCGGAGCAGCTGGCAGATCGCGCCCGCTTCGACACTGCTCTGATCAATCCGGATTTCGTCAAGATGTCGATCGATGGCAATCTGGGCACGACGGGTTTGACCATCGAGCCGTACGTCATTACAGGTGACTATGGCATCAGTGCCATCGAGCTGGAGGAACTGACGGTTGACCTTGGGCGCTTCGATGCCATGGGTCTGGGGCTGGTGGCGCACGCGACCGGAGACGGGGCAGCCCGGCGCCTGCTGGACGCGATGCAGGTGGTCAGGGGACAGCAGGGCGAATTGAAGGGCCGCCACCAGCTGGGTCACGCGATCTCGATTCATCCTGATGACCTGCCCCGACTTGTCGAACTCAATCTGACGCCAGAGTTTTCGCCGGTACTATGGGCGCCCAACGCCTATATCGATGCGATTGCTGCCAATGTTGGTAAGGACCGCATGAGCCGGTTGTTCCCAATGCGCTCGGTGCACGAGGCGGGTGGTCGCGTGGTGATTGGCTCAGATGGTCCATTGTTCTGGCGCGACCCGCTGGAGACGCTTGAAGCCGCCGTTACCCGCCAGTCGACCGGCGGCAGTGACCGTGAACTGGCATCCGGCGAGGCCATTGATCTTGCGACAGCGATTCGTGCAATGACTATTAACGCCGCATACATTTTGGATCAGGAAAATATCGTCGGCTCAATTGAGGCAGGCAAGCGCGCAGATATGATCGTCCTTAACCGGAATTTATTTGAAATACCGCCAACGGAGATCGGTTCAGTCGCAGTGCAGCTCACGGTATTTGACGGCAAGCTCGTGTACGACAGGGCAAGCGACCCGACCGGCGAGGACGCAATTGAGGAAGAATATGGGGTGGACCTGCAGATCAGCGGTGATGAGGGGTATAGAGGAAATTTCGTGGCTGAAGAGGCAGTGAAAAATGATTCGTTTTGAGAAACAGGCCAGCTTGGAGTTGGCAGCTATGACTGTTCTTAGCGTGCTGATAGTGACATCCGCCAGGGCTGGTGATTTCCATGTCCCAACCACAACATCCGCTGAGGCGCAGGCGGCTGCGCAAGCCTTCTCGTTAGATGAGCGAAACTTTGATCTGCCTCAACCGGCAGATACAGAGGGCTGGCGAGCGGTCTGGCAGGGCAACGAGGAAA
>CAKZWQ010000050.1 GCA_937921935.1 uncultured Gammaproteobacteria bacterium | reverse complement strand
ATCGATGAAAACTGGTTGCCGATGGATTGTTTCGTGCGCCTGGCGGTGAACGATCGCTTCATGGGGACGGGCCTGTTCCGCTTCGGTGAGGACTTCGCTGAGTGCGAAAGCTATACCTCCCTGGAGGGTCGTGTCAGTCAGCGCATGGAGACACGCGGGCGCCTGCAGACTTTCCAGAACCACTCGATTGTCTGCGACGCCTGGCATATGCGCCTGTTTGAACGCAGTGCCGCCGCCGGCACCCAAAGCCTGGACCAGATGCTGCTCTCCTCGCCGGATCATCGCGGGGCGACGGGTCCGATGCTGTTCAGCATCGGCATGCACTGCGAGTACGTGGGCGAAGAGTCCATTGAAGTGGCCGCCGGCCGCTTCGATGCGCTGCACTTTCGCATGGTGTCGGCACCGGGCTTACCCGAAGCTCATCCACCCTATGATATCTGGTGCTCGGCCGATGATGATTTCATCTTCCTGCGCGGCGACATCGGCGGCTATATGCAGACCTTCTATGAACTCGTGGAACTGATCCACGATGATCACCCGGGCACTGCGGACTAAAAGCCCGTTTCAGTCGGCTTCGGCAGGCTCCACGAATTCCAGCCATTCACCGGCCGGGCCCACGGCCACGGCGACCGTGGCGCCCGCGTAGGGCGCTTCGGGCAGGCTGGCCGGAGCGCCGCGAAAGTCCAGGTCCAGGGCATCCACGTCGGCGACTGAAAAGCTCACCATGGCCACCCCGGGCGGCAACTCACCGGCCCGCCGTTCGCGTGGCATAGTGGCACCGCGCGGGTACTCATCCAGTTCCAGCAGGAAGGGGCCATTGAGACTGGCGATGGCCAGGGGGTATTGGGTATCCGCGGGCAGTCGCTGGGCGCGCGAAAGCACACCAATGGAGAACGGGGTTGGCTCGCTGACTTTCAGACCGAGGCGGTCGCCGTAAAAGTCCCGGAATGCGTCCATGGAAGGCCCGCCAAGGACCATGATGAAAACCCGGTCAACCAGGGTCTTCATGACGAAATCGTTGTTCCGGGTCAGGTAGAGCAACTCATTACCCGGACCAATGGCCTGCATGGCGCGCGGCGCGTTCGGAGCTTCCCATAAATCGGCCGGGGGACCGACAATCCTGAAGGGAGAATCGGCCAGCCGCTCGGCGATAGCATCGGGATCCGTGCTCAGCAACTCCGTGGCGTTCCAGCCGTCCGTGAGCATAGGGGCATACGAAGCCGGCGGCTGCGCTTCGATAAATCGAATCAGGGTCGGATGGCCGCTCTCCGCCTGCATCAACACATAGGCCTGACCGGCCGCCGCGGGCGCACCCCAGACGTCCGCCGTGGCAGTACTGACCACGCCATTGCCGACTGATTCATAGGCCAGGTGATCCTGGTAGGCCTTCTCCACAGTATTCAATTGCGCCACGGCGATGGTGACCATAACGATGGATTTGAGCATGCAGTGTCTCCAATGGGCTGCGCTGGGGTCGACCACTATTCTAGCGGCCCCTAAAGACCTTGGGTCAACTGAGCCTTTCCGGTATCGTCAGCCGCCACGCACAGGGCAGGCCGGGGAAAAATCGTGACGCAAGCCAAGGGCTTTTATTACGGCTGGGTCATCGCCGTCAGCACCCTGGTGATCATGTGGATCACCAATGGCATCACCCTGGCCGGCCTGACTATTTTTGACAAAGAGATTCTGGATTTTCTCGGCGGCGACAACGGCGGGGACGGCCTGCGCGGTGCGCTGAAATTCCGCGACACCATCACCCTGTTAGGCAGCGGTTTACTCGCGCCCCTGGCTGGTGCCCTGGCCGATCGCATCGGCGTGCGCCCCCTGATGGTGGTCGGACTATTGCTGCTGTCCGCCGGTAATTTTCTGTACGCCGGCATCGAGACCATGAATGACATTTATCGCATTCATGTCTTGCTCGCCATGGCGCTCGCCGGCGCCGGTTTGGTGGTCAACGTGATGATTGTGTCGCGCTGGTTTGTCAAAAACCGGGGTCTGGCCGTGGGCATCACAGTGGCCGGAACCAGCCTGGGGAACGCGGCCTTGCCGCAGTTGAATGCCTGGTTGCTGGGTGAATTCGGCTGGCGCACGGCCTTGATGTATACCTCTGTGATTCCCCTGTTGCTGATTCCGCTGGTGATTTTCGTCCTGCGGGAAAAACCTGCCGATATGGGCCTGGTTCCCCCCGGCGCCGGCGAAGTGCCTGCAGACCAGCCGGCCGTACTCCATGGCATGCCCTACCGCGAGGCGGTGCGGACGGCGAACTTCTGGGTTCTTGCCACGGTCGCCATGCTGACTTTTTATTCCATTCTTACCTATGTGACCCACCTGTTCCTGCACATGCTCGGGCAGGGCTTTGAGGTCCAGGTGGCCGCGACGGGCCTGACGGTGCTGTTTTCTCTGGGACTGGTGGGCAAAATCGGCAGCGGCTTCCTGGCTGATCGCTTCGGCCGCAAGCGGGTCTTTGTCAGCACCCTGTCCGTGATGGCTCTGGGTACCTGGCTAATGATCAGCACCAACGATACAACGTTCTGGCCGGCCATCATTCTCGTCGGGATCGGCTGGGGTGGTTTGTATACGTTGTTGCAGTTGTTGTGTGCTGAGACTTTCGGCCTGCGTGACCTGGGCAAGATCCTTGGCACTATCACAGTTCTCGATACCTTTGGCGGCGGCATGGGGCCCTTTTTGACAGGCCTGATGTACGACGCCTGGGGCTCCTATACGCGCCCCTTTACCCTTATCGCGGTGATGGTGACCGCCGCGCTGTTACTGGCCACGCGCTTTCGCGACCCGGGCCGCTGAATAGCTGCCCGTAATCGCCTAGGATCAGGCTTCTAACCAGAGGAATGCCGGTGTGACCGACGCCTTTCGACCCAGCAAAGCCCTTAATGATGTGCGCTATGAAATTCGCGGGCGGCTGGCCGCGCGCGCACAGGAAATGGAGCGTCGCGGTTACGAGATCGTGCAGCTGAATATCGGCAATCCCGGACCCTTCGGGTTTCGTACCCCCGAGACCATGCGCCTGGCGATGATTGAAAACCTGCGCAGCGCGGAAGGCTACTGCCATCAAAAGGGGATTTTCCCGGCGCGTGAAGCCGTGGTCATGCAGCAGCAGGACCGGGGCATAAAAGACGTGACTGCCGAACATGTCTTCATGGGCAACGGCGTCAGTGAATTGATCGACCTGACCCTGCGCGCCTTGCTGGATCCGGGCGACGAGGTGCTGATTCCCAGCCCGGACTATCCCCTGTGGACGGCCGCGGTGACCCTGAATGAAGGCAAGCCGGTGCATTATCAGTGCCGCCCCGAGAACGGTTTCCAGCCTGACCTGGCGGATATCGAGAGCCGCATCACCGAGCGCACGCGCGCCATCGTGATCATTAACCCGAATAATCCCACCGGCGCGGTGTACTCGCGCGAATTGCTCCAGGGCATTGTGGAACTGGCCGAGGCTCACAAGCTGGTCATCTTCAGCGATGAGATTTATGACCAGATGGTCTACGACGAGGCCGAGTTCATTCCCATGGCGACCCTGGTCAATGACACGCTGTGTGCCACCTTCAGCGGTCTGTCGAAGGTTTACCGGGCCTGCGGTTACCGGGTGGGCTGGGTCGTGTTTAGCGGTGATCTGACCCATGCGCAGAGTTACCTTGAGGGCATGGACCTGCTGGCGTCACTGCGCCTGTGCAGCAATGTGCCGGGACAGTGGGCGGTGCAGACGGCTCTCGGCGGTTTTCAGAGTATTCATGAGCTCACCGACCCCGGCGGGCGACTTTATGAAGCCCGGCAGGCTGTGCTGGATGCCGTGGCGGCCAGCAAGTACCTGCATATGACGGCGCCGGCCGGCTCCATGTATGCCTTTATCGGTGCCGACACAAAGCTTTTACCGGACTTTGATGACAATCAATTCGCCATGGATCTGCTGGAAAAGCATCACGTCCTGGTCGCCCCCGGCACGAGTTTCAACACCGACTACAACAATTTCTTCCGCATCACGACCTTGCCGGACCCGGCGGTGCTGGCCGATGTCTTTCAGCGCATTGACAGCCTGCTGAACGAGTACGCCGAAGCCCAGAAATAACTTGATAATAATCTCTTAATCCATTGTTTAAATGGAAGAAATACTTAGTCGTTTAGGCGAGGGCGCCGCGGCCCTGACGGCCACCCTGCGCCAGGCGCATCATTTGCGCTGGCGATTCGATCGCCACCAGCAAAAGCAGGGTCGGCGTGCCTGGCGTGCCCCGCGCATCGAGCCCTTGTCAGCCTGGGTCGCAAAGGCCTGGGAGCACTCCCTGGTCAGTGAGGGGGCGGCAGGTCAGCTGCAGCTGCTGTCGCCGACCCAGTCCCGGCAACTCTGGCAGTCGTTGCCGGTGGTTGATGGCCCCCTGACGCCCGCCCTGACAGGTCTGATCGAGTCAGCATGGCGGCTGAGCCATGACTGGCAGATTACCCCGGCCCGGATTCGCGAGGTGGGTCGTGGGACGGATGCCGAGCAATTCGGGCAGCTGGCAGAGCACTATGCCCAGACCTGCCGCGATAAGGGCTGGCTGGATCGGGTCAGTGCGATGTCAGCCCTTTTGCCTGAGATCGCTGCCGGTCCGGCGTGGCTGGACCCGTCCTTGCTGTTTGTCGGCTTCGATGTCTGGACTCCGGGTCTGGCCGGGCTGGCGGCGGCTCTGGAGACCGGGGGCTGCCCGACGACAGTCAGTCAGCCCACGCGGCGCGAGGCCAGGGTTTACCAGGCAAGCTTTAGCGACCAGATTCAGGAAACCGATGCGCTGGTGGCCTGGGCAGCCGCCCGGATAGGGGCTCAGCCGGACAGCAGCGTTGGTGTGGTTGTACCCGATTTGCTTGAGTCAGGTGAGCTGGTACGTCGGCATCTGCTGGATGCCGTGGATCCCCACTGGCGCCAGCGCGCGCGCGCCCTGGTGCCGGTGACCGGCGGCGCGAACCGTCAGCTTGCGCAGCTCGGCCTGGTGCACGCCGCCTTGCTGGGCCTGGAACTGCCCACCGCCCGGCTTGACTATCAGCGCCTGGGCCAGCTTTTGCGCTCCCCGTATCTGGGCCAGGGTGAGGCTGCCGGTCGGGCGCGCCTGGATCGCTGGCTGCGGGAGCGGGGACAGCGCCAGGCGGAACTGGTCACAGTGGTAGCTCAGGCCGGGGAATTCTGTCCGCAGCTGGCGGCGCGCCTGGAGAGCGTCATGGCCCAGGCACCCCCGCGACGACTGGAGGCGGCGGACTGGTCGCGCTGGATACGCAGCCACCTCGAGCGCCTGGGCTGGCCGGGTAAAGGCGCACTGGACCGGGATGAACAGACTGCGCTGCGTGCCTGGCAGGTCTTGCTGGACAACTTTGTCAGCTGCGGTCTCATTCACGGAGCGATGAGCTGGGGCGAGGCCCGGCGCTTGCTCACCGCCCTGGCCAGGGTCGAGCCCGTCAGTGAGCCGGCCCAGGCCAGAGGCATTCAGATTTTGAACCCCAAAGAAGCCCTGGGACAGAGTTTTGATGCCTTGTGGATCGGTGGATTGCACGGCGATGCCTGGCCTCCGCCGGCCCGACCCAATCCCCTCGTGCCCGTAAGCCTGCAACGCAAGGCCGGGGTCCCGGCCGCCAGTCCCCAGGCCTACGCCAGACAAGCCCAAGGCGTGCTGGAACGTCTCTGGGCAGCCAGCGCACAGGTCATCTGCAGCCAAGCCGGAAAACGCGGCGAAGAGCACCTCACGCCGAGTCCGGCGCTCCGTGACTTGCCGCCAGTCGCGGCAGACGCGCTGCTGCATACGGCTACCCAGCGTGAGCAGATTGCGTGGCAGCAGGAAACGGAAATTGTCGCCGACCCGGCGCCGGCCCTGGTCGCTGCTGAACGTCCCCGCGGCGGCTCCCGGATTTTACAACTGCAGGCGGCTTGCCCGGCGCGGGCCTTTTTCGAAGTGCGCCTGCATGCCACTGAACTCAGAATTCCGCCCGTCGGTATCGATGGCGCCATGCGCGGACAGATTCTTCACCAGGCGCTGGAGGAATTGCACCAGGGTCTGGCGGAGGCGGAACTGGTGGCCAGCGATCCTGCCGCCGCTGCGCTGTTGCCGGCCATCAGCCAGCGCAGCCTGCAGCATCGGCTGGCGCCGACGCCCTTTAACCGAGTATTAAGCCAGCTGGAAGAAGCGCGCGTACAGACACTGCTTGGTGTGTTACTGAATTTTGAAGCCGGGCGCAGCGGCTATAAAACGGTCGCGGCAGAACGTGCACTTTGCCTGGACCTGGGTTCCTTGCCCTTGCGTCTGCGCGCCGATCGCGTCGATGAGTTTGACGACGGCGCGCGCCTGATCATCGATTACAAAAGCGGTGCGGCACCTCGGCCTGCTGATTGGACCGGCGCGCGCCCTGCCGAGCCGCAGTTACCCCTGTACGCCCTGGCCGGCGAAGCCCAGGCGGTGGCGATTTTTCGCCTGACAGAGGAAGGTCTGACGGTAGACGGCGTTGCCGCGATGGAGACGGACCAGCGACGTATCCGTTCCGTCGGCAAACTGACCGACGGTCGCCTGACGAGCTGGGAGGAATTGCTGGCGGACTGGACGCAGGTGTTAACCGCCCTGGCCGACGAGTTTGTGGCCGGACATGTTGGCATCGATCCCCATAACCGAGACCTGGCGGCCGGTGTGTATGCGCCGCTGACGCGCGTCTTCGAGCAGGATCCGGGCAATTGAACGTCGCCGGACAACCCGCCGATGCGGCAGAGCGCACGGCCGCCTTACAGGCGGATCAGTCTTTTATCGTTCAGGCCCCTGCCGGCTCGGGCAAAACCGAACTGCTGATTCAGCGATACCTGCGTCTGCTAAGTGTGGTGGCAGAACCCGAACAGATTCTGGCAATAACCTTTACCCGTAAAGCTGCCGCCGAGATGCGCGAACGCATTGTGGAAGCACTGGAACGTGCGCGCCGCGGTGAGGTGCCGACTGAGCCCCATTTACAACTGGGTTATGAACTGGCCCAGGCAGCGATGGCGAGGGACGCTGAGCGTGGCTGGGGCCTGGCCGGACAGCCCGGTCGCCTGCGCATCGGCACCATTGATGCTGTGAACACCTGGCTCGCCGGTCGTTCACCGTGGTCCGCGGGCCGACAGGCAATGAACCGCGTGAGCGATGATCCGATGGCCCTGTATCGGGAAGCGGCCCGGGAGACCTTGGCGCTGCTGGGTGAGGGTGGTGAGGAAAGTGACGCCCTGCGTGCCTTGCTCGAGCACTGCGATAATCGTGCCGAGCGAGTAATCGGCTTACTGACCAACCTGCTGTCAAGCCGCGATCAATGGCTGCGTCACCTGGGCACCGGGCAGTTAGGCGATGACCAGCGTGCGTCCCTGGAAGCCGTGCTGGCTGCCTTTATCGAAAGCTACCTGAGCCCTGCCGCGGCTGCACTCAGCGAGTCCTTGAAAACTGCCCTGACGCCGCTGTTAGCTTTTGCGGCGACCAGGCTGGCCGAGAAGGACAGCGACAAAGATGTGTTGTCGTGGCAGGACGCCGATCATTTTCCGGCGCCGGTGAGTGACGAACTGACTCGCTGGCGCGGCCTGGCGCAAAGTTTATTGACCCAGTCCGGTGAGTGGCGAAAAAAAGTCACCGTGCGGGAAGGTTTTCCGGCCAAGACAGCCGAAAAAGATCAGTTCATGCAGGTGCTGGCCGAGCTGACGGAGGATGCAGAGCTGGCCGCTATTCTTCATCGCTTGCAGGCTCTGCCCGAGGCGGCCTACAGCGAACAGCAATGGCGCATCCTCAAAGACGTGGTGCGGGTGTTGCCGGTCGCTGCCGCCATGCTCTACCAGGTATTCAGCGCGCGGGGTGAAACGGATTTCAGCCAGATTGCCGCGGATGCTCTGGGATCCCTGTCGAGCGAGGATGAAATTTCCGAACTTAGCCTGACTCTGGATTATTCCCTTCAGCATATTCTCCTTGACGAGTTTCAGGATACGTCCCTGTCACAGATGGACCTGTTGCGTGGTCTCACGGCAGGCTGGCAACCTGGCGACGGGCGCAGCCTTTTCCTGGTCGGGGATCCCATGCAGTCCATTTACCGCTTCCGGGAAGCCGAAGTGGGTATTTTTCTGGGCATCCAGGCCAACGGGATTCCCGGGCTACCCCTTAAGTCGCTGCGACTGAAAACAAACTTCCGCTCTGATCCGGCGATCGTTGACTGGGTTAACGCCACCTTTGGTACCTTGTTGCCGCGCCACGATGACCCAGGCACCGGGGCTGTTTCCTTTGCCGCCAGTGAGTCTTTCAGTTCACGGGGGGAGGCCGGCGTGCAGTGGCAATTATTCGCCCACGGCGATCGGCAGGGGGAAGCCCGCGCTATTGCCGAGAGGGTCGTGACGTGTTCGACGCAGTGGCCCGAGGCCACTATCGGCATCCTGGTGCGCAGCCGCGCCCATGCCGCCGGCATCGGCGCATTGCTGAGGGCTGCCGGCATCGGTTACTCGGCACCGGACCTGGAATTGCTGGGCGAGGAACCCGTCGCCCAGGACCTGCTGGCCCTGACGCGCGCCCTGTTGCATCGCGCAGATCGCATTGCCTGGCTGGCCCTGTTACGCGCGCCCTGGTGCGGTCTGACCCTGGCGGATCTGCACGCCCTGGCGTCGCCCGAGCCTGAGGGCGATATCTGGGAACTGGCGCTGTCGGCAGCCGATTCGACGCAGCTGAGCGACGAAGGCCGGCAGCGTCTGGCTGCCTTGTGCGGCAGCCTGGAACCCTGGCTGGCCCGGCGGGGCGCCTGTGCGCTGCGGGAACTGGTTGAAGGTGCCTGGCTCGCTCTCGGCGGCCCGGCGTGCATGGCGGCAGACACGGATTTCACCGTGGCCGATGAATTTTTTGACTATCTGGACGAAGTGGATGTCGGCGGGGATTGTGCCGATGTTGCCGAACTGCTGTCCGGCATTGAGAAGCGTCCGGTCATCTGGCCTGCCGCCCGCGATACGCGCGTGCAATTGATGACCATTCACAAGGCCAAGGGGCTGGAGTTCGATACGGTCCTGCTGGCGGGGCTGGGTTACAGCACGCGTAGCAGTGATAAGCCCTTGTTGTTGTGGCATGAAACAAGCACGCGCGATGGCCAGTCGGAACTATTGCTGGCGCCCTTGAACGCGCGTGGTGATGACAAGGATAAGTTGTTTGAGATGTTGTGGGCGCTGGACCGCGAACGGGATGCCCATGAGCATCAGCGCCTGCTCTATGTGGCAGCCACGCGCGCCCGACAGCGACTCTGTCTGTTCGCCGCCCTGGCTGTGCCGGAGAACGATGATGAAGAGCCCAAGGCTAAAGCCGGTTCTTCCCTGCGCGCCTTGTGGCCGGCCGTTGAGGCGACCGTAACGCAGCAATTGGCTGACGAGCCCCTGACCCGGCATGAAATGCCAGTTGGCACAAACTGGTGGGTGAGTCCGTTGCGGCGCTTGCCGGCAAACTGGTTATCACCACTGGCCGGTGTGAACTGTGAGTGGCAAGCCGCCACCGAAACCGCTGCCGAAGGCGAGGCGCCAGAAAGTGCCGTGGCTCGACATGTGGGTACCGTGGTGCATCGCTGGCTGGAGGAAATGGCGCTGGTCGGACTGGACGAGTTTGATACCGCCCGTATCACGAGCCTGCAGCCGGTGTTTCAGCGTCAATTGATGGCCCTGGGTACGCGGGCTGATGCATTGGTGAAGGCCGGTGCCCGAGTGGCCGAAGCCTTGCTAAATACCCTGGCAGATCAGGATGGTCGTTGGTTGTTAGCCGGCGATCATCAGCAGGCCGATGCCGAACTGTGTCTTAGTCTGGAAACGGCAGCGGGTGACTGCAAAGAACTGCGCCTGGATCGAAGCTTTATCGATGCCGACGGCCAGCGCTGGGTGGTGGATTACAAAACCAGCCAGCCCGGTGAGGAACATGTTGAAAACTTCGTGCAGAGGGAGTGCGCCCACTATCGCGAGCAACTGCAAAGTTATCGCCAGGCGCTGGAGGCTCTCGACGACAAACCGGTGCGGGTGGCTCTCTACTTTCCCTTGCTGGGCCGATTGGAAACGGTTGTCCTGGAGTAGGGCAGCCGGGCGTCAGAGTGAACCGGCAAAGGTGAAATCACGCCCGCCGCTGGCATTCTCCGGACCGAGCATGACCAGTGCGTTCCCCAGTTCCTCCGGCGCGCTGGGTCGCGGTTTGGCACGCCCGCTCAGTTCATAATTAGTCGGCGGTGTAAGCCGCAATTCCCCAACCATTTCCAGTGGGCCACCTTGATCGCTGACGCTGCCCTGAAGGGTGCCGTCTTCCGGAACTTCTTCAGCTGCCAGGTTGAGCAGGAAACTCGCCGCCTGTTCAGGCACTGGCCGACCGCCGCGAAACACCAGGGCGACGTTGTCGACACGAATGTCACCCACGGCGCGGGTGGGCCACCCGTCTTCGATGTCCAGGGCCTGCAGATCCAGACTTAGCTCTCCCTGGTCGATCGGCAAGCTGGTCCCAAGGGAGGCGGCCAGGTTAGCCAGCGGGCTGGCAGCACTGAAATCCGACAAGGCAATGCTGCCCCCCAGGCCAAGCACGAAACTACCGCGCGCGAAGCCGCCGGGGAGGCTGGCGTCAATCTGGCCGGCCAGGCTCCCCAGGAGCAGGCGCACCGGTCGCAGTTTCCAGCTGGTCTGGCCCAGGCGCACGCTGCCAAAGCGAATGCTGCTGGCCTGACCTGACCACAGAGACCCCCTGGGATTGCTGATTTGTAATTCGGCCGGTGCCAGCTTTGTGATGAGACTGGCGGGCACACCGGTGACAAGGAAGACCAGAAAAGCCGCCCCGGCAACGCCAAGCAGAACCCCGGGACGTTGCATGACTCAGCCCGCTGTCCGGCTCAGTACAAGATTGCAACTCACCCGGCCCGTGGACGGACTGCCATCAATATTGGCTGACACTGCGCCGACGCCGTACTTGCTTTGCATTTCCACCAGCCAGCCGAGGAGGTTATCGAAGGGGGCATCTTCAAAGCGCAGCCGAATTGAGTTTTCGCCATCGGGTTGATTGCGTTTCAGGTAACTGGCTAAACCCTGGCTTCTCGTGGTGCGATCCACCACCAGCACCAGGGATTGATCGCCGCCCGCACCGGCATCGACGGCGCCGCGTTGAGGCCCGCGTCTCGCAGCCAGCTGCGATAGCTCATCCAGCAGTTCCTGTTGGTCAGCCACCAGGTCGGCTCCCCGTGCCGCTCGGTCAAAAAGCGGCCGCAGACCGGCAAGATAGATGATGGCGATAACCAGCAGCGCGGCAGCAGCGCTGACCAGGAGTCTTTCCCTGGGCTCAAGTTGTTCGAACCAAGTGCGCAAGCTATCCACTCAAGCCCCCCGCACGCTGATGCGCAAGCGACCCAGGACCTGGTCATTATCCGCGTTGGCCGATTGAATCTCGGCGTTAAAACGCCCGCCGCTGATGATCTCCCGCTGGATTTTGTCCAGGGTTTCTACATCCGGGGCCCGCAGCCGCAGTTCCATCACCCCGCTGCGATAGTCCACGGATTCCAGTTGCGTACCCGCACCAGCCCGGACGGCCGTGGCGACCACCTGCAAGGTTTCCAGAAATACGCCGCTGTCCGTGCTCTGTCCCTCGCCCAGGGCACGCATCTGACTCTCAAATTGCGCCCGGACGTCGGCGCGTACATTACGCACGTCGGGAAAGACATAGCGGAAAGCCTTTTCCACGGCCTGACGCAGGCCGGCTGCTTCGCGGTCCAGTCGCCAGACTTCCGCGGCCTTGACGCCGGTCATAGTGATAGCAACTGCGACCAGCAAAGCCGCGGCCATCCGCCACTGTGGCCAGAATTTACCCAGGTTGGAGCGCGAGGCGAATTCGCCCTGTAATAAATTGATGCCCGGGCGTGCCGCAATGATCGTTGCGAGTCGCGACAGCAGACCGTTTTCCAGCAGTTTGATTTCCAGGGTCGCCAGTTCGCTGCGCAGGGCTTCCAGTCGCGGACGCATTTCGGCTTCGCAGTCGCCGGCCAGGTAAACCAGAAGATTGGCCCCGGTGGCAGCTTCACGAGCACCCACCAGCCAGAGTTGCACGATGGCTTCCGTGCTGTCGGGGTCAGCGCAAACCGCCTGGCCATTACTATCCCTGAGCACCGCGCGACCCTGCTCCAGGAACAACACGCCCGTGCCGGGTAACTCATCCATGGCATCGGCTTCGGAATACAGGGCTGTCGGATCAAGATCCGCGGCCTGTAGCTCCTCACGCCACTGACTGAGCCTATCCTTGCGTACCACGGCGACGGGCAGAGGGTCGTCAGCAACCGCACGGCCGGCGGCAAAATGCAGCAGCTCCACTTCTTCGGCGAGTTGTTCCTCCATGGCAAAGGGCAAGGCCTGCAGTTGCTTGGCCCGGCTGCTGACAGGCAGGTCCACCGCCGCGCGCAAAATGTCCGGCGCCGGCGCCAGCCCGATGATCTTGTTACCCCCGGCGTGGGCAGCGGCTTCGCTAAGATCCGGTGTGCCGGTCTGGAGAACCTGCCCGGTTTCATCGACCAGCATCCAGCGCGCCGAGTCCGGTGCCGGTGGATCCAGTCGAATAACAAGAAACTCGGACATGTCAGTAGGTATCGAAGGCGCGCAGGCGCGCCGCCACATTGCCTTGGTTGGAGCGATCCAGAAGACTGTACATGGACAGACGGGTAGTGCCAATGGAGACCACCGCACTTAGAACAAACCAGTCGCTATTGACCGTCAGGTCGACGGGTTTAGCCGCCTCGGCGGCTTCGGCATCGTCATTCCTATCGGCTTCCTCAGGCGGGAAGACATTAGCGGCCGTAGCCAGAAAATCCTCAACCGACTCAAAGGGGGAGGTGTCGCGACTCTCTATCCAGTTCTCAACATCCGAATCACTCACTTCCTCCGATAGGGAACGCAGCACCTCGGCCGGTGCGGTATTGATATTGATGGCCGTCACTTCGGCGCCAGGGGGCAGGGCGCTCAAAAGCTGAGAAAGTGCGTCATACAAGTCAGGCGTCATGCCATCGACGGCCAGTAACTCCGAGGGTGAGGTCATCCAGAAATTTGCTGCGCGATGGGGCGGCGTGCGATTGGTGTAAACCCCATCTTCCGCTCCACCGATGCCGTCCGGGAGTTGATTAGGGTCCAGCCAGTCCACAACCGCATCCACGATGCCGGCGGGATCCACATCGTCAAAATCTGTCCCGACGCGCTCAATGAGCCGGCGAAATTGTGCGGCTGCCCGCCCGTCACGATTGCCTTCCCGATTGACCAGGCTGTTGAGATTAAA
This sequence comes from uncultured Gammaproteobacteria bacterium, assembly GCA_937921935.1. Lineage (GTDB taxonomy): Bacteria > Pseudomonadota > Gammaproteobacteria > Steroidobacterales > J054. Next base: position 24,239 of record CAKZWQ010000050.1, on the reverse strand, counting down.
GCGTCCCTGCATGTCGTCCAGGCGGCCGACCACGTTCCCGCCCTCGAAGGGAAAGCCATAATTTTCCGCCCACCGCTCTGTCAGGGAATCAATATCCGAATTCTCAGCATCGTCCCGCAACAATTCCGCCGCAAGAATTTCCATGCCACGAGCCACCTGCATGGCCTGATCGCGTTCCAGCATGTTCTGGGCGCGTCGCAGATCCAGGCTGGTGCCCCAGATCAATTCAACGGCCAGAATGGTGGCAATAGCGACCACCAGCATGGCGGTCAGGACGGCGATGCCACGCTGCTGGCGCGGAAACTTCATGGCACCATCTCCACCAGCCGCTGAATCTCACCCCAGCCAACCACCGTCAGGGTTATCCGGGCCGCCCGCGGTCTGCCCGGTGCGCCCGCGCCCAGCTGTCTCAGCGGGGGCCAGGTTTCGGACCATTCATCTTCGGTCCCCAGGTATTCAATGAGCAATTCATCCACCCCGCCGATGAGCACCTCCGTGCGTGGCTCCATGCCCAGGGGCACATCCACCACGGGCCAGTACTCCCGCAGGAGTTCGTCATCATCAAGCCGGTACTGCACGCGCTGCAGGGTGCCGCGTGGCAGGCGTGCGGGGTTGCGCCAGCCGCCGCGGCTAAGGCGTACGATAAATTCGCCCAGACCGTCGGCGACCAGGGGCGCTTCGCTACCCTGACCCAGTTCGTCACGGACATAGCGCGGATAGAGCTGGGCGAGGTCAGTAGTCAGGAAACGCATGGTTCTTTGCAAGTCCACGACTTCCGCCATGCGTTCGCGGGCCAGCTGCTGCTGTGTCACTACCGTGTTCAGTCCGCCCAGGGCGAGCACGCTGATAATGGCGAAGATGGCCATGGAAACCAGCAGCTCTATCAGGGTGAAACCACGCTCGCGACGGCACATGCTTTAGTTCTCCGATCCGCCGAAGGGATCTATGGGCGCCCAGGCAGGCGCCTGCCCGGGGTTGTCCGGAGGTGCGCCCATGAAACCCGCCAGTTCCGTCACCAACTGGTCAGGTTTGTCCGCATAACTCACGCGTACATCAACACGTCGGAAATTATCGACGCCGACATTGGAAAATTCGATCACGTACTCCCATTCAATGCCGGCCATTTCGATCTGATCGGTGCGCTCACCCACATCGGGCAGCACACCGCTTAGCCGGAGTTCGGCAATGCGATCCATAGCGACCCAGTGGGCGAGGGTCCGTTCCCGTATGATCTGGGCGGTCAGCAGGCTCTGGCTGAGCTGATTGAAAACCGCTGTGAGTCCGAAGCCCACAATGACCAGTGCAACCAGCACTTCAAGCAGCGTAAATCCTCTGGCCAAGCGTGGCGTGCTAGAGGACATCTCGGGTGATCTCCACGGCGCCGTCGGCTGAAACATCCAGGCTGAGGGTCAGATCGCCGAAACGCCGGCTCAGCTCCAGGCTAAAGGGCGGTTCGAAATCGCCACTGGAAAATACGTAGACCTGGGGCCGGTAGGAATTATCTGCGTCCCGGTCTCCGGAATCATCTTCATCGTCGTCCTGTCTGGCCCTTTGTTCCTCCCACTCGTCACGTGAATCCTGCAGATCAACTTCCCGACCTTCGATGATGAGCAAGAGCTCCAGGTCCGGACTCAGACTGCGTTCCCGCAACAACGGATCGTTGCCCATCACCTGCCATTCGTTATCTGCGGGATCCAGTTGGGAGAATTCATAACCGTCGGGGAAAAAACGCAGGCCCAGTTCACGACCCTGGATCACGGCATCCTCCGAGGCGAGTTGCAACAGCGCCTGCAAGCGATCGGCCTCACGTTCAAGTTCCCGGTCGCCACCCGTCAGGCCGACGGACAGCGTAAACATGGACGCCAGAATCCCGATGATCACCACAACCACCAGTAATTCCAGCAATGAAAAACCGCGGCTGTCAGTGAGGGCCATCGGCTTGCGCATCCAGGCTAAGGCGTGATGCCGTGGATCAGTTCAGATTCCAGTTGCCGATATCGGCGTCCAGGCCTTCGCCGCCCTGCTGGCCGTCGCGGCCCAGTGAATACAGGTCGTACTCACCCTGGTTACCGGGCTGTAGATAGACATAGGGGCGCTGCCAGGGGTCCTCTGGCATCCGGTCCAGGTAGCCGCCTTCCGGCCAGCGTGCATTGGGATCCGTCGGTGGGGTCACCAGGGCCTCCAGGCCATCATCCGTGGTCGGGTAGCGGAAGTTGTCCAGCCGATAAAGTTTCAGGGCGCTTTCCACGGCCCGGATATCCTGCTTGACCTTGGTTATCTGAGCATCGTCGATGCGGCTGATGACGTTGGGTGCGATCAGGGCAGCCAGAATGCCCAGGATAACGACCACCACCATGATCTCGATGAGGGTAAAGCCTGATTGCCACTTCCGGTGGCCTGAGAGCGTCCTGCTGTTCATGCAATCCATCCGAGTTTCTGAGAATATCGTGGGAATTGTCCCATGAGACGGGGTCGGCGTAATGTGCGCGGCGCCACACCCATTCAAAGCCCCGAAATTGTACCAAAGTGACCACGGCTACCGTTAAGCTGCCGCCCTGGATCGTGGCGGTGCTCGTCGTGCTCGGCACCGCGGCGCTCTGCCAGGCGCTACCGACTGAATGGAACTTGTGGCTGCGCTACGACCGGGGGGGCGTCAGTGCGGGGCAAGTCTGGCGTTTTCTGACCGCTAATTTCATTCACCTGGGCTGGGCCCACCTGGCGCTGAATGCCACCGGCATGCTGTTGATGACCTGGATTTTCGGCCGTGACTGGCCTGCCTTCCGCTGGCTGCTGGCGCTGCTGATCGCCGGGGTGATTTCCGCTGCGGGCGTGCACCTGGCGAGCCCGGACGTTTTCTGGCTTATCGGTCTGTCCGGTGCGCTGCATGGTTTGTTCGCCTTTGGCGCTGTGGGCTGGATTCGGCTCGACGAGCGGGTAGGCTGGCTGCTGTTGGCAGGGCTGCTGATGAAACTGATTTACGAGCAATTCACGGGCAGCCTCGCCGTGTCTGAAAGTATTGTCGGCGGTGCCATCGTCACGGACGCGCACGTTTGGGGAGCCCTCGGGGGCCTGATCGCCGCCGGCGTGGACAAGCTTTGCTGGCGTAAGGGACCTGCGCCGCTATAATCGCGCGCTTCATGCTCACCGCTTCCGGCCTCGTATATGGACAGTATCAGCCAACTATTCAGCCTGACGGGCGAAGTCGCCCTGGTGACGGGCGCATCGCGCGGCATTGGCGCTGATATCGCGCGTACCCTGGGTGCAGCCGGCGCCACGGTCATCGGCACTGCCACCACCCCAGCCGGCGCCGAGTCCATCAGCACGGCGCTGGCCGCGGCAGGTGTTAGCGGCCGTGGTGTGGTGCTGGATGTTCGCGATACCGATCAGCTGCGCGAACTGGAAAAGTCCATCAGCGCTCAGGAAGGCCCGGTAACCCTGCTCATCAATAACGCGGGCATCACCCGGGACAATTTGATGATGCGTATGAAGGACGATGAGTGGGACGATGTCATCGCCACGAACCTGTCCTCCGTATTTCGTGTCAGCCGGACTTTCCTGCGGGGCATGATGAAGGGTCGACGGGGCCGGATTATCGCCATTGCCTCCGTGGTGGGTGCTATGGGTAACCCGGGCCAGGCCAACTATGCGGCGGCGAAAGCGGGGCTGGTGGGCTTCAGCAAATCCCTGGCCCGAGAGGTCGGCTCGCGGGGTATAACTGTTAACGTCGTGGCGCCTGGATTTATCGCCACGGATATGACGGCGGCCCTGCCCGAGGCCCAGCGAGAGGCCCTGACTGCCCAGATTCCGCTGCAGCGCCTGGGCGAAACCGGTGATGTGGCAGCCGCGGTCTTATTCCTGTGCGGGCCCGCCGGCAGCTACGTTACCGGGGAAACCCTGCACGTCAACGGTGGAATGTTGATGATTTGAATGGTTTTTTCGCCTGAAAATAAGGCGGGAAAACGGTCTAGCCTGCGGTAGTGGTTTAACTTAGAATACCGCCCCTTCAAATCGGGTCGCCGATGCGTCGTTCAAGACATGGTCTGTCAGAGGAACAACCTAAATGAGCAGTATTGAGGAACAGGTTAAGAACATCGTGGCTGAACAGCTCGGTGTCAAAGAAGAGGAAGTGACATTAAAGGCGTCGTTCGTCGACGACCTGGGTGCCGACTCTCTGGACACGGTCGAGCTGGTGATGGCTCTTGAAGAGGAGTTCGAAACCGAGATTCCGGATGAGGACGCCGAGAAGATCACCACCGTTCAGCAGGCGATCGACTACATCAACGCGCGGGCGAGCGCATCCTGAAATCAGGTCCGTCATGCTGGCTAACTCAGCATCCATGGACCTGTCATTGATTAAATAAAATGCAAGGGCGACGTGTAGTCGTGACCGGCATGGGATTAATTTCCCCGGTCGGTAACGAGGTTGAGACCGCGTGGCAAAACGTGGTCGCAGGGCGTAGTGGAATCGGTCCGATTACCGATTTCGACGTCAGCCAATTCTCGACCCGTTTTGGTGGCTGCATCAAGGATTTTGATGCCACCAAATATGTGCCGGCCAAAGAGCTCCGCAAGATTGATCCGTTTATCCACTACGGGATAGCGGCTGCTTGCGATGCTGTTACCGATGCCGGTCTGGAATCTTCCACTTATGCCCCTGAGCGGATCGGTGTTTCGATCGGTTCTGGTATCGGTGGTATCGGCACGATCCAGAACAATGTCGAGCGCTATCTGGAAGCCAACAACCCACGCAAGATATCGCCCTTCTTTGTACCCGGCAGCATCATCAACATGGTGTCAGGCCATGTGTCCATCAAATATGGCTACACGGGCCCGAACCTGGCGCTGGTAACGGCCTGTACCACAGCAACACACAGCATTGGCATGGCAGCGCGCACCATTGCTTATGGGGACGCAGAAGTGATGATCGCCGGGGGTGCTGAGTTCCCGATGAATGTCATGGGCCTGGGTGGCTTTTGCGCAGCCAGGGCACTCTCAACAAACAATGACAATCCGCAGGCAGCCAGCCGGCCATGGGACCGTGACCGGGATGGTTTCGTGCTGAGTGCCGGCGCCGCGTGCCTGGTGCTGGAAGACCTGGAGTCGGCCCAACAGCGTGGGGCCAGTATTGTTGCGGAAGTTATCGGCTTCGGCATGAGCGGCGATGCCCACCATGTGACGGCCCCGCGGGAAGATGGCCAGGGAGCCGCCTTGTGCATGACAGCGGCAATTCGTGACGCCGGGCTTAATGCCTCTGACATCAGCTACGTGAATGCGCATGGCACATCCACGCCCCTGGGTGATGTAGCGGAAAGCGTGGCGGTTAAAAAGGTTTTCGGCGATCACGCCAGTTCGGTGGCTGTCAGTTCAACCAAATCAACAACCGGTCATCTGCTGGCTGCCGCCGGTGGCATCGAGGCCATATTCAGCATCCTGTGCCTGCGCGACCAGGTCGTGCCGCCCACCATCAATCTGGATAACCCGGACCCGAGTTGCGATTTGGATTACGTGCCGCATACGGCGCGGGAAATGCCGGTTAAAGCCGTCCTGAGTAATTCATTCGGCTTCGGCGGTACCAACGGCAGCCTGATCTTCGGCCCCGTCTGAGGTCGGGCGAACCCACTGGTTCGCGAGCCATGATCAGCCCTGACAGCGGCGCCGTGGTGGCTCCGGCCTCCTTTGATATCGATCCCCTGACGCTGCACCTGCACGATCCGGACTTCTATCCCTTTCTATTGCAAAGTACGGCCTGCGGCACTGCGCAGGGTCGTTACGACATCCTGTTTGCTGATCCGGGCGAGCGGCTGATCCTCGGCCCGACCGGACAACTGCAGGGCGCTTCCAAAGGCGGTGAAAGCTTCCTGGAAGCTTTGGACCAGGCCTGGCACAAGGAACAGGCAGCAGCTTGTGCGCCGGCTCCGTTCGCCGGCGGCTGGTTTTTGCTGCTCGGCTACGAACTGGCTGCGCAGGTGGAGCCCAGCCTGCATCTGCCTGATCCCGATGGCCTGCCCATTGCCGCAGCGATTCGGACCCGGGCAGCCCTGGTTCGTGACCTGGAGCGCCAGCAAGCCTGGCTGGTGGCCGAAGCCGGGCGGGACGGAACGCTGCAACGCATGGCCCGCGATCTGCAGCTGGCTGTCCAAACAGCCGGCTCCGGAACACTGCTGGCCGGGGCTCTGCGCGAACCGCCGGCAGCTGACTACCTGGAGGGGATCGCCGCTGCCCAGGCCTTTATTCGGGCGGGGGATGTATTTCAGGTCAATCTGTCGCGCGAGTGGCTGGCCGACCTGACACCGGGAGCTCGGCCCGGCGATCTGTACGCTCGCCTGCGGCGCACCAATCCCGGCCCCTTCGCCGGACTGGCGGTGCTTGACGATGTGGCGGTGATCAGTTCTTCGCCGGAGAGACTGGTGAGCCGACGCGGCGACCAGGTGCAGACGCGCCCCATTGCCGGCACCCGACCGCGGCTTGCCGCCGGCGAGGCGGATGAACCCAGCCGCGAGTCCCTGTTGCAGAACCCCAAAGAACGCGCCGAACACGTGATGCTGATCGATCTGGAACGCAATGACCTGGGCCGCGTGTGCGCGGCCGGTAGCGTTCGCGTGGATGAGTTTATGGCGCTGGAAAGTTACGCCCATGTGCACCACATCGTCTCTAACGTCAGCGGGACGCTGCGCGCCGAGGTCAGTCCCGGTGAGCTGATCAAAGCCGTATTTCCCGGCGGCACCATTACCGGTTGTCCCAAGGTCAGGTGCATGGAAATCATTGCCGAGCTGGAAGACCGGCCCCGAGGCTTCTACACCGGTGCCATGGGATATCTGGGCCGGGACGGCAGCCTGGATCTGAACATCCTGATTCGCAGCATCGTGACCCGGGCTGACAAGCTGTCCTTCGCCGCCGGCAGCGGGATCGTGGCAGACTCGGACCCGGTACGTGAACTGGAGGAAGCCCGGGCCAAGGCAAAAGGCATGTTGCTGGCCCTGCAGTGAAATGACTCAGTGGCTGGTCAATGGAATGCCGGACGGCAGCTTGTCTCCCCAGGACCGGGGGCTGACTTATGGCGATGGCCTGTTTGAAACCATTGCCTTGCGAGCCGGTAAGTTTCGCCTCCTGGATTTCCATCTGGAGCGGCTGCAGGTGGGTTGCGAACGCCTGGGGATTCCGCCACCTGCGACGGAGCTGCTCAGGGCTGAGCTAAAGCAGGTGGCCGTCAACTGCACCAGCGGCACGGGGAAGATCATCATCACGCGCGGCTGCGGCCCGCGGGGTTATCGGGCGCCTGCGCAGGCCCAGGCCACCCGGCTGGTGGGCCTGTTTCCGGATAGCGCTGGCAGTCTCCCGAGCTGGCGCGACGGCATCCGGGTCCGATGGTGCCGGACCCCCGTGGCGGAGAATCCGGCCCTGGCAGGCTTAAAAACCCTGAACCGGCTCGAGCAGGTGCTGGCCCGGTCAGAATGGGAGGACGAGGCCATCACCGAAGGTCTGATGAGCACGCCCCAGGGGCAAGTGATCGGCGGCACCATGAGCAATCTGTTTATGGTTGACGACGGCCAACTGCTGACACCGGACTTGTCCCGCTGTGGTATCAGCGGTGTCATGCGTCGACTGATACTGAAAGTTGCCGCCGAGCTCGCCATTAACGCCTTTGAACAGTCGATTGACGCTGAGCGACTGCTGGCGGCCGATGAAGTTTTCCTGAGCAACAGCCTGCAGGGGATTGCACCGGTGATCCAACTGGACGACCAGCCCCTGCCGATCGGTCCGGTGAGCCGCAAACTGATGCAGGCTCTTTCACAGCGAGGCGTCAGCGAATGCGCCGCAGCCTGATCATCAGCGGCGTCTTGCTGGCACTGCTGGTCCTTGGCGGCAGCCTGGGCCTGATGCGGGCCCGGGCAGCCCTGAACGCCCCCCTGGGTAGTGCTGCTGCCGGGTATGTGCTCAACATTCCGGCCGGGCAAGCCTTCGGCCAGTTGGTGGCGGAACTGGCCCGCGACGGGATCCTGAGCGAACCGAGGCTGACCCGCTGGTATGCCCGCTGGCAGGGCCTGGACCAGCGCGTGCAGGCAGGCGAATACCTGCTGGATGAGGGCCTGACAATCCGCAGTCTCCTGGATCGGCTGGTTGCCGGTGAGGTCATGCTGCATTCACTCACGGTGGTGGAAGGGTCCACCGTGCGTGATTTGCTGACGGCATTGCGAACCCATCCTGCCGTGTCCCAGACCTTGGCCGACGATGCCCTGGCGGAGGTGACGACACTCATCCAGCTGCCCGACGCTTACCCCGAAGGCTGGTTCTTCCCGGATACCTATCGCTTTCCTCGCGGCACCACCGATCGCGAACTGCTGCGGCAGGCTCATGAGCTCATGCGCAGCAAACTGGACGCAGCCTGGGCCGGCCGGGCCGAGGAGCTGCCCTTAAGGAGCCCCTATGAAGCCTTAATCCTGGCTTCCGTGATCGAAAGGGAAACCGCCCTGGCCTCTGAACGACCGGAAATCGCCGGTGTGTTTGTGCGGCGCCTGCAAAAAGGCATGCGCCTGCAGACCGATCCAACGGTTATTTACGGTATCGGCCCGGACTTCAACGGCAATCTGACGCGCCGGGATCTGGCCACGGATACGCCTTACAACACGTACACCCGCGCCGGCCTGCCGCCAACTCCCATTGCACTGCCCGGAGAAGGGGCCCTGAGGGCGGCTGTCAATCCGGCCCCGGGCGATGCCCTGTATTTTGTGGCGACAGGTCTGCCCGATGGCAGCCATACTTTCAGCCTGACCCTGGAAGAGCACAATAGGGCGGTGGCACAGTACCTGCGCCGATTGCGATCACGTCAGGGAGGAAGCTGAAGCTGGCGGGCCAATTCATCACCCTGGAGGGCATTGAGGGCGTCGGCAAGTCGACCAACCTCGCTTTCGTCGCCGACTGGTTGCGCAGCAAGGGCCACACCGTCGTGCTAACCCGCGAGCCCGGCGGCACACCCCTGGCCGAGCAACTGCGCCAGCTCGTGCTGTCGGCAGACGGGCAAGTGCCGCCCGTCGCCGAGCTGCTGATGATGTTTGCGGCCCGGCAGAGTCACTTGCTGGAACTGATTGAACCGGCGCTGGGGCGGGGGGACTGGGTGCTATGTGATCGTTTTACCGACGCCACCTATGCGTACCAGGGAGCAGGCCGGGGCCTGCCGACCAGCCTGATTGCCACCCTGGAAAGTGCGGTTCAGGGCGCGCGTCGGCCCGACCTGACCCTGCTGCTGGATGCCCCGCCGGAGGCCACGACCGGGCGCCGCGCCCAACGCGGCAAGGGCGATCGTTTCGAGCAAGAAGAGTTGCAGTTTTTTGCCCGGGTTCGCGGCGCCTACCTGGCCCGGGCCGGGGCGGAACCGGATCGAATCCGGACCATCGATGCCAGCCTGGACCTGCCCGAGGTGCAGGCCCTGATTGTGGCGGAACTTGAGCGAAGATTTAATAAATAACTTTATAATATAAAGATAACTAATTGTTTAATAATGTTATATCCTTGGCTTGAACAGGTATTTTCCGAACTAAAGCAGCTCAGCGAGCGGGGCCAGCTGCCCCATGCCTTGCTGCTGCACGGCCCCCGGGGCACAGGCAGGCGGCATTTGGGCCTGTCCCTGTGCAGTCAGCACCTCGGCACCCCGGTGCCTGAGCCGGCCCTGACACAGGATCCCGGCGCCGGCATTGCCAGTGAAGATAACTTGCTGCACCCGGACCTGCTCATCGCCCAGCCACCGCCGGACAAGCGCACGCTGCCCATCGAGCGGGTGCGGCAGCTGATTGGCTTTCTGCAGCTCACTGCCCACCAGGGGCAGGGCAAGGCGGCCCTGGTCACGCCGGCCGAAGCCCTCAGCCATGCCGCAGCCAATAGTCTGCTCAAGACCCTGGAAGAGCCCCCGCCCGGCAGCCTGATTGTGCTGGTGGCCGATGCGCCGGCGCGGCTGCCCCCGACGGTACTGAGCCGCTGCCAGCGGGTGCGGATTCCCTTGCCCCCGGCCGAGGTTGCGGCTCGCTGGCTGGCCCGGGACACGGGGGCCGGAGATGCCTCGCAGCTTCTGCGGCTGGCAGGTGGCGCGCCCCTGGTAGCCCGGCAGCTCTATGCCGAGGGCTTCAGCGAGGAGGCCGAGCGCCTGGAAATGGATCTGCAGGCCGTGCGGCGGGGCACGGCGGCCCCGGTGGCCGTCGCCCGGCGCTGGGCCAAGCTGCCCCCCGAGCGCTGCCTGGACTGGTTATATCGGCGCACCGCCGCTGAAGTTCGCCAGCGAGCCCTTCGGGCCCAAAATAACGGCACTGGACCCTTGCAAAATGGCCCAGATGTTCTAAACATAAGCAGCCTGTTCGCCGGACTGAAGGAGTTGGGCGAACTGAGACGGTTGGCGGGTTCGGGAGTCAATGCCGAACTGGGCCTGACGCAATTACTCAACGGATGGTATGGCGAGGCTGCCCCTCGCTGAGGTCGAAAAGGATGTCAAAACCCGGACTACTGACACTCACGATCAAGGACAAGAGCGCCCTGTACCTGGCGTATATGCCGTTTATCAGCAATGGCGGGCTGTTTATTCCGACCAACAGCAGTTACAAGCTGGGCGACGAGGTTTTCATGTTGCTGAACCTGATGGGCGAAGATGAAAAAATTCCCGTGGCAGGGGAGGTGATCTGGCTGACACCGAAGGGCGCGCAGGGCAAACGTACCGCTGGCATCGGCGTCCAGTTCAGCAACCAGGACGGCGGCACCACCCAGAAGAAAATCGAGAACTACCTGGCCGGGGCTTTGGGCGGGGATAAGCCCACTCACACCATGTAAGGCGGCCTGCCGACGCAAGTCATTTGAGATCCGGCACTAGAACAAAATAAAGCCCCGCTTCGACGGGGCTTTATTCTTTGCTATTCGTGCCGGCGGATTAGACAACTACGTGGTAACAGGGCTCTGCCAAATCGGCGTTGACTGTCTTAGCCGACTTCCATATCCAGACCCGACATGGTGAGTCCACCCTTAAGCACACGCGTCTTAAAGCCTCGCTCGTTGAGGATGAAGGCCGCGGCGGAACTGCGCCGGCCGGTGTCGCAACACATGACATAGGTGACGTCGGGATCCAGGGCACCCAGCTTCAGGCGAATGAAGTACAGGGGAATATTGATAGCGTCTGATTCATGGTACGCGTCGTATTCACTCGGCAGACGCACGTCCAGCCAGCGTCCACCCGCGGCAACGACCTGCTTGGCGGCCTCCAGATCTACCCAGTCGAGCATGGGTTCGTTGAGCAGTGTGTGGAAGTCATCCTTGGCCAGGCGCATGACGGTGGCATCCGTCAGGGTGGTGACCGTCGCGTTGCGGCGGTTCTCTGAAATCAGCGCTTCCTCCCCAAAGGTTTCACCCACGCCAAGTTCTGCCAGCTTGATGCCTTCCTTATTGAGGGGCGTCTCGCGCGTGACGACGCAGCGTCCGTGGGTGATGACGTAAAAATAATCACCTTCTTCACCCTGCTTGATAATCACATCGCCGGCACTGCAATTCAGGCGTTTCAAACGCATGAAGATGGCCTGTAGATTGGCCGGCGGTACTAGATGAAACGCCTTGGTCTGCAGGAGCACTGTCATCCAGTCATCGGGGCTTGATTCCTTGGACGGGGTGAGTTCATCGACTTCGTAGTCACCGGTCTGATCCCAGGTCAGCATGACGTCCAGTAAATCTGTATCGACGGAGATGTACTCCACCTCGTCCACGGCTTTGGTATTGAATCGACGCGGCAACATGGGGCCCAGCGGGTTGCGGGCGTCCTCACTTCCGGCGCGGATGACCCGGGTATTACCCTCGGCGTCGCTGAGCTCTACCGCCCCGGACAAAAGGTAAAAGGTGCGCTTCTCGCTGTCCCCGATCTTGAACAGACGCTGGCCACTCTCCAACTGGCGGACAGTGGTCTTCTTGGACAGGGCTGCGATGTTCTCGCGTTTCAGCCCGTCTAGCGGGGAGAAGCGCCGCAGCTCCTCAATGGTCACATTGCGGGAGGTCATTAAATAAATTCTTGCGCACAGACCGCGCAGAGCGCGGGACCGGCCATTTTAACCATAAGCTTTTGTGTCGCGGAAGCGATTAGTTCCGGTTCGCAGCTTCCAGCTGCTGCCAGCCGGGAGAGGGGGCAAACCGCTCATCGTGCTGGCCCGCCAGCGTTTCCAGCCGGCGCCTGATCTGGTCCACGCCCGCCTCGGCTGCATAGTGCAGCGGGCCGCCACGAAAGGGCGCGAAACCCGTGCCGAAGATGGCACCGGCGTCCACCAGGTCCGGATCGCTGACCACGCCATCGGCCAGACAGGCGGCGGCTTCGTTTAGATAGGCCAGCATGAGCCGCTCCTGAACGTCAGGATCGGCTGTGCCGGCAGGGATCCTGGGCCGCACGGGGCGGCGGTCTTCATAGACATAAAAGCCCTCGCCGGATTTTTGCCCCAGTTTCCCGGCCGCTACCCGAGCTGCCAGTTCGGGGTCCACGGGTCGCCTGAGAATCGGGCTGAGGATCTTGGCCACGTGCAGGGCGACATCCAGTCCAACCGAGTCAGCGAGCTCAACCGGCCCGACAGGCATGCCAAAATCCACGGCAGCCTGATCGATTTCCGCCGGCGCTACCCCCTCGCGGAGCAGCAGCATGGCTTCAGCGAGATAAGGGCCCAGGATCCGGTTGACCAGAAAGCCCGGCAGGCTGGAGCAGGGCAGGGGCAACTTGCCGATCTGGCGACTGAAAGCCCGGGCCACCGCAGCAGCCCGGGGCCCGGTGCTGTCGCCGGCCACCACCTCGATGAGGGGCAGCTTGGCCACGGGATTAAAGAAATGCAGACCCACCAGCCGTTCAGGGTGGCGCAGGCAGGGCGCCAGTTCTTCGATGGGAATACTGGAGGTATTGGTCGCCAGTACCGCATCAGCTTTCATACGAGGTTCAAGGGACTCATAGAGGGCCTGCTTGGCCTCACGATCCTCAAAAATCGCTTCAATAACCAAATCGGCCTCGGCGGCGCCTTCGCCACTGACATCAGCCACCAGGCGCCGGCTCGCAGCCTCGGCTTCGCCGGGTCCCCGCAAGCGTTTGGCAAACAGAGCCCGGGCGCGCTCCAGCGCCGGCTCGATGTATTGCAGTTCGCGATCCTGCAGCGTCACACCGATCCCTCGCAGGGCGCACCAGGCCGCTATATCGCCGCCCATGACGCCGGCGCCCACCACGTGCACATGGGTGGCCACGTCGCGCTTCTCGCCTGCCTCTCGCTTGAGGCGCTCCTGCAAGCCATAGACGCGCACCAGGTTTCGGGAGGTGGGACCCATAGCCAGCTTGGCAAAGGAGCGAGCTTCGGCCTCGTAGGCCCGGGCACCGCGGGCGCCATGCGCTCGCCATAGATCCACGACGGCGTAGGGTGCCGGGTAGAACGCGCGCCTGGCCTGGCGGGCAACCTGGGCCCTCAGGGTTTTGGCCAGCAAAGGTCTCACTGGTTGCCAGCCCAACAGACGATCAATCAGGGGCGCCTTGCGCGGCGGGGCCGGGCGTTTGGCATAGCCAGCCGCCTGTTCCCGCCAGTCGGCTGGCTGCACCAGGGCATCGGCCAGTCCCATGGCTTTGGCCTGGGTGGGCGAACCGGCATTCCCGGTCAGCATCAGGGGCATGGCCTGTCTGACCCCGATCAGGCGCACCAGGCGCACCGTGCCGCCCAGGCCCGGGTGCAGACCCAGTTTAACTTCCGGCAAGCCCAGGCTGCGCTGCCAGGACTCCACGACCAGACGCCAGTCGCAGGCCAGGGCCAGCTCCAGGCCGCCGCCCAGGGCAAAGCCATTGATCACGGCGACGCTGGGGCAGGGCAGATCCTCAAGCCGCTGCAACAGGCCCAGGCCCTCGCTGGTCAGCTGGAAGACCTGTTCCTCGCTGCTAAAGCCTGGAAACTCATCGATATCAGCACCGGCAATGAAGCCGCTTTCCTTTGCGGAGCAGATCACCAGCCCAGCCGGTGGCGCCCCGTGCAACTCGTCGAGCACGCGGCCGAGTTCGGTCAGAACTTCCCGGGACAGAATGTTGGTGCCTGATCCAGCGCGGTCCAGGCAGAGCCAGGCAATCTGTCCGGCATCCCGCTCCAGGCGCCAGTGCTGCAAGTCCGTTGTCGATGTCGTCATGGTTTCCCCTTAATCTGCAGATCGCAGATCAACGGCAGGTGGTCGGAGTAGGTGACCCGTGGGACCTCGAAGCTGACCGCCTCGATACCCTTGCCATACAGAATAAAATCCAGCTCCATGCGGGGCGAGCGGCTCGGATAGGACGGCAGGCCGTCAGCATTCGCGCTGCGCAGACCCGCGGCTTCCTTGAACAGAAATATTTCGTTCTCACCCCAGAAGGTATTGAAATCGCCCGCCACGATGACCGGTTTGCTGGATGCCTTGACCAGTTCATACAGATGTCGCAGCTGGAAATGGCGGTGCCGGTACTTCAAGGACAGGTGGACCAGGAAGACAGCCACGTCCTCAAGTTCCAGTTCGATAATCAGACGCTTAACGCCGTGGTCGAAGTAATGAAAACGTTCGCCGCGTACCCGGGGCGCCGCCAGAAAGGCGTTAGCCTGTTTACGCAGAATCGGCAGGTACTGGGTGACAGACTCATCACCATACTTGCACTCATAGGAGGAGAAATGGCCCAGCGCTTTGGCGATTTCTTCCGCCTGGTTTACCCGCCCGCTGCGCATGGAACCGATGTCCACCTCCAGCAGACCGACAATATCCGGGTCCTTCGATTTGATGAAAGTGGTGATGTCTTCCAGCGCGCCGCTGCCGCCGAACAGATAACGGGCCCCGGGCACCGGCATAGTGGTCGATTCCCGAGAGCCGATGCCGTAGCAGATGTTATAGACGAGCAAGCGCATACCTGCAGTGTAATGCGCAGACAAGGCCCTACGAAAGCGCGTGCTGCCGGGCAGGGCGTGGGCTAAACTTGGAACCTGTTTCTAGTGCAGGGCTGTTGTCCATGTCTGAAAAGGATCCGATCCGCTTGTTCGTGGCCCACCTGTTCCAGGATGATCAGGACTATCTCCGGGTATTTGAGTACCTGGAGAGTCGCGACAAGTTTTTCTATCTGAATACTGCGAATCCCGACGCCATGCCGCCTGATGGCGGTCAGGAGGCCATGAAGCAGATACTGATAGAGCAGATCCAGGCCGCCGAAATCATGGTTATGACCGTGGCGACCTTCGATAAGAATCCGGACCTGGTGAGGTTCCAGATGGATGCAGCCCAGGCCAAGAAAATGCCAATCCTGGTAATCCAGTCTTTCGGCGGCACCGTGGCCATCCAGAAGGAAGTCCTGGATCGCACCGATGACCTGGTGGAGTGGAATGACCGGGTCATCACCGATAGCATCCGGCGGCTGGCCCGCAACGAGGACACGGCCATGTGGGAGGTTATCGAGTTCGACCCCGACTAGTTGTTGGCTTCGGGGGCCTCGCGTAAGATTCTGCCTCCCGCGGCCCCGGTCGCCATCTCTGCCGGGCCCTGGGCTCGAGCATCAATACCATCATGAGCATTCAGACAGACGCGCTGATCGTAGGCGCTGGTCCTTGCGGACTGTTTCAGATTTTCGAACTCGGTCTGCTGGGTATCAAGGCCGATATCGTTGATAGCCTGGCCGAACCCGGCGGGCAGTGTACGGAGCTGTATCCGGACAAGCCCATTTACGATATTCCCGCCGTGCCCATCTGCACCGGCGAGGAACTCGTTCAGAACCTCATCACCCAGGCAGAGCCCTTTGGGGCGACCTACCACATGGGCACAGAAGTACAGGAAGTAACGCCCCAGGAGGGCGGCTTCCGAGTTCGCACCAGCACCGACCAGGTGTTCGACGCCAAGACCATCTTTATCGCCGGTGGCGTGGGATCGTTCACACCGCGAAAATTGCGCTTTCCCGAAGCCCAGGCCCTGGAAGATGCAAAGGTCCTGTACCGGGTCCGCAATCCCGAGCGTTTCGCCGGCAAGCGCATTGTCGTGCTCGGCGGTGGTGATTCCGCCCTGGACTGGGCTGTGGCCCTGGCGCCGGCGGCTGAAAGCATGACCCTGGTGCATCGGCGTGACGAGTTTCGCGGCGCAGAAGCGACGGCTGCCCAGTTGCGGGAACTGGCTGCGGCCGGCCAGGCCGAAATTATCCTGAACGCCAACGCGACGGGATTACAGGTGGAGGGCGACGAACTCAAAGCCGTTGATTTGAAACTTCCCGAGGGCAAAACGCGCAGCTTGCCCGCTGATTACGTGCTGGTTTTCTATGGCTTGTCACCGAAGCTAGGGCCTATCGCCGAGTGGGGTCTTGATATGAATCGCAAAACCATCAACGTCGAGACCGCCAGTTTCCAAACCAATGTGCCGGGCATTTTTGCCATTGGTGACATTGCTGACTATCCGGGTAAGAAAAAACTGATTCTCAGTGGCTTCCATGAAGCTGCCCTGGCAGCCTTTGCTGCCAAAGCCATCATCGAGCCCGGCAAGAAAGTCCCCCTGCAGTACACCACCACCAGCCCCATCATGCACAAGCGACTGGGAGTGGAGGACGAGGCCGACTAGCTCACGGCCGGGGCATCCATACGGCATGAGCGCGGCACCGACACGGCCGGCAATCATTGCTCATCGGGGCGCCTGTGCTTATTTGCCCGAGCATAGTCTGGCGGCCAAGGTACTGGCCCATGCACAGGGTGCCGACTACCTGGAACAGGATATCGTGGCGACCGCCGACGGTGTGCCCATCGTGTTTCATGACCCTTTCCTGGATGAACTGACGGATGTGCGTGAGCGCTTTCCCGGACGTGCTCGCAATGATGGCCTGAACTACTGCCTCGACTTCGGCCTTACTGAGATTCGTCAACTGGAGCTGAGAGAACGCCATGATCCGGACACCGGCCGGGTGCGCCGACCCGGCAGGTTTCCAATGGACGCGGCCAGCTTTCGGATTCCCACCCTGGAAGAAGAACTGCTTCTGATCCGGGGCTTGAATACTTCCACTGGCCGCGCGGTCGGTATCTACCCGGAAATCAAACTGCCTGAGTGGCATCAGGAGCAGGGCTGCGAGCTGACCCCCGCCGTCCTGGACGTACTGGATCGTTGCGGCTATCTCACGCCGGGCGAAGCGATTTTTCTGCAGTGCTTTAGCGCAGCCTGCCTGCAACAGGTGCGCGCCAGGGCTGCCGGTCTGCCGCTGGTGCAATTGCTACCGGCGACCGATGGTGATCTGGCCCTGGATGCGGTGGCCGGTTACGCGGTTGCCATAGGGCCATCCCTGCAGTCACTCTGGCATCCGGATACCGGCTCCTCTGGCCTGGCCGAAGCTGCCCATGCTCAAGGCCTGCAGGTTCATCCCTACACCTTTCGCGCCGATGATCTGCCGGCGGGTTTTGCCTCCGTTGATGAACTGTTATCCCGCTTCCTTGGCGATCTGGCCTGCGACGGGCTGTTTGCCGAACAACCGGATCGGGTCGCCGCCTGGCTTGATGCTCAGTCCCGCCCCCAGTAGCGCTGCATTTCCAGGAAGACGAAAGACGCGGACCAGGTAATCATGCCCAGGCCCGTGACCGCCTCGGTACCCGTCAGTAAACGCACGGCGCCTACAGGGACGATGTCACCGAAGCCCAGGGTGGTATAGACGACAGCTGAATAGTAGGCATGGTCGAACAAGCTCATGGAACGTTCGACCATGCCCTCGCCGAAGCCTAAATGCAGGAAGTCGGCATAGCCGGTGACGTTCTCCAGCAGGAAGTATCCAAAAGCAAACAGCCAGATCTCTGCCGAGTGCAATAAAATCAGGCCGAAGATCAGGGTCGTAATACGCCAGCGCGGCGGCAGTAATTCGGTAGTGACCCAGCGGCTCAGCCCCCGCAAACCCTCGTAGTGCAACAGCACACACAGCACCACAATGACGCAGGTGGCGAGCATTGTAATCAGCAGCGGTAAATCCATCCTCAGCTCTTGTTTACCCGGCGTTGACAGACTTTAACGCGTCGAAGTAAAGCATTCGCGCCTTCAGCGGCTATAATTCCTGCGCAATGAAGCGAAGCCTACTCAAATCTCTGGCCTGGCTCTTGATCCTGGCGGTACTCGTGGCTGGCGTCGACGCCGCCGTCGGTGAGTCACTGCACGCCGGCCACGCGGAGACAAGCCTGGACAGCGGCCCTGGCAATACCGGTGAAGCTGACGAACACGACGGGCACTGCTGCCACGCTGCCGGCCACCTGATCGGGGCGGTTAGTGGCTCGATCGCTGCCCTGATTGCCCCGCCATGGATCAGCCTGCCAGCCGGGGCGTCCTCTCTGTCAGAGCCGGGTCAGGCACCCCCCACGCCACCACCCACCCGCTAAGCCGGATCAGGGCGCGAACATGAATCGCAGCCCGTCGCCTGTTCAATCGGCCGGTACCGGGAGTCATCAGATATGTCAGTTTGCAGAGTTTTATCCGTCGTGGCGGCAAGCGTCGCTTTTACCCACCTCAGTTGGGCGGGACCGCCACTGAGCATCGATGATCCGGGTATCCTTGATCCGTGGCAGTGGGAAATCATTACCGCCACCACCGCCACATCAACGGATGGGGGTGATTTCTACCAGGCGCCCCTCATCGATGTGTCCCTCGGGCTGACCGAGAACATCCAGATCGCGGCGGCTTATCCCTATGTCTATTCCGACCCGGATGGCGGCAGTTCCGACTGGGACTTTGGTAATTTCGAAGCCGGCATCAAATGGCGCTTCATTAACAATGAAAATGTGCAGGTTGCCTTTTCGCCGCGCTTTGCCTGGGGCGTCACGCGGGAACTGGCGGACCAGGGTATCGGGGATGACAGCGATACAGCGTTCATCCCGGTGACTTTCGAGTATGCGGTCAATGACGCATGGACCGTAACGGGAGAAATCGGCTACGCGATGGTTGAGGACTCCGGCGACGAATGGGGATACGGCTGGGCCTTTACTTACGGATTGAATGACAAGGCAGATTTGCTGCTGGAGTTATCCGGTTCGGCCGACACGGACATCGAGAACGATTTTGTCACCGGGCGAGTCGGTCTGGACTATGGCTTCACAGAAGCAATCCATGGCCTGTTTGCCGTTGCCACAGGGCTGCGTGAACCCAGCGGCGAAGACGAGCTGGATTACGATATATTCATCGGCTTGCAGTACTTCCGATAGTGCAACGCGGCGCAGCCGCAGGGGCGATTCCATGCGAATCAACGGTGTTCTGACCGGCATTGTGTTTCTCATCCTGGTGGTGGCCAGTCCGTCAGGCTTTGCGGCCGATGCCTGGCAACTGCTCAGTCCGGAAGGGCGCCGCGCCATCAGCCCGGAGATTGCTGCCGGCCCGGACGGCACCCTTCACGTGATCTGGCTGGACAAGGGCCTGACAGCCGATCGGCCACCCCCCAAGCCGCGCAAACCCGGTGAGCACAGTCATCGCTCGGACACGGATCTTTACTACACCCAGTCAGCGGACGGCGGCAGCAACTGGACCAAGCCCATGCGGGTCAATAACGATCCAGGTTCGGTCTGGGGCTTCCAGGTCAGCAAGCCGCGCATTGCGGTGGGCGACTCGGGGACTATTCACATTTTTTACCCGGGTAACGAGCGTTCGGCGGATACCGGCCTGGACACGGTTACGGCGCGATACACGCGGTCCACGGACCAGGGGAAGAGCTTTTCCGACCCGCTGACCCTGCATGATCCCGCGGGTTTTGATCAGACCAAGCTGTTGGGCGAAGGGCTGGCGGCGACATTCAGTTTCGGCACCATGGGGCAGGGGCCTGATGGCAGCATTTACGCCGCCTGGCAGGACATCCGCCGCATGGGCGACAACGCTGATGGTGCCGATGCCTACCTGGCTGTGTCCCGGGATGACGGCAAATCCTTCAGCCAGGAAACCCGTGCCCTGGGTGATAATGATGTTTGCCCTTGCTGCCAGCTGACCATGGCTTTCAGTGATGACAGTTTGTTTATGGGGTATCGGCGGATCTATCCCGATGGGCGTGACAGCGCCGTGGGGCGCTCTGCTGACGGGGGCCAGAACTTTTCCAGCGTCGCGCGCCTGCCCTTTGGCGGCTGGCAGATTGACGGCTGCCCCCTCAAGCCCACGGCCCTGGCAGTGGACGGTGAGCGGGTGTACGCCGCGGCTTACACCGGGGGCGAAGAACCCGCGGGTGTGTACCTGGCGCACTCTGATGACGGCGGCAAGAGCTTTCGCGATCCCGTGGCCGTGCATGCAGGCGCCCCTTACTCCGACGCCCCGGTTTTAAGCGTCACCCCGGCAGGCCGACTGCAGGTCGTCTGGCAGGCCAAGACAGGCGGCGACCGGCGCTTGTTCATCGCGGAGTCCGGCGACGGCGGGGTTAGTCTGACGCCGCCCCGGGAATTACCGGCGCCGGCGGGTAATGCGTCCTATCCGGTCAGTGCCGGAACCCGCGACGGCAGTTTGTTCATCGCCTGGCAGCATGCCGGGGAACAAGTAATGTTGACCCGAATCGAGTCGTCCGGGCAGCCGAGAACTGCGGCGAAATGACGTAAAAACGTGCCTGAAAACCGCGAAGTTCGGCGAAATATTGATAAGTCATCCAGTCGTGGGGCAGGGCGGTCATCTTCTGCGAATTAACTAGAATATATCGAGATAAATTAAACAAGTATTTGTTATATAACTATTTATTCATTGATTCGCAGGTATGGGCGGCGAAGCCTGCACCGGCCTCAACATAGTTGTTGTAGGTGACATTCGCCCCCGCCGCCTGGATTAATTCGCATTCCTCCGGATAAGCGTGGGTGGCGCTGATGATGCCCTGATAGCCGCTTGCGCGCAGTTGCCGCGTGGCGATTACCTTACCTTGCACGTCGGGCAGCGCAAGCATGAACACGCGCACACGCTCCACGGCCAGTCGATGCCAGAAGCCCGGATCCTCGGCATCCGCAAAGACGGTCTTGCGGCCGGCAGCGATATGTCGCTGCACCTTTCCCGGATCGTTGTCCAGGCCGACGACGGCGTAGCCAGAATCGTGCAGATGATCATAGGCCGCTGCACCCACGCGACCCATACCAACGACAATGACCTCGGCGCTGCCCAGGGAAACAGGCTGATCATCCGGATGGCGCCGCCGGGTCTCAAGCTTCTCAAGCCAGTCACCGATGCGCTGGTAGATGGGATGCGCCAGTTGATTCACCGGTGCTGCCAGGGCGAAGGACAGGGAAACCGTGATGGCTGCCACCACCAGCCAGGACGGCTCCAGCAGACCCGCCTGTGCAGCCTCACCGATGACAATCAGACCAAACTCACTGAAGCTGGCCAGGCTAAGGGCGGTCAGAAAAGCTGTGCGTGCTCTGAGACCAAAGAGCAGTAACAGGCCGAATAACAAACCGGCTTTCAGCGGCAGCGTCAGGATCAGGAGCACGGAAATCCCCAGTAACTCCCAGGTCGGCAGCGCGGTGAGCCCTATACTCAGGAAAAAACCCACCAGCAGAAATTCCCGCAGGCCCCACAGGACATCGCCCAGCTCCTTTGCCTTGGGGTGATCCGCCAGCATGGCACCCATCACCAGGGCACCCAGTTCTGCACTCAGGCCCAGTTCCTCGAAAACCAGTCCGCCCACACCCAGGGCCAGCACAATGCCGTAAAGCACCAGCAGTTCTCCGTGGCCAAGCCAGTCCAACAGACGCAGAAACAGCGGTCGCAAAGCAATGATTGCCAGCACGGCAAAGGACCACAGGGAGAGCCGACCCTGGCCTTCAGCCAGCGCCAGAATCCCGACCGCGATCAGGTCCTGAATAATGAGAATTCCAATAGCCATCCGCCCATGGAAGGCGCGCAGCTCACGACGCTCCTCGAGCATTTTCGCGGCCACCACGGTACTGGAGAAGACAAAACTGCAAGCAAGGATCGCCACTGCCGCGTTCTGCAGGGTCATAAACTGCTTGAGCGCCAGGGCCACCAAGCCACCAACGATGACCAGGTGCAGCAGCGTGGTACCCCAGACGTCGGCTCGCAGGACGTTCTGGAGGCGAACTTTCAGGCCCACCGTAAACAGCAACAAAACCACGCCAATTTCGCTCAGGGTCAGCAGCGTCTCGTCAGCCTCAAAACCAGCTGCCTTGAGTGCAAAGCCCGCGGCCAGGAAACCAACCAAAGACGGCAAACCAAACTGACGAGTTACCAGGCCCGCCGCGAAGGCGGCCCCAATCCAGACAGCAATCAACATGTTTTATGCGCCTGCAATAAACGAACGTAGCATTCTGGCGGAATTGGGGACCAGAGGTATGCCGGGGAGCAACAGGGCCGACGCCCCTAAGAGACGCATAATATATATTATGTTAAATCGCTGGGGTATCGGTGAATCCCGGTATTGGCAGAGGCCTCCAAAAGCCCCTATTCACGGGTATCAGGCGGAACCGCTGCGGACTCAGTCTGCGGCGATATAGGGGTCGTAACTGGGGTCCCAGGTACCCGTTTCCAGTCGTCGCTGGATTTCTGCCTCGTTGATGGGATCGCAAAGACCTTCAGCAACGGCAGCTTGCATGACTGTGGCGGCGACGGCGGAGGAAACTTCCCGCAAGCGCTCAATGGGCGGGTAAAGCAGGCCACAGGCCAGTTCTTCTTCCGTCACCGCGGCTGCCAGGGCACGGGCGGCGGCATAGAACAGGCTGTCTGTCACCTCCCGCACGCCGGCCAGCATCACGCCCAAACCCACCCCGGGGAAAATAAAAGCATTGTTGCCCTGCCCGATCCGCAAGCGTTGCGCCCCCCACTCCACATCCGGAAACGGACTGCCCGTGGCAATCAGTACCCGCCCGGAAGTCCACGAAATCACTTCAGAGGGAATGGCTTCTGATTGATCCGTTGGATTGGACAGGGGCATGATCACGGGGCGCTCTACGTTGGCGGCAACGCTGCGCACGATACTTTCATTAAAGGCGCCCGCCTGGCCCGAAGTCCCGATCATGACGGTGGGCTTGAAGGCGTTGACGACGTCAGCCAGCGCTGATCCTGCCTTCAGTTGTCGTTCCGCGGCAATGGCCGGGTCCCAGGCCAGTTCGCGCTTGTAGGCATCACTCAGTTCGCCGTTATCAACCAGCAAGCCACGACTATCCAGCACAGCGATGCTGTGTTTCGCCTCGCCTTCGCTGCAGCCCTCGGTTATCAATGCCGTACGTATCTGGCGGGCAATGCCCAATCCGGCAGCGCCCGCCCCATGAATCAGGATCCGTTCTTCGTCCAGGCTGCGACCGTGGCTGCGTTCCGCACTCAGTATGCCGGCCAGGGCCATGGAACCTGTACCTTGAATATCATCATTGAAGGACGGCAACTGCTGTGCAAAACGATCCAGCACACGCAGGGCGTTATCTTTGCGAAAGTCCTCCCACTGCACCAGTGCCCCCGGGAACACGGATTGCACGGCGGCAATAAATTCATCCACCAGTGACAGGTAGGCGTCACCCTGCAAGCGCGCTTCGGGCCAGCCGATGTAGTTGGGGTCTTTCAACAAGGCGTCGTTATTGGTGCCGACATCCAGGCTGACTGGCAGCACAGTCGCCGGATCGATCCCCGCCCCTGCTGTATACAGCGACAATTTGCCGATTGATATAGCCATGCCGCCGGCGCCCTGGTCACCGATCCCGAGAATTGATTCATTATCCGTTGCCACAACCAACCGGATCTGCCGATCACCGGCCCAGCGTTTTAGCGCGGCTGCGATCTCGCCGCGCATCCCCGGGGTGACCCAGACACCACGACCGCGCTGAAACACCTGGCTGTAGCGGCGCGTCGCAAGCCCGACGGTGGGTGTATAGACAATGGGCAGGAGTTCTTCGAGATACTGTTCGAGTAATTTGAAATACAGGGTCTCGTTACGCTCGTGCAAGGATGCCAGGTACACGTACTGTTTCAGCGGATCATTGTAGAAAGTCAGGTTGCGATAGCTGCGCCGGGCCTGTTGATCAATCGTCAGCACCGCATGGGGCAACATGCCCTCCAGACCGAAGGCTGCACGTTCCTCGCGGCTAAAAGCCGAGCCCTTGTTTAACAGGGGTTCGCGAATCAATTGCTGGCCCCGAAGTCGGACTGATCGGGCTTGGCCTTTAGCAGTCACGGTTGCACTACCTGATTCATCACAATATCCACGGGGCCATCGCCCGGCGCCCACAGGGCCTCACCAAACACATCCCCGGGCTGCGCCAGGGCATCACCGCCATTGGATACGCGGGCAATCAACTTGATGCGACTCA